>NZ_CP015405.2:4242500-4842500 GCF_001689125.2 Blautia pseudococcoides | reverse complement strand
GAACAGGATACTGGCTGCTGCACTTCCCAGGTGGGTAATGGCATTTAAAACCCCTGTTGCGGTAGATACTTTACCTTCACCACGGAAATGCATGGGCAGTAAACTGACAAACAATGTATTTACTCCTGTCATCATACTGGTAACCACTGCAAATACCACCATACTTCCCGGAAGGGAAAGTCCTGTCATCATCAAAGCAATGCATAAAACAGAAACCCCAAAGAAAACTGCTCCGGTCTTGGTTTCATTCTTAAAAAGCGTCCGGTTCCCATATCCTGCCATATAGACACCTGACAGATTCACTATGGGAATCACCATAGAAATAATAACCGATAATGACGAACTGATGGTAAATCTTTCTATCAGATAAGTAGGTATCCAGGTTGTCAGTCCATCTTTTAATACGCCATGAATAAACGCAGCAGTAAGCATCCACAAAACCCCGGAAGCTGCCAGAGATATCTCCTTTTTATTTACCTGCCTTTTGCCGGGCTGTGTATTCTGAATTGGCTTCTGAACTTTTTCAGCTTTTTTCTCAATGATCGGAATTGCGGTCTGCCACAACAGCACAACTGCAGCAAGCCAGATTCCGGCACTCCAGAAACAGTATCTCCAGTTTGCTGCCTTTAGCATAACTGCATCCAGAAGATATGCCGCAAGCATTCCCGCCGGAGCTGTAAATGACAACATTAAGATAATATTTACCGACTGCTGTCCGTAAGTCAGATTTATCACCATCTTTACCACCGGCGGCCAGATCATGGCCTGGGATACACCATTTAAAAACCACAGAATCTGCATTCCTGTAACGCTGTCAACAAACGGAAATAATAAATTGGCCGCTGTAGTCCCAATCAGACCAATGGAAACCAGTTTCTTAGGCGAAATTTTGTCTCCCAGAATGCCGCAGGGAATCTGAGCCAGTCCGTATGCCAGATAAAATGCCGCCGCAACACTTCCCAGCTCTGTTTTCCCCCACAATCCTGTCTGAGTCATATCACCCATACTTGCAGAAAAATTCAAACGTCCAAGATAGATCGAAAAATATACGATCCAACATACCATTCCCAATGCTGCTGCACTGTTTTTTCTTGCATTTTTCATATTTTTTATCTATTCCTGATTTGCCCAGTATTCATCCAATGCCTGCTGCGCAATAACTGCCGCGTCATCCAGCGCTTCTTTTGCCGGTACATTTTCAATCTCGATCAGGTCACATGCATCGGACAAAGCCGTCATTACGTCACCACCGGTAATATCATGCCACTTTCTGCGTCCAAGTTCAGCCTGTTCGATCGGCACAAGTGCCTGTGGATTCTTTTCCAAATATGCTTTATACTCTTCATCTTCTTTTACAGAACTGCGTACCGGTACATATCCTGCACTCATAGAGAAATTTTTTGTTCCCACTTTATTAAGATAGGTAAGAAATTTGAAAGCTGCCTGTTTTTCAACATCCGGTGCTTTCTTCACAATTGCCGCTGTAATGGGGTCTACATAAGGTTTCGGCGGGTTGTCGTTAAATCCGGGCTGCACATGTGCCGCAATAATGTCAAAATCAAGGTCTCCCTGGTCTCCGCTGGAACCTATATATCCTCCGGCCCTTCCCTGCATTACATCATCAATGGTCTTATACCAATATTCCCAGCCGTCTCCGCCAAAGTGGATTCCCATGATTTTCTCTTCATTGATCCATTTGCGGGCAGATTCCATTGCTTCCACAAATGCGTCACTGTTAAAGGTAACGGTTTTCTCGTCTTCACTTACAATGGTTCCTGCATTACTGCATGCAATGTCAACCAGACAGTCAGGTCCGGACATTGGCTCAAATCCGAAGAAATTGGGTTCCTCTGTTTTATAATGTTCCTGCAGCGTACGTGCTGCATCAGCAACATTCTGCCAGGTAGCAAATACTTCATCCGGATCCAGGCCCACTTCTTCAAACATATCTTTTCTATAGTAAACTACCTGTGTAGTTCCCCATACCGGAAGGCTGTACACATAACCTTCACTGTCCCGGCAATAATCCATGAAGGCTTCTATAATGTCATCTTTGTCAAATTCAGGATCTGCAGCAATATAATCATCCATATATTCCAATACCCCTTTTTCCGCAAACGTAGTGGAGTCTATGTGGCTGCCCAAATAACAGGCCGGAACTTCTCCGGATGCAATCGCCGCCTGCAGCATCTTACTGGTCTCCTCATAGCTTGACTGAACCACACCTTTCACAACAATCTCATCCTGTGACTCATTAAAGGCTACAATCATCTCTTCCATAGTCTCACCCAGAGTTCCCCCCAGCCCGTACCAGAATTCAATTTCCACCGGGCCTGAAGCGCTTTCGTTTCCGCCCTTTGCTGTATTTCCGGATTCAGACTTTCCGCATCCAACTGCTGATACCATTGTCAGCATTGCCAGTGTCAGTGCAATTGTTCGTTTTTTCATTTTCGTTTTCTCCTTAACTTTTTTATTCTTTTACCGCAGCATCACTGGTAATTCCGTTTAAAATCCAACGTTGTCCGAAAAAGAACAGTAACAACAATGGAAATACGATCACACAACATGCTGCCATAATAGTTCCCCACTTCAATCCATAAGCACCTTCCGATGTGAAGAATGCCTGCAGGCCCATGCTCACCAGGTATTTTTCTTTATCGTGAATCAATAAGGAAGGCCACATAAAACTGTTATAACTGCCCAGGAAGGAAAGTAATCCCAGGGTAACAAACGATGAAACTGACATGGGGGAAACTACCTTCCATAGAATCTTCCAATGTCCTGCCCCGTCAATACGTGCCGCTTCCACAATACCCGGACTGATCTGTGCAAATACCGTTCTTAAAAAAAAGATATTAAAAATACTTGCACAACTGGAAAAAATATAGCCGGCATGGGTATTCATCAATCCTAATTTTGATAAAATCACATATGATGGCACATAAGTTGTACTGGCCGGCATAATGTATGTAATCATGATCAATGCGATCAAAATATTTTTCCCGCGAAAATGGATATGAACCAGCGCATATGCAAACATTGCTGAATTAATTAAGATCACTGCTGTAATAATAACCGCTGTGTAAGCACTATTCCACATATATTTAAAAAATGTTCCGTCTGCCAGAGCATCTCCGTAGTTGATCCACTGTGCCACTGAAGGAAAAACCTTTGGCGGAACTTCCCAGATTTCATTTTTCGTCTTTATGGAATTGGTGAACATCCATAGAAATGGAAATGCTATTAAAAAACTTGTCAAAACCAAAACCACATGAACCAGACTATTCTTTATTCCTTTTTTTCTCGTCACTGTTGTCACCTCCTAGTTATAGAATACGGTTTTCTTAGAAATTTCAGTCTCAGCCCAGGAAAGAACCACAGTTATAAGCACCAGCACCACTGCCACCGCTGAGGCTTTTCCGGTTTCAAAATTTCTGAACGCTTCCTGATAGTAATAATATAGCAGTGTACGGGTGGAACCTGCCGGACCTCCCTGTGTCAGTACCTGAATCTGGTCATACGCCTGAAGCGAACTGATACTGGACATGATAACCAGGAAAAATGTTGTAGGAGATATCATTGGAAGCGTAACTTTCCAAAACTGCTGAAATCCATTGGCGCCATCAATGGCTGCTGCCTCCTTCAAACTCTGCGGAACCTTCCGAAGCGCTTCCATATAAAAGATCATGGTCCAACCGATACCCTTCCATACAGTCACGATCAAAACACTGAGCATCGCTGTACTGCTGCTTTGTGTCCACTGACTGCCGGGAAGTCCAAAGAGCCCCAGAATATAGTTCAAAATCCCCACACGTGGTTCAAAAATCCAGGACCATACCACACTAACTGCAACCATGGGTGTGATATACGGTGCGAAGATCACGGTACGATACACCCCGGTTCCTTTTCTTGCTCCATTCATCAATAATGCAACCAATAACCCTAAAACAATCGTCGGAACGGTGCTCCCCACTGCAAAAACCAGTGTATTCCACAGTACGTCCCCAAATTTAGGGTCCCTCAACAGACTGGCAAAATTCTTAAGACCCATGAAGTTGATATTTTCAGACATCATATCCCAGTCCGTAAAGCTGAGCCCACCGGACCATACTACCGGTATTACCCAGAAGATCAGCAGCGGAATCAACGCCGGCACCACAAACAAAATCCCTGTGAGATTCTCTTTCCGTGAATAATGCACTTTTGCTTTTCTCTTTCCCTCTTTCTGCATATTTTCACTTTCCTTTCCCTTTTCTGTTCTTACTCAAATTCATATCTGAATTGTAGCATCCGCATTATTCATTTTACATATCTTTATTTGCCAATGAATGTCTTCTTTTGTTCATCTCGTACAGGCATATGTGGGACCCGCGCCATACTATATGGCATTTTTATACAATTCATATCCGATTGACACAAAACAAAAGGGCGGCAGAAACTGCTTTTTTCATACAGTTCCCGCCGTCCCTTCAATAAGTTACATTTTTTATTACCTGAATTCTCTTATCAATCACAAACACTTTCCGAAGCTTTTGCATCCAGTATCATTTGATGAAATCTGAGAGCTCTCTCATGACAGTCTTTCAGCAGACTTATTTCTTCCTCATGGGACTCAAATGCTTCTCCATATTTTAATCCTACCTCAAAATCCGCAGGAAGATCTATTGGAGCTTTTGCCACCCAGCGGGCAATCTGATCCCAATCCAGCACTCCGGTAAATGGTACTCTATGAGCATCTGCCATCACCACCGCCTGCGCGTCATTCAACTTTTCGGGTGCAATGGAATCTGTATCCTGAAGGTGTGTCGCATAGAGACGGTCATAATATTTTTCCAGGAATACATAATAGTTATCCTGGCTCATAATACTGGCATGACCGGAATCATAACACAATCCTATAAAATCATCATCATACCTGTCAAAAATTCTCTCATACTTATCAATCTGGTACTTCATAGGCGTCAGCAGAAGGTTCTCCAGTGCAATTTTTACCCCCGCCGCTTTCGCATAGCCCTGTATCTCATCGAAGGAACGGTATACCTGCCGGTAATAATCTTTCATATTACTTTCATTTTTCTCAAATTCCCGAAATGGAAGCTGCATATGTAAAACCATTACATTTGCTCCCATATGCGTACACAGATCAATCCTGTTTTTTAAAAGGTCTGCTCCCGCCAGCCGCAAATACTCATTTGCGTTTGTGTAATCTTTTCGGCTTCCCCCCTCCGTTGCATGAACAGAATGTCCCTTTACTCCGTAATGTTTCAGAACTGCTCCTGCCTGAAGCATTTCACTTTTACTGTACATATATTCTTCCGACCAGTCATGGATCCACTGTGTATGCGTAAAACCCGCCTCCGCCAGACAACATATCTGATGTTCCATACTTGCCCAATCATGCAAGTCATTGTTATAGTCTGTATTTACTGATGTTTCCAACATATATCTTTCCCCCAATTATTATTTTAGCCTGCCGCTTTTGGTACTACCGGACTTAGCTTTTCCGCATCCAACCGCAATTGTTTCATATTCCAAAATTCATATTTGAAGTATAGCATCTTTCTTTCTTAATCTACATATCATCTTTTGCTATTGAATATCTTCTTTTGTTCATTTCGTATAGATATGCATACAAATTAAAAGCCTTATGTTATAATGTCCACATATTAGAAGTAATTATATCATTTATTACATTATTCCAATATATTGGAGGTGCCTATGAGCTTTTTCACCAAACGAACACTGGTTCAAAAAATATGTATATTATCCCTGCTCTTTTTGACGATTCCCACACTGTTTTTTTCCTTCTATCTGTATAAAAAACAAACACGGGAATTACACACACAGTTGATTCATGAACAGGGCATAGCGATCGAACAGACAACGAAAACACTGGATAATATTCTTACTTCTATTTCAGACCTTTCAAGAGATATTGCCTACTCACAACCCCTGAATAATTATCTCGGAAAACATTATCGTATGGGGCTGAATAAATTTCCTGTATGGTCTGAAAAATATCTGGGCGAAATCATTGCTTCTATCAAATATTCTTTAAAATACAGAAATCTGGGTGTCAACACAGCCAACATTTTTACAACAACTCCTCTGGAGGAGGAAGGCAGCTATTTCTGGTCTGCAGACCGGCTTGTAAATCTGGATTTTTTTCAACAATTTCAGGAAGCAGAAAGCGAATTTGGCCTTTTTTATCTCGATGCGAAACAAACTGAAGTTTTTCATGATACCTGCGGATACTCCACAAGTTCTGCAGACAAAAATATCATCCTGGTCATACAAAAAATCAACACAGAATACCAGGGTTCCTGTATGGGATATATTGTTTTTGAATGCTCCCCGTCCAAAATATTTCCGACTCTGTTTCGTCCTTCGCAAAACGGAAATTATTTTGCCTGGTTTCAGGACTCCCAAAAAGGTTACGGGGCGGAACCACCCCAAAACCTGGAGGAGCTTCTTAATGATGATGCAGATTCCGCTCCGTTTTTCATAAACTCCGGTAAAGAACAATACATCTGCTGTATGATGGAGCATTTTGACATTATGATCATGAACACGCAGCCGCTTACTTTTTATTCCAGTAACCGCCCTGTGTTCAGTCTTTCCCTGGCACTGGCCTCATTTGCTGTACTTCAGTTTATACTGTTAACAATTTTTATCCGAAAATCTTTTCATCAGCTTCACACCGACCTGAACCTGATGGATGCCATTATTGCCCACGGCTTTAAAGAAAAAATTCCTGAGACACGTTCCGACGAAATCGGCATGATCGCCCACCGATACAATATTTTACTGGATAAGATAAATTCCCTGATACAGGAAACCGTAGAGAAAGAAACCACTCAGACTCAGGCTCAGCTAAAAGCTCTGCAATATCAGATCAATCCGCATTTTATCTATAACACACTGAGTATTTTTTCCGGATACGCTTCCCAGCATGGCCAGGAAATACTTGCGGAATCTATCGCCTCCTTTGGGCAGATTCTCCGCTATAACATAAAAAATGATGGACTGTACGCAACGATTGAATCAGAGCTTCGCACTGCTGTCTCTTTGATCAACGTGTACAATATCCGCTATTTTAATCAATTGCGTTTAACTACAGATGTTCCTGAATCCGTTCAAAAGATACAGATCATTAAATTTTTACTGCAGCCTCTTTTGGAAAATTCCATTCTACACGGATTGGTATCGCCTAACACTTCACTGCATATACACATTTCCATTAAACCACTGGCTGATTTTATGGAAATACAGGTTTGCGATGATGGAGACGGTATGTCACCGGACCGATTATCAGAGGTATTATACAGCCTGGAGCATCCTTCTGAAACTTTACTGGATTCTTCCAACGGCACATTTATCGGACTGCAGAACATCTATAGACGACTGAAACTTTTTTACAGCCAACGTGCTCAGCTTACAATTGAAAGCCGTGAACACCATGGGACTACTATAATAATTCATATTCCGGCTGACGTAATAAAGGAGGAGTCATGAACTATGTACAATATCCTGATTGTCGATGACGAATATTATATCTGCGAGGGCCTGCATAACAAGATTCGCCTGCTTAATTTCCCGGAAGCCGGCCAAATCCGAACCTGCCTGAGCGGGGAAGATGCCCTTGAAATTTGCCATACATACAAACCTCAGATTGTATTTACTGATATCAAAATGAACGGCATGGATGGTATCAGCCTGATTCATGCTTTGAGCAAAAAACTTCATCCCGTCCAGTTTATTGTGCTCAGTGGATATGATGATTTTGATTATGTAAGAGGCGCTTTTCAGAACGGAGCCATGGACTATCTCCTTAAACCGATCCTCAACGATAGTCTGGCAAAAGTTCTCGCAAAAGCTTTCTCCGCTTTTCAGAGTTATCCACATGTTCCTCACAAATTCCGGGAAAATCTTTTCCACCTTTCGGAAAATCTTTTGCAGAAGCTGACACAGCTTCCCGCTAATGGGACTCCTTCCGCTTCTTTTCTTACCGGTCTTGCCAATGAAGGAATTGAGGATAACTGCTGTATTGCCATATTGGCTTTTCGTTCCCCTCAGACCTATGAGGCAATGAACCATAAGATCAATGCGGTTTATGATACCATCAGCCATGTTTTATGCAATACGTTATCACAGTTTGAGATTGTTATTATCTGTGCTGCCGAAAGTTATGAACCCCTCAAAAATCTTCTTCTGGGTACTATTGATGCAAACAAAGATTCCTGCGTGGGGTGTCTGATGTCTCCTTCCGACATATCCGGTATTGCCCGGCTTTTTCAGAGAGCACAGGAATATATCTGTCTGCGTCTTCCCCTGGGATACGGACATCTCTTTACAGATATGACGCCAATGGCAAAACAGGGCATTCCTCAAAAGCTTAAACATATGATGAATCAGTTTATCCAAACACCTTCCCTGATTGCCAACAGTGCACAGCGCATTACTTTTATTAATAAAATCGAAGAGCTCACCATACCAGATTTGAACATTTTTTATCATTACTTTAACGAGGTACTCGGTGCAGCCTTATCCACACTAAACTATTTTGAACTGAGCCAGCGCTGTCCTCCTCTCTCTTCTTTTTCGGATTATGAGAGTCTGGAAAACTACCTTTATAATAAACTGTCCCGGTATTCACAGCAAATTTCCCAGCATCCTGAGTCTTCCAATTCTTTGGATATGGTAAAAAATTATGTGGATACGCATTACATGGAGGAACTGACGCTTTCCGCTTTAGCTGACCGTTTCTTTATGAGTTATTCCTATTTGAGCAAGTCTTTTCATAAGACATTCCATATGCCCTTTCAGGAATATCTGCGAATGGTCCGTATGGAACATGCACTGGAGTTTTTGAAGAATCCCAATCTCTCCATTCAGCAAATCGCAGCAAATGTAGGGTATGAAAACGCGTTTAATTTTTCCAGAGCCTTTAAATCCCAGTACGGCGTTTCTCCGAATCATTTTCGTAATAATTCCTGATTCATTACAGACAGAAAGCCTCAGAAAAATCTGAGACTTCCTGTCTGAAATACCTTTGCTTTACTTACCTATTTCTATACACATACCATCAAAAGCCGCCTGAAATACAGTATCTTTCAGGTCTTCTGTCATCCTTTCATATGTCCAGCCGCCATTATGCGAGAAATGTGTCACTACCCATGCAGTCTCCTGATCGGCTACCCCTTCTTTTTCCATTCTTTCTTTTAATTCCAGAATGTCTCCAAATCCCATATGTCCGTGGTAGAATGATTTTCCCTTTCCCATGGTGCAGTCCATACTTGCACCGGTTAATTTTTTACCTCTTAATCCCTCCCAGAATTTCTCGTCCGGAATTCCTGTATCATTGCCATATAAGAAGGCTGTGTTCTCTTTTTCAATTAAAAACAATAACGCGTCTTCTGTCTGCATATGTCTGGCAGGCAATGCTGTGATTTTGTAATTTTCTATCTCCAGTTCGTCAAATGGCTTAATTTCAAGAGGAATAATATATTTCCATATATCTTCAACGGAAAATCTTTCTGCCATCTCCTTTAAAAGACGGATAACCGCACTGTTTCCGTAAATATGAAGCTGCTCGGCTCCCCATTTTTTTCCGTATTCCGGATGACGCATGAATAGATCCATAGGATAAAAATGATCATCATGTGAGTGGGTAATCAAAAGATGCGAAACTGCTGACAGATCTATTTTATTTTCTAATGCATGTTTGTAACTGTCTGCCGGGAAATCGATCAGCAGCTTTTCATCAATCAATGCCTGGGATCTCGTTCTTACTTCTCTCTTACGGTGTTCTCTGGCATATGTACATAACGGACAATTGCAAAATAAGGCTGGGATGCCCTCTGCTGCTGCGGTGCCTAAATATTTAATTTTCATGGCTGCCATCTCCTTTATATTATTTTGGTTTTTTGATGTATGAGTTAAAATGTTTTGCTGTAATACCTTCCTTTGAAATTCTTAACACTTTTTGTCTCCTGCATCATGTTTTTAGTATAACAATTCATGCCTTTATATAACATATCTTTTGTATCATATATCTATCATTTTTTATCGACTTATAGGATTGTCTGAAAAACTGTCTCTGATAATAATATGCCTCTTTATGAAAAAAAGATTATGTCCCACCAATGTCATGGCCTATAAAAAATGGTGATACAGAAGATGCTTACAGACTATTACAAATTTATCGAATACGATATTAAATCCAGACCTATTGTTTTGGAAAATATTGAAAAGGTCATCAACTGCGGGAATCCCTCTTATGGCGGGACCATGTATTGCTGTCCACATTGTGGAAACCTTTATTCACTGCCATTCAAAATTTTGCCCCACCTTTGGAGCAAAGTATTCCAACGACAGGTCTTTCCATAGATCAAAACACTGATTCCTGATCTCAATCCCGGAGTAAGCACTTTCTGCTCACCATGGCTATGACCCTCTACAATGTCCAAATGTAAAAAAGAAATACTTTATGAGCTATATCATAAACACTAAACAGGTTTATTTGGAGGAATTATATAAAAGGACAATGATAAAGCTAAGTATTTATCCCCGCTCCCAGCCTGCTTGACTTCTTTTCCCATCTGTTCCATACTTTACTTATTACAGATTGGAGGCTGATACAAATGGATCAAAAGTATATAGACGAACTCAGGCAAAAATATATCAAAAGTCCGCCTGAAGGAATGTCACCCAAACTGGTCAGAAGCATGACCGATTCCGATTTATTGGATATGCATTACTTTATAACGGAAGATGATGACCTTTGCGATGAAGAATTTGAAGAAGGATTCTATATTTACATCTTTTAACCACCACCTGTTTTCTATGCATATTTTTAATTTGCAATTTACTTAAAGTGTTCTCCGACACGAGAACTTTCCTTTAATACAATAGGAAGACGCAATTGGCTGTTTGCCAAAAGCATCCGCGGTGCACAGGCCAGTGCGACTGTGTACTGCATCACAGAAACTATGCTTCTGAATGGACTGAAGTCATAGAATTATTTTCCGAATGGGATAATTTTTGGATAAAATTACATTTGCTGTTTTAGAAAGGAGAATGAGAGATGAAAAAAAGCACAGATAATTCAGCAAATACAAAAAACTTTAAAACGAACTTAAATAAAGCAGCCAAAAATACTGGCACAGCAGTTTCTTCTACAACAGAAAAGGCTAAAACAGCCCTCACAAAATCTAAAGATTTCATTCTTAAAGCGGTTGACACAAATGGCATTGGGGAAATTGGCATTGAGGATTTTATAATTATCGGCTTACAAACTCCTGGAATCAAAGTAAACCGGGCTGATTTTTTACAACGAGAATTGATGAAAAATTATCCTCCAGAAGTTATTGAGTCAGCTATTACACATAATCCGGCTTATGCTCAGATATCAGCTTGCGAAATTGACAAAATCGCAGATGAAGTAATAAAATTTGAACGGAACTGTGTCTCTGGAATTTTTGCCGCACTAGGCGCCCCCGGGGGTGTCGCCATGGTTGCCACTATACCTGCTGATTTAGTTCAATATTATGGCTATATGCTACGTGCCGCTCAAAAGATTATGTATTTATACGGTTTTCCAGAGATCGACACTACCAAAAAAGAGCACAAATTTGATTCAGAAACTATGAATTTACTAATCATTTGTCTTGGAGTTATGTATGGTGTTCAAGGAACAAATACTGCCCTCAAAGCAATGGCAACTGCCCTTGGAAAAGGTGTTGAAAAGAGATTAATGAACGCCGCCCTTACAAAAGGAACTATCTACCCAATCGTGAAAAGCGTTTCAAAGTGGTTTGGAGTCAATATGACAAAACAAGTGTTTGCCGGTTTCTTTAAAAAAGCTATTCCCGTTGTTGGCGGAGTAATCGGCGGCGGTATTACATATTTATCTTTCAAACCTTGTTGTGACAAGTTAAAAGAATCTTTACGTGATACATTATTAAGTAATCCCGATTATCATTCTACCAAAGAAGAAGATGTTATCATTGACGCTATTGAAATTCAAGAAGTGTAAATTTATTATTTTTAAATAACTAGAGCCATTTTAGAACCAAAGGACATAAAACAACCCCGGAAATGCCAATTTTATCAACATTTCCGGGGTTCTGTCCGTTATTCAAACGTAAACGCACCATAGTCGGTACTGTCATTTAACTTGCCGCACAATCTTTTTATTCTACAACAACATCGTGTTTCACAATATCTATATAAGCTGTTCCGTCAGCATTAAATAGAATCTTATCTGCATCCAGCGGTGTATAAATAAGAGAAGTCATTGCCTGGGCACCGTCATTTACAAATAGTTCAACCGTATATTTGTCCATTAACACACGAAGTTTGATTTTTCCATTTCTGCCTTCCACATTCATGCTTCTACGGCAGATAAAGTCTCTCCTCAGTCCAGAATAATTTCGGTCAAAGGAAACGGTTCCTTTTTTTGCATCATAAACGATTTCCGAATAAAAACTCTCATTCTTTGCCAGTTGAATCCAGAATTTTTCATACCCGCCTTCCTGAATTTCAATGGTCATGTCAATTTCTCTTCCGGAAATCCCATTCAATTCTGTTTTTTCCTGAACCGGAATATTGTTATACATAACTGTATTTGCGTAATAATTTTCCAACTCTTTTACCGGAAGCTGATATAACCTGCTGTTTTTTACATGAATTTCTCTTGGAATCGACATAAGCCCAGACCATCTAAATTCTCCCGGAGTCAAATAGTTATCCCATGACTGCATCCATGCAATCATAACTCTGCGTCCATCTTTCGTTTCCAGAGTCTGTGTTGCATAGAAATCCAGACCATAATCAACGGCACTTACAGACTCCCGTATGAATTTTACCTGCTCTTTGTCATATTCTCCAATCAAACAAAGTGTTCCGTTTCCATTGTGAAATTCCAGTCCCTCCGCATACATATCCTGCGGTGATGTCAAAATAACACACTTTCCTTCAAGCTGAAACATATCCGGACATTCCCACATTTTTCCATATCGGTTCTCACACTTATCTACAACACCACAATACTTCCACTGCTTCAGATTATCTGAGGAATATAACAGCAACTGTCCGCTTCCATCCTCATTTCGACTTCCGACAATCACATAAAATATATTTCCGTCTTTCCAGATTTTCGGATCACGGAAATCGACCTTGCTGGCTCCTTCCGGAAGCATGTCCGTTCCTATGATCGGATTCACATCAGACTTTTCATAATCAACGCCATCTCCGACTGCTATACACTGTGTCTGACGTTCAAAGTGTTTTCCTTCTTCATCTTTTCCAACAACGACATCGGTATAGACCAATACATGTTTTCCTTCAAATTCTATGGCGCTTCCCGAAAAACATCCGAAACTATCGTATTCCTGATCGGGCGCAAGACAGGCAGGCATCTGCTCCCACTTAATAAAATCTTTTGATTTAAAATGCGCCCAATGCATCGGTCCCCATTGCGTACTGTATGGATGATACTGACACATTAAATGTATTTCATCCTGAAACACCGAGAACCCATTGGGATCATTTACCCAGCCGATTGGGGCACAGGCATGAAAAGAAGGTTTTTGTCCTGCAGGAATGTCAGGGATTTCATTCCTTTCATATTCTCTTGCTTTCTGCAGCAATCCATTCATATCTTTTTTATTTTCCATATAATATATTCCTATTTATCTGCACTTAACGATTTCTGGTATTCATCAAAATACTTCTGCTTAATTTTCAAATACTCCTGCAAACCGTATTTGTCCATTTTCTCTAAATATGCATCCCATTCTTCATCAATACCGCCATTCAAAATCCAGCTTGCCTTCATCTGTTCTGCGTATTTCCTGATATCTGTATCAAGCTGAGAAACTCTATTGGTATCTTCAATACTCATGAACACATTCGGATATACATACTTGCTGTTCATATCCTTCAGATAAGTTTCATGCATATTATCAAGTCTCCACTTTGCATCTGCCGGCCATGTCACATACACATCATAATAATCATTCAGCACCGCCAGCGGGCCATTCACAGACTGTCTTTCACGTACCTCAACCGGTGAATTATTTCCCAAATCCATATGCTTCAGCATCTTTTCGCCTTCGCTGTTTGTACTCATTTCAAATATGTTGGCAGCATCCTTCTCTCCATACGTTCCCCAGTTGTTCTGTGGAGACTGGATTGGTGCATACATCTGATCGATCCATGCAGCCGCAAGTGCAGTATCCCGACAACTTGTTGTAAGAACACAGCGTCCACGGTCAAATCCGCTTGTCTCACTGTTGTTTTGCCTGGTAACATTCACAAGCCCTTCCGGTCCTGCAAGTGCCGGCAGCATTACATAGTCATCATAATTGTCGATATTTCCGATATCCCATGTAAAGCAAAGACCATATCTGTGATTCTTTCCTTTTGCGACATAGGTGGACCACACCTGCGTAAATGCTTCCGGGTCTATCAGCTTTTCTTCAACCAGCTTATGCAGCCATTTAACTCCTTCTTTATAGCCTTCCTGAACTGCCGTATAAACTACCTCTCCGCTATCTGTCACTGCGAAGTGATCCCCCGTGTCTCCATACCCCTCTCCAAATCCATTGATTAAGATTGCCGGATCCTGATCTCCGTTGTTGATGATAAACGACATCGGAATCACATCACCTTCTACACCACATTCTTTCTGAATCTTATCTGCGTTGTCTCGGAATGCAATCAATACCTGTTCCAGTTCCTCTGTTGTAGACGGTACTTCCAGTTCAAGGCAGTCCAGCCATTTCTTATTTATATACGGAATATTACCAATAGCCTGAATCGCTTCTTTTCCTTCTCCAAGCTGCTCAATCCACGGAAATGAATAAATATGTCCGTCCGGTGCTGTAACCATTGTCCGATACTCCGGATATTTTTCAAAAACAGTCTGTAAATTTGGCATATATTTATCAATCAGATTTTCCAATGGAATAATGATTCCCTGCTTTGCATATCTCAGCAAATCATAATCATTCATTCCGGCTGTAAACAGTCCATCCGGAAGATTTCCAAACTGCGCCAGTGCAAGATTCTTTTTATCAGCAAACTGATCTGCCACAAAACAGGTCCAGTCAATTTCCACATTTGTCTGTTCTTCTAATCGCTGAAAAATCAGCCTCTCATTTGGATCCTGTGTACTGGTTGCCGGAGCACTTGTAATAAAAGACAGTTCTTTTTTCTCTTTTAACGGAAATGTTACTTCTTCTGCCGGTGTATCCGGATTTGTATCTGCAACCTGTGCACTTTCTCCGACGCATCCGGCAAGAGAAACCATCATAATCAGTGATATTCCCAGTGCAAATATCATTCTCTTCTTCATCACTCTTTCCTCCTTAGCCCTTTACGGAACCCACCATAATTCCCGAATCAAAATATTTCTGGAAAAACGGATACATAATTAACAATGGTAAACTGGATACTACGATCGTTGCATATTTCAAAAGTTCTGCAACCTTTGCCATCTCAGCCGTACTCTGGATATCCGCAATCATACCAGGCTGTGGAGTATTCTGTACCAGTATGGAGCGAAGCACCAACTGTAACGGCTGTAAGTCTGCGTCATTCAGGTAAATCATGGCGTCAAAGTAACCGTTCCACATACCTACAAAAGACCACAATGCCAATACCGCAATAATCGGCTTACACACCGGAATCATAATTTTGAAAAAGTGCTCTATCTCACTGGCTCCATCAAGCTGAGATGCTTCACGCAGCTCCTTCGGAATGGATTGATAATAGGTTCTTGCGAGAATCATATTCCATACATTGAATGCACCCGGAATCAGAATTGCCCAGATTGTATTTACCAAGTGTAATTGATTCACGAGAATAAAGGTCGGAATCAATCCACCATTAAAAAACATTGTGACGATAAATATTGCATTAAAGAATTTTCTTCCGACAAATTCCTTCTTAGACATCGGATATGCTGCCAGTATGGTAACAAACACTGATATTACTGTAAACGCTATAGAATAGAAAAAGGAATTGGCAAATCCTCTCCATATCATTTTATTTTCGAGTACACGCTTGTACGCATCCAGAGTCCAGTCTTTTAAATGAAAGCTGATCCCCTGATTGTTCAATACATTAGGATCCATGAAGGAAGCAGCTACAACATAAACCAGCGGAATCAGTATTGCAAGAGCAAAAACACCAAGGAGTATATATCCAATGGACAGAATCATTTTATCGGACGTTCCCAGTTTCATTCTTCTTCGATTTTCCATTTTCACTTGCCCCCTTCTTATAATCCTTCTCCATCGTTAAGTTTTGCTACTACCTTGTTTACAAAAATCAACAGGATAATGTTAATTACGGAATTAAACAATCCAACCGCTGTAGAATATCCGTAATCCCCATTCAACAGACCGACTCTATACACATATGTAGAAAGTATTTCTGATGCCGGAAGGTTCATATCCGTCTGCAGTGCATAGGCTTTTTCAAATCCGATACTCATGATATTTCCTGCTTGCAGAATAAACTGAATCACAATAATATTTTTAATTGCAGGCAGCTGCACATACCATATCTGCTGTAAGATATTTGCTCCGTCTACAATTGCGGCTTCCTCCAGGTCTTTGCTTGCATTTGCCAGAGCCGCTGTATACATGACAGACGCCCAGCCGGCGCCCTGCCAGATTCCGCTGGCTATATAAATAGTACGGAATGCCTCCGGCATGGTCATCCAGTTTGCATCAATCCCCAAAACCTGATTCAGCGGCCCTACCGGTGACAAAAACATTCTGACCATACCACAGAGCACAATGACAGAAATAAAATTTGGTGCATAAATCAAAAGCTGGATTTTCTTTTTTATTCCGGTTCTGCGAATCTGGTTTAGCAAAAGAGCAAGAATAATCGGTATCGGAAATCCCCACAGCAATCCATAGGCACTCAGTTTCAATGTGTTCAGAAGATATTTCATAAAATCCGGAGACGATAAAAACCTTCTGAAGTAATCCAGTCCCACCCATGGGCTGCCAAATACCCCTTTTATTACATTGTAATCCTCAAAAGCAATCAATACTCCTCCCATGGGAATATACTTGAAAATAATTGTCAAAAGAAGAGCCGGCATTAAAAATATTACATATAACTGCCAGTTTCTTTTGATGTAGCCAGCTTTTTGGCGAAAAGTCTGTCTACCGGCTGAAACACTTTTTGCATTACGAAAACTCATTGTTCCCTCTCCTCCCTTTTACATTTGCATCATTTCCTGATAAACATGTAACATTGCACTGATTCATTGTGCACTTTGTACTGTTTCTTGAGTCTATACTAACATTTGCACACCTTTTTGTCAATTATATTTTTACATATACCTCATTTATTTTTACATTTACACCTTTTTCATCTGTAAACAAGCCGGTATGCCAATAAAAAACAGCTTTTAATCCATCACATTTTTACATTTGACAAATCTTTTTAAATAAGTTACATTTAATAATGAAGTATAACACCCTCATAAAAGTATTTATACAGATTATACGATCATCATATTTAAAACAGGGAGGTATCTATGGGAAAACGAATTACCATTCAAGATATAGCTGATTCATTAGGGGTATCAAGAAACACCGTATCAAAAGCCTTAAACAATACCGGTGTGCTGGCAGATGCTACAAGAGACAGAATTTTGCAAAAGGCTGCCGAACTGGGATATAAACAATTTTCTTACTATCCACCTTTAGCTTCCATTCCAAAACCAGAAAATTGTGAGATTGCTCTTTTTACCCGTTCTATGCCGAACAGTTCTCATTTCGGCTCAAAACTTTTAAATACTTTTCAGGAGAAAATCAGTTCTAACGGATACCGATTATCATTTTTTCTGATTCGTGAGCAGGAATTTGCGGAATTACAGCTCCCGGCCGGATTCGACCTTTCAAACACTGCCGGAATCATCTGTTTAGAACTATTTGATTACGCATACAGTCAGATGCTCAGCAAGCTTGATATTCCACTGCTTTTTACCGACTGCGCCTCTAACATTGATTTCACTACGCTTGATGCGGATTTTCTGTTTATGGAAAACCGAAGCAGTATTTCCAGCGTCGTGCAGACTCTCATAAAGGACGGACAGCACCGGCTTGCGTTTGCAGGAGATATCAATAACTGCCACTCATTTTTTGAACGATATCAGGGATTCAGTGATGCGCTCAGACTCTCTGGTCTAAAACCGGTTACTGACGAACTCTTAGCAAACGAGCCCTTCCATACTGTTGAACAGCTTGCATCACATATCAAACAACTGCCAGAACTGCCAGATGCATTTATATGTGCAAATGATTTTGTCGCCATGGACCTCATGAAGGCGCTGAAGAAATGCGGCTTATCGGTCCCTAAAGATGTAAAAATTACAGGGTTCGATAATTCTGCTGAATCCCAGATTATTGAACCACATTTAACCACTGTCCATATTCCAAGTTCTGCTATGGGATATATTGCTGCGGAACTGCTTCTTTCCCGTATCGAAGAACCAGGTATTCCATATCGGACAACTTATGTTCGCACTGTAATAAAATACCGGGAATCATCCCGTTACTAAGTTTCTGCATATAAAGTCACAAGGGCTGCCAATCCTAATTGCCCCTTGTGGCTTTTTCCGCCTAATGCTTTCACTCCTGCCTTTGCCTGTGTATTTTCCGGAACTGCCTTTATTTTTACTGCCTTTCCCGTTGTCTCTATCGTGCTGCGGGATACTTCTTTTCTGCCCGTGCTGCTTACTGCTGTAAGGATGCCAGGCTCATATTCAAGCTCAAAACTTGCGCAATAAGGGGCTTTTTTGCCTGCCGGTTTTCTGCCAGGGCTTTTTTCGTTCAAAAACAGCTCCAACCATTCTGCGCCTGAGTACACGTTCACTCTTATCGGCTTTCCTTCTTCACCTTCTAAATTCCAGCTTTGCTTTTCCTCTGTCCTGCTAAATCCAAGCATCTTAATCTCCGCAAGGTCGTGGTAAGCCGGAGGCTGCACTGCAATACAAGTGCTCTGGTCCCCCCACACGTTCTTTCTGTAAATCCCCTGCACCGTCGGTACTCCGTTAATGTCAAAATCTGCACAGTTTGAGAGCCGGTACGGGTATTCTGTCTTCACCATGATATCCATCATGCCGAATACATTGTTATATTTTTCCTCTTCCTCCTTCGGAACATGGACACACCTTCCAAGTCCCGCTTCTCCTATGTGATTCCAGCAGGTCCAGACAAAGTCGCCTATCACCTCCGGGTGCTCATCCATAATTTCTTTAATCAGATCACTGGTCCGGGCGTAGCTTTCTGTTCTCATAACAGCCGCGTTGGGATATTTTTTGATAAGAGAAGGAAAACGGAAATAGGAGTAGTGGGTATCTATAACTCCCGTATAATCGGCTACTGCTTTTGTAATGGATGCATCTGTTGTCGGTGGAAACATTTTCTCTATCTCCGCAGTCATTTCGGATACAGTGCTGTCCAATACACCGTATTTCTGCATGACTTCCTCCAGCTCATCCGGATTCCACTTTTCTATTGTGATACCTCCGACAATCACCGGCCGTGTGCCGTCAGCCTCGCGCTGGCGCAGATGGTACTGGAAAAACATCCATACTGGAAGCAGCTGCTATTGCAGTTGGAACTTTTATCTCTGCTATGGATGGGCTTACGAATTACAGAATCAGAAAACATGATGCTCATAATAAATATTTCAATAAGGGAAGCGTTGTTGATGTTCAGCCACAATTCCCAGTAGAAATTACCACACAAAGTGAAATCAATGGTGAAAAAGTTCAATGGATTAGATCATTAAATTCAGCAAATGGACGTGATAGCATATCAAATACAAAAGAACTAACAAGCATTGCAATTAGGTATCAAGAAAGAATTAGAAATGGTGATACTAATTTAGTATTGCCTATTATATCTTATTATGGTATAGGACGTTTATGGAATCAACATAGGGAAAAAAGGAATAATACATTTAAAAAAAGCACAAGAAGTAATGGCTATCTTGATAGTTTAGATGGTGCAGCCAATGACAAATTTATGATGAAATGGTTCCAGGAAATGACCATTCAGCAATATCAGAAAGGACAAATATTACCTGAGTTCAAAGCTGTTTGTCTTGCAATGGAGCAGTGTTTTCAGTCTATTTCTGGCTATCAGAATGTAAAAGTACAATTTAATTTGGATACACATGAAATCGATTTAATGTATCTTGCTCAAGATAATAACTTTAAAACGATTCCACTTTCGCAGCTTAGTGATGGTTACAAGTGTACAATCAGTTTAGTTGCCGACATTGCTTATAGAATGGCTATTTTAAATCTTCAATTACTAGAACATGTTTTAACCGAAACGGATGGTATAGTCTTAATAGATGAAATTGATTTACATTTACATCCATCATGGCAGCAGAAGATTTTAACAGATCTGATGAAGATTTTTCCAAAAGTCCAGTTTATTGTAACTACTCATGCGCCGGCCGTGATTAATTCTGTAGGCACAGAAAGTTTAATGATCATCAAGGATAAAGAGATACTTTGCGCTCCTGATGAAACTTATGGAAAGGATGTTAACACAATATTTAGAGAAGTAATGGGTGTTTCTGAGAGACCAGAAGATGTCCAAATGTTATTTAGCAAATTTTATAACTTCTTGGATAACAAAAACTTTGTAGGAGCAGAAGCGGCATTAGATAGTCTCGAAACGATCTTAGGAAATAACGATACCAAGGCTAATTCCTGCCGTGTAAGATTAGAATTAGAACGGCTATAAGAGATTGGTAACATGATAAAGATAAACAAAGGCAAAGAACCTAAAGAACTGATTGCATACAAACAGTTACCAAATGTAGCGTACGAAGAAATGACATACGAATTAAAAAATATTGTTCTTGATGACCTATTGAATGATGCTTATAACAAACTGCACCAGTATGTAGAATCCGTTTTAGTAACGAAAAGAAACCCGGAGGAATCAGCAGATACTTTCGGTGCCAGGCTACCTTAGGTAAACCTTGAAAAGCTTCTGCAAAAAGGACTAGTCGTAAAGGTGTGCCTTGCCCTTCCAGATACTTCGATACACGTACTGTTTACAGTGCGTGTACGTATCATCTGGCATGAACCAAGCGTATGCTTAATGCGTGACTGGATTTATTTACCGAGTGCATAAAAACTTGATCAAATCATACATAAGGTACGGGATATATTTCTCTCACTTTACTCCACACTATGTTGATATTTCTTGAAATGTTGGGTATAATAAAGATAGGTGAGAACAATGAGTTTAATTATCAGTACCGTAAAAAAAGAAAAACAGCGGATCGATTATATGCTGGAAAAATACCGAGAAATACTGGCAGGGCTTCCGAAAGGTACGATCTCTGAAAAGAAAGTCAATGGGAATACCTACTGCTACTTAAAATACCGGGATGGCAAAAAAGTGGTGTCAAAATATATTGGGAAAAATGATGTTGAATCCATACGCGAACAAATTGAAAAGCGACGCCATGTAGAGGCAATGATACAATCCCTGACAGAAGAACAAAAACTTGCCAAAAAAGTATTGGAGGGAAAGATATGATCTTATATCACGGAAGTAATGTGGTGGTTTCAGAGCCGAAACTGATTAAGCAGAACCGTTTTCTGGATTTTGGATTTGGCTTCTATACAACTACCAATAAAAAACAGGCGGTTTCTTTTGCGGAAAAGGTGTATCGCAGACGCAAAGAAGGCGGAAAGATTGTCAATATCTATGAGATTGACGAACAGAAAGCCTTCTCGGAATGTTCGGTGCTTCGTTTTGAATCTGCAGATGAAGCGTGGCTGGATTTTGTATCGGATAATAGATCTGGCAATTATGAGGGACCGGAATATGATTTTGTTTATGGCCCTGTTGCAAACGATGATGTTTATACGACCTTTACCCTCTATACATCCGGTGTTCTGACAAAAGAGCAGACATTGGAAGCATTAAAAATCAAGAAACTGTATAACCAGTTGGTCATAAGCTCTGAAAAGTCATTGAGTTATTTGAAATTTGCAGGAACTTTACCGGAGGTGGAATGGTGATGGACGAAAAGAAATTTGAAGCTATGCTGACTTTGATCGTACCAAAGGTTATCCACTTGATTACGGAAAACTATCCCTATGATGAAGTTACAGCATCTAAAGAGTTCTATGATTCAAAAGTTTACTCTCTATTGGAGCAGGAAGATACAAAGCTGTGGCATTTCAGTCCTTTGACATTATTCAATATGTTTGAGGAAGAAAAAAGGACCGGAGATTTCATAATCCCTGAGGAGGTGTGATTATGAGCAAAGAAGGAAATTTTTTAGTGTACTGTATTGAAAAATATAAATCTGCAAAGCACCTGACCGGAAAACAGGTCAGTGAACTGTTTTCCCAATACAATGTATGGGACTATATTTACTCATGTTTTGAAGCGCTGCATACGACCGGAGATAATTATATTGTAGAAGATATTGACCTGTATATTGAGGCACGTCAACAGCAGACAATAGCGTAAAACCAATAACAGCTACCCGCTTATTCTAACCGTTTGTCTAGAACAAGCGGGTTTTTCTATGACTAAAAGGAGGTGTCGTATATCGATAAGATGGAGTTCTACAGCAGTGCATACTTTTTTGGCACCTTACAGCTAGCATTCTTATTTTAGGGTTTCAGATACCGGATGGAATGGTAAATCTTGCCGTTATATTCGACACGGATAGCCAAACGAGGATTTATTAACACGGTGATCGCGCGTCGGGCATTGATAATGGGGAATCCTTCATCCAAGATCTGAAAACAACGGTTTTAAAAAAAGGTTCCGACTGTATCTATTTTTCGTGTGTGTTTTTAACACAAAGGATGGAGTCAAGATCAACTCCTTTTGCTATGGGGAGAAAAATAGACTCTGCTTCCGGTGTGACAGAAAACCTCTGATTGAAAAGTTTTCGATACTCTGTTTCTAGAAAGTGGTTCGCTTCCGACAGGGTCTTTCTCAAGTGAATCCTAAGAAGACATTATCACAAGTTAATAACATACAAATCTCTTTATTGCTTGACAAAAAGGTCGGCATACCGATACAATATAATTAATTTAGGAAAGGATGATGTATATGAATTTGCAAACCTATCTTAATTTAAAAAATATCACAAAGTATCATTTATCTAAAATTAGTGGTGTTCCTAAAACAACGGTTATAGATATATGTTCTGGAAAAAGTTCCCTGCAAAACTGTTCTGCAAGAACAGTATGGCAGCTTGCAAAGGCTCTCGGATGTACGATGGAAGATATGATGGAATGGGATAATATAGAAGATAGATATAACACGAAAACTGGCCTCCCTCTTAGTCAGTCATATTTTGAATGTGGCTTACCATTATATCTACAAAAATCAATTAAAAATATGTCCGCTTCATGGGAAATTGAAGACAGTGGAAAAAAAGATTATCACTGGGATATTGCATGGAGCGAACTAAATGCGGATATAAATTCCGCAGAATCAGGACAGGAAATATCAACAGAACAGGCGTGGTATTTACGAGAAAAGTATTTAAGAATGAAACGAGGTGACTAAATATGATTGATTTCACAAATTTGCCTATACGTAACAAAACTTATGCTGGAGCAAATGGAAGCAAGATTTCTGTTATTTATAATGGAGAACAGTATATGTTGAAGTTTCCAGCAATTCCTTCAAAAAATAGGGAAATGAGTTATAGCAATGGTTGTGTGTCGGAATATATTGGTTGTCATATCTTTGATAGTATAGGTATTCCCGTACAGGAAACATTGCTAGGGACTTATACACGAAATGGACGAAAAAAGATTGTAGTTGCGTGTAAAGATTTTACAGCAAACGGATTGATTCTCCAAGATTTTGCATCTTTGAAAAATACAATGATTGATTCTATTCATAACGGATATGGAACAGAGTTAAGTGATATTCTTATGACGTTAGAGGAACAGACTGCTATGGAACCTCATGTTCTCATTACATGGTTTTGGAATATATTTATTATAGATGCTTTAATTGGAAACTGGGATAGGCATAATGGAAATTGGGGATTTCTTTATAATAACAACACGGATGAAATCACACTTGCTCCCGTATATGATTGCGGAAGCTGTTTATTCCCTCAAGCAGATGAAGAAATTATGAAAAGAACATTGGAAGATCCGGACGAAAGAAACCTGCGTGTATTTGAAATACCATTGTCCGGAATTAAAATTAATGGGCAAAAGATACGGTATTTTGATTTCATATCTTCTTTGCAAAACTCAGAGTGTAATATGGCATTAAAGCGTATTGTACCTAAAATTGACATAAAAGAAATTAATAGAATAGTGGACAAAACTCCATTTATATCTAGCTTACAAAAAGATTTTTATAAGATGATTCTAAAAGAGCGTAAAGAACGAATTTTAGACTATTCTTATCAAAAACTTTGTAGACAAGAAAAATAGAAAAACTGAGCTATTATTCAACTCTTTAATGTTACATCGTAACACATATTTACAATGCGCGAAGAGAATTTTTGGTATACTTATATAACTCAAATAAAAGAGTGAACAAACAATGAAGTATTACGAAATGCAAAAACTTGTAGCATATAGACTAATAAAAAGTAGTAGTGATAAAACATTTAAAGAAGAAGATATAAATTCTGTACAAGGAGCCGGCTGGATTATTCCTACAGAAGTCGGCATAGATACGTTATATTTTGAAGGAGATATAACATTTGCCTATATTGTTTACCAAAATAGGCATTCAGAGTATTGTATTTCAAGGCAACCATGATATGCTTTCTTTGAATCATAGGTGGATGATTGATTACTAAAACAGAAGATTCCGAACATTATCTAAAGATAAGATGGAATAGTGGATAGACCATGTTTCATTGAATCATATTAGTATGAATATTATGGTTATCAATCTATACAACAAATTCATAGTTTTTCATATAGATTGACGAAAAAGACACTCTCATGGTATAATTTCTATGAAATACAGTTTTTCTTTATTAACTGGTATTAAATGAATTTTAGCTTATACCTCACTTAATTTTATTTATTGTTTAGGAAGGATAAAATTTATGGAAAGAACAACATACCATGAACAATCTGATATACAAAACATTTTGAAGCTTCGTCAAATATTAGAAACACTTCAGCTTTTGCAAAGGATTATTTTCGTGCCATTGAAACAACCACTACCACAAAAACTCGAATTTCCTATGCTTACGATATTCGTATCTTTTTTCAGTTTTTAATTCAAAACAATCCTGCTTTCCGGAAATTTAGAACACAAGATTTTAACCTTCAGGTTCTTGATCAGATACAGGCTATAGATATTGAAGAATACATGGAATACTTAAAAGTATATACAGATTCTAAAGGTGAATCTGTTATCACTAACGGAGAACGCGGTCTAAAAAGAAAAATATCTACTCTACGGAGTTTTTACACATATTATTTTCGGCACGAAATGATTCAAACAAACCCAACACTTCTAATAGATATGCCTAAGATTCATGATAAAGCTATTATACGGCTAGATCCAGATGAAGTTGCTAGGTTATTGGATTATATTGAAAATTGTGGTGATAAATTATCCGGACAAAAACGAGCATATTATGAGAAAACTAAAGAGCGTGATTTAGCAATCATTACTCTTCTCTTAGGCACAGGTCTGCGCGTTTCCGAATGTGTGGGGTTAGATGTAGAAGACTTGGATTTTCGAAATAATGCCGTTAAAGTCACACGTAAAGGCGGCAATGAAATGCTTGTTTATTTTGGCGAAGAAGTAGAAAAGACTTTGAAGAGCTATCTTGAAATACGGGAAACAATCACACCAGTAGCCGGACATGAACACGCACTCTTCTACTCTACTCAAAGAAAACGTATTGGAATCCAAGCAATTGAAAACTTAGTTAAAAAATATTCCAAAGAAATTACGACTGTCAAAAAAATCACTCCTCATAAACTCCGTAGCACTTATGGGACTTCATTATATCAAGAAACCGGTGATATTTATTTGGTAGCAGATGTTTTAGGACATAAAGATGTAAACACTACACGAAAGCACTATGCTGCAATTGATGATCAAAGGCGTAGAAAAGCCGCCACAGCTGTTAAACTACGAGAATAATTTTATCGTATTCAACTTTTTCAAAGTTTCACTCTTCAACATATAACCGAGGTTGGATTCCCGTAATATAATATGATTTATATTTATTCTGATTTTCCTTCTACAAAACAATTCACATCTGTCAAACGGATGCCAGACTACGATTATCCGCAAGGAATTAGCTTCGCAACGGAGCCACCAAAAAGCTGTGGACCGAATACATAGAGGATTGTCGTGCTAACGGTGATGTCCACTCATGTATTTGCAGTTCGTCTATCACATCCAACAGGACGAACGGAAAGACGCTCTACCATGCATATCAACCGTAAACCGAGCGAACAGGTTGAGGTTGACTAGGCCGATGATTCTGCGACACTCGTTGATTCTGATACCGGAGAAGTTATCAAAATCTATATATTTTTGGTGTGATGTCATACAGCTCTGATAACTGCAAGACTGCAGTTGCTCATAACGGTGCTTGGAAAGACCAGCAGATCAATGAAACGTATCAGGAACTGGCTGAACATTATAGCACAGCGATTGTTCCAACTCATGGCAGCGATTCCTAGCATAAACCGAATACTGAAGGAACAGTGGGCAATATTTCTACCTGGATAACAATAGTCCTTCGTCTTCTCTCTTGAAGAATTGAACTGTGTAATAAGAAAAAAACTTAAACTTTTCAACCAAAAATTTTTTCAAATGATAGAGGGCTTTCCTTCTTCGTCTACATTTTATTTTCCAATTGATTATAATGCATTAATGACCTAATATTATTCCTTATTTTCGGGGAATAAATGAAGTAATCGTGTGAAGTTATAAAATTGTTGTAATTGTTGAGCTGCTTCTCTAAGTTATCCAGTTAACTATCATCAAATTCTTCCAAATTATTAGTATAAAATAATATAATTATAATCTCATCTTCATATAAGTGAATATATAAAAATAAGTTTGTACCCAGTGCACTACATCTTCTACCTTTTTTCTGGTAAAATCAAAAGAGATATATTTTTCCAACACTCTCCACTTTCAAATGGATTTTAGTGATAACAGTCAACAATAATTATTACCAATACATCTCCATACCAAAGATACGAACCACACATCAAATTATAGGAACATCCTCTAATCTCTGTAGCTTTCTTAAAAATATGCTTAGTAGCTTTTCTGAAAAATTATTTTATATATCAATGAAAATATTTCTACTTAGGCAGATAAAATATATGGCAAATACATAAGCACTTAGTTTCTAAATGTCTATTTGTCTAAACGCCTAATCATTTACTTTTCGCAAAACAATGGCAATAAAAGTCAGGTAGTTTCTAGCGCCCGCTTCTATAGCAATGCAATCTTGTTTTGCATACTTATTGTTTTGTTTTAGCCAATCACTCCAAGCCTCTTCACTACTTTTCATTTCATAAATATCAACAATTTCTGCTTTACGACAACAACTAATTAAATTTTTCCAATATTTGATATCATGTATAGTGTTAAGCTGATTCTGAGACCAGACAGATAACACCTCAGGAGAATATTGACCTGGAAAATTTTTATTAGTTACTGGTACAGAAATATAAACATATCCACCTTTTTTGAGAAATGAAAGTAAATTATTATCTAGGTACTTAGAATTGCAACCAAAATAATTATAAGAATCGATACTTATAATTCCATCAAAAAAATTTTTTTTAAAAGGAAGCTTATTGGCATCTGCCAAAACAGGTACAATTTCATTTTGGGAGAAGCCCATATTTTCAAAGAATACCTTATTTTTTCTTGGATTAATACAAATATCTGTCGCATATACTTTAAATCCAAATTCATTAGCAAGATATACAGAAGATACTCCCTTACCACAACCCAGATCGCAAACATATCCATTTTTTGCAATACAATTATTCGATAATAATTCTATAAGTAATTTTATAGGATTGGGCCCCATGATTTTTGATTGTATTTCTTTGCAATTATACTCAATATTTTCCAATTTTTTCATATTTAAATACTTCCTCCATAATAATCATATATGTTTTATACTTACTATATGTGGATTCTCATGATATCAGGTAAGTTCGAATCAAGAATAGACAAAAGAATATATCCTATTCCTGTTATACCGGTCATAAATCCAACATTATATTTTTCTGTCTGATGATACTCATTAAATAATAATTCATAAGCACTTGCAATGATTTTGTCTTCATACATAACTTTTTGTATATGATTTTCCATTTCCAAATAACGCAAAATATTAAAATTTCCAATTTTCCCATGACATAAGCAATACTGATCAAGTTTAAATGTAATATTTTTAAAGTTTTCAATATATTTTTCATATGTACAATTATCCATCATAAATTGCGAAAGTTCTTTTCTGACCATTAAAATCCCGCCTAAACCATGGCACCAGTAAGACTTCAGTTCACTATTTAAATAAATATCTTCCTCCTGTACTAGCCATAAGATTATGTCCATATATTCTTTTTTCTTAAAATATTTATATAGCCTTAAATATGCTAGTGTTATACCACTGTATCCATGAGCTACCCCTTCTTTACATTTAAGCAATACCTTGTTATGTTTTTTGATATAATTTATAAGAAAATCGGCATAATAGACAGCTTTTTTAATATAGAGTTGTTTTTTAGTTATGGAATAAAGCTCCGTTAATCCTATAATTAATCCTGAATTACCATAAAGCAAATCAAAATTATCAAAATATATTTTCTCTAAAACTATGCTACAATGGTATTCCGCATATTTAATGAACTTATAATCATTTTTTATTTTATATAGAACTAAATACGTATAAATTATAGAAGCATCTCCACACATTATTCCAACATTTTTAACACAAGAACTCTTAAGATGAGATGTATAAGAAAATACTCTTGATAATGCTCTTTTTTCGAGCTCCATGTACTTATTTGTATCATAAATTTTATTGTATGCTGCCAAAAATATGACAATACCACAGATCCCATTGTATAAGTAAAAATCCGTAATATTGAATTGATGTTGAGCATCGTTATTTATCCAAGAAATATTATTGTGTGTATCATCAGTAATCTTTTCCTCGTCCAATAATCTTATTACATAATTTGTATATCGTGCAATTAATATATCTCGATTATACTTACATTCTCTTTGTAATCTTGATATGTGTATTTTACATTGTTTCCATAAAGGAATATTTAGTGATTTATATAATATTTTTCTTTGAAATTTCAAATCAGTATCAGATAAATATTTTGATACTTCTAAAATATATTCATACGGTGAAATATGGATGAAATCATTTATAATTACATTATTATTGTGATAAATGTCTTTACTATTTGCACTAAGCTCAAAATAAGGTATCTCTCCTTTTAACATAGATAGCACTTCTGTTTTATATAAAATTAAGTGTTCTCGATCTGCATTATCTTCAACGTTTTGCAATAACACCAATTCTCTTTTTCCCCCATCCGTCATAAAATTAGGATGATATGATAATTGAAGTAATTTATAGTAAAAATTTGTATAATTTATCAAAATTCTTGTATGAGAGAAAAATAATTTATTTAAATAAACATTTTTATATTTTAGAATATGATTATATGCCAATGTAAACCCTGCATCAATATCTTTGATAAAACTATCTGCTTCGTAGAAAATACCAGCATACTTAGGCCTATTTTTCTCTACTTGCACTATTCCGTTTTGCAGCTCTACTTTCATGTTTTTTGTTTTAGGATTAATAATGCGAGAAACTTTAGTTTTCAAAATTACTCCCTTTTTTGCAGTTATCCCTGCAAATTTATAGCTTTCTGGATTATTGGTTGGTAAAATTCCACTCCCCACTACGGACCTTGAATATAACCATTTTACTTTTTCTTCAAAATTCATATTCATAGTAAATTTATTTATTCTACTACAAGCAACCTCTATATCAATAAAAACAGGAAATTCTGCAGATGCAATAAGGTTTTCATAATGCATATCTTGAATATCCATAAAATAACATAACATTATATGTATGCCGACCCGTTGGTAATATCTTTTTATTTCACCTAGCGATTGACATTCCTTATATATTATTTCTTTTTCCCATCCATAATCCTTCCTATCAATCATGATATACTGTGGAATTTCTAAACCTTCTATTTTACATAAGAGGTTAAAATAATCATAATACATTTTTTTAAGACCTAATGAATGAGGTTTAAAAAAAATTGCTTTACCATTTATTAACTTTATTTTAATAGTTGCCTTGCTATCTGAATGAATGTCACCGACAAACTCATAATTTGACATTTCTATAGTGGCTAATTTCATTCTATTTTTAATTAATTCTTGATCATTTTCCCAACACATTATAAAATAATTAATAAATTTTGTATAATTAAATATTTTATCTAGTAAACAACGTAATAAAATTGGATAAACCTCTATTATTTCATTAAAATATTTCTCGTCAGTCAAATAGTTATTTAAAAAAATTTTATAGCACAACCCTTCATCTTCTACATTAATTTCTTCTTTTACTAAATCAAATTCTCTTAATAAAACCCTAAATCCTATTTTTGAGAGCAAATAAAAAAGTGTTGTTTCGAATCCTTTACCAAATAATTGAGTAATTGTCGTACCATATTTCTCTTTAACATAATATCGAGCTATTTTAATAAATGGTATATAAAAAGTATAAAAAATTTCTTTGTTAATTTCTGATTCATCAAAATTTTCTAATTCATATTGCTTTTCTCTATATATATACAATAATTCTAAATAATTTTTATCAATAGTTATATCATATTTTTCAGAATCATTTAAATAGCAATAAACTTCTGAGAAAGTTTTGCTTAAATATTCAATCTTTCTTTCACCTAAAATTTTTTCCCAATACTTACAATTGAAGTTTTTTTTTGTGGAAAAATCCAATTTTTTATATTGCCTCTCAAATAAATAACTATATTCTTTCATACAAATCCCTATCTCCAAAATAGCCAATTTTTCACTGTAACATATACGGTAAACCATTAGTATCATACTAGTTTTAATCAATAAGATAATATTTTCATAAAATCATGAATTTTCACGTTGTTCCACAGATAAGGTCACACATAAAATTCGAGTAAATAGATCCTCATAAAAACAATTTTTTCTGATAGGGAATACTAATTAGAGAATCTTTCAAAAGTTTCCCAAATCATCACCAAAACTGATTTGAATGAGATACCAACAGCTAAAACTCTGTCATTTTTACAAAAATTCAGTTTCTACCATTTCTTCAAAACAACTCCCGTTTCCTCTACCATCTTATAATTCGTAAATTTAAAATTACTCCAGCCCGTTGCGAGTTGGAGTAATTCGCTATAATTCACATACAATTTTTGATAGATTGGAGTTTTTCACTCCAAGATGCCAGATCTGCCAGCTGTTCATCGGTCATATCTTTACTCGACCAATGCTCCAGCAGAAATTTAAGATATCCATAAATATTCAAATCGTGTGCTTTTGCCATCTCAACCATTGCATAAACCACTGCACTGACATTCGCTCCGTCTACTGAACAGCCAGTTCTTCCGGCCTATTGCATCAGGTCCGGAGATATCCCCTAACATGAGAACTCCTGAAGCAGACGGAATGTCCTGGTGCCCAGAAATTCGAATTGGTTACATTTGATATCTATTTATCTAACCAATAGTATTACTATTTGAATGGTCACCATCTCCAATTGTTTAAAGTGGTGCCTCATCTAATCGTGTTACATGTAGTGCTATTAGAGTACAAACTTTACGAACATACGCCGTACTCATAGCCTTCATATGTTATAACGAGATAATCTTACTACATTTATAAGCACGATTTGAGGGCTAGAAAACCTGCTGGAATAATTATTTGCGCATCTAACTTTGTCATAGAACACAAAAGCCTTCTGTTCATAGACTTCTGATACTAATTAAAATCATCAGCATCACCTTCTGGAAACAATTATTCCATAATTCATTAGATTTCTTCAAACAAAATAAAAACTCATACCAACTATAATAAATGTTTTACAAACGAAAGCATTTATCATACGCAGGTATATCTTCTAGCAACAGATCAATGTCAAAAAAGAAGAAGTATCAATTGTCCACATTGTATCAGATGTGGATACAACACGTCGCTCATTATCCAACTCCTTGATTTCTTCAATAATATCTCCAATTTCATTACTTCTACTATTTCTTTTAGAATATCTATCCATACATTTCTCTCCTTTATATTATATACATATTTTTATTTATTATATCATGTGTATTTCACTTAAACAAAATGCGGCGCAAATTGCATTTTTTTGACCTTTAACTAATCTTATAAACCATTAACTATTTCAATTCTGTAACCATACAGTCTGATTATCTAAAAATAGTAATATTTACATAAAAAATATTGGAATCATAATTATATTCAAAGTAACCACCATATTCTTCTATGACTTCCCTCGCACTATCTAACCCTAAACCATGTAGGTCTTTATTTTCTTTTGAAGTTATAAGTTTACTATTTTTATATATGGGCTTAATGATGAAACTATTGCTAATCTGTATTTTAAGCATTTCATTTATATGATGAATTTTCACATATATCCAACGCTTTCCTTTCTCAACTTTTTCACATGCTTCAATTGCGTTTTCTAACAAATTATATAATACAATAAACAATTTTTCATCCGAAATTTTATATACCGACGTATCAATAATGGAAATATCATATTCTGTCAAAATATCCTTCTCCATAGCTTCACCTATTTTATAGTTCAAGACAATATCTATTGATTCATTTCCAGAATAAAGTTTTCTTTCTAATTGTGAAATAGGTTCAAGAATGTCCTCTAGAAAATGCAATGCTTTATCTATATTTCCCTTTAGTAGATGCTTTTGCAATAATGTTATATGTGCATTGTAATCATGAAATAATGTTCTAGATTTTTCATAATACTTTTTTAATTCCTGATAATTTCTTTCTAACATTTGTGTCCTTAATGAAATTACTCTCTTTTCTTCTACGACGTTTTTATAGGTAACATAACCTGCTAATATAACTACTAAAAGGATAACTATCATTAAAAAATTGTAGTATGATGAAGCTAGTTCTGTCACTAATGTATCTACATATATCTTTTGATAATATATGATTCCAATGAATTCAATTATAATAATTGCTACTATAGATTTGTAATGCTTTTTTATTTTTAAATTTACTATCCTTTTGATAAAATAATAATATATTGATAACATAACCAACCTGGTAATAAATAATATAATAATTCTTTGTATACATAAATTACGGCTAACATAAATACTTATCCTATCATCTTGCAATAAAATAGACACAGAAAAAATCATAAACATATCTAATAAAGTTAGACTAAAATAATATAATGCTGTACACAAAAAACTTTCTTTTAGAGTTGTGTTATATATTATCTTGAAGGAAATACTTAAAACAATTATAACAAACAAAATTAATATTATTGAGTATAATCTAATATTTCGATTAATATCTTCAATTAATGCTAAAACTATTATAATTATCCAAATAATTTTACTACTATACAAACTTTTATTGTTTAAATTCAGTATCTTGAACAAGAAAAAGGTACTTAACAAGACTTCAAAGAGTCCCAATAAAAATTGAATTATATTTAAAACTAACATATTATTTCCACTTCCAATGTTGATGAATCTTTTCCTTGACTGAATCTCTATAAGTTCTACTTACTTTTAATTCTTCTCCATTTCTCAAAAATATTATATTATGCTCTAATCGCATTATATGAAAAATATTTACGATATAACCTTTATCAATATATATAAACTCAGTTGAATCGAGGTTAGCATACACATTTTTTAATGTATCCCTTAAAGTTACATCATTATAGCGAGTTTTAAATATTACATATTTTTGTTGTTTAAAAATATAAAAAATATCTTTAAATAATATTTTTCCATATCGATTTTGCGTAATTATAGTATAATATTCACGTTTATCTTCTTCCATTCTTTTCCATATAGACTCAAGGGTATACCACAGTTTTTGCTTAATCTGACTTTTCATTATATATTGATACGCATTGTAATCAAAGGCATTTAAGGAATATTTTATATAAGATGTTATAAAGATGATATAACTGATCCTATCCTGTTTTCTTATCTTCTTTGCTAATTCTAAGCCATTAACTTCAGACATTTCTATATCTAAAAAATATATATCATAGTTTTTTTGTTCATCTATTTCATACAAAAGTAATTGTGCACATGTAAAAGCATTTACATTGCATAAAATATTTTTTTTATAACAAAATTTTTTTATTATACTTTGTATTTCCTGTAAATACTCTTCGTCGTCATCTACTATAGCAATATTAATCATCATTAGTACCCCCAAAACAAATAATATCTGTTTTTCACAATTCAGAAGCCTAAATATTATCCAGAATATTATAATTAAAAATATGTATACTTATAATTCTACTTTTTATGGGAAAACTATGTAATATTCTATTAGGACATATTATACCAATAGGCACACTTCAATCAATTAATTTCGGCCTTTATCCCGTCTTTATTTAGACATATTGCACATTTAAGTTATTAAGAAAATTTAAATTTGCATTTACAATACATACATAATACTGGAGGTGCAATATGAACAACGAAAAAATAGATAATTATATATACTTAGGACAACGGATAAGAGAAAAAAGAAAAACTCAAAATATAACACAAGAGTATTTGGCTGAGCAGGTTGATGTAGGAACTACACATATTTCTCATATTGAGACAGGATATACTAAATTAAGTTTAAAAACTTTTATAAAAATAGCCAATGCTTTAAATTGCTCTGCTGATGAATTATTATGTGATTATGTAAATGTTTCTTCAAAAGTTTATAAAAATGAATTATGCATCTTATTAGAAAACTGTAGTGAAAAAGAAATTAGATTCGTTTTTAATATAGTAAAATCCTCCTTAGATCTCTTGCATAAATGTAATTTTAATTAATATTTAAATTATATCATAAATTAATTTATGGGAGTATCCCAAGGTTAACGTCATTAAGTTAAAATTCTTAAAAGAAAGAGACCTTCGCTATATCAAAGAAGATTCTCTTTCTTTTTGGATATAGACATATAAAAATTCAAAAAAGAGCTTGACAGATTACTAAAAATTTGTGGCGAAGCCCTTTGATGTATATATTTCAAGGAGGTGCTGCATGAAACCCGCAGATATTAAAGAAATCCAGACGAGATAATTGATTAGCTTGCTCATAATCCATATCCCTATCTTTCTCATCCGGATAAAGTTTTTACAAGGAAGCGGAAATTATGCTTTAAAACTATTATTGAAATGATAATGGGAATGGGAGGCGGAAGTTTATCCGAAGAGATATTTGAATGTTTTGATTATGCTGAATATACAGTCACAGTCTCTGCATTTGTACAACAACGAACCAAAATCAAACATGAGGCATTGAATTTTTTTCAAAACAATAATTAACGGCTGTGACAAACATCTTCTATTCAACGGATAGCGATTATTTGCTGTAGACGGTTCAGATTTTAGACTTCTCACAAACAAAACAGTTACTTTTTCCTTTATTAAAAATAATGATGAGACAAACAGGCATAATCTGTTACATTTAGATACCCTTTATGATTTTTTACAGCATGTTTATATTGATGCATCTATCCAGTCCAAAATTGGCATGAATGAGCACAAGGCTTTGGTAAACATGATAGACTGATCTGACATTTCAGATAAAGTCATTGTTATAGCTGACAGGGGCTATCATTGACTTTATCAAGTCCGTAGATGGAGAATCCCGTATTGTTATGGAACATAGGACACTATTATGAATCACTAGCCCTCAAACTTTCTCAAACTGGTCTCTTTGTCAGTGCGGTTAATCCTAAACTAATTAAAGATTTTAATGGAAATTCTCTCCGTAAGATTAAATCCGATAAAGCAGCTGTTATAAAAATCGCCTGTTACCCTCTTGACAGTTGGACAGAATTAAAACCGTATAGTGTTATAGACGAGATACATAATCAACTAAAAGCTATGAATCGTCAATTTTGTTTTACATGAAGCATAAAACCGCAATAAAAAACAATTTTATTGGCATTTTTAATCAGACTTATCCAGGCGTAAGTTCCTACTTTAATAGCTTTGCTCGTGTTGATGCTAGTCAAAAATGGATGAATTTTGCCACCACCTATTGATATATGATTGTGTTCGGAAAATTCTATAAACACATACTGCCTATTATCAAAAATGGTGTAAGAGCAAGAAGTACAACTTCAGTACAGCTAAAGCGGAAGAGGTCTATAAAGCAGCCAAAGAACTTGTTCCTGTACTACCAAAGGACAACTACCACATTGCATAGATTTCCAGAACTATTCAATCCCTTATGAGTATGTGCGTAAGAAAGTGGATATACGGTACACTAAGAGCAGTATTGAGGTTTATTACAAAGGGAATCGGATCTGCAGCCATAAACGCTTTTATGGCCGCCGCAGGCAGTACTCCACGATTCTGGAGCACATGCCTGTCAACTATCACTTGTACAGTGAATGGGATAAGGCAAGATTCCTGAAGTGGGCATCTGGTATCGGTGAGTCAACCTATCAGGTGATCCATGGGATCTTTGATTCCTACCGGGTCAAAGAGCAGGCTTATAAGGGATTCCTGTCTCTCCTGAAACTGGCTGATAAATATACTTCAGAAAGATTGGAACATGCTTGCAAAGTAGCTTTGGAGCGAATTCCCAGCCCGCGATATAAAAATATCCGCCTGATTCTGGAATCTAGTAATGACAAGGCTGCTAGCCCATCAAGTCAATCTTCTGAGATGATCCATAACGAAAGCTATTCCCTGGTCCGTGGGGCTTCTTATTACGGAGGCGGCAGCCATGAAAAATAATACGGTGAAAAAGTTAAAGTCTATGAGGCTGCCTGCCTTTGCCAAAGCTTATGAAAAACAGATCGACCAGGAAACTGAATACTGTTCCATATCCTTCCGTGAACGTCTCATGCTATTGGTTGATGCGGAATACGATTCACGACATAATAACAATATCAAAAGATTAATCAAAAACGCGAAGTTCTCTGACTCATCTGCATTTCTTGGAAACATTGAATATCTGCCGGACCAGCATCTAAACCGGGATCTTCTGGAGAGCATGGCGGATAATGACTACATCCGCCAATGGCTGAATGACCCCACCTTTATAATAAATCATACTTCATCAATTTTCTAATTATTTAATATTTATCATATTTCAATTAATACTGTCGTAATGCCTAATACCTCTTTTCCATATAGTATAAGTAATCAATGTAAATACAAGTACAACTATTAAACCATATATAAACTGATATGGAGACATTTCATTTATTAAGCTTTGCACTGGAAACGTTGCTATAATGCCATATGGTAAAATTCCGTAAAATAGAACTTTAAATATTCCATAAAATACTGTTCCCGGTATCTGCATACATAATTCTATACTTACCATTTCCAATTGTTCTAGACCCAATATTGAAGTCGTGTAAAATGCAATTGAACGAAATAGGATTTCCAATTCATAATATAGTAAAAACATAATCGAAATCCAAAACATATATGCAAAAACTTGTTTTATTGTTATTATGTGTTCAATCATCCTCATACCATATGTGATTATACAACAACTCAAAATAATTAATGGAATCGATCCAGGATTAATTTGTTCGAAAGTAAATCTTAATAAAGGACTTACTGGTTGCGTTAAATATAAATCCATTTCTCCAGTTTTTATTTTTTCTGGTATTTTTAAGATTCCAAAAAAGCAGATAACCATATTTAATGCATTAATTAAAGAAAATGTTCCTATATATATTATCATTTCCGCCTTTTCCCAACCACCGATATTAGAAATGTTCTGATAAATTATCTCAAATACTGCTATCTGAATTAAAAATAAACTCGCATCAACAAAAAATGGTCCAAAAAAGCTCAATCTAAACATCATAAGATTCTGAAATCTTAATTTAGCTAACGCTTTAATAATTCTTATATTTTTTTTTACTTTTTTTATCATATACCTACCCCATCATACATCTTAACATTGTTTTTCCAGTACTTAATTATAGAAATTTGCATCATTCCACACCAAAATATCATCACTATTAAGCCAGTAATTATTTCATTCACACAGCTCTGTCCTATAAAAATCATGGATGGCAAATAAGTAATATAGTAGAATGGCAACATTTTCATAATATTAAGTATCCATTCTGGAAATAGCGCTAACGGTATAATTCCTCCCGTTACCAATAACACAACATTATCCTTAATTAGTAGAAACGTACTTATTTCTTCATATTTAAAAACTAAGATACCTAACAAAAAATTTAATTGTATCATAAATAAGAATCCCAGCACTATCAAACATAATGCACCTATAATAGCTGACAGATTGGTAATGAAAACAAAATCGATTCTAAAAACTAAGACCCAAACCATCGCAGATAAAATGTCCCATACTAAGTAACTTGGAATTTTCCCTAGCATCATAGATATAAAATAGCCTTCCGTATTTATTGGCAAAATTAAATACTTTGTGAATGTTCCTTGTCTTACGCTCATGGAAATTTCCGTACTTATTTTTTTGGACATATCCATTTGTGATAAAAAGGATTGTATTATATAATATGACATCATACTATTTAGAGAGAAACCATTTATCATAGATTCCCCTGCAAATATAGCATTCCATAGTAAATATGCAAATATTATCCTTGTGACTGAAAAAAAAACACTAAACAATACATCTGCTCTCCAAATAAATTGTACCTTAAAGTAAACTTTCATTACCTCAATGTACTTGTTCATAATCATTGCTCCCTTCTTGGTAAATCCGCTCAACAATAGTTCCTATATCTTCTGTTTCAATCGAGATATCTCTAGGATTATATTTCAATATTTCTCTAATTACTCTACCGGCATTTTCTTGATCAACTACAATTATCTTTTTTGATGGCTTATCTACAATTATTTCTACTTCCAACCCTAAATTTAATTCTAAATTATTATCAAACAGAACATTTATACACTTATTCTTTTGATACTTTTCAAAAAGATACGAAGTATTTCCATCGTATATCTTACTACCATTATTTATAACTATAGTTCTTTGACACATACTTTTAATATCTTCCATATAATGAGATGTTAAAAGTATAGTTACATTTTTTTCTTTATTAATGACTTTTAAATATTCTCTAATCTGCTTAGCTGCTATAGCATCAAGACCTATTGTAGGCTCATCCAAAAATAAAATTTCAGGTTCATGCATCAATGCAACCATTAATTCCATTTTCATTCTCTCTCCTAATGATAATGTTCGTACTTGTACATCCAATAAGCGATTTATTCCTAGTAAATCAGCAAAATATTTCCTATTTTGACAAAATCTCTCCTCAGAAATGTCATAAATTTCTTTGTACAATCGTAATGTATCATTTACTGTAAGTTCATAAAATAACTGGCTTTTTTGTCCCATGACAATTGCATATTTTTTTTTAAATTCAGGTTTCAAATCATTTGGATAGTATCCTAACACATTAATCTCACCAGATGTTGGACTAATTATCCCCGTCAACATTTTTATCAATGTTGTTTTTCCTGCTCCATTAGGTCCTATAAGACCTACAAATTCTCCTTGGTTAATTGAAAAAGTTATTCCATCAACCGCCCGTTTTGGGACATATTGCCTTGTAAACAATCCTTTAACACTTTCTAATATTCCTTCCTTTTTTACATATCTTTTATAAATCTTTGTTAAATCCTTTACTTCTATAACCGCCATATAAAATTCTCCTTATAAAACTATAAATCTTTTTAAAATGATTTGCTTGTTCCATTATCCTATTATGCCAGCATCTAACTATTTCGGTTATTATTTATTCTTTTATATTCTTTTAATTTCTACTATAAACTAACATAATGCTTATTTTGAAAGTGTAAGTTATTTTCAAAAATATAAACTTTGACCATTTAGTAACCGGCAATCAAACGACTACAATATCTAACTGTAGGCCATCCCCTTGACTTGAAAAAATCTTCCTCGTTCATGTAGCGTTAAATTGAATCCCCAACCGGTTACTACTACATAACACAGTCTGACACATACAAACATCAAAGCATTCTATACTCATGTAAAATGTTGTTTACTTTTGTTCAATGTTTAGTATCACGCTTGAAATACACGCTAGTATTATTAGTCCAAACCCAAGTCAGTACTGAACAAAAAAACCCTAATAGGCTAAAGTTTTTTCAAGGCCATACTTCACCTTTTTACTAGCTGAACTACCTTCTCTTTTCCCTGCATGGATTAACTTTTCAGCTTGCTTATCAAGCAAGACTATTTAATCACTATTATGCACAAAATCCTTTAAATCGTGCTTTATAAAGTCTTCATTGAATATTACGGTAAAGCCGAACCGTCAAGTCAATGTAGCACAATTCACTTGTCTGAACTGACGGAGTTACCTGTTGATAGTTACTCAGTCTAAGCCAAATTCATGCCATATGCCTCTATCGTAATGATCGATCGATACTCTCACAATATTAATCGAAATACAATTCATAATGGCATCTGCAAAAGTTCTCTCTACTGCAGGTGTGCTGATACCGCTCATTTTCCTGAAGCTGGCAAAGAAAAATGGTCAATGACTTTCTTTATGTATTTATAAAATAGTTCAAAAAAGATTTCTAATTTCAGATTCTGTAAGTTTAAGCAGAAGTCATTCACCAATAGTCAGTACAACTAACTCGGTATATTTCTTCAATACACTGGCGAAGGTGCCAAGATTTCTGGTACCTGCAGATTCAGCATCAGTTCAATTCAAGTATCTCTTACCATTTCTAGTATTCCTAGTGAGCAAGATGTTTCCGTATTCTATGATATATTTACAAGTGACCAAACGGCTGTTCAAAGTTTTGTTCAGTTTGTCAAGGGCAGCACCACTACAACGAGGCATCCATCTTTACAATTAGTGTTCCAGTAAGTAATCTACCAAATCCAAGATCATGAATTTGGACTAGCTCTCACTCTCCGAAACGGTGATTCAAAGTAATGAAGTATAATCAATTTGATTATATAATCTTATCCGATATGGTTCTATAACCTCCTCTAGTGATTTTTATTGTAGTAATCTAGTTCTTCCAAACCAATATATGACATATTCTTATTATCATGAAATCTCATTCTTATAAAATTTATTATACATCACCTTAGCTTTTTCCTTCTCCGACTCTAATAAACTAGTTCCATTAAATTCTATTTCCTGAATAAAAATCTTCTCCTAAATTCTATCTAAAATAAAAAACCATGAAACTATAGCCTAGGCATATAATTTCATGGTTAAAATAAAATATATATGATATAACTGAATTCTTTTACATTTTATGAAGAATGAAATTAAAGCTTTCTAGATACAACAACAAAACAATACGTGTAAACTCCTCGTATCATTCCATTTCGTACAATATTTAATTCAATATTGGTCTTTTGTATTCTACAATGCTTAACATACATTTCTCCTTTTTTATATCATATAATACTATTCTACTTTAGTCAACTACTATATTTTTTATTACAGTTCATATGTCCCCAGAAGGCGATCTGCTGTATACTCGTACAAGGAACAAGAAATCTTTTGACAATTACGAGGAACACCTTTTTACGAGTAAAAAAGCCTCATTAGTTAAACCAAATGTCAAATAGAATTTTGCAAGTAGCACTTCTTGAATAATGTCCTTTATTGTTCTCTCTTGATTCCATGTTCCTATATAAATTCACTTAAGAATCTTGACATTAGCAGTTCTCTAAGCAGGTAATAGTTAATTCTATGCATACGGACTGCAAAAGTACAATACCCCTCTCCATTATCTTAACTCATGAAAATTGTTTTATAGTAGAATGTCTTTTGATTGATCCTTTATGTCCATATTTTTTTCAACATCCTATTAACCCTTTAATACGTCACCATCACCCTTCTTAACAAATTAACTTTATCATATTATTTGATATGTATTCTCACAAATATAATAGCCTTTTTCTTTTCGTATAAATTCCTCTATATTATATCGGTTTCTAAATATTCTATAATTATGACTATCCATTCTACTCTTTTTTTCTTTCTTACGCCGTTCAAATGCAACCATTATCTGCAACCCACGTTTTTTCATTTCTTCTTCTCTAATTTTTGATTTAAAATTATAAGAAGCAGTTCCTGGAATGTCAGAATAATCATGAATATAATAATAATCAAAATAGGCATCATTTTGCACAAATTCCAGTAATTTACTAAACTGTGCATCTGTTTCACCTGGAAATCCATATATGAAATCTGTAATTATTATTGTTTTTGGAGATACTTCCTTTAACTTTATTACCATATCATATATTTCAGAAAAAACAGTATCTCTCCCCATTTTTTTTAAAATTGCATCATCAACATGTTGAAGGGGTATATGTAAATAGGCAAAAATATTCTTCTCCGTCAATCGTATAAATTCTTCTTTATACTTTATTAAATTATGGGGGTGCAGATTTTCTATATAAAATTGAATAGTAGAATCCATCTGTATTAACTTGTCTAGTAAGTTTATAATATTCTCCCCATTATCATACCCATATACGGAAGTATCTGTTCCTGATAAAGCTACATTTTTATATCCGCATTTAATGGCAACAGCGTACTCTTCACAAATATCTTGTATCTTCTTACTTTTTATACTTCCGTGAGCTTTATTAATGATACAATAAGTACATCTTCTTAAACAACCTGTAGAAATAATAATGGTAAATAATTCGTTTGGGTATTCATCTGAAAATTTATATACATTTGGTGTTTTTATATCAGAGAATTTATTCTTAGCACAAATTATTTCATCTAAAATATTTTCTTCTCCATATGCTATCATACGACCATCAAAAATTTGTTGAAGCTTATCCCTATATGTAATAGCTTGACATCCCATTATAATAGTAGATTCATAATCTCCCTTTTTGGCATAAATATCTGATAATGCATTTTTCACATACAAGTACACTAAGTCTATAGCCCCACAAGCCACTATGATAATCAAATCCGCATTTAAATCCTTACTAATTTCCCAGTTGTTTATACGAAAATATTTCTCTAACCTACTAAAATATCCTGCTAACTCATCGCATTCTAAATTATTAGAAATTATAGTAACTTTTTTCATCAATATTCTATTCCTTTCATAATTTTAAATTCTTTAACACATTTTCAAATTCATTTATCGACAATTGTTGTTTTTGATCTGATAATGCCTTATCTGGATTAGGATGTACTTCAACCATAAGTCCATTTGCCCCTGCAGCGACAGAGGCCTTAGCCATGGGAACAATAATATCCTTTCGCCCAAGAGAATGACTCAAGTCAACAATAACTGGAATTTCAGTGTCTTCTTTTATAAGTGCTACAATTGATAAATCTAAAGTATTCCTCGTTGATGTTTCGAATGTTCTTATTCCTCTTTCACAAATAATAATGTTATCATTTCCGTTATTAAGGATATATTCTGCTGCTAACATTAATTCTTTATATGTAGACATAAAGCCTCTTTTTAATAAAACAGTTTTCTTTAATTTTCCAAGTTCTTTTAATAATGGATAATTATACATATTTCTTGCTCCAACTTGCAATATATCTACACAACTTTGAATGTCATCCAAATCGCGAATATCCAAAATCTCCGTAACGCCAATCAAATTGTATTCATCACATACTGCTTTTAAAATATGTAGACCTTCTTTACCTAGGCCTTGAAAACTATACGGAGAGGTTCTAGGTTTATAAGCACCTCCTCTAATGTATTTCAAAGAATGTCTTGAAATACATTGTGCTACTTTTGACATTTGCTCATATGACTCTACTGCACAAGGGCCTGCCAAAATCACATTCCCATCCATTTGCTTATTAATTTCTTTAAACTGTCTTTTATAAATATTTAACGTTTTCATATCATTATCCATATTGTTTTTTTACTCTTTTTTAACAGACTGTTTTTACTAGTTGTTTTATTTCATCTACTTTATCCAATTTCTCCCATGCAACATTTAAATCACTTCTTCCAAAATGCCCATATGCAGCCACTTGCTTATAAATTGGTGTTTTTAAATTAAGTGAGGTAATTATTCCATTAGGAGTTAAACTAAATACTTTATGAATAATTTGTATTATCTGTTCATCACTAATTATACCGGTACCAAAAGACTCTACTGCAATAGAAAGTGGGTTAGCCACTCCTATCGCATAGGATAATTGTATTTCACATTTTTGGGCAACACCTGCAGCAACAATATTTTTAGCAATATATCTAGCCATATAAGCCCCTGAACGGTCAACTTTAGTCGGATCCTTTCCTGAAAAAGCTCCTCCGCCATGGTGGGCAACACCTCCATATGTATCCACGATTATTTTACGGCCTGTCAGTCCACTATCACCTTGCGGACCGCCAACCACAAAACGTCCTGTCGGATTAATAAATATTTTTGTTCTAGAATCAATCATATCGGATGGTAAAACAAAATCTATAACCTGATTTCTAATATCTCTTTCCAATATTTCACGGCTTACATTACTATCATGTTGTACTGAAATCACAACCGCCTCTATTCTAGAAGCAATTCCATTATTATATTCCACAGTTACTTGACTTTTTCCATCTGGCCGCAAGTACGCTAATACATTTCTTTTACGTAAGTCATCCAATCGCTTTACTAATTTGTGCGCCAAAACTACAGGATAAGGCATATATTCCACAGTTTCATTAGTTGCATATCCATACATCATTCCCTGATCCCCGGCACCAATTGTTTTTTCTACATTTGCTTTTTCTACCTTTGTTTTATACTCTAACGATTGATCTACTCCTTTAGATATATCTTTCGATTGTTCGTCTAATGATATTAGCACACCACATGTTTGTGCATCAAAACCTCCAGCTAAATTGTTATACCCAATATCACTTATTGTATTTCTTACTACTTTAGAAATATTAAAATTTGCTTTTGTAGTAATTTCTCCCATAACAATTACTAGGCCAGTTGTAATACAAACTTCACAAGCCACTCTACTTTCAGGATCTTGCTTTAAAGCTGCATCTAAAATTGCATCTGAAATTTGATCACAAATTTTATCCGGATGACCACTTGTTACTGATTCTGATGTAATAAATACTTTACCCATACTTTTTCTCCTTTTACATATCTTATAGTTCTTTTGTTTTTTATCATTTGATATATCTACCGTTAAATTTTCTCTGTTAAACCAGCTATTTTACATTTTTTATTATCTCTTTACGTAACTCGTTCATCATTTTTAAAGTTGTTTTTCCAGAAAACAGTTGCATATTACATAGCTCTTTATCACTTATTTTACCTTCAAAATAGAGATTAATAATTTCAGAAACCGTAAAACACTCTCTACAACTTCTTAACTTAGGTGGAAACATGTCATATATATTATAAATTCTATTTTTTTGAATTTGTTCTATAATCTCTTTTCTATTTTGAGAATTAATATTTGCAACACGCACACTCCAGTCCATACAACACGAATAAATATCTCCATTATAAAATGTTTGTACAATGGCTTTAGGGATATAACATTTTATATTTCTATATCCATTTTCATAATAATTCATTAAACTTTCAACATATTTTATAGGAGGCAATACTTTGCTATATAAATCATACCGTTCAAGAATTTTGAATAACTGTTTTTGATCCTGTTTCGATGGAACAAACATTTCACTTCCTTTTCCCCTTACCGGAAACGGTAGCAACAAAATATCCCCTTCTATATCATTAAAAAACTTAACAACTTCTTCATAATCTTTTGTATTTCTATCCGTTAAACATGATGCTATTTCTAACGGGATTCCCAATTTAATTATATGATTGATATTATTCAATATAATCTCTTGCTGGTAGCTACTATGTACTCTATGTGCATTTAACTCTTGTGTATGCCCATCTAATGATATATGTAACACACAATTACCAAGTTCCTTAATTTCTGATAGTATGTAAGGTGTTAAAAAAAAACCATTACTAATAATTTGTACTGTCTCAAATTTTTCATGTATTTTTCTTAATAAATACATGATATTTTTTAAAAGAAAAAGTTCTCCACCACAAATTCTTAATATTGGAGTTGGAAAGCACTGCGTACTATTCATCAAGACATTTGCAACATAGTCAAAAAATTCTATATTATCACCCGATTTATCATAATACTTTGAAATTTTATATGGAATACTTTTCTGCTCTACTGTTGCATTCGAGTATATACAGTAATCGCAACTAAAATTACATAATTCAGGTAATATACAAAAATCATTCATTATATATGTATAGCCAAAACTAGATACTTTCAAATTTTCCACCTCATTATATTTATCCTATAATTTACTTTTACCCAATAAATTTCTTTTTATAAATGGCACAAATTCAATTTGTGTTGGGCACTTGTACATAGTCATTTTTTTTATGCAGTGTTTATAAATTTCATGCTTTGTTATTCCCTGCCCTACGATTATTGCTTTGACATATTCGCTTTTATCATTTTTTACCCCTTTTACAACGATGCAGTCCTGTACACCTGGATACATACGTATCACTTCTTCAACTTCATACGGATTGACCTTTTTCCCCCCTACATTTATTAATTTCTTTAATCTTCCCACTATAAATACATTCTTATTATCATCAATATATCCCAAATCGCCCGTTATAAAATATCCTTCGGCATCAAAATCATCATTTGATTCGTATGCATATCCCTTCATCATATAAGCTGCCTTAACCCTCAATTCTCCCACATTTCCTATTTCTAATTCATCCCCACATGAATTACATATTTTAATACAAACCCCCTCCATCGGCTTTCCTACAGACAGAACAGGTTCTGAAGTCATTCTCGATATAATGCCTCCTGTTTCCGTACTCCCATAATTTGCACATAAATCTATCCCGTATTTATTTCTCATCTGATCATATAGCTCTTGAGTAACTTGTCCTGCTCCAACTAAAGCAGTCTCAACAGAATTTAAAGTATACTTTTTATTTGTATTGGTTCTCAATAGTAGCTTAACCATTATTGGAACTAAAACTAATATTTGAATTTTATTCAATTCAATAACTTTCAAAACTCTTCTAGGAACAAACTCTTCTGTCAAAAACAAAGTACAGCCACTCATAAATGCTGTCATAAATGCAGCTCCTAATGCAAATGAATGATAAATAGGTGCAACACTTAATATGCTTTTAGAGCTATTCACCTTCATTAATTTCTTATAAGTCATTCCTTCCTTACATAAACTGCTAAGCGTTCTCACACATACTTTTTCATGCGCTGTTGTTCCAGAAGTTAAATGATAAATACCACACTTCTCTTCGTCTGGAAAAGAAAAACTCTTGCAACTATTTTTGTCGTCTTTAATACTATTATATAGACCATTATCAAAAATTTTAGCCCCTCTTTTTTTATACTTACGTATAAGTTTTTCAGCATCATCCTTGTCAATGATTGGCATAACCCAACATCCTATTAATAAAAAACTAAGAAAAAGAATTACAAAGTCTATTTGCGAATCGATACATAATATTACAACATCCTTTGGTCTAAATTTGAGTCTACTTAAACTATTACTAAGTATACATAGCTGACTATACAATTCTTTATATGTAATTTTCTTATAATAGTTATCTATTGCCACTTTTTCTGATTCTGCATATAAACATAACTTATCAAACAGCATTTATATCCCCCCTCTCAATAGAACTATTAATCAATATAATTTCTACAATAGTTTAAAAACTCCTGTTTGTTCCATTTTCCTTCAACGAATTTTTCAAACGCAATAATTGAAATATCCTGATGCTTACTATAAAAATGCTCCAATGTTTTATGATGCTCTAACTTATAATTTTTTCTATAATGTGTCATATGAAAATTTGCAGCTAAATATGAATAAGCAAATTCTTTCCCTTGCTGGTATAGCCTATATCCAAGTTCTAAATCTTCACATCCCCATAATATTCCAAATTGCTCATCAAACCCAGATAATTCTTCAACCCAGCTTTTCGGAATACTTGTATTGCCCCCATTAAACATTAGCCATCGAAATTTACTATTCATTTTATATATATTCTCAATCACATCTTCAAATGTAGAAACCTTACCTTTTGAAGATATTTTTGCATCAAAACTACTATAAATATCCTCTTGATTTATACACATTTTTAAAAGGTTATGATAATTTCTAATATGCTTAATTTCATCATAAAATTCTCCGGTACTCGGGTCCTTAAAAAAGCGCAATGAATTTAAATTATAAATTCTTCCATGTACTATTTTAGTATTTTTTTCTTGTATATTTAAATGTTCCTGTATAAAATTAGGGCTTAATATTAAATCATCATCAATGAAAAGCAATAGATCAAATTTGGAATGTCGAATACCTATATTTCTGGCAGCGGCACGTCCAACATTATTTACCTTATAATATTGATAATTGAATTGAAAATTGCTACTCATAAAATAAGCATCTGTATCATCGGTAGAACCATCATTAATAAAGATTACCTCATACTTCTCCTTACTGATTTTTTGGCATAAAAGAGACGTAATAGTTAATTTAAGTCTAGGTAATTTATTGAATGTTGGTATAATTATACTTATTTTCATATTCATCCTTTCATATGACTTTTAAACTCTTTTAGTATTAATTGTATCTCTGGATTAGCATATAAAGGTAACTGAACTATGTCTTGAAAAGACATATGATTTGAAAAATATAAGTTTATTATATCTAACGATGTCATGCATGAATGACAATATGGTAATCTGGGCTTGTCTTTCAAAAATAGTTTATAAATTTTATCATTACTCATGTTTTTTACGATAGTATTAGGTGCGTCATTTAAAATATTTCCTATTTTATTAGTCCAACAATTGGGGCATGGTACTATGTCTCCATTATCAAATAGCTGGATCATGACTTTAGGAATTACACATGGAAGTTCCCTTTTTTGTCTCAAAACATTAATTACCTCTTCAATATATTTAGGAGAAGGTAAAACGTTTTGAAATTCGGAATATCTCTTAAGTATCGTTTCAAACTGTTCAATTTGATGCTGATAAGGAAAATATTTCTCTCTAATTTTGCCTCTAATTGGAAAAGGATATGCCTTTATTTTTCCACAATATCTTTGCAAATACTCTAAAAATGACAAATAAGACCCTGTATTTACATTTGTCAAAACACTCCCAACTTCTATTTCAAAGCCATAGGAATACGCTAATTCTAAATTAGCCAATAATTTATCATTTGCCCTTTTATTTCCAATACGGAATTGATTTTGTTGTAATGTATTTCCATCTAAAGATATATGTAATTGGCAATTTTTTACTTTAATAAGCTTATCCAACAATTGCCTATCTAACAATGAACCATTGGTAATTACTTGAATTGCTTTAAAATGGGTTTGTTTTCTTAAAAATTCATCAATATTTTTAATAGCAAAAAGCTCTCCACCACTGATTCTTAATATGGGAGCATCAAATAATTTTAAAATTTTTTCCATAACCTGATCTAAACGTTTTGCCAGTTCACTATTTCGCTCATACACAATCGCTTCATTTCTTTTCTTATCATTATGACTATTATTATCAAATTCATTTGATAAACAATATTTGCAATTAAAATTGCAAATATCTTCCCTTATAACAAAATCAATAAAAAGTAAATTAATCTTCCCATCTTTCATATATAATTTCATTTTAATCTCCATATTAAACTACATTTTTCAACCTTATTTTCCATATTCTTTCTGCACTCATATGTTTTGAAAAGCTTTGAGCATAATTAATAATTCTGTTTATCATTGTCGTTCCTATTTGACTTCTATAAATTTTGAGAAGATGTTCTTTTTGTTTTATATAGTCAGAAATATTAATCAAAATCACTTCTAAATCATAATTATCCCGAATAAATACTGATAATGATATATCTCGCCATTCAGAATTAAGCGCATACGGTAGTTCTTCATAAATATAAAATTGAATCGTTTTATGATTTTCTTTAGCAAATTGAAAAAGAGCCTCTTTTACAATTAAATGATCAATATGCTTTCCACACCCCATTGGTATATATATTTCATCAATTTTCCATTCTTTACAAATTCTTGAAATTTCATTTTTTATTATTGTAATTAAGAACTTCTCTTTCTCTGTCAGCTGGCTATTTAGGATTTTGCTTAAAGGTATATTTTCTCTCATTTGTATTTCAGGGAGATGACTATAAATAACTTCACATCCCATATATGAAATTGCTCTATTTTCTTCAAGCATAATGTCATTCATATGCGTATGCTTTTTGGTTATTGTATAATTTTGATTCGAAAACACGTCCCAAATAACAAAATTGTTTCCTTGGTATTTTAAAATGAACCCACCAAGTGAAAATGCAGCATCATCTGGATGTGGAGATATTATCAATTTTCTTTTCATTTGTTTTACCCATTAAAATTATTTTTTCTAAACTCATATTTAACACTTTTAAAGATTCAAATTGCGATTGCCCATGTTTTGCAAAAGTCTCTATTGTTAAATAACCATTATATTTTAATTTCCTAATTGACTGCATAACCTCTTTCCAGTTTACTTGTCCTTCTAATGGATTAACAAATTCAATTAAAGTATTATTTCTTCTTTTTCGTATATCTGTAATATGAACTTTACCAATTCTATTCAATTCATTAATCCACAAATCAGGAGGAGTAAAAAAAGCTGCATTTCCTATGTCAATACATGAACTAACCCAACCAGAATCAATACTATTACAAAAATTTGCAAATTCTATCGGACTTAGCAACAATCCTTGCCATACATTTTCTACGCACAATAACACTTGTTTTTTTTCAGCATATTCGGCTAATCCTTTAATTTGTTCTTCCGCCCTTAAGATACAATCTTTATATGAAAATATGTTAGTTATTTTCCCTGGAGAAATAGATATCGAAGGAATATTTAATTCATGAGCAATGTCTAACATTTTTTGACATATATGATATGCTTTATTTCTCTCACTTTTCTCTTGAGAAATTAAGCTAATATTATTTAATAATAAAGTAGACATACTACTAATTTCTCCACCGATATTATCTATACTCTTTTTTAATTGATGTAAATCGGAAAGCTTAGAATTATAGGCAATATCTCCATTTTCCCATAAAGAAACCTCCAGCCCATCAAACCCTGCCATTTTAACTTCTTTTAAAGCATTAATTACAGAAATATTACCTGATATACCACCTTTAAGCGCCCAAATAGTAATAGATTTTTTCATATAAAGCTCCCCTTCCAAATCTATTGATAAAAAATTAGTTGCTTATCTCATAACAATAGGTTTGTATTTTCTTTATTCCTAATATAATATCATCCATATCTTCATATGTTCCCAGCAAAACATTTTGATGAATCCAAACTGCTTGTTTACAGATCATTTCAGTTATAGGACACTTATTATTTCCTGTTTGAGGCAATATAGGCACTCTATATAACGGAGATCCATATCCTTCATCACATGGTATACCTTCACAATTCAGAGCTAATATAAATCTCTTTCTACTTAAACCTTGAAAATATTCTTTATTATAAGAAAACGTAAAAAGATGATAATCTCTCATTCTTGCTTGCCAAAGTGTACGTGTCGGTTCAATTCCCTCAATATCTTTCATTTTATCAATCAAATAAATAGCATTTTTATAACGTATTTGTTCATATTTATTATTAGATTTTAATTGTGCTACTGCTACTGCAGCTTGAAACTCTGTCATCCTATAATTTGATCCTAAGGTACTATATTCATACCATTTCCCATTGAATTTTCGTCCACACATATGTATGGAATATGCCTTTTCATAATAGTCTTTCTTGTTAGTAACTAGTATTCCACCTTCACCGCATGTCAAATTCTTAGATGATTGTAAGCTGAAACAACAGATATCCGATAACTGACCCGGCGTTTTTTCATTCCATTTTGAATTAATAGCATGTGCAGCATCGCTAATCAAAATTAAATTATATGTTTTAGCGATATTATGTATTGCATTAAAGTCAACAAGCTGCCCCGCAAAGTGTACTAAGACAATAGCTCTTGTTTTTTTGCTAATACAATCTTCTATTGACTTTGGAGAGATATTCCATGTAGCTTCATCAATATCTGCAAAAATTGGCTTCCCCCCAATTTTTAAAATGCATGACACGCTTGAAATAAAAGTATATGGTGTTACAATTACTTCATCCCCCTTTTCTAAGCCAATTGTTTGCAAAGCAATCTCTAATGCAGCAGTACCACTTGATACCGCCAATGCATATTTGGTTTTCTGCATTTTAGAAAAACACAATTCTAATTTTTCAATATACCCTGAATTTAATTTACAAGTGGTATTACTATCTTGGGCCGTTCTAGCCCATCTTCCACTTTCCAACGCATTGAGAATATATTTTTTATCCTCTTCACTTATATAAGGATAGTCTGGAAAAGTATTTATTCTTGTTTTATCTCCTCCAGTAATTGCTAGTTTACCCATTCTTTTCTTGTATGATGTTTATAGAAGCTAAAACATCACATTTTCCTTTCTTTTAGTGATGTGACATAATACATTCAGATGCTGTGGACTTTTGATTTTCTTCTGTAGTCCAACTACTTAAAGGAGTGTATTGCCACGGTTTTATCTGAATCATTTATAAGCTGGATGTTGCCACGAGGGAATTCCTTCCCGAGCACTTATTTCAATCAAGTCTATGAGGGTAAACACCTGTGGAATTGTCACAGTATCACACTCAGAAAGGAGATCTTATGATTTACGTAGGCATTGATATTGCCAAACTCAACCATTTCGCCTCTGCCATTTCTTCAGATGGTGAAATTATGCTTCAACCGTTCAAATTTACAAATGACTATGATGGCTTCCATCTGCTGCTTCACAAGCTCCATTCTTTGGATCCTGACAGCCTCATCATAGGTCTTGGATCAACGGCTCACTATGGCAACAACCTTCTTGAATTCCTTGTCAAACATAACTACAAGGTCTGTGTCATAAACCCTATCCAGACCTCTGCAATGCGAAAGAACAACATTCGCAAAACAAAAACGGATAAGGTAGATACTTACATAATTGCCAAAACTTTAATGATGGATCCTCACCGTTTCTTTTCGCAGCATGATCTTTCAATCATGCACTTAAAGGAATTGGGGCGTTTCCGCATGAAACTAATCAAGAAACGTACCCAGGGCAAGATCCAACTAATGTCGTATGTTGATCAGGCTTTCCCTGAACTGCAGTATTTCTTCAAATCTGGCATCCACCAGAAATCTGTGTATGCAGTTCTTAAAGAAGCACCTACGACCAAAGACATTGCTTCTATGCACCTGACCCATCTGTCACACTTGCTTGAGGTTTCCTCCCACGGTCATTTCAAGAAAAACACAGCGACTGAATTAAGGATTCTGGCACAGAAGTCTGTCGGTTGCAACGACAGTTCTATATCTACTCAGATAACTCAGACCATTGAACTAATCGAGTTACTGGATAGCCAGGTTCATGACGTTGAATCTGAAATGGAATTGATTGTCAATTCTTTGGATTCCGTCATTATGACCATTCCGGGCATTGGTTTTATCAATGGCGGAATGATACTGGGCGAGATTGGCGATATTACGCGCTTCTCCAGCCCTTCAAAAGTGCTTGCATTTGCTGGTCTTGATCCGACTGTCTATCAGTCTGGAAACTTTAATGCCAGCCATACCAAGATGTCCAAACGTGGGTCTCGTCCCCTTCGCTACGCTTTGATAAATGCAGCACATAACGTTGTCAAAAACAACAAAACCTTTAAAGATTACTATGATCAGAAAATCTCAGAGGGAAAGTCCCATTACAACGCCTTAGGACATTGTGCCGGGAAGTTAGTTCGCATCATTTATAAAATGCTCACTGACAACGTTTCATTTAATTTGGATTAATATCTGACCGTTCATATATATTTTTAAAAAGCACCCTATGGGAGCTCTATTAAAGTTAGCCATTTTTCCGGTCAGAAAATAAATATAATTTTTTGCTAATTTAGGGTTGACTTTTCATAGCTGGTCTCCTTTGATCAAATTGCATGTTGGATCCTCTTCATTATAATCATCCTTATACTTCAATGCTACGGCTGGGCATCCCCCATGGCAAAAACGCCATTCATTGCAATCAGAACATGATCCCTTTCTTCTTAGATTCTTTTCTCTCTTTTCTATAACATTTCGCATTTTATCCCATCTAAGTAATATTTCCGGAAATGAATTGGATCTAATATTACCAACACAAAACCTATCGCTCGCCATCATTGCCGTACAACCTGTCACATCTCCTGTTGATGATATTACAATCGAATTACTATATGCCATACAACCTAAGAATGGATCAAATTCGATGTTTAAGCTAACATTACTTTTTGTAGCTTTCTTTCTTTTTCCCAATATTAAAGGAGCAATATAACCAGGCATAACAATAGTAATCTCAAAAAATCTGTCATTCTGGGAAGCTGTAATCCATTCATTTACATCTTCATAAATTGAAAGGAAAGAATTTAATTCCAAATTATCATATAGTAGTTTTTCATCTTTTTGTATGTCTAGTAGTCTTAAAATATTTATAAATTTAAAACCTTGAATATACGCAAAGTCTAATAGTTTCTTTATTTCAAAATTATTCTCTTTCATAGCCACGAAATTTAGTCCAAGGTTTTTATAACCCACTGACTGTATAAATTTAACACCTTCCATAGCCCTCTCAAATGCTACACGACTCCCCCTAATTTTATTATGCAATTCTTCATTGGTAGAATCTAAAGAAATATATATCCGATTCACTTTTCTGAGAACTTCTAAAAACAGTGACGATTTCTTTAAAATCATTGTTCCATTAGTAACTAAAAATATTTCGGTTCCTTTATACTTCTTTATTTCAGAAACGATTTCATCTAACTGATCATGCATTAAAGGCTCTCCGCCACTAATATCATACTTCATTACACCATTTTCATATAGTTTACCAATAAGACTCTTATATTCTCTTAAAGACAATTCTCTGTTTCGTATAGATACATCATGATGAGATCCGGAATAACACATTTTACAGTTTAAATTACATAATATTGTAGGGTATAGATATGCTTTATTTGGAAGTTTAATCTTGTTTGGTATATAGTTTTGAAATAATTTATCGTTTTCTGTTTCAATTACAATTATATCATTAAGATATTCTATTGCTTTTAACAAATGCTTTCCTTCATATGCTATTGTATAACGCATTATACCTATTCCCACACTTTTCCATAAAGCTAGTAATTGATTATAATTTCTAATAGTATCTCTATATAAAGGCCAAGTATCCAAAAAATTATTAGCATATTTTTTTAGTAACTCGATCATAATAATAGGGCCACCAAAGGATACTATATTTCTATATATTTCTAGTAATACGTCATTGTCCTTCCTTTTTAAATTAGCAAAATCTAGCAGCATCCCCTGTAACACATCTAATGATTTAGTCCCGGAAAAATAGTTATAAAGGATACTTCCTACTATCGCTCTATGTTTCTGGTTTCCTTGGTAGGAATGCATATCATAGCGCACAATATCATCTACTTTTTTACATGTTTCATCCAAGGCATATTCGGGTTCTATTTCCCACAAAATAATACTTTCGTGGTTTATTTTCACATTTTCAAAATTCATTGAAGAGACAAATAATTTATAGTCAAGCTCTCCTTTATAATTTTTTATATTATTACCCGGTATACAATTATCAATTACCCATACCTTACTCTCTCTTTCGATCCCATAAATTATAAGATAATGTGCATGGTGACTCCGAATATTCTTAGGCCAATAGTTTAAATAAAAAGCATCAACGTTAATCATAATTGGAACATTATGTTCAATTCTATTTTCAATATAGCAAATAGCTTTCCCTACGTCCTTGAATATATTACGTTTCAAAGAAATTGTACGTTTTCTAAGTTCATTTATTAATTCTGTATAACTTACATCGGGATCAAAGCACATCAAGGTAGGATATTTTTTTTCATGGCGATCAACCCATTCCCCGAAATGATAATTATGGCCTATATTGGCATAAATATTCTCTTCAAACAATTTTCTGTCATAGTACTTAGCCATACTGGTCAAATTGCTTAAGAAGCAATTTTTCCCACTATATGTAATTAATTTATTTGATGACTCAATTAGCAATTTACTATCCTCTCCGTTATTGATATTAACCAATGTCAATGAGCCTATTAATACCATCACACAATTCAGGTGTTTGCTCAAAATATTTCTTTTCATATAAAAACACGATATTTTCAAATTGGCTCTTGATATTGCTCATATCAGAATTATTTGATAAAAGATTTTTTTTCATGCATAAAAGTAATTCATATATTAGACTATCCAAATTCCGTCTCCATCCCTTTATACTGTGTACCAAGCTAAAAAATTCCTCTTTATTGTTCTTATCATCTTTATCATATTTAAGATATCTTTCACTTACATATTCCGGGAAAAAATCCTCGATTAACCAAGTCAGCTTATTTATCTGAAGGATTACCCCCTCCCAGACCGCATCAACACATTTATCCTCTATACTATATTCCTTTGATATTAACTCTTTACATAGTGCTTTAATTTCACATTGATTTTGTATTCTTTGAGAAATAATACTCTCATTAACTTCTGGAATGAATCCTTCCAATTTCAAATTCTCTTCAGCCTTACTTCCTCTAAACAGAACCATTTTATTAAACATATTCATTGGGATATTATCCTCAAATATTTTCGTTTCTATAATAAAATCAATTGTCTCTATTAAATCTTTTCTATTAGTTTTAGGACTTACCATTATCATCGCTGGCTCTAACAAAAATCCCATTTTCTTCACTTCATTTATTGCATCCTTATTTTTTTGTACTGAAATGCCTTTTTTCCACAAATTCAGTAATCTTTGCGATCCACTTTCTATTCCTAACAAAACATCTTTTAACCCGGCTTTTTTCAAAAGCATTAGCATATCATGTTCAATAGAATCTGCTCTTATCTCTGCATGAAAGCTTATTTTTATATTGTTTTCGATAATCTTTTTTGAAAACGTTTCGAGGCGTACCTTTGCATCGTCACCATAGCCTATAAAATTAACATCGCAAAAGTATAAATACTCTACCCCAAATTCTTTTACTAAATATTCAACTTCATAAAACAAGGATTCTCCGCTCCTACAACGCCATTTTACATTTTCAAGGCAACTTGACTGAGGTGCAGTACAATATATGCAGTTTCCTTTGCAACCTCTACTTGAATAAATAGAAGCTGTTCGTGTATTAAATCCTTTGTTTTTCAGAAAATAGAGACTATCTCTTGCCGCAAAAGGTAAACTAGATAAATCTTCAATACATTTTTTCTTCCTGTTATAAATAATATTATTGTGATCAATATATGCTAGCCCTTCTATGCTTTTCCAATTCTTTTTTTCCTCTATACTTTTTACCAGATTGAGTATTGTATATTCTCCTTCCCCCCTTATCACAGAATCTATTCTTAAATTCGTTTTAAGTAAATAATCATACATACAAGAAGCACACGGTCCTCCTATCGAAATATGACCCTCATACCCTCTATTTCTTAATTCGTAAATTATACTCAGTGTATTGAATAACTGTAGCTCATAAATTATACTAAATCCCACCAATAAAGGTTGAGCAAGCATTATTTGATCAATAATTTCCCTATTGGACCTACTTTCAATATTACTATTAATAATTTGTACAGAATAATTATTCTCTCGTAAAAATGCTGCTAAACATGCTATACCTAAATTCTCCCGATATCGATTAATATACGCACTAAACATTGGATTTAAACTTAAGTTTTTAATATCTTCTTTAACTCTTGTTTCCCGATATATATTTCTGTCACTTATATTAATTTCCATAGCTGCAACTAAAATTACATCCACTTCTAATCTCCTTTTACTACAATACGTTTATGGTTAATGCTCCTTACAACCAGGAACAAGACCTTAAGCATTCATTTCGTTCCTTAATTTATGAATTAATAAACAGTTCCTTATTCACAGCATTCGTTTTATGCAGGTTGATCTGTCTTTTGTACGTTTTTGAGTAGCCAACATTGTAAATCACCATCATGATCTTGGACATTCCAATTAGTGGCAGAGACATAATATGTCCATATGGATTACTTGAATCAATAAATTCCTGTAAATCTATCATAAATATTTTTCAACCTGCATAAAATTTCCAATAATGATTAATTTAGTCTTATCTTTTTATTTGCATGCTATAATTTTGTAATAATATTTACTAAATAATTAATACTTTGGAGAGATTCCACATTGAGTTCTTCATCTGGTATCTCGATATCAAACTCTTGCTCTAACCGTAACATAAACTCTAAAGCATCTACAGAATTCATCATTAAATCTGTAATTAGATTTGTATCTCCACTAAGTTGAATGTCCGTACACTCCTGGGAATATTCCTCTTTTAACATTTCATATATTTTATTAAATACTTCCTCTTTTGATTTAGTCATACTAATCCTCCTTCATATTTTAATGACATAATATTTACTACTATAAAAATTTAGATTTTATTAAATTCAGCATATTCTTTAAAAAAAATATCCGATTTTGATTTAATACACTTAGTACATTCTAAGGGCTTTTCTTTAGCAATTAGAATTTTTTTTATTCTATCATATAAACTATCTAGATCATCCTCAATAATATTACCTATTGGTTCTGAATCTCCGAAATATTCACATGAGCACTTCAGAAAATTTCCCTCAGTATCTATTGTATCCATATACTTCAGTGTAAGACACCAAACTGGCAAATTGAAATTAACAGAAATGTGATGTTTTTTATTACAAATTAATTCATCAAAGCTCTCTAAATTCCCCGCCCTATTCCATATTGGTTTTTTTCCAGCGAATGCAATTCCCAGATTGCCCCAAAACTCTTTCATTTCATTTTCAGTTGAACTAACTTCATTTGACTCATTGCATAAAACTTGTAATAAAACATTTTGATTACTATTCTGTTTTAACCAATTCTTTATATCGCACAGATTTTTAAAAGTTACATCAAAATCAAGTTTCATTATTTTTTTATACTCATCTGGCTTTATTGCATGAACACTTACATTGATTGTACTCAATCCAGATTCCACTAACCTTTTTGCCCTCTGTAAAGATAATAATTGTCCATTTGTAATTATTGAAGTAGAAAACCTATTTTTTCGACAAATCTGTATATAATTTTCTAACTCATCATTTAATAACGGCTCTCCTCCACCAGCAAAAATTATTCTGGGTTTAGCTTTGTCATCATAATATGTGGTATATTTTTCAATAATATTTTCAAAACGATCTATTGTCATTCTAGAAACGCTATTAATTCTTCTAGTAGTTGGACAATGAAAACATTTTGCATTACAAAAATTACAAACTTCTATTTCTACTTCGTGACACTCATGTTCTATATTGAATAAATCTTTAAATGCCATATAATTTTTCATGATATTTTAAATTTAAAATATCATATCCTTTCTTCAGTCTTACTTTGTTTCATTAACTTGTTCAATGTAGTGCAAAATTTTATTGCCTGTATTACACTCTTCAAAATCAAATGTAGCTTCGTCAAATTCAATTTCTAATTTGTTTTCTAAAAGAACAAGCATTTTTATAAATGATATCGAATTTACTCCATATTCATCTAAACGTTTATCAAAGTCTATTTCTAAATTTTCTTCAAATTCAAACGCTTCTCTCATACAGATCTCTACTAATGCTTTTTTATTCATAATAATATCTGTTCCCCTTTCTTCCAAAAAATTGCAATAAAATTTTTTCATCTCTAAAATTTCATTATCAAAACAAATACTCTTACTCCATTTAATACTATTTTCTCTATATCTGGAATAGCGTTCATCATCACTTAATATACTGTCTATTGCAGCAGCCATAGCTTCAATATTTTTATAAGGAACTACAAGGCCATTATAATCATCATGCAACCATTCACGCTCTCCACCAATTCCTTCAAATGCAACTATCGGAATACCATTTAACATTGCCTCATACCCAGGATAACCAAAACCTTCTGCATATACTGAAGGAAACACTAATAATCGAGCTTTAGTAAATATCTCTCGATATTCTTCATACGGCTTATGACCTAGAAACTCTATTTTTTTCTCTATGCCATTTTCAATTGCAAACTTGACAAGTGAAGCAACATATCTTTTGTCTCCAGTCCCTTCAATAAGTAGTTTCCAATTATTATTTTTAAGCTTTAGTAGACTCTTAAGAAGGAATTCCGTTCCCTTATGGTAAACAATTCTTCCTGCAAACAGTATAATATTATCTGTAGGAGGTTCACTATATTTTTGTGGTGGCCTCATTATTGGTGGCATTTTAAAAATTTTTTTCTCAGAAATACCCATTTTTATTAAGTATTCTTTATTAGCTTCCGACAACACTACAAATTGGGGGACTTTTTTTAATAATTCCAATTTTGTTTTGTATGAGCAGCAATCATTTTTATTAATACATTTGTTTTTCAAACAAACATTTTCAACAAAAGAAATATCGTGCTTGTGCTTGTAAATATCGTCATATTTGCAATATGCATTATCAAAATGTTGCTTAGCACAAAATGGTCCCCAGTCAAATATTGAACGTACAGTGTTATAATTATTAATACAATACTCAAAATAATCGTTGTTAATATCTGAATGAATGTGAATAATATCCGGGTTATATTCACTTATATAATTATAGAAATTATCTTTTTCTAAAATATCAATATGAAGAACATTTAGTTTTGGATCTAAATAATATGGAGTTATTTCCAATGCTAAATACCTATTTTCTATGCCATATTTTTTCAAGTGATCATCTAATTTTGTAAGAATTTGATAAAGCCCTCCATGTGGCCCAATATAATCAACTATATGTAATATTTTCATAACTACACCCTTTCAGTAAATTGTAGTAATATACTATTGCAATTTACACTAGAAAAGATTTCCCCTATTGCAAATAAAACAATTATATCACCATCTTTGAGTACCTTTTGCTTTAGTAAAACTTCTAAATTAAGTATTAAATCTACATCTCCAACATGACCAAACTTTTTTACATTTTCCCAACAAAAAACGGTATTAGTTAAGCCGTATAATAAAATGAACATTATTTCATATATTTCTATATTTAAATTCTGATGAATCATATATGAAATACTTTCTTTGGATAAGCCATTAGCTTTAAGCAAATTGTCTATGAGTTTTATGCAATATTTCATCATATTCAAGTTTTTATTAAATCCAATACGGCCTATATAGGGTCTAGTTTTCAATTGAAAATCTAAAATTTGCAATTTAGCATTATCCCCTTTTATCTCCATTATAGCTGCTCCATCACTGATAATTGAATGAGGTTTATAGCGTTCACTTATCCCATGCATCATATTAGCAGACATAATTAATGCCCTCTCGTTACTCTCTAGCAATTTATATGCTAACGCAATAGCACATGCACAGCTTCCACATTGCTGATTGATTTCTATTATTGAAGCATTAAATAATTTATATTTATTCTGTATTTCATTAGGTATTCTTTTTTCATCTGTTGTATTTATTGACTCAGAATTTGTATAAATAATATATTTTATACTCTCCAAGTTTGGCGAAATTTTTCTAATATACTTTTCAACCAAAGAATCAAAAACATCAACTAGCTGATATTTTTCACCTATTTTAATTTTGTTAAAACCCGATTTCCCAGCAAAATACGATTTTATCTCTTCTAAATTTTTGTTTTTTTTATTTTCTTTGGCATATAAGTCAAAGAAATCCCCTACCTCCATTTCTTCTTCTGGCAACCATGTTGCGATAAAATTTATACCTGTCATTTTCTCCACCCTCTCAATTAAATTTTCTTTCTAAAAATTTCTATAACATCACTATCAATTTTTAATTCCTGATATAGAATTTCTTGCGTATCTTTCACTAACACAAATAAAGGATCTTCTCTCACTTTCTTCTTATCATATTGTATCTTATTAATAATCTTATCCCACTCCAAAGTTTCGATAATAGTTGGTAACCCAATTTTATTTAGCAATGATTTAATAAAATAATATTTTTGTTTAGGAAAATTTTGAAGCATAACAGATAATTTCAATGCAGCAATTAATCCCATTGAAACACTCTCACCATGTGAAAATTCATAATTGTACGCACTTTCTATGGCATGTCCTATTGTATGTCCAAGATTTAAGCTTTTACGGATAGTACTATCATATTGATCTTGCATAATCACTTGTAATTTTATAGTGCAATTTTTATAGATAAAGGGCATCAGAAAATTCTTTTCTCCCAAAAGTATCTTTTTATAATTTAAATCTATAAAATTTAATAGCTCTTGATCTCTTATAATAGCGTGTATTATAGCTTCTACCATTGCATTTTTTTTGTTTTGAATATCTAAACTATTAAGTACTGATACATTTATGTAGATCAATGCCGGTTGATGAATTGTTCCTATTATATTTTTATTGTCTTCAAAATTAATCGCATTTTTTCCTCCTATTGAACTATCAATTTGGGCTAACAATGTAGTAGGTATCTGGATTAATTTAAGACCTCTATGATATGTTGCTGCTACAAATCCGCTAATGTCACCTATTACTCCACCACCTAGAGCTATTACTAAATCTTCTCTATTTGCTCCTATTTTTAATAATGCCTTGTATAATTTATTGACTGTTGAAAAATTTTTACTTTTTTCTCCCGGCTTTATTATAAGAGGATATATCTTTTGTCTAGATATATTTATTGCTTTAATAAGTGATTCCAAATATAATTCTCCAACTGCTGTATCCGTAATAATTATAACTTTTGTCTCATCACTGTAGAAATCAAAAGCGCTTGTTATATTCAAGAAATTATCATCAATAATTACAGTTTGATTAATATCATTTAGTTTTATTTCAATTTTCTCCATAATTACCTTTCATTTTACTAATCAATATTTCTTCTAATTCCTTTATTGAATTGACCAATATATCTGCGCCTGCCTCTAATAATTTAGATTCCGTAGATTCTCCCCATGTAACACCAATGCTATACATCTTCGCTTTTTTTGCCGCAATTATATCATTTATTCCATCTCCAACCATCAAACATTCTGACGAGTTTACACCCCATAACTCCATACATTTATAGATACTTTCTGGATTCGGTTTAGGATACATTACATCATCTGAACAAACAACAAATGAAAAAAAATGTTTAATATTAAAATGTTCTAAAATTTGCAAGGTTCTTTCTCTATCTTTCCCTGTACATATAGCAATCCTATATTTTTCATAAACCAAATTCTCTAGCATACTATAAACATTATTGTATAACTCAATCATAGAATAATTATCTGCACTTATTCTTTTATACACTGGTATCATTTCTAGAGGTAAATTTAATATTTTAAATATATTTTCCAAACTATTACCACTATTATCAAAAAATTGTTTATATGGAATTTCGCCTTTTCCTACAATCATTTCATAAGCGGATTTTAATGCATTTTTTTGTAAATTATGAGAATCTATAAGTACCCCATCAAAATCAAAAATAATATTTTTAAACAAAATGATTACCCTCTTACTTATTAACATATTTCTGTATTTTTTTTATTGCAGATGCGATTTCAAACATATCCTCTTCATCACCGAGTAACGTATAATGGGGTATCCATACAACACTATTTGCTACATCATACGCATTTACCAAGATATTTTTATCACTATCTATATATTTAGGTATTTTCCCATAAAAACTATTATTTTTAAAAAATCTGGTTTCCGATAGAACTGGGAAGCAACAGAATGCTGGCACTCCTTCAGCCTTCAATAGTTCAATAAATACATCTCTTTCTAAGTTGCCAAAATACCTAGGATCGTACTCAAACATGTACATATAATATGGCATATTCGTAGCATAATCCAAAACAGTTTGTGGTTTAATTCCTTGTACATCTTCAAGAAATCTATTCAATTTTTTAGCGTTCTGCACTCTTTTATCATTAAATAACTGCAGCCTTGATAGTTGACCTAATAAGATTGCTCCTTGAAATTCATTCATCCTATAGTTTGATCCTAAAACACTATGTTCATAAACTATATCTCCTAATGGTCTGCCAACTCCATGAATAAGAAATGCTTTATCTAATATTTCTTTACTATTAGTAACAATGGCTCCGCCTTCACCGCATGTAATTAATTTTCCATTTTGAAAACTAAATGTTCCGATATCCCCTAAAGATCCTAAAGATTTTTCTTTATATTTTCCTCCATGTCCATGTGCCGCATCTTCAATTACATAAATATTATGTCGCTTAGCTATATCACATATTTTATCCATATCACAAGGGTGTCCTGCCATGTGAACAGGAATAACAGCCTTTGTACGCTTTGTTATTGCCTTTTCAAATGCATCAGCATCCATACAATATGTATCTCTATGGACATCCACTAAAACTGGTTTAGCATTACAATATATAACTGCCGTGGCAGTCGATATAAATGTTATTGCTGGAACAATAACTTCATCGCCTTTTCCTATACCAAGTGTCGTCAAAGCTAGCTCTAACGCATGTGTTCCGTTAGTTACACCTAAACAATATTTTGTATCATGCATTTGTGCAAATTTTTTTTCAAATGTTTTCACTTTATTACCGGTCATTCTCCACCAATTTCCAGTATCTAATACCTCTTCAATCTCATTACGCTCATTTTCATCAAAGTATGGCCACCTAGGAAATGGTTTTCCTTTAGCTTTCTCTCCACCATAATAGGCTAAATTATTTTGATACTTCATTATGAATTCTTCCTCCCTTCTAAATATAAAATGCTTGCATGAAACGCCATATCATATGTAAAATCTTTAAATCCAACGACAACACCTATCGCATGTTTTGAAAAAATGCTTTTTGCATGCCATCCTCCCCTTTGATAGATATTCGACATATGTACTTCTATAAAAGGTATTTGATAAATATTAATCGCTTCTAAAATAGAATATCCATTAATTGTCAGACTAGCTGGATTAATTATTATTACATCTACCTCTTGGCCATGTTTATGTATATATTCGACAATATCCCCTTCATAATTTGACTGATACGATGTTATATCAATTCCCTGACTTCTACCTAAATTTTTAATTCTTTCTTCAATATCTCCCCATGGTATTCTTCCATAATAATTTTCTTCTCTTCTTTCCAACAGTTCCATATTAGGACCATTTATTATTAATATATTCATATTCTTTTTCCTCTACTCTTTCAAACATAAAGCACCAAATACACCCGCATTTTCATTACATTTTGATTCAATAATATTAACTGATCGTTTAAAAATTTTAAGTTGCTCATTTACTATCTCTTGTATTTTAGGAATATATTCTATAATAAATTGCACCATTCCCCCACCTAAAACAATATGAGAAATATCAAACAACATAACTAAATTATATATGCAATTTGATAATATATTTATAAATCTGAATAATAATTTAGATTCTATATTTCCATTCATTTTCACTTTATTCATCAAAGACTGGATATCTGCCGCTTTTTTATTTGATTCTCTAAAATAATCGTTTAGTAGAGCTTTTCCAGATATAATCGATTGATAACACCCACGCTGGCCACAACTGCACAAAGAATCACCTAGTCCAGAAATAACATGTCCAATTTCACCAGCTTTTCCAAAATCACCTACATAAAGACTTTTATTAATTATAATTCCAGCACCCAATCCTGTTCCTATAGACAAATAAATCATACTGTTTAACTTTCCTCTATATCCATAATAAAATTCACCTAGGGCTCCACAATTTGCATCATCCTCCATAAGCACCTCTGTGCCATATTTTTTCTTTAGTTTTTCTTTAATATTACAGCCCTCCCATTTTGGATTATTGGACCAATAGATTATTTCACCAGTTTTTCTGTCAAAATTTGCTGCTATAGACAATCCTATTCTATTTATTGCCAGTTTTTCTTTTTCTAAAATCATATCAATAAATGTAAATAATTCATCTTCTATTTCTTCGAATAAATTATCTCTAATACTTATTTTCTTTTTTACTATTTTGTATTGCGTATGATCATTAAGAGTATTAGTTTTTTTAATTCCAACCCTAATATATGTTCCCCCAATTTCTATTCCCAATATCGTATTAATCATATACAACACTCCCTATTGATTTATATATCATTTCAATCGTTTTAATAGTAAATAAAGCATCATTTGGATATACTTTATTATATCTATTCTCTTTTATCGCTTTAACAAAATAACTTGTCTGATTTTTAAATGCATTCATGGCTTCATTACGCTTTCTATCAAATATAATTCTTCTTATTTCAGACTCACTATCTATTTCTAACATGTCATATTGTCTACTGTAATTGTTACTAAAACCAAATATCGTGTTCAGCCTAATATGCCCCAAATCATAATATAGGTCAAATATAGTACAATCTTCCATAATATCGCTATCCCAGCTCAATTCCAGTTCGGCATAAATCCTTTTTAAATAAGAAATTTTAAATTTGATATATGTCTCAACATCAAAATCAAACCCCTGCTTTACATCATAATCACACCATTTAGCTCCCTTTTTTCCATGAGATTGTCTAACACAATCTACATTTATTAATTCTATTTCAGGGTTTTTCATAAATCTTCCCACAATGTCTAACACATGTGACCCAAGATCTACCAAAACACCTCCACCTGCCATTTTTTTATTCGTAATCCATGTTCCAGGCCTTGGTATTCCGTCCCTTCGAAGCCATTTTGCTTTAATACAATTAAGTTTTCCTAAGTTAAACTGTTCAACTACATTTGACAATTCAATGATATCATTTCTATACCTATTTACGAATCCAGATATCAACAGTTTATTCCTATCTCTTGCTAACTTTACGGTACTTAAATAAGTTCTACTATTCAATGCGATTGGTTTTTCACACAATACATGTTTATTATACTTTAATGCCATATTACAATAATATGAATGTGTAATATTAGGTGTACATATTATAACTGCATCAATCTCTGATTCTAATAATTCATAAATATTATTATATATTTTAGATATCATATTTCTTCCAGCTACTTCTTTCGCTTTTTGATGATTATCATCATAAATACCATAAACTATAGCATCTGGTATTTCTTGTACGGTTGTAATATGAGCCTTTTCTGCTATCCAGCCACAACCTATAATTCCTATCTTTATCATATTTCACCTTTTTAATCATATCCTATATTTTTTGTTGTAAAATTCCATTAGCATCTCTGATATACTAATATTTTCACTCCAATTCAATTCTTTCTTTATTTTTTCTCCGATAATTATGCTATTGAGTTCTATACTCTTTCGCTCACTATTAAGTATTACAGATTTAGACTTTGTTATCTCTACTATTTCTTCTACAAGTCTACCAATTTCAATAACTTCCTTAGATGCTACGTTATATATACCAGATATATCACTAAATAGAATACGCTCTATTAGCCTACAAAAATCGTTAACATGCAAAAACTGCATATTTTTATTATATGGTACAAATATATCGATTAGTTTATTATTAACTGCTTGTTCAAATACAACTGGAACTAATGCAACATTTTTTTGTGTTGGCCCTATAATATTTACTGGTCTTAAAATAATATAATGATTGGCATCCACTTTTTCTCTTAATATCTTTTCAGCAATATATTTTGAGTTTTTATACATAGTATCACGTGTTAATTTTGAGTTTTCATCTATATATTTACTATCTGTTTTATAGATTAATGAGGTAGATACAAAGATAAATTTATTAAATTTACATGAATGTATAGTATTTTTTATACCATCAATATTGTTTTCTTTGATAGCTTTAAAGTCATAATTAACGTTAACATTCGTACGACTAATTCCAGCTAAATGAATAACATAATCATACTCTTCATTAATATAGAAGCTTCTTCTAACGTCAATTTGATAATATTTGTGAGTATATCCAATTGAGGCCTTTTGCAACCCAATCCCATGAACAAAAATTCCCTTTTTATATAGATAATCCGCTAAACATTTACCTATGAAACCATTAACACCCGTAATTAAAACTTTCATAACATATAACCTCTTTTTCCCAAATTACATTTATTCAATATGTATATTTTTAAGATGAGGACAGGTAAAAGTACATATGAAATCCTTGATAACAAAACTAATGGAAATATATTGGCTAAAATATTTATAACTACTTACAATATGATTATTGGCTACAAAATTGCACCCCTTTATCTCATAAAACCAAAAAGGAAGTGTTAATCCTGTCTTTAATATTTTTGACAAGGCCTCTTTCGTTGTCCATAAAAGCGTTAAACTTTCTATTGAAGTCATCTCTAAATATTTAACATTTAATCTTTCTTCTTTCGACGAACATCTAATAAGCACTGCTAAATTTTTATGTGTCACTCTTTCTATATCAATTCCAAATGGGAACTCATATAAAAAAGCTACGCTTGCATATACATCCCTTTCATGAGAAATACTAATTTCGACATTTTTTTTGCTTTTAATGTGTACTACAGGTTGTCCTAATATTCCTTTCGTTATTTCAATATCTCTTAAATTTTTATCTCTAATTAACAGAGAAATTGTTTGTTTTGCCGTATATCTTCCTAAAACATAGCTTTTCTTCTTGATTTCTGATGTTAATGCATTAAATTCATTTTCTTCTGATTTCGTCAAATATTTTTTGAAATTTAACGCAGTAATCTCTGGTGAATACTGAAAAATTTGCACAATAGCAATAATAATATTTTGATAATAAATTTTTTTAATCATTTTTTGTTTGACTTTCATCATTATCACGTCCTTTTGTATCTAATATACACTTAATCACATCTAAAATACTAAAATTGTCTTAACTTGCATTATATTGTCCCTATAAATTGATAATCATATAGTACAAAAATTAAAGTAGACAAAATCACTCTTTTTCATAGGATTACAACAACAAATCGGAAACGGAATCGGACAAAAATCCAGACTACTATAAGGTTCTGAAAGGAGCCTTTACATATTCCAAAGAGAAAACTCTCTCGGTTTTCAAATCCTCCAAAGCATATACGAAATCCTGCTCTAGATATTAAACTTCATTTAATCAAGCGTTGTTTTAAACAAAGTGGAGTATAAAATATGTATCAGAAGATATTGTCTATAGTAGAGTCGATATTTGCCAATGATACGCAAAACTTCTGCAAAAATATATTAGATCTTATGAGTTATAAAAGTATTTTTTCAAAGACTTTATCAAAACATTACTCAGGAAAAATCCACTGTTTCTTCTTATGAAATAGAATAGTCTTAGAAACAAATACTTGAAATACGAATTTTGAAAAAAACAATTAACGTGTAAAAAAAGACACAGCACCAATCAGACAGTTCTCAACGACCGGACGAAGCAATAATCATCGATGCCTTGAATATTCACTGCTGTTACTGTTCGAAAAACTGCAGTGATTACTATCAGAAAAAAGTGCTGCTTCAACTATGCAAATTTATTTTCATTAAATACATATCAAAGAATTGTTTGCTGAAACTAAAAAAAGATCTTGTTACCGTATAATACATTTTCTAAATTAAACGGGGAGATATAATCGTTTCCAAAAAGACTATGCGCAGATTAAGAAGGAAGAAAATTGGGTAGTAAAAGAAAAAAAGAATGGTAAAATATGATTCCTATGCAGATGAAAGCACATCACCTGTTTTGAATAAAATAGAAAGGGCTTTCTCTGTAAGCGACATGGTATTAAATAGTTATCGGATATTATTGAGTTTGCTATTCCTTCAGAAAAAAGTATATCTTTCGAAGATCTTGGATTGTTTTGACTATTCATTAGTTGCATGGAGAATATAGCTATGTCCTAATTGCATCTTGGCGAATACAATATTGAATAATACCATAAAAAATTGTCTCCAAATGAAAATCCTATTGTACATAACAGCAAAGAAACACACTAGAAACGGATGGACAAACTGAATAGAAAGAATGGATAGGACCAGAGCCGCTATGCGGGGCGTTAGCAGCTTTATATCGGTGAGATTTTTTTATTCTAAATAATTATCAATTGTTTCACCGAACAACATAGACATTGAGACTGGGATACTCATATTTATTTTAGTATAGATAGAAACAGCTTTAAGACAATATCTTAAAATAAGAGAAAAAATATCTCCTGTAGCCAGTCACAAGCACGCACTCTTCTGCTCGGCGTGGAGGCACGAAGAAACTTATTTGCGCCTGCCGTCGTATAAACGTAGTCCTTTTTTGCCCTCTGAACATTTTTATTCATAAACAAATATACCGGATCATTTTGCGTCTAAGTTTTTATTAGGCAATCCATGACTTGAAAGAGGGTTTTCCGAAGTTCAGTAGAGCCTCGTTTGGATGCATGAACACTTTTTGCACATAAACACCAAATTAATTTACACTAGGATCGATACCTGCAAATGCAGTGATGACACTTTTCTGAGTAAAACGTGTAACATCTCCAATCTCGGCTATTAGTTGAGTACCAAGGGATGAGCCAACACCTTTCATTGTCATAACAACAGGATATTCGGGAAGTTTCGCATCTGTTTCATTCATCAAATTAAGTCAATGAGTGAACGGATACACTTACCGTATAATGGACCTCGAATGGAAACAAAATACCCTCTCCGTATGGGTGCAGAATCGCGATCATGCTCTTACCTTTAGAAACATCAATACCTACTGCATTCATAGATTCGTCACTCCTAATAATTATTACAATGGTAACATACCTGTTTTACTCATTACCTGTTCAATCTACTGTGGTGTGACACGAACGTATCATATGCTAGTTCAGCCTGCATAAAACGAACGCTGTGAATGAGAGCTAGTTAACAGACTATGATGAGGACGATATATCCAAGGAGAGCCATGTTATACCATTGCTCTTTCATTCTAACAGCTTCAGTAACAAATATGGTTAGTATGTAACTGGTTTATTACATAACTAACCATATTTGTATTGTAGTAGGAGAACCTTTTATTATGGCAAAACAGAAGAAACCCGTACATCGGGTACAAATGACAGAAAGAAAACGTAACATTATCCGTCAGTTTCTGGAGGAATACGATATTCAGACAGCCGAAGATATTCAGGATGCTCTGAAAGATCTTCTGGGCGGAACAATTAAAGAAATGATGGAAGCAGAAATGAATGATCATCTCGGATATTAAAAATCTGAGCGTTCCGATAACGATAATGATCGAGATAATTACAAACGCAAACATATAAACAGCAGTTATTGTTCCATGGAAATCGAGGTCCCTCAGGATCGAAAATCCACATTCTAGCCTCAAGTCGTAAAGAAGCATCAGAAAGATATTTCAGATATTGATCAGAATATCATTTCCATGTATGCTAAGGGAATGACCACCAGACAGATTTCTGAAACAATTGAAGATATTTACAATTTTGAAACTTCGGAAGGATTTATTTCTGATGTGACAGATAAGATTCTTCCCCAGATCAAAGACTGGCAGAACCGCCCCCCCTAGATGAAGTATATCCAATTCTTTTTATCAATGCGATCCACTATTCCGTTCGGGAAATGGAGTAATCCGCAAACTGGCGGCATATGTGATCTTAGGGATCAAGACAGAAGACAAAAAAGTTCTTACTATTCAGGTCGGCGATAACGAAAGCCCTAAATGCTGGCTAGCTATTCTAAATAAGTTAAAAAATCGGGGGTGTAAAAGATATCCTGATTCTTTGTGCCGACGGACTAACCGGGAGCAAAGAAGCCACCACAGCTGACTTCCCCAAAACAGAATACCAGCGCTGCATTGTCCATCAGGTAAGAAACACACCGAAATATATTCCGGATAAAGACAGAAAAGCATTCGCAACAGATTTGAAAACCATCTATCAGGCATCAGATGAAAAGAGAACTCTTGCAGCACTTGAAAAGTTAACAGAGAAATGGACACCAAAATATCCGAATTCCATGAAATGCTGCAAAGATAACTGGGATGCGATTTCTCCGATTTTCAAATTTTCAGCAACCGTCCCAAATGTCATATATACAACCAATGCCACAGAATCCTTGAATTCCATATATCGGAGATTAAATCAGCAAAGAAGCGTATTTCCAAGTGATACGGCTTTGCTGAAGGCATTATATCTGGCAACCATCGAAACCACTAAAAGATGGACCACTACTATCCGGAACTGAGGCCAGGTCTACGGCGAACTGAATATCATGTATAAGAGACGGCTTCCAGAATAAAAGAACAGCTTGGTTAAAACAGGGGAAAAATCCGCCTGCTATTGACGTGCCATCCTCTGGATGGTATATATAACACAAAGGTGGAATGTACAATTTCTAAGCATTCCACCAAATCCTATCATAGAAGAATCCTATTTACAGACTTTTTGGGACCTGTTGACAAACTCACTTTTTCAGTGTTTCTTTCCGCATGATTTTTTGAAATGCCATAAAACGACTGGTAAATTCGGTTATTCAAACCGTTTTTACCAGTCGCTTTAGATTTAATGCCGTTGCTGATAAGAGGCATTCTTCTGTCGCTTTCTGAAGGCCTCTTTTCTGGATTTTATTCAATTTATGTTCTCGTTTTAAAACTGCGAATGTTCCTTCGGCCCATATCTTCCTAAGCCGCATGACCCTCAGATAATCACTGGTTCCTACTTTCTTGCCATTTCGATAAAAAGAGGGATAATAAGCACTCGCATTTATTCTGACCGTACCGAGATCTGTGGCACAAGCTGAAAAATCCGGGCAGTTTTTACATTCCTTTTTTGAACGGCTATATAAACGGTAATAGTTCTGCGTTGACTTTTTATAAATTAATTTCTGAAATGCTAAATATTCTCCCTATCTACCTACAAAGCAATCTGTTTCTTCCTCATAACAGAATCCTTTTTTTCATTACATTGTTCTGATATTCACGGATAGCTGTATAACTATGAATTTCTAATAACTCCAACCATCTGTATACTGCGCCTATATCATATCCGCCATCTGATCCAATTTCCTGATATTTACAAGGCTGTCCTTTCAAATGTTCCAAGATAATATCACCTTCCCTCTGGTTAGCAGGATAACAAGCTAATACCACGACTGATATCCACCGTCATCTCCACCAGATAATCTAGCCCCATTTTACGAGCCTGTTGGATATAACCACTCTCTAGATTCGTCCAGCTTTTTAATTTTTTTACATTCTCCGGTTCTTTATAACCAGGCACGGACGAAAAACTCTGCTTCTAGTTCTTCCATATATTTAACAGTGGAACGTTGGACCGTTTCAACTGCCTCATGATGAATATCCCAGGATACATTGGACGGAAGGAATGAACCATCATCAGCAACACCGATTTTTCCGGATACAATTCCAAACTCTATACCCTTCAGTACAATCTCATTAAAAATTTCCCAGAATATATCGGTCTCTTGAAAACGTCTTCTTTTATTCTGGCTAAAAATTGAGTAATCCGATACTCTATGTATAAGATCACTTCCACAAAACTAGCGGTGCGCAAGAGTTAGAGATACTTCCTCCTCAAGTCTCTGCTATGATTTGATCCCATAAAGATAACCAATCAGCAGCATTTTTATCAGAACAACGGAATCGATAGATTTTCTGCCAACATGGTAATAATAGAGGCTTGCCTTTTCGTACTATAAAATCAGAATTTACACAGTTTTTAATCCGTCTTAGAAGATGATTCTCTGGAATCATAGAATCTATGTCAAGGATTACCATATGGCTTTATCCACTTTGTTTTTCCATCATAAAAAATGACCTCCTGCAATTAAAATAATAAATATACCATACAGAAAGCCATTTCGCTTTAATTTTTGTCAACAGGTCCAAAGCTTAACATTCCCAATGTTAACACTATCGATATAATCGATTAATCTTATAGTAAACCCTTTTAATAAACCTCTGTCTAGATTTCATCAAAAAATCTGCCTATTTCTAAGCAAATTCTCTTAAGTTTACGAGGTCGTGATATGTGGATAATTTAGTTATTTTTTAACGATTCATTCCATTTTACTATAGAAGAAGTTTAATCTCAAAATCTTTTTCATAGTTTCTCACTTGATAAAAAAATAACAGTAGAAACTTCCGCTCAAGCTATTATCCTAATAGCTCAATATAAAAATTGTATGACATTCTTAGCATAACTATCTATTATCTTTCGTGTCAAATACACTCTTCCTTACTCCCCAATTATAGAACCATTTCCACTTATAAAGTTCTTGAACTTTTTTCCTATATCTTTCATCCGATACTGGAAGTTCAAGATAATCCACTGCTCCAAGTGCCAACACTTCAAATTGATCTTCTCCTAGACTTTATAGACTTCACATGGCATTTTATCAATGGATTGAAGGAAGAAACAGAAATAAAATACAATGATGATTATTGCCAAAAAATTGATGATTCTCTTTCAGAACTAAATTACCGTTTTAAGCAAAATAATTTAGGTTACGAGTATATAAATGGTGAACTTATTCGCATTGATAACAAATTACTTCATGGAGTTGTCATTAAACCTGCATTGTACTTATTAAATTCTGAAGATTTTAATGGTGCAGAAGAAGAATTTCGTAAAGCATTTGAATACCGTCGAAAAGGCGATAACAAAAATGCTATTTTGGAAGCACTAAAGGCATTTGAAAGTACCATGAAAACAATTTGTGATAAAAAAGAGTACACATTTGACCCAAATAATGATACCGCGAAAAAATTAATTAATATTCTTGAAAACAATTCATTTTATCCTAGCTACATGAATAATCATATTGCCAATCTTAGAACCACTTTAGAAAGTGGACTTCCTGTTTTACGAAATAAAAATGCAGGTCATGGGCAAGGAGCAACTGTTGTAAATATATCAGATGAATTTACGGAGTATGCTCTAAATTTAGCTGCTACTAATATAGTCTTACTAGTCAAAATATATCAATCCCAAAAATGATGTGGTCAAAACGTGGTCACAGAGCATATAAAAAGCCCGCAAATCCGCATAGTTGCTAGGTTTGTGGGCTTAATTTTTTTATTCAAACTCTGGTGCGGATAATATGATTTGTAATACTATTGGTATACTTTAATATCTTTTATCATCATATTCTCTATGTTTTTCAACCTGATTTTTATCATTCAAAATTAGTAGAGCCAAAATAGAGTCACTTTTCATGGAAAAAGCTCTCATCACACTTCTTTACATATTTCATAATTATCAATATTATCTTGTCTTTCACAAGCACTTTCAATATATGTACTATAATTATTAATAAAATCGCTCCATTTAACAGCTTTGATATAACTAAATTCTCCATACCAAATCACGGAACCTGTATCACATACTTTCTTACTTGCATTCTTCAGATTAAATTTATTTTTCCGAATAATTGCAAACAACTTATCTGTATGATGTGTTGTACATCCGCTTCCACAACAATTCTTACTTTCTAAATAATAAGAATACGAACCATTCTCATCTGGCAACACCACTGCTATCATTGCATTACTCCTACTTGTAACAGCATCTCCATTCTTATTCTTTCTTGAAACCTCTTTCAATGAGTATGAAATCTCCCAGGGTATCCATTGATCTTTTTCAGCTTGCCAACTTTCTTTCATACCTGGTGATATAAATACCACGGTAACTGAACTATCATATATTCTGTCTTTCAGTTTTTGCCATATGGTCTCCTCTGACAAAACACTTAAATCCTCGCCATCACTTTCGCCCTTATAAATATTATCCGAGGGGTCTAATAAATCCTCAAACATTGTAACGTAATCTCGTACAGAAGAATTCTCATAAACTGACAGGTTTTCTACTTGGCTATCTGCATACTTATATGAAACAAATATCTTTTTCCCCATAATATATTTCTTTCCTTTCAGATATTTATATATGCGTGATTATTATAATACCTGTACAAACTGCTGCTAAAGGCAAATAAAACCACAATTCCGTTTTTGAAAATAAACAACTACAATAACAATTTTTATCAGTATTAAATTCCTGTATTGTCGCTGTTAAAGAAAAATCAATATTATTCTCTTCAGTCATCCGAACCTTATCATATAATGAGCGATACAATCTTCCTTGAAGTAAATAATATGCATCTAATCCCCAAAAAACTAATACGGGAATATATGCAACGAGAAAATAAAGCTTATTTGTATCTTTACCTGCTAAAGCAAAAATTCCTGCAACTAATGTTACTGCCCACCCTTTTAGCATAAACGAATTATTTGACATTCGGTTTATGACGTCTTGCACTAATTCTAAATGCTTTAGTTTCTTATCCATACTTTCCTCCCTAAATCCAAATTCCTATTAGCCTAATCATTGAATATTAGATTACGATTTGTTTCCTATTAATACATAATTTTTATAATCAGAATCCAAATACCACTTATTGTTCATTGGTGATAATACAAATTTTCCATCTGCCACATCAACCTTTTTCACGCAAAAAATCGGTCTTTTAAACTGTTCGAAATAATTCAGTTCATATTTACACCATATAGAATTGATTGAGTTAGTAGACTCGACAAATATTATTGCATTTGATTGTTCTAATCTTTTCTCTATCACTTTCAAAGTTGCATCACATATTAGATGACGTTTTAAATAATCTACATCATTTATCCAATCACAAAATATATTATATCCTTTTCCATTTTCATAAGATATTAATTTTTGGACGATAGAGCTATCTTTGCTACTGTGAGAAATAAAAAAATCAAATCTCTTCATCTTCTGCTCTTTAGCATTCTCAATTCTATATTCCAGTTCATCTGGATTTTTAGGAATATCATAATGTTCATTAGGATATATATTTTTCAGATAATCTCTTGTTTTTTTATTTTTTGTATGTACTTGCATATATTTCTGACTACGTGCCCTTGGTTGGTAATTAAAACTTTGTAGATGATAAAATGCAATCCAACGTAACTGTTTATTTAATTCTGTATCATTTAACTTGTAAAAAAACTGTATTACCTTTGGGCTATAATATTTTTGCAACTCCACGATAATATACATTCTGTCCTTTTGAGATGTATCTTTTCGCTCATATAAACCTATAAGCTTATCAATATATGACGGTGTCATTTGCTGTGTTTTTAACTTCGCATTTTCTACTTTTTTGTTAATTTTTTGTATTTTTGATTCTCTTTTTTTCCATAATAATTCTATTTCATGTAACTGGATTTTTTCATTATATTCTAGAGCATATTTTTTTCTATATTCGGATGAAATAAGCCTCCTGTATTCTGGTACATTTTGCAGTATTCTTTCAGGTGCCTGCATATTATAACGAGTCTTTCCTTTTATACTTTTCAAATATCTATCCTTTTTATTATAATACTCACACTTTATTTCTACAGATTGCCATTCATGTGGATAATATTTTTTTAACAGTATAATTATATCTTCATCTTTATAATTTTTAGGCAACAATTTTTTCAGTGTTTTCAACTCATCATTCCACATAGACTCAATGTCTCTAATCTCATGATTATAAATGTGTTTTGTTACACCTGGCAATTTAACATGCCCCCTCTTCAGTTATAATCCAAATTATTCTATCCTATCTAATGTAATACGCAAAATCTCAAAATCTCTATCGTTGCAAGTCTATTTTATCATAATTTTCTTTATTTTACCATTGCTTTTAAAATACAAACACGGAGCAGTCACCCACTCCGTATCCTCATTACCAATATACATTTCCTTCAACACAATTTGTTTTGCTGAACACCTAATATTATTCATCACTCCAATCCACTACTTCTGATTCTCTGCTTTAAGCTGTTCGGTCACTTCACTCCACACCTTTCCATCATCTGCTCAATCAACACCTCCATCCGTTGCTCACACTCTACATCCCTCCTGTGTAGATACTCATTTTAGTCACCATTCAAAAACAATCTAAAATATTCCACTCCACGATACACCTGAAAGTATCTGCGCCTCATACGTCTATACTTCTCGATCGGATAATCCGTCTCCTCTGTCAATTTCAAATCTGGATAATCTTCCAATGTATAACTAATCCCGTTTCCTCCAACAATGTGTTTCTTCATCTGCCATATCCCCCTATCTAGCTCCTCTGTCCCTTCTCTGTACAGAGCTTGGATTACCCTTTCTTTGTTTTATCTGTTCTTCATGTTTTTTTAGCCTCGCACGGATACTTTTCGTCTGTGTTTCTCTACCTTCACCATATGTCTGTTTCCAATCACTAACAGCCTGCCTATACCACGCATATTCTGTCCTTGATTTCTCATGTTCCACTAGAAACGCCCTTACATTCTGATAGCCACATGATGTGACAATATCAGTCAATCTCTGTTTCATAAGCTCTAATTGCTTCTTCGTCTGCTCAATTTCTCCTTGCAACTCCTTACGCTTTTTTCCTTTGAAAATACCTTTGCACTCGTGTAATTCCATTTCCTGATTTCCAAGCCTCTGTTCTTTCTGCAAGATTGCCCTATTCTGCTGTTGTAACTTCACATAAATCTCTTCCAATCTTGGATATTCCGTCGCACGAGCAGACTTTTTAGGTTTAGCCGGGATTTCTTCCTCCGGCACTTCCTCAACCTCTTTCAGCCTGTCTGATTGCTTTACAGACAATACCGTTTCCAATTTCCCTTGTGTCTCATTTGCTTTCACATCAAATTTTCTAGTCAAGTTAATTAGCTGTATAATCAGAAGTTCCAATACCTTAATTGCCATCTCAATGATGTTAATAAACAGTTCTGGATAACCACCAGACTGCTGAATGGATAGGCTGGCTTTCCTACCAATTTGCACCTTTCTAACCTCGATAATCTGCTGTTCCGGCACTCCACTGAGTAATGCCCTGTCAACAGTCTGATTCCACCTTTTCCGTTGTAAATTGTCAGCTTCCATCTGCGCTGCTTTCGGATTGTTCTTTCCAATCTTTTTCATTGGAAGATAGGCGCTCTTGCGGTCAAACACCTTTAATTTTTCCTTATCATCTCTAACATAGATATTAATAAGTTCTGTATAGGATTTCTTCATCTCGTCCAGAAAACTGTCGCTTTTGAATCGGCTGTTCTTAATGGTAAATAATTTTCGCTCATATACCTCGCCTTTGGGAATAATCCTACATTCATCTCTCATCTGACCACTGTCATCCAATATTTCTTTTTTAGTTCTAACGTGCTTTCCTGTCTCGTTGTAAAACATATTTCTGGCAGCAACCTTTTCTATCGGCTCATCCAACAATTTTCGTTCAGAAAAGATAAGATGGTTATGATAATTGGTCTTGCGCTTATTATGATGTAATGCTGAAATGCACTCTACACCATAATTCTGTTTGAAGTGATTAGTAAATACCTCCAACAACCTGCTTGAATTATAATCCACAAAACTCTCTGGCAACGCAATAATTAGTTCTCTGGCCTCAATGCACTTTCCACCTGCTCCACTCTTGATAAATTCCTCTTGGTTGCACTTTGCTAATTCCCTCCAGAATTTTCGTTCAGTAGTTTCATACACCGAATACAGATTTTCCTGCCTGGCATAACTGGAGATATAGTTGATTCTTCCCATCAAATTCGTCAATTTTGACATTTGTATAAATGAATTTCTTACTATTAGCAACACCTCTTTCCAACACCGCATTATAATGCAAACGCCACTGTGAGTAGGTGCATAGGCACCTGTTTACGAACTCTACGCTGCTATCAGCATCGGCCCTCGGCAGAGCGAAATACCCGGAGCATAAACGAAGTTTGTGCGATGGGTGTATTTCGCTTCTCAAACGCCGAAGCGGCTTAAAAGCCATCAACACATTAAGAACTGCTATCACTCATGAACTTATCTTGGCGTATCCGCCCATTTTACATGCTTGTATCCTAGCCTTTTAAGAACAAGGCACTTTGCAGATTCCTTGTTCAATACCAGTACCCCTCCGACTTCGCATTCAGTATTCTCCCTTGTCCATATAACACAGGGGCGTGACACGCTCCTGTTAATAGCACCGAAGAAGAAACTACCAACGAAAATTCTCTAACATTCCACGTTTATCAAGATATTCCTGTCTAGCTTTTTGCTTTTCTTCCTCTGTCGGAGCAGACTTATATTTGGAATATAATAATCGCATCGTTATCGAATCCATCTTATCCATCAATCCTTTTTTAATCTCTGACTGTACCTCATCCATATCCAGTAGGTGATATTTCATCAACAAAACAAATAATTCCTCCGGTATCTGTATCTGCTTCATTTTTTACTCTCCTTTTCAAGTCCGCAACAATGCAAAGTCTATAGTCTTTGCGACCTTGCAATGCCCATCTCCGCAAACTCTATATAGTCTGCATTGTTGCGTTCTTCCCTATTTCGCCTTAATATTATCCAGTTCCCAATACCATAAGTTGTTGATTTTCTTGGCTTTAATTTTCAGTTCTTTCTTGGCATTTTCCAATGTCCTTTTAGAAACACCTTGTTCATCAGCCAGATTAAAAATTTCTCTGCTTTGCATGGCATTATTGGTTTTAGCAAGTTCCCGAAGTAACTGCTTTGCCTGCTCCAATTTGTTCGCTTTAGGTGCCAATCCCCCCAACAATTCATCTGCTGAAATTTCATAATCGCCTAACCAGACAAAACCTGTTTCTTCCAACTCAAAGGCTTTGGGATGTCCGAATGGCGCCAGATTATTTTTTATCTGCACAACTGCCCTTATATTCGCCTGTCCTTCTACTCTGCCTACCAGCAGAACACTTCTTGCTACTGCAAAGAAATCAATCGAACCCATACCTCTATATGCCGCCTTGTTCCCTGCTGCCTTATTCATATGACCAATAAGCACAATAGCACATTTATATTTCTCTGCCAGAAGTCCCAGCTTCTTTGTCATATCCCTTGCTTCATTTGCCCGGTTCATATCCATTCCACCGCCTAAATAGGCTTGTATTGGGTCTAAAATGAGTAACTGAGCATTTGTCTTGATAATTGCTTCTTCCAACCTTTCATCCACCATAGAAAGTGATTTCTCACTTTCATCAATAACCGCTATTTTCTCGCAATCTGCCCCAGCCGCTTCAAGTCTTGGCTTGACTGTATCTGCCAATCCATCCTCTGCAGTCTGGTAAATAATATTGATTGGCTCGGATATCTGCATAGCTTCATCGATACCAATCCCATTTGATAACTTAGCAGCTATATTCAAGACCAATGTGGTCTTTCCATCTCCAGGATCTCCCTGTATGATTGTCAGTTTCCCATACGGTATAAATGGATACCATAGCCATTCTATTTCCTGTGATTCTATCTCTGACATTCTGATTAATTTTAATTCTGTTTTTTGTTCTTCCACAAAATCCTCCATTCTAAAAATCTCATTGATACTCCGGAAAACCTCTGTTATACTTAGTTTGTAAGTAAACAGATAACAAAGGTTATCCAGTTACCAGAAGTCCTAACAGTTGCCGCTGTCGGGACTTTTTCCATTGTTTTCTTCTGTTTTCTGCCAAAGATATTTTGCTCCATCTAACATCCACAAAATAGCCTTGAGCATATCCAGACAATCATTTCTCATTTGCTCCAATCCTTCATCCGACAATGTAACTTCCTGCTGTTCAAATTGACTCACAATATCTGCAATATTAACTTGCATAAGTTGTAATTCCTCTACCAGCCGATAGATCACTTCCTTTTTCCCAACCACACATACTCTGTTATAAATACAGGAGCGAACAAAATAATCTTTCTTTTGCATACCACTGGCTATAATCTTTGCTTCAATTTCATCACGCTCTCTTGGAGATATACGAAAGCTGATTGTTGGATATTTGTGTACTCCACTCATAGTTACTCCTCTCCGTTGGCAATTTCTAACTTATCTGCCAACTCCAACTGTTTATTTGGGTATAAATGTGAATAAGTGCTTAATGTGGTTTCAATCTTCTCATGTCCTAATCTTTCTGCAATCGCCAACGGTTGAAATCCCATCTCCACCAGTAATGATGCGTGAGAATGCCTTAAATCGTGTAATCTGATACGTTTTACACCTGTCTCTTTTATCCCTCTGACAATCTCATGTTCCATAAAGGATTTTGTATATCGAAACATTCTTTCTTTCGCTGTAATCCCATAAAGTACACTGCAATACTCTTTTAATTCTTCTGCCAAAAACGGTGGAATTGTCACTTTACGATTACTTTTCGGTGTCTTGGGAGGGGTGATCATATCCTTGCCTTTAATGCGCTGATATGACTTATTAATCGTGATAGTCCGATTATTAAAATCAACATCCTCATAAGTTAGTGCCAAAAGCTCCCCGATTCTCATCCCCGTCCAGTACAAAAGTAAAAACGCCATTCTCGCCTCTGGCTTATCCTTCATGGATGGAAGGAACTCTTTAAATTCCTGCTTTGTCCAAAAAGCCATTTCTTCTGCTTTACTTTTTCCAATGCTACCCGCCTTTCTGCAGGGGTTATCCCTCAAGTCGTAATATCTGGTTGCATAATTGAAAAGTGCCGATAATTGATTATTTATGCTCTTTAGATAGGTGGCTGCATATCCCTTTTTAATCAATGCATTCTGCCAAGCCCTAACATCAGAAGCCTTAATCTCACACATCTTCTTATTTTTGAAATAGGGTGTGACTTTCAAATCAAACACATATCTTTTATTGATAATCGTGCTTTCTCGTAAACGATGCTCCATATCCTTAAAATAAATCTCCACAAAATTTTCAAAGTTAATATCTAAATCCTTTTGCTGTTGCTGCCGGAAATTTCTTTCCCATGCCTCTGCTTCGCTCTTTGTCTTAAAACCTCGTTTATTTTTCTTATGGCGTATTCCCTGCCAGTCCTCATAATAGAACTGGCAGCGCCACATTTTTCCATCCCTTGTTGCTGACATAAATACACGCTCCCTTCCTTGCATTCAGTAAATTTTCACATTACTACAGTCAACCCATAAAACTTTTCTTCAAAGTATTTTGTCGGAACCTTGCCACAGATCGTCCGAAAGCCTTTCGCTTTTAATTCCTCATTCAGTCCCCGAATAATCTTGTAAGCATATCCTGTAGAAATTCCAAGCATCTCCGCTGCTTCCTCTGCTGTTACATACATTTTCTTCACATTCTCCATATAGTGTCCTCCTGTTTATTATTTTTCAGTTCATATACGAACTGTTTTATAGTCCTATATTATCAGTTCATCTACGAACTGTCAATAGTTTTTGTTTCATTTCTGAACTGTATGTGTTATAATTAATTTCAGTGAAACACTTTGCACATATTTTTCAGTTGATAAGGGGGATTTTCAATGACAATAGGTCAAAAAATAAAGAAATATAGAGAAGCCAAAAACTTAACACAGAAGCAGGTAGCACTTCGTGCTGGAATGAGCGAACCTGCTATAAGAAATTATGAATTGGGAAACAGGACACCTTCTGCAAAACAAATAGAAAAAATTGCGCTATCTTTAGATGTAAGCCCTTTTGCTATTTCAAATCCTGATCTTGATTCCTATATCGGAGTTATGCACGCTCTTTTTTATTTAGAGGAAAATTATGGGGTTATACCCGGCCAAATTGATGGAGAGATATGTTTGAGATTTAAGGATAAGTTTTCTACTATCTCCACTAACGTAGAAAAATGGCTAAAAGAGTACGAAGCTGTACAGAATGCTTCAAAATATGATACGGAAAAAGCTGAAGCATATTATGAAGAATGGAAAAACAGTTATCCACGCTTATCCGCACAAGAGACTATGAAATCATTAAGGGAAAAAAGGGACTCAAAAAAATAAATATTACTTGAATCAGGAGATTTGGTATGCTAAAACATAGAAATTATTTAAAACGTACAAGTAATTTTGTGCTTATATCTATTATGTGTGCTGCATTAATGTCAGGTTGCACTGCTAAAGAAAAAGATGAAACATAGCCCAACAAAAATTCAATACAACAATCTGATTCCACACCGCAGGAAAATGACGATATCAAAAGTCCTACTTTTGAAACACTTGATTTGAGTAGTATTTTTAATGGAATCAATGGTTGTGCGATATTATTTGACCCACAGAACGATCAATACTCATTTTATAATCAGGAACTTTGTGAACAGGAGGTTTCACCCTACTCTACCTTTAAAATAATTTCCACATTAGCTGGTTTGCAGAACGAAGTTATTACTAATGAAGTTTCAACCATAAATTACAATGGCACTCAATATGCAATTCCAGAATGGAATGGAAATTTAACTTTGGAAACAGCCTTTCAAACTTCTTGTATATGGTATTTCCGGCAAATCATCGATGCCGTAGGTGCAGATGAAATTGCAAAAGAACTTAATGTCTTATCATATGGAAACTGTGATATATCTGAGTGGAATGGCAACGGAGAAAATCCGGTGGAAGAATTGAATGGATTCTGGCTAAATTCTTCTTTGAAAATCTCACCTCTTGAGCAAGTACAAGTTTTATCAAAAATCTTTGAAAAAGAAAGCAACTATAGTGAGAAAAACATTGCTATTCTAAAAAACATAATGTTAGTTAATGAAACTGATTCTCAGAAAATTTATGGCAAAACCGGTTCTGGCTCCAACGGAGACGCTTGGTTTGTTGGATTTTCTGAAAAGCAAGGTAAAAAACAGTATTTCGCTATTTATTTGAATGATAACGCCAAAAAGGAAACTATAAATGGTAATACCGCAAAAGAACTTACTTTAAAGATCACAACCACTGAATCATAGATTTTAAAACCTTTCCGGGAACTGCCTTCAACAGGCATTCCCGGTTTTTTTGACTAACCTGATATTCGCTACTTACTCCCGTGTTGGAAGATAATAAGCATTAACTTCTACCCTCTCTTCGTCGTATTCCATATCAACCCAGTAATCCCTTATAGAGCATCCTATATGCCAATCCTGTACGGCATAAATCTCCAACGTCTTGAAGTCAACTAGACACAGTGGAATTGCTTGTTTCTTCTCGTATTTCCATTTAGATGTTTCCAGTGAATCCGTAATTTTATCTAAACACGCCTGACATAAACGTTTCTGTAGCATTTTTATATCTGGCTTGTAATTCTCCGGCAGACTTACATCTATAGATGCCATTCCCCTATTAGGAGAACTGGATGTCATAATAGACACCTCGCCCGTATTTGTCATTTGGGTGGATGTATGGGCGCTATCACTTTTTAAAGGATTTCCCTGTTCATCGTACTCTTGCAATCCAAAATCTACCACATACCAATCATTCAATGATATTAAGCCAATCGTATCAAATTTTCGGTAATATCCCATTAGACTCCGGTCACTGTTTCCGCATAAATAGCACTCTCTATTATTCTTTAGCTCAGATTTTATCCCTTCATAGGTCACATCCTCCCTCCCCTGCTTATGCTGCCACATCTTATACAAATCTTGTTTATAATATGTGATTACAATAATAGCCAGCATAGTTCCAATAGCAATCCACAAATGCCTTTTTCTGATTTTATAATATTGCTTTTCTTTTCCGCTCATACTTTTTCCCCTTTTTGGCAAAATATAGTGTACTTAAAATAAGTCCATTCATAACATTCTTTTACCCACCGTACTTAAAATGTACTTATTAAACGTACTTGTTTTGAACTTATTTTAAGTGGAAAGGAACTGTTATGGAAAAAGATAAACATCTGGGATTACGCATTGATTCCGAAACTCATAAGAAACTTAAAAGTCTTGCTGAATTTGACGGGCGTTCCATCAATGGAGAAGTTTTATATCTAATTCGACAGGCAATCGCACAACATGAACATAAACATGGTACCCTGAAATAAGATATTGTCCATATTTTTTTCTGTTGCTATCGTCTTACCCTTCAAATGGACTCATTCTAGTCCCATTCTATCATTTTTTCTTTATAAGATAAAGAGAAAACGGACTGATTTTGGTCCACGTGCAAAGGGAAATATGATGGAGCAGAAAATAAAGCAAGAAGGAATTGATATTGGGGGAAATATTCGTAGAATACGGTTAGAAAAGGGAATCGGTCAGACTGAATTAATTGGGATGCTAGATCTAAAAGATATTGGAATGACCAGAGAAGCATTAGTGAAAATTGAGCGTGGCATTCAGCATATTACTGGCGCGCAGCTTCGTGGCATTCGTGATTGTCTGAAAACCACCTATGACGAACTTTTAAAATAAATGATTTTTTCAAGTATGCAGATAGAACCAAACAGCAAAAAACAGCCCTACAATAATATGAACTTAATTATAGAAAGGAAATTTAATATATGAGATTTTGTGACTTATTCATTTCTTATAAAATAGGATTAAAGGGGATTAAAAACACAATTCCCTTTACCAAATTACCTTTTTATCGTAAGATTGCTGTTGCCTTAGTATTTACATTTAGTTTAATATCTGCTTTTCTAATAATAATAAAATATTATAAAATTGCTTTTACATTAATGGCAGCTACAATACTACTTCTAATTATATTTTTAATAATTGATTCAACCAAGCGTAACCTTGAGAAAATGTTAAAACAACATTACTCTCCTTATTCTCAAAAACGAATGAGAATGGTAATCCAAGTTCTTGAGAAATACAAAATTGATGTAAAAAACATGGACTTAATTGATATGCTAATATGTGAAGCTAAGGCCGCTCAAATCCAATGTGACTATTTGACACCTTTGAAAAAATCAATTAAAACATTGGGGGCTATAATTATCCCGATAGTTGTATATGCTGTACAAAAAATAGGTGAGGATACACCCCAAGGCGATATTCTCGCCTTGGCAGTTCAGTTAATTATAATAATATTACTTATTTTTTCTATCGTTTTTGCATCTGCAACAATTGTCAAAGACGTTCTCTACTTTGAATATAACCAATATAATAACTTCATTTCCGACCTGCACCAGATAAAAATATTTTATTCAATGAATGATAAAATGTTATATCTACCGAACGATATTTAAAGTTATTATAATGCATACAATAAGCTATTTTCAGATACACAAGCAGATCAAATAGAGCCAAAGTAGAGCCAAACGACATAAAGCAACCCCGGAAATGCCATTCTATCAGCATCTCCGGGGTTCTGTCCGTTATTCGAATTCAATCGTAGCCGGCGGTTTCCCCGTACAATCATACATAACCCGATTAATATGCTTCACCTCATTCACAATCCTGCTAGTCGCCTTCCCAATCACATCCCAAGGCACCTCCGCGCTCTCAGCCGTCATAAAGTCCGTAGTAGTAACCGCCCGCAGCGCCACTGCATAGTCATAAGTTCTCTCATCCCCCATAACCCCCACAGACCTCATATTCGTCAATGCTGCAAAATACTGTCCAATCTCCTTATCCAGCCCTGCACTGGCAATCTCCTCGCGCCAGATAGCATCAGCCTCCTGCACCATCTCCACCTTTTCCGCATTGACTTCCCCGATAATCCTGATTCCAAGTCCAGGCCCCGGGAATGGCTGACGGAACACCAGATAATCCGGAATCCCCAGCTCAAGACCTGCCTTACGCACCTCATCTTTAAACAGATCACGAAGCGGCTCAATAATCTCCTTAAAATCAACGTAATCCGGCAGACCTCCCACATTATGATGAGATTTGATCACAGTAGACTCTCCGCCCACACCGCTCTCCACAACGTCAGGATAAATAGTTCCCTGCACCAAAAAGTCAACGGTTCCGATTTTCTTAGCCTCTTCCTCAAACACCCGGATAAACTCTTCGCCGATAATCTTCCGTTTCTCTTCCGGCTCTTCCACGCCCTTTAACTTCTCATAAAACCGTTCCTGTGCATTTACTCTGATAAAGTTCAGATTATATGGACCCGCCGGCCCGAATACAGCCTCAACCTCATCCCCTTCATTCTTCCTTAAAAGTCCATGATCCACAAACACACAGGTAAGTTGGTTCCCCACCGCCTTTGACAGCATAACAGCCGCCACAGAGGAATCCACACCGCCGGAAAGCGCACACAGCACTTTACCGTCCCCGACTTTCTCCTGGATCGCCTTAATACTCTCCTCCACAAAGGAGTCCATCTTCCAGTCCCCGGAGCATTCACACACATTATATACGAAATTGGAAAGCATCTTCTTGCCTTCCTGCGTATGCAGCACTTCCGGGTGGAACTGAACAGCATACAGATTCTTATCCGGATTCTGCACCGCTGCAACCGGACAATCGGAGGTATGGGCAATGATCTCAAATCCCGGTGCTTCTTTTCCGATATAGTCATTATGACTCATCCAGCAAATTGTCTTCTCGGACACATTCTCAAACATTTTGGAAGACTGTTCCACCGTAACTTCAATCTTTCCATATTCCCTGACAGGCGCTGTGCCTACCTGACCACCCAACAGGTGCATCATAAGCTGCGCACCATAGCAGATTCCCAGAACCGGAATTCCCAGCTCAAAGATTTCTTTTGTATATGTGGGAGAATCCTCCAGATACACACTGTTCGGACCACCTGTAAAAATAATTCCCTTAGGCTGGATTTCTTTTATTTTTTCAATATCTGTTTTGTAAGAATATATCTCACAATATACATTACATTCCCGAACACGTCTTGCTATTAACTGGTTATACTGGCCGCCAAAATCAAGTACAATTACGGTTTCTCTCTTCAAAAAAGTGCCCTCCTGTTCTTTCGCATTCCTCAAAATCAAATTTTATTATAAAATATCCCGCATCAATTTACAAGAAAATTTCCCTTCCATATTTTAAAAATAGAATATCTGACAAAAATCGTCCCTGCAAAGCCCCATTCTTAGTAAACCTTACTTAGAGTATATTAAACGGGATTCACATGAACCATGCAGTGTTTTACCAGCGGAAACTCCTTTTCAATGGCATCATGCACCTTCTGTGCAATCTCATGCCCTTCCTCCAGGGAAAGGGTTCTGTCCGCGGAGATTTCAATGTCCACATACATTTTTGCGCCAAACAGCCTGGTGTGCAGCATATCAATATTTAACACACCTGCCTGCTCTGAAATAATACCGCGCATCTGCTCCAGCGTCTCGTCATCACAGGATTTATCCACCATCTTGTCTATAGCATCCTTAAATATATCATAAGCCGCTTTACCGATAAATAGACAGATGATCACACTGGCTATAGGATCTAAAATAGGATAGCCCAATCTGGCCCCCAAAATACCGGCAAATGCACCGACCGATGAGAGGGCATCCGAACGGTGATGCCATGCTTCAGCCAGGAGCGCTCCCGAATTGATCTTCTTAGCTGCCGACCTGGTATACCAATACATCCATTCTTTAAACACAATAGAAACAACAGCAGCCACAAGTGCAATCACTCCCGGAACCGCCGCACTGCTGCTGTTTCCTTTTATGATCTTCTCCAAACCGCTGATTCCGATACCAAGCCCTGTTGCCAGCAAAATCACAGCCAGCACAATAGCTGCCACACACTCCAGCCTGTCATGCCCATACTGATGGTTCGCATCTGACTTTCTTTTCGAGATGCTGATCCCCAGCACGGCAATGATAGTACCAAACACATCAGAAGCAGAATGTACGGCATCAGAAACCATAGCCCCAGAATGGCCTATAATACCCGCTAGCAGCTTAAAAAGTGACAACACCACATTGCCGGCCACACTGACCCCGGATACATGAAGTGCTATCTTCTTTGCCTTCTCATCCGTTATAAATTCTTTCCTTACCTGTTCCATTATAATCCTCCCCGGTATTGGTTCTTACTACTGCATAACTTCCTCTTCCGCTTCTTAATACCCGGGCTGTTTCCAACCATTTTAAAAAGCACCTGCGGAACAATAAAGTAATCTACTGTCCCGCAGATGCCCTATGTTCATCTGCTGTCACTAAAAGTGACCCGGCTATACGGATGCCCAGCATCCGTGCCTGCTCAGTTTGTACTGTATTTTAAATGCAGTGCAAAGAAGTTTATATTATTTTATGCCAGAGCAGGCCTATTAGTCAATGCTAATTTTTATTTAATTTTCAGTCTCTAATTCCTTGATCACAATACCCATGCGCTTGGCACAGACAATGGCCTGTGTCATATTGAGCACTACACCCCGCAGTTCTTCCTTGCCGTCAGATATGATGATCCTGTCCATATCACAGTCAGACATATCCACACCTTTGAGTGCAGTCTTGAAAAAACTGGCGCCGGCAAGCTTTACCTGATGTAAGTCAAGATTATCCAGCCCGCATTTACTCAGGCTTGACTCTTCCAGATTGGTATCTTTGATCTTGACATAACTCATTCTGGACGCATCCAGATTCATATCAGAAAGATTGCATTCCAGAAAAGATACATGACGCATAAGGCTGCCATAAAAATCAGCTCCGACAGCCTTGCAGGACTGAAAGGAACATCTTTTAAAATAGACATCCGTGAGGCTGGTGTTGGAAAAGTCGCAGTTCTTAAAACGCACATCAGTAAAGCTGGCTTCATCGAAGAAACAGCTTATAAACTTACAGTTTTCAAAAGCCATTTTTTTGAAGCGAAGCAGTTTTCCATCAAACTTAGTGATAAACACTCCCTTAAAACAGCAGCCTGTAATTTCTTCCTCAGATATTTTTGCATCTTCCAGAACTGAAACTACATCTTCTATGACTGGAAGTTTCACAGGCGCTTTTGGTTCCTGAAACATCTTACTGTTCATATTTTACCTACATTTCTCTTTCGTTTTAAATTTTAATGTAATACATTAACCACAAATATCTGCACTTTTTGCCTCAACATTTCGGGTTATTCCCATTCAATCGTAGCGTTTGGCTTTGGACTCATATCATAGCAGACACGGTTCACGTTTTTGACTTCTTTCATAATACGGTCAGTAATTTTAAGAAGCACCTTCCAGTCAACCTGCTCAATCGTTGCGGTCATGGCATCTACTGTATTGACTGCACGGATGATCACTGGATATTCAAAGCTTCTGGCATTGTCACGCACACCGACTGATTTGAAATCCGGAACAACAGTGAAATACTGCCATACTGTTTTATCCAGACCTGCATTCTTGAATTCCTCACGCAAAATCGCATCTGATTCGCGCACTGCCTCAAGACGCTCCCTGGTAATAGCACCCAGGCACCGCACGCCAAGCCCCGGTCCCGGGAAAGGCTGTCTGTATACCATTTCTTCCGGAAGTCCAAGCTCGATACCACAGGCACGTACCTCATCTTTAAATAACTGTTTCAGAGGTTCCACCAGTTTAAACTGTAAATCCTCGGGCAGGCCGCCTACATTATGATGGGATTTCACCATTTTGGCTGTTTTTGTCCCACTCTCCACAATGTCAGGATAAATGGTTCCCTGTCCCAGGAACTCAATCCCTTCCAGTTTTCTTGCTTCCTCCTCGAAGACACGGATAAATTCCGCACCGATTATTTTTCGTTTCTGCTCCGGGTCATCCACATTTTCCAGCTTTGTCAGGAAACGCTCTGAAGCATCCACATAAACCAGATTTGCATCCATCTGGTCTTTAAACACTTCCACTACACTTTCGGATTCACCTTTGCGCATGAGTCCATGATTTACATGCACACATGTAAGCTGTTTACCGATGGCTTTGACCAAAAGTGCTGCGACAACTGAGCTGTCAACTCCGCCGGATAAAGCCAGAAGAACCTTTTTATCTCCAACCTGCTCCCTGACGATCTCAATCTGGTCTGCAACAAAGTTTTTCATATTCCAGTTTGCTTCCGCATTACATGTTTCAAATACAAACTTTTTGAGGACCTCTGCTCTCTGCTCTCCGCACAGGCCCTGGTATTTCTCACTGCAGGATGCCGGCTCATGGTCAATTGCCATTACCGGGCTGCCTTCCTGGTAAATTTCCTGTCTTATATCAATACGGACACCGTCAACTATATGGTTCGGTCCGCCGTTAATGATGATCCCTTTTACATTCGGGAGCTTTTCCAGCTCATCTTTGGTAATATCGTGGGGATAAATCTCACTGTACACACCCATATCCCGGATTTCTCTTGCAAGTACAGTGTTCTCTGTGCTCCCCAGGTCAAGAATAACAATCATATCCTGTTTCATCAATACTTTCTCCTTTTGTATTTTCATATATTACACTGCCCATGAGAAATATATCCCCAGCAGATGTATACTCAGATCAGACAAGTGACTGGTGCTGCCATTTCCCTCTTATGTAGCGGACCGTAAAACAAACAGCGCGGAACAGCCAGTCAATGGTCATGGCTACCCACACGCCAAATACACCCCAATGCAGTTTTACCCCCAGCAGTACCGAGAATCCAATGCGGAAAATCCACATGGAAATAATGGCAAGGAGCATGGTAAAACGTACATCAGCTGCTGCACGCAGGGTATTTGGAAGTGAAAATGACAATGGCCATATGGTCACCACACATATGGAATGGTATATCAAAATTTTGTAAGCGTAGTTACTGGCCTCTGCTGATAACCCATAGGCTCTGATGATGAAAGGCATTACAAGCATTAGCAATATGTTTATTCCTATCAGGGAAACATAGGCAACCTTCATCAGTTTCTTCGTATAATAATGTACCTGTTCAAAATCATTTGCCCCAACACACTGGGCCCCCACCGTAAGCAGTGCAAATCCAATGGACATTCCCGGCAGAACCGCAAACGTTGCCACATTGTTTGACACAGCATTCGCTGCAATGGATGCAGTTCCAAACCCGGTAACAATACTGAGCACCAGGATTTTTCCAAGCTGGAACATACTGTTTTCCAGGCCGTTTGGTATGCCGATATACAGTATTTTCTTCAGAAGCATCCAGTCTGTTCTAAACGAAAACGGATGGTGGATATGCAGAATTCTGCTCTGATCATTTAAAAGACACAACATTACTACGCAGGCCACACCTCTGGATACAAGCGTAGGAATCGCCACACCCTCCACGCCTCTGTGAAAGCCGTAAATGAGCAGTGCATTTCCTCCCAGATTGATGGCATTCATAAGCAGGGACGTCTTCATGGCAATTGCTGAGTTTCCCATTGCGCGGAAAATAGAAGCGCCCGCATTGTATAAGGCGATCATGGGCACAGACGCAAATACGATGAGCAGATAAACATTACAGTTGTACATAACGTCTGCTTCAATCTTCCCAAACACTCCGTTGATAATAAGATTCTTCCCAAGATATCCAAGCACCATTATGATGCAGGATGCTTTCAGGGTAAAGGACAGCAGTTGGTTGGTTGCCAGGCAGGCATTCTCAGCTTTCTTTTTGCCGATGAACTGTCCTGCGATAACGGCTCCTCCTGTAGCCAGTGCTGTAAAAATGTTGATGATCAATACCATAACCGTATCGATCAATGATACACCTGAGACGGCAGCCTCGCCCACGCTGGCCACCATAATAGAATCGGCAAGTCCTACAAACGCCTGCAGAAACTGGTCGATAATCAGCGGTATGATCAGCTTCCGCAAATCCGCATTTGAAAAGAATCGATTCATTTGTCTTCCCCTCACAATAAACTTTTGTATTTTGATAGGAACAATTATACGCCCATATTTTTTTCAAAACAAGAGTCTCTTTTGTTATTTTTGCACCTTGTGCAGATATTTTTCCCTGGTAGCCATCCCACCCCGGATATGACGTTCCTGCTTGTTCACGTCAAGAACCTTTCGGGCACATTTAGCCAGCGAAGGATTAAGCTGCAGCAGACGCTCTGTAACGTCCTTGTGGACTGTGCTTTTGCTCACCTTAAACTCCCTGGCAGTCTGGCGGACGGTTGCGTTGTTTTCAATGATGTAGTTGGCTATGGATATAGCACGTTCTTCTATATAACTTTTCAAGGAAAAATCTCCCGGAAACGTTGTTTTTACAATGTATGCCGGGAAATTTGGTTGTATGTCAATGCAAATTATTACTTCATGTAGTGTAGGATATTTGATTGTATATGGCCATGGGATGGCAAACGGCGGTTGCAATTAATCCGGATATCAGTTTTAATTCAATTAATCCACGCTACCACGAAGGCAGCGACAGCAAAATGCATAAACACCCTAGCTATTTTTTGTATATAATACCACATTACCCCCACATTTACAATTAATTTCCACAGATTCATCCCATTTCCTACAAATCCCCTTCCACCTTTAACCGCATATCAAGAGCGAATCCCCCTGCAAACTCATGTGCACTGTCAATGGGCACCAGAAAATCTCCACCTCATACACTTGACATCTCCCACCCTCACGTATATGGTATATAAAAAGCACCATCACCCCAAAGGAGGCATAACTTGAACTACACACTATATCAACTTCTATGGTTTTTCTTACTCTATTCTTTCATCGGCTGGGCGGTCGGCACATCGGTTGCGGCGGTGAGGGAGCATCTATTTATTGATGTTGGTTTTTTATTTGGCCCTTATTGTCCGGCTTATGGTTTCAGCGCAGTGGCTTTTACTGTATTTCTGCCTGAACTTAAAAATCAACTGTTCTTTCTTTTTCTTGGCGGTGTCATCCTTTCATCTGTTATCACATTTTCAACAGGCTTTGTTCTGGAAAAAATATTTCATCGGAAATGGTGGGACTACTCACGGAAAAGATTCCAGTTTGGTGGTTATGTCAACCTCCCCTACACCATTGTATGGGGACTCTCAGCCGTAATTTGTATTTCTTTTGTCAACCCGTCCCTGGAGGAACTGCTTGCTATTATTCCCTCCAATCTGGGAACCATTATATTAATTGTCCTTTACGTTCTCCTCTGTCTGGACCTGGCTGGAACGGTTATGGCCATCAAAGCCGTGCATTCCAGACTGCGAAAACTCTCCATTATTGAAGATGTATCCGAAAACCTGCAAAAAGCTGCAGATATGATGGGTGAAGGCCTGACCGGATGGGTGCAGAAGCATATAGCTAAGGCTTATCCCAGCCTGGAGGCGAGAGAATTACTGGCTGCCAGACAGGAAAAGGAAGAACAGCTTGAGGCCGCCAGGGAGCGTGCCGGTATATTTGCTGTCGGCTGTTCGTTCTATAAGCTGGTCTGCCTGTTTTTCCTTGGAGCCTTCCTGGGAGATATTACCGAGACTATTTTCTGCCTTGCAACTACCGGAAAGTTTATGAGCCGCAGCAGTGTTGTCTACGGACCATTCAGCATTGTATGGGGTCTGGGCTGTGTTCTGCTGACTGCTGTTTTATATCAATACCGCAGCCGCAGTGACAGCTACATTTTTATTTTCGGCACAATATTAGGCGGCGCTTATGAATACATATGCAGTGTGTTTACAGAGCTGGTCTTTGGCACCGTGTTCTGGGATTACAGAGATATCCCGTTTAATCTGGGGGGCCGGATCAACTTGTTGTACTGCTTTTTCTGGGGCATTGCCGCAGTCATCTGGCTGAAATACCTTTACCCACGGCTGTCTGCGCTGATCGAAAAACTCCCGAAGAAAGCCGGAATTCCTATAACATGGGTTATGATCTTGTTCATGATATTCAACATGATCATGTCAGGCCTTGCACTTAACCGATACACGGAGCGCCACTCCAATATATCTGCTGATGAAAATACGGTCACCCGTTTTCTGGATAAACATTTTACCGATAAACGTATGGAACAAATCTATCCAAACGCTATAGTAGTTGACGACTAAACGCAGTATAAATGCCTAAATAAAAAAGACAAAATCCCGGATCACTTCCGCATTTTGTCTTTTTTATTCCTGAAAGGACATATTTTTATTTTTTCTTACCGCAGCCATGCTTATATTTTTTCCCGGAACCACATCCCGGCCGCCGCCTTTACCTTCTTTACAGACTCAGGGCATGACATTTTAGAAATCCAATCATATGAACTGGTTCGTTTGTACCTTTATGATTTTTTATAAGGCTTATGGCTTACAATTCCCGCATGCCTCATATCCGTTATCCATAAGCTCATCCTTGCTGCCTTTATAATAAGCCTTATTTTCTTCCTTCATCCCCTTCAAAGAAGAGCAGGAAGGCAAGTGGATTTTTTTCGTATGTGTGTTCAATACATAGTCACAGTGCTCCGCATCGCTGTTATTTTCCTCCACATAAGGTTCCTCCTTATCACCGGACGCTGTTCTTGTGCCGGGCGTGTAATCATTACATGGCTCCTGTTCCCAGGATATCGTTTTTCCATCGCTGTGGAGAAGGACAGTCCCCTGTTTGTCCGTACGGAATACAGGAATCCCGGCGCCCTCCAACAGCTTTATGGTATCCTGTCTGGGATGCCCGTAACGATTGCCGTCTCCGCAGCTTATCACCGCGCAGGATGGAGAAATACGCTCCAGAAATCCGCTGCTCAGATAAGAACCGTGATGATTCAACAAAAATACATCTGCCCCAATATCCACACCGGACCCCATCACTTCTTTTTCACCGGTTTTCCCCATGTCTCCTCCAAAAAAGAAACGGTTATCCCCATTTTCCACTATAACTCCCACGGAATCCTCATTCTCATCCTCATGTCCATAGGAAACCGGGGAGATGATCCGTACGGAAGCACTTCCGAGGGTAAATACATCCCCCTGTGACGGGTGTATCTCCTGATATCCCTGTTTATCCATAGCTTCCAGATAAGACTTATAAATGGAAGAGTCTGTCTCATAATCAGCCGTTATGACTTTCCCCGCAGGAAACTGGTAAAGTGCACCGATAGCCCCTGCCAAATGATCCTCATCAAAATGGGAGATCAGTATATAGTCCAGCGCCTCCACATTCTGCCGTTTCAGATAGCTTACAACAAAGGAGGACGCTTTCCGGTTCCCACCGTCTATGAGCATATAGTGTCCGTCAGACTCCAAAAGCACTGCGTTCCCCTGCCCTACATCCAGATAATGCACCGTCAGCTGTCCACTGCCTGCCGCCTGGCTGCTTTCTGACGTTGGCCCACTCCCTGCTGCCTGGCTGCTTTCTGGCGTTTGCCCACTGCCCACTGCCTGACTGCTTTCTGATGTCCGCCTGCTGTCTGCTGCCTGCCCCACTGCACTGCATCCGGTTATAAGAAGCGCCAGAACCAACAGTCCGGCTAAAAGATTTTTCCATTTTTTCATTTCTTCAAGATTCCTTTCCTGTCTAATCCATGATGCCTGTTTATCTGTCTATTTTTTCCACAATGCATCTTCTTTTATAACTATCCAGTCAGGTCTGCGCATTTACTGCACAGACCGTGCACAAAAGTAGCGGCCGCAGGTATTTGCCCCATGGCATGGGGATTTCAGCGCGCTCAATAGTTATCTGCCTTTTTAATAGTTATCCGCCTTTTTATAAGCCTTTTCCACTCTCTCACTAAAACATACCATAATGATCTCTTCTATATCAGGATACTTTTCCAGTCCTTCCCGAATGGTTTTTACCGCAATACGGGCAGCCTGATCCAGAGGATAACCGTAAATCCCCGTACTGACAGACGGAAATGCCACGGTCTTACACCCATGTTCATGCGCTAACCGGATGCAGTTTTCATAACAATTTTTCAGCAATTCCGCCTCCCCGAAAGCCCCGCCCCTCCAGATAGGCCCCGGTGTATGAATCACATATCCAGCAGGCAGCCCATACCCTTTTGTTATCTTTGCCTGACCTGTCTCACATCCCCCAAGCCCTCTGCATTCCTCCAAAAGTTCCGGTCCCGCAGCTCTGTGGATAGCCCCGTCAACACCACCGCCCCCTAAAAGGGAACCGTTTGCCGCATTAGCAATGGCATCCACACTATACGTTGTAATATCACCTGTTTCAATTTTAAACCTTCCCATACTGACCGCTCCTTTCCGACATTCCCAATTGGCAAGCCATAATTACTCTGTACCTTCGCTGTTACAAACAAAAACCATCTAAAACCGTCTTTGCCATAACATGTTACCCGTCCGCCGAACATTCCAAACTGCAAACTCTGCCTGTCTGCCGAACATTCTAATAGGAAAAGTAAATGTGCAGTCCTCCCAAATATCTGCTTTTAACCAATCTGTTACGGCACTGAATACTTACGCTTTTTCATGATCTGCCGCAGCTTACACCAGCATACCAAATGTGCTGCCGCAGTGATCACCCAGGTTATGGGATACGACAGATACAAAACAAACAGGCTGTGCTGCCAGGCAAATACGGTAAAGATCCATACGATCCTAAGTCCACAGGCTCCGGTCAGGGATACCAGCATAGGCATAACGGAATATCCCATGCCGCGCAGACTCCCCACCAGCACTTCCATGATTCCGCAGAGAAAATACGGAAGACATATGATTTTAAGCCGCTGTATCCCATATGCGGTCACCTCCGCATCCGAGGAATAGATTCCCAGCAGATGGGGTGAAAACAATACCATAAGACATCCGAAAATACCACCGATGACCGTCACCAGCACCAGACACCTCCACAGGATCTGATCTATCCGCTTCTGATTCCCCGCCCCCATATTCTGGCTGGTAAAACTTAAAGTCGCCTGGTAGATAGCATTCATGGAAGTATAAACAAACCCTTCCAGATTGGATGCCGCCGTATTTCCGGCCATGGCAATGGCACCGAATGAATTAACGGATGACTGGATCAGTACATTTGATATGGAAAATATGGCGCTCTGCATCCCGGCCGGAAGCCCAATGCGCACAATGTGCTTCAGCTTGTCCCTGTGCATTTTCAGCTTCTTCAGTTCCAGCCTGCACATGCCCTCCGTGTGCATAAGACAACGCAGTACGAGAAGTGCTGACACTGCCTGGGAAATGATCGTAGCCAGCGCCACACCCGCCACTCCCAGTCCGCACGCGATCACAAAAAACAGGTTCAGCACCACATTGATAACCCCGGCCAGCAGCAGATAATACAGCGGCCTCTGGGTATCTCCCGTAGCTCTCAGCACCGCCGCACCAAAATTATAGAGCATCATAGCCGGCATGCCCACAAAGAAAATCCTCATATAAAGCACTGCCTGTTCCAACACTTCCGGGGGTGTTGCCATCCATTCCAGCATGGGTCTTGCAAATGCCACTCCCAGAAAAATAAGGATACAGCCGCATACAATACTAAATAAAATGGACGTGTGCACAGTCTCACTGACATTCTTAGCATCCTTTGCCCCATAGAAACGCCCCACTAAAACATTTGTCCCAATAGAGCATCCAATAAATACATTGACAAAAAGCTGTATCAGGGAACTGGTAGATCCCACTGCTGCAAGCGCATGGTTTCCTGAAAACCTTCCCACCACCACAATATCCGCAGCATTAAATAAAAGCTGCAGAATACCTGATAAGATAAGCGGTAAGGAAAACAGCAGAAGCTTCCCCCAAAGCGGCCCGCTGCACATATCTATCTCATATGACTTCTTCATCTTACTCTTCTTTCCAAGGCGGAAATCTGCCGCCTAACTTCCTATTTTAACCTGAAAGCCGCCTAAAAACCCGGCAGCTCACTGCTCTTGATCCATTTATAATAACCAGACACAGACAGGGCTTCCCACCTGCAGTTCATCCTCCGCTTCCGCCATATGGCAGTCCGTGTGCTTCACAGATAGAAGCTGATCAGAATCCTGGTTTGCGATCACCAGAAATGTATTCCCTGACTCTGCATTTTCAGCCGCAGCAAAGCACCGGGGCGTCTTCCCACCGGAAGGTATACTGCCGTTTGGCGCAATCCTTCCTGCTCCGTCCACATCATATACCGTAATACAGTCAGCGCCTCTATTGGAAACATAAAGCCTTGTCCCCGAGGAATGAATCCGTATTTCGGCAGCCGTATTAAAATTCCCTCCGTCTTCCGTCACAAGACTGGAAACATCCTGTACCTGCTGCGGTGTGCCATTTCCATACTCATATACAAGAACCCTGTTCCCCATCTCCTGCACCACATAGAATATAGGCAGAACCGGATGATAAACCAACATCCTCGGACCATATCCGGGCTTTGTCATCCAGCTTTCTTCCTCTGTGAAAAGCCACTGGCCATCCTGCTCTCTGACCACACAACGGCTGATCTTATCCAGTCCCAGATCACAAACCAGCACCCCTTCGGCAAACCGGCATGGATGAATAGAATGCACATGCGGCCCTTCCTGCCGTTCCTCATCAATGGAATGCCCGTGATGCCGGATCACCATGGCCGGCTCCTTTAAACACCCATCCTGACCGATTCTGTACGCACAGGCTGAACCGCTTCCATAATTACTGATGTACAATATCCCCTCTGTCTCATCCAGATACAGATGACACGGATTTGTTCCCATGGAAGCTTTCCTGTCCAGCAGCTTCACTGAACCATCCTCCCCCACCTCATAGACACTCACAGCGCCGCTTTTATGCCCTTCATATTCCTCCAGTTCACTCACCGCATAGATTCTTTTTCCGGCCTTATCTGCACAGACATAAGAGGGGTTTTTTATCCCCTCTATGATTTGTTTCAGCCTTATTTTACCGGATACCATATCTATATCTGCCCAATATATTCCCTGCCCGTTACCAATAAAACGGCTTCCGTCACCAAATATGACGGTCTCCGTATACGTGCCGATCAAAAATTCCTGTCTCTCCTTTGACATCTTGCTTCTTCTCCCTCTTCTCTTGTCACTCAGCGTCCTGCGGATAACGGATTCCGCAGATCCTTCTGATCTCATCCAGTTCTTTCATGATCTGAAGACTCTCTTCCCAGGGCATAACCGGACTCTCTGTCCTGCCCTCCTTAAGCATCTTCTGTACTTCCAAGGCCTCATAATGATATCCGTTTCCCGCCACTTCCACAACTCTTTTTTCCTTCAGTGTATCTGTACGGAAATCTTCATTTGGCTCAAACAAATATACAGTATTCGGACGCCAGAAATACGGTATTTCTAGCTCTGCCTTATCCGTGATGATCACTGCCCTGTTGTCCACTTTTCTATTGATGGAAAATACCATATCCGCCAGGCATCCACATGGATAAGTCATCTGAATGCATGTATTTAAATCCACTGTCTCCTCATTTTTTTCAGACCATGCATGTATTACATCCGGCGCCTCTCCCAGAAGATACTGTGCAACACTCACACCGTAGACCCCCACATCAAGAAGTGCTCCACCCCCAAGCCCTGCCTCAAACAAACGCCTTGTCTCCGGTTTGGCAGGCCCGCCAAATGTAAAATGCATATTATGTACTTTTCCGTACACACCAGCCTGTATTTCCTTTCTAAGCCCCCGCATGGCAGGAATAAACCTGGTCCACATAGCCTCCATAAAAAAGGTTTGGTTCTCCCTGGCCAAATGAAGGATCTCTTCCAGCTCCCTGGCGTTCATAGTCACCGGCTTCTCGCACAATACAGGTTTCCCTGCCTCCAGGCAGGCCTTTACACAGGAAAGATGCTGAGGGTGGATCGTCCCTACATACACTGCATCCACATCTTTATCATTTACCAGCTCTTCATAAGAACAACAGTATTTCTTTGCCTTTATCCCGTAATCATTCCTTCCGGACCTGGAAGCCAGCACTTCCACCTGCATATCCGCCGCTTCCTCCAGCCCCCTGGCAAACTGGGATGATATAAAACCGCCGCCCATAATTCCCCATCGAAACATATCAATACCTCCTTATCCGTTCAGTCTCCGGTTGTTTTTCCTCATTATACCACAAACGGACAGCCGGGAATATACTTTCCCGCCTGTCCGTTAAAAATGTACTTTTGCAGTTATTTCATGAATATAACCTGAGACCTGGTATCCAGAAACCCGGACCTATGCTATATTCTTTTATTTCCCGTCCACTGCTGCCTGGAGCTTTTCTATAAGTTCCTGTATTTCCCGTGTGCTGACTCCCGCAAAACTTCTGAATGTCCTAAGCGGTGAGTTCTCCATCATTTTAAGAGACATTTCCGGAGAAATAGCTTCACTGGCCGCACTTTCCCCATCATCTCCCGCCCCAATATTTTCCATCATGGTTTTCAACAGCCCGCTCATGATCTCTTTCGCTTCAGGCTCTGCCAACAGTTCTGCGACTGTGGTATTCATATGGATTTTTACAGGAATTTCTGTTGTGGAGACAAGCTGTACCGCATCTCTTAAATGGATGTCCCTGGATGAACTTCCCACAAGGATCTCATATGTCCCTGTAGCTGCATACCAGTCTGAAATTTCTGTATTATACCACGCAAAACTTCTCTTATCCAGCTCCATTGTAACTGTCTTTTCCTGGCCCGGTTCCAGCTCCACTTTGGCAAAATTCTTCAGTTCTTTCACCGGTCTGCTTACAACCCCTGTCTTATCCGCCACATAGAGCTGCACAATTTCCCTGCCTGCCATGTCCCCCGTATTTTTAACTTTAAGGGAAACGGTCAGCCTGTCCGTATCCTTCATTTCTTTTGCGGAGAGCTTCAGATCACTGTAGGCAAAGGTAGTATAACTCAGGCCATAACCAAAAGGATAGCGAACAGGCAGTTCCTTTGTATCATAATAGCGGTACCCAACAAATACGCCTTCCCTGTACTCCACGGTCTTCCCATCTCCGGGGAAATTCAGGTAGGAAGGATTATCAGACAGTTTATACGGAATGGTCTCTGCCAGCTTACCGCACGGATTTGCCCTGCCGAAGAGAAGATCCACCTGGGCCTCTCCCACGGCCTGTCCGCACAGGTAAGATTCCAGGATGCCCCTCACATCATCCGCCCAAGGCATTTCCACAGGAGAACCATTGTGGAGGACCACCACGGTATTGGGCTGTACCTTTACAATCTCAGCGATCAGTCTGTTCTGGCATTCCGGCATTCTCATATGCTCCCTGTCATACCCCTCCGATTCAAATGCATCGGGAAGCCCTGCAAATATCACAGCTACATCCGCATTCTCTGCTGCCGCAGCAGCCTCTGCAAGCATGGCTTCATCTGCCTTGTCCTCTTTCACATCATATCCCTGGGCATAGGACACATCCGCATATTTCTTCACAGCCTCCAGCGCGCCGGTCACCTTAAACGAGTTAATATGTGAACTTCCGCCCCCCTGGAACCTGGGCTTCTCTGCAAATTTACCGATAAATGCAATCTTCTGACCATTCTCTTTAAGCGGCAGGATTCCGTCATTTTTCAGCAGCACCATGGATTCCCTGGCAATCTTTCCAGCCAGTTTATGATCTTCCTCCATGTTTAAGTTTCCGGGCTGGCGGTTATCCGTGAATTTAAAGATAATATTCAGAATTCTTTCAACTGCAGTATCCAGAACCTCTTCCTTAAGCTCACCGGATCTCACAGCTTCCACAATCTCCGCGTCCGTATGCCCGCCGCTTGCCGGCATCTCCAGGTCAAGCCCCGCTTCCAGTCCTTTTACCCTGTCATTGACTGCGCCCCAGTCAGACATAACATATCCTTCAAATCCCCACTCGTCTCTCAGGATCTCCGTGAGCAGCCTGTGATCCTCAGACGCAAAGGTCCCGTTGATCTTATTATAAGAACACATTACCGTATCCGGTCTGCTCTCCTTGACTGCTGTTTCAAATGCAGCCAGATAAATCTCCCGGAACGTCCTCTCGTCAATTTCAGAGGAACAGGACATTCTCCTGTGTTCCTGATTATTTGCGGCAAAATGTTTGATAGAAGTTCCCACGTTTTTAGACTGCACACCCTTTATATGTGCCGCAGCCATCTGAGAAGCCAGGTACGGGTCTTCGGAAAAATACTCAAAATTTCGTCCGCACAGAGGTGACCGCTTAATATTCACTGCCGGCCCTAAGATCACCGACAGATTTTCCGCCTGGCATTCCTCCCCAAGTGTCTCCCCCAAAGTTTCCAGCAGCTCTCTGTCAAAAGAGCAGGCGGTAGCACAGGCAGTAGGAAAACATACCGCTTTGATACTCTCATTTGCACCCAGATGGTCTGCTTCCTTATCCTGTTTTCTAAGCCCGTGAGGTCCGTCGCTGACCATTACCTCAGGGATCCCCAGCCGTTCCACACTTTTCAAATGCCAGAAATCCTTACCGGAACACATACCTGCCTTCTCTTCCAGAGTCATTTGTTTTACAATTGCTTTTACATCCCGCTTCATATTTATCCGCTCCTTTGCAAAAATGCACCATGCCTTCTTACTGTTGTGCCGCATGATGAGGTATATCATTAAAATACCACGCAAATGCCCGAATGAATATCATAATCCTGCTGTTTCTATCATATTATTGTCAGAAATTCCTATTTCTGTTATACTTAAATAAGCTTATATCATCTCTGGGAGGAAACCATATGGATATGCAAACCATCCGCCATAACTGCCGCCTGCTTTATTACCTGACACAGATTCCTGTCTTCTGCCTGTCACAGGACGGCAGCATATGCTTCACCTATCCCCGGCTTGTAGGTATGGACTTATTCCCCCTTCCCCGTATGCCCAAGAAACTGCCCCGCAAAGGTACTGCCCCGCTGCCTGTTCTCTTCATGGAATACAGCGCGTATTACAGTGCAGGGCTATCCTTTCCCGCGGCTGACGGATGTTTTTCTCTTCACTTTGGTCCCTGTCTCTTTTCCCGGCTTTCCGACAGGGAATTTAAACAGGCTTTCCCGGAGCTGTCCGTATTGTCTCCGGGCAGCCGTTACACGCTTATGTCAGCGCTGCCTGTTATGGAACAGGAATATTTTTATAATTATCTTTCCCTGGCCTGCTGCTTATTCTTCCGGGAACAGATCAATACGGAGGATATTATGGAGGCAAATGACCTGATCACCCCCGCACCCATACCTGCTGCTGTGCAAAAGACACTTTTTCATCGAAGAGAATCCTCCGCATTTCACACACCTTATTCATACGAAAAAAATCTCCTGGACGCAGTGCGCGCAGGAGACCTTATACGTGCCAAAGAATGTATGAATGAATTAAGCCTTACAGGTAAACCGGGAATTCTCTCTGCAAATCCCCTGCGGCACGCGCAGAACCTTTTCATTGCCCACATTACCCAAATCACCAGGGCTGCTATTGAAGGAGGCGCAGAAGAAGATATGGCTTACGCAATGAGCGACAGCTTTATCCAGGCTTCTGAAAAATGCACCTCCATCACACGCCTTCTTACTCTGCGTGACCAGGCCACCTGTGAATTCACGGCTGCAGCAGCGAAGGCAAAAGGTATCACCACCCATTCTCCGGCCATACGCAGAGCCGTGAATTTCATAAATAACCATCAACAGGAAAAAATATGCCTCTCCGACATTGCCCATGCCGCGGGCTTGAGCAAAGACCGTTTCTCCCATCTGTTCCGTCAGGAAATGGCTATAAGTCCTATGGAATACCTGAACCGGAAGCGTGTGGAGACATCCAAGTCTCTGCTGACTGTTTTTCAGTATTCTATATCTGAAGTCAGCATGATACTGGCCTTTTCCAGTCAGAGTCATTATATTTCCGTGTTTAAAAAATACACAGGCATGACTCGCAGGCAGTATCGGGATTCTTTCTAAGACGGTTTAATCCTGCAGTTCAGTTCACACTCCCTGCAATACTTGATAATGGACACTGCAGTCCCGTAATCCGGAACCTCTGTAGGTGTTTTTATCTCGTTCTCCTCATCCTCAGCCATTTGCCTGTCGCAGGTAAGCAAACTGTAACTGCCGTCACGCCCCGGCAGTTTGGTAAGCCCCCCATACTGACCGGCATCATAAGTGATCCTGCCAAAAGCATTCTGGGGACATTTTTTTCTGCAGGGCATATCACAGCCCGCACAGGGATCCCAGTCACTGGGGCCGGCGGAGGGCAAGTCCACACTTAGAAACATAGCTCTCAGGCGCACTCTCGGCCCATACTCTTTTGTGATAAGAAGATTATTCTTTCCAATAGTACCAAGCCCTGCAACAACTGAGGCGTCTTTGAGCCAGATATAAGTTCCAAATTTCCCGGCGGGTTTTTGCCATCCAGCCAGCAGTCAAGATATGGTTTTTCTTCCGGATGCTCATAGGCGATCACCAAAACGGAACGCATCTCTTCCTTCCAGGCCACCACGCCTTCCGGAAGCCCGGTGGTATTCTCCACTGCCCCCACACGATCAATATGAGGCCTCTGTGGCATCATTACAAATGCCGGCGCTGATTTTAAATCCTGAATATTGGCGATCCCTGCTGCAGCTGCCCCTAAAGCGATCGCTATGTTCACTATTAACTCTGTCATTGTGCGGCTGTTCATATTTCTTCTCCTTTCTATTGGAATATATCTGCCTCAGGCTTTTTTATTATTTTCCTTCTTGATGTTCCTATATAAAGTTAATGCCAGAATTGCGCCAATCAGCGCTGCCCCGAATTCATACGCAAACATATATCTATAGCCCTGGATTCCCGGAAATGCGTCCAAAAGGTTCCCCGTAATGGAATATATAAAAATCTGAGGAAGACACCCTATTACTGACGCAAACCCAACTGCCATCCCGGTATATTTAAGTGGAATCTTTAACTCATCAATAACGGCAAAATACAAGGCTCTTACCATAAATAACCCCAGACTGATGACAAGAATGGTAACTGCTGCCAGTCCCAGCAGTTCCGGTAAACTGCCAGTCCATAGGACTTGATCAGACTTATCATAGCTCCCAGGGATTCACTCACCCCAAAAAAATTAGTTAGGTAAGGGGTAATATCCTCTTCTCCTATAAATATCTCCTCTCCAGGCCCTGGAATATTTTTCAAAAATAAAAAAAAATCCTATCTTCCAGCGGACTGACAACCTGTCAGTGCTTCTGGAAAATAGGATCCTTCCATTAGACATATCAGCCCGCGCTATACACGCGTTCTCTGTCCTTTTCCTTATAATGATGCGCTTCTTCAAGCATCATATCTTTTACTTTCATCAGACGGATCTGTGTACTTCTCTCGCTCTCGTCCAACTTCATGGTAATATACTTAATATTTTCCTGAGTCTCCGGAATAATAACATGTTCCAGAGCGTTTACTCTGCGTCGGGTCTTCTCAATCTCGGAAGCCATAAGCTGGCAGGATTTCTCAATCTCCGCAAGCTTCAGCATATCCGGCAGGATATCTGCCAGAGATTTCACCGCGCCGTCCAGGTCACCTGATGTAAAGGCAAAACCGTAGGAATAGATGTCATTTGCATCTGCGGTCCTGGTCTGGGACTGGAAAACAGGAATGTCAACACTCATGACATTCTTCTTGCCCGCATCCAGATACACCTCTTGTTTTGGTGCCATCAGCGCTGTGTTCAGGGTCTGTTCGGACATGCCGGCTTTTGCGATCACGAAGTTCTTGTTAGCCTCTTTAATACCCTCTTCCACTTTCAGGCGCAGAGCCATATTTTCTCTTGCCAGATCCAGGAACTGACGCATAAGCTCGTCACGTTTGTCCTTCAAAAGCTTGTGACCCTTGACGGCGGTAACCAGCTTCTTCTTCTGCTTGGTAAGCTCCATTCTGGTAGGATTCACCTGGGTAGATGCCAAGACAATCACCTCTTTCTATGCATTTTCTGTTGGAACAGCAGGATATTTTGTCCTGCTGTCACGCCGGCATTATTGTTTACCGTAATATTCATCAAGGAATTTATCATCTATACGTTTCAGCTCGCTCCTCGGCAGTATGGAAAGCAGCTTCCAGCCGATACGCAGTGTCTCCTCAATATCGCGGTTTGTGGTATAGCCCTGTGAAACATACTCTGCCTCAAAAGCATCCGCGAATTTTGCATAGATAAGGTCAATATCAGAAAGTGCCGCCTCACCAAGGATCGTCATCAGCTCTTTTGCCTCTTTACCACGGGCATAGGCAGCGAATAACTGGTTCATGGTGTTTGCATGGTCAGCACGCGTCTTACCTTCACCGATACCTTTATCTTTCAGTCGTGACAGAGACGGCAGAACATCAATAGGCGGTGTTACACCCTTTCTGTAAAGCTCACGGCTCAGAATGATCTGCCCCTCGGTGATATATCCGGTAAGGTCAGGGATTGGATGGGTTTTATCATCCTCAGGCATGGTAAGGATCGGAATCATGGTAATGGAACCATTACTTCCCTTCTTACGTCCTGCTCTTTCATACATGGTTGCCAGGTCTGTATACATATAACCCGGATATCCACGGCGTCCCGGAACCTCTTTACGGGCTGCGGAAACCTCACGCAGGGCATCTGCGTAGTTTGTGATATCGGTAAGGATTACCAGTACATGCATATCTTTCTCAAATGCAAGATATTCTGCTGCGGTGAGGGCCATCTTAGGCGTTGCGATACGCTCAACAGCCGGGTCATTTGCCAGGTTGATGAACAGAACCGTCCTGTCAATGGCTCCTGTCTCTTTAAAACTTTCAATAAAGAAGTTAGACTCCTCAAAAGTAATACCTAAAGCGGCAAATACAACGGCGAAGTTCTCACCCGTACCGCGAACCTTAGCCTGTCTGGCGATCTGTGCTGCCAACTGCGCATGAGGAAGACCTGATGCGGAGAAAATAGGCAGCTTCTGGCCACGAACCAGTGTGTTCAGACCATCAATGGCAGATACACCGGTCTGAATGAACTCTTCCGGGTACATTCTGGCAGCCGGGTTCATAGGCAGACCATTGATATCACGCCTCTCATCCGGAAGGATCTCCGGACCTTCATCAATAGGACGTCCCATACCGTCGAATACACGGCCCAGCATATCCTCAGATACACCCAGCTCCATGCTTCGTCCCAGGAAACGCACCTTACTGTCAGACAGGTTGATACCTGTGGAGCTCTCGAAAAGCTGTACCAAAGCATCACTTCCGTTGATCTCAAGTACACGGCAGCGGCGTGTCTCACCGCTTGCCAGCTCGATCTCACCTAACTCATCAAAATGTACATTTTCAACACCGCGCACCAACATCAGAGGGCCGGCAACTTCCTGTATGGTTCTATACTCTTTCGGCATTAGAAGTCCTCCTTCCCAAATACATTGGCAATATCAACAGCAAGCTCTTTTAAAACTGCATCATATTCTTTGTCCAGTTTGTCCTCAGTCACATATTTAAAACGGCCGATCTTCTCACGTACTTCCATTTTGATCAGACCCTGGATATTAGCACCTTTTTCCAGCGCCTCTTTTGCCTGCTCATAGAAAGCCAGAACCAGCTTCATCATCAGATGCTGTTTCTTCAGTGAACTGTAGGTGTCCACCTCATGGAAAGAGTTCTGATGCAGGAAGTCCTCACGGATGGAACGGGCAGCCTCCATTTTCAGCCTGTCAGAAGCTGAGAGGGCATCCATACCAACCATCTTAACGATCTCTTCCAGTTCCGCCTCATCCTGCAGAAGACTCATGAGCTTCTGGCGGTTCTCCATCCAGTCTGCAGCCACATTGTCGTCAAACCAGTCAGCCATGTTATCCACATACAGGGAATAACTGGTCAGCCAGTTGATCGCCGGGAAATGACGTTTGTATGCCAGTGCGGAATCCAGTCCCCAGAACACCTTAACAATACGCAGGGTAGCCTGGGATACAGGCTCGGAAATATCACCACCCGGAGGGGATACGGCTCCGATAACGGAAAGTGCACCCTCTCTCTGGTCGCTTCCCAGAGAAACCACGTGTCCGGCTCTCTCGTAGAACTGCGCCAGACGGGAACCCAGGTATGCAGGGTAACCTTCCTCACCCGGCATCTCTTCCAGACGTCCTGACATCTCTCTAAGCGCCTCTGCCCAGCGTGATGTGGAGTCTGCCATCAGAGCTACGGAATAACCCATATCACGGAAATATTCCGCAATGGTGATACCTGTATAAATAGAAGCCTCACGTGCCGCAACAGGCATATCGGAGGTATTTGCGATCAGAACGGTACGTTCCATCAAAGACTGTCCTGTCTTCGGGTCTTTCAGTTCAGGGAACTCGTTCAAAACGTCTGTCATTTCGTTTCCACGCTCGCCGCATCCGATATAAACCACGATGTCGGCTTCAGCCCATTTTGCAAGCTGATGCTGGATAACTGTCTTACCGCTTCCGAATGGTCCCGGAACGGCTGCCACACCGCCTTTTGCGATAGGGAAGAAGGTATCCACTACTCGCTGTCCTGTTACCAAAGGCATTTCCGGCGGCAGTTTTTTCAGATAAGGACGGCCTTTACGAACCGGCCATGTCTGCATCATTCCCACTTCTTTGTCACCGTCTTTCGTTTCGATAACAGCAACCACATCCTCCACCGTAAATTCACCGGCTTTGATCTCTTTTACCTTACCATTGATCCCGTAAGGAACCATGATCTTATGGTTTACGACGATCGTCTCCTGTACCGTACCGATAATATCGCCGTTCTGTACCTCGTCACCTACTTTAACAGTAGGAACGAAATTCCATTTCTTATCTCTCTTCAAAGAAGGAACCTCAACACCACGCTTTAAGTTGGTGCCGGAAACCTTCATAATTTCATCCAGCGGACGCTGGATACCATCATAGATACTTGTGATAAGACCCGGCCCAAGTTCTACGGAAAGAGGCGCATTCATGGATTCAACCGGTTCTCCCGGCCCCAGTCCTGATGTCTCCTCGTATACCTGAACACTGGCTTCGTCACCGTGCATCTCGATGATCTCACCAATCAGACGCTGATTACTAACACGGACAACGTCGAACATGTTCGAGTCCCTCATGCCCTCCGCGATAACCAGCGGTCCTGCAACTTTTTTAATCGTACCTTTGCTCATCGGAACGAATCACCTGCTTTCTAAATTAGTTCGTATCTGTGACATTTCGCCACCTGAATTCCGGAAACTGCGGCGCTGCCGCTAACCGGACCTTTTAATTATTGCTGAAAAGAATATCCGATCCAACAGCCTTCTCCACGGATAATTTAACTCCCTGCACACCTTCACCGGTATTTCCGAAAACGCCCGGTATCAGGATTATAGCAGGAAAAAGCTGCTCCTGAAATTTATCAATCGTCTTTTTACACTCTGCGGCCAAAGCTTCTGTGATATAAATGATCCCATATTTGCTTGCTGCCAGATGTTCCAGTTTTTCTTCAGCTTCTTTTCGGGATGTTACCGGGAAGGTATCCAGACCCAGTGTAGCAAACCCGTAAATACTGTCGTAATCGCCCACAACTGCAATCTTAAACATACATTTCCCTTACCCTTTCCCGGATGGAATCATCCGAAAGGCCGCTGCGTTTGCCGGACAAAATGATTCGTACCGTTTTGATCTCGTTCTCCCTGGCAAGCACATAGGCAACCAGAGGTCCCACTGAAAATGACTGATATTTCTGAGACTGCATGGTCTCCATCATACGGTTGTCGCACCAGCGTTCAAATGCGGACATAGACTCTGCAATGGCCTTTCCGCCCTCTGCATAAGCAGTACCTGACAAATATTCCACAATGGCATCAATGCCGCTTACTGCCGCTTTGGAAAGCTGTGTCACACTCAGGGATTCACATTCCACCATGGCACGCTTCATAAAGTCCATGTTTTTTGCGGTTTTCTGTGAACGCACAGCGATCTTAATATCTGCTATGGCAACGGTAGACTCCGCATAATCCTTGATAATGCTGTCCTTTGCTTCCCTGCCTGCTGCATAGATAGCTTCCAGGGCTGCCTTGTCCACAATAACATCACAGAGCTGTCCGTCCCTTGTGTGAAGCAGTGTCTCGTAGGCCTCTTTTGCAGCGCCGGCCATATATTGGGGAAGTCTGGAAAAATCCTTGCTTCTCACGATCTCCAGCATCTCATCCGGTGAAATGGCAGTGTCATCATAATAGATGTTCATGGCCCTGCCGTTCTCCTCCGTACATACATCCTTGATGGCTGCCTTCAGATTGTGGAACATATTCGGATAGGAAAGTACATCAAAGACGGACATGTCAACACCCAGGTCTTTAATATTTTCCCAGATTTTTTCCTGCTCCCTGGTCAATATTGTCTCTGCATTCACCGGCGTATCCGCGCCGCCCCAACCCTTTTCCTGTATAAGCTGCAGGCACTGCTCCTCTGTCTGGCAGGCCATGAGCTGGTCAAGAGTGGCAGAAGTGAATAACGCCGTCTCAAGCGCACGGATTCGCGCAACCGCATAGGTATATTTTGTATCAATCAAGATAATTCCTCCTTCTTGCGGTTATCGCTTACGAAAATAATAATGCATGAACTTTATCGGAAAGTTCACCTCTCTTGGAATCAAACATGGCCTTAAAGGTACAGTTTTCCTCGATTCCACCATATATAAGGACAAAGCCGCCGCGGATATTTCTGTGTTCTTTGGAAAGAACCAGTTTTCCGCCCTTTTTCCCGGCTATGCCTGAAATTTCTTTTTCAAAACCCTGCGGCATTCTCTTCAAATCTTCAGGTGAGAAACAAATTTCCCCTTCCTGAGCCAGAACGAATTTGTCCAGCATTTTGCGAAGCATGTTGAAATATGTCTCGTCATCTGCAGAAAGCAGTGTATTATAGGCTCTTTCCAATACTTCGGAAATCACTTCCTGCTTTGCTTCCAGAAGCGCTTTTCTTTTCTGCAGATCACAGGAGGAAAGTGCGCGTTCCTTAATATTTTCAACATCAGCCTCCGCTTTTTTGGAGATACGTCCGCATTCTGCTTCCGCCTTTTCTTTCATCCCCTGTTTTACTGCTTCTGCGCTTCTCTGCGCCCGGTCGATGATATCATTAGCGGAGCTTTTTGCTTCATCCAGAATCTGGCTTTTCATTTTTTCTAATCCAGTCATTCTTTAGCTCTCCTTTACTATTTCTATTCTGTCCTGTAATATCTGTCCCCATGCAGGGACTGCTCTCCTTTTATAATTAGAAGGAAAGGTTCGTTACGGAAAGAATGGAAATCAGCAGAGCAAGGATTGCATAGGTCTCAACCATGGCTGGGAAGAGCATAGCTTTACCGAACTGTTCCGGTTTCTTGGCAACGATGCCGATAGCTGCTGCAGATGTCATTCCCTGATATTTACCGGAGATCAGACCAACGATACCGATCGGCAGACAAGCTGCTAATACCAGTAAGCCCTGCTGTGGTGTCAGGTCTAACATACCGCCGCCTAACAGACCGATCTTGGAAAGTGTGATAAAACCAACCAGCAGACCATAGATACCCTGTGTACCGGGCAGAAGCTGCATGATCAGAACCTTTGCAAATTTGCTTGGATCTTCAGTAACAACACCTGAGGCTGCCTGACCGGCAATACCTACACCAATAGATGAACCTGCACCTGCTAATAATACTGCTAATGCTGCACCAAGTAATGCGTAAACAATTCCTAACTGACTCATAAATAAGTTTCCTCCTTAACATCTACATATTTCGTAGTTAATTTAAACGGGTTGAAAGGTCTTCCTCCACCCTCATAAAACTTGCCGAAGAACTCGACAAACTGTAAACGGTTTGTATGCACGTATGCGCCCAAAAGATTGATTGCCAGATTCAGTGAATGTCCGACAATAAAGATCACGATAAAACCAATAGCAGCGATAAAGCCATCTCCCAGCATACTTGCCATCTGATTTACTACAGACGCGATAACACCTGTTGCAAGACCCAGGGCCAGCAGACGGGAATAGGATAATACATCACTCAGCCATCCTGTTACATTGTATATATCATACGCACCCAGCGCCAGACGCAGTGCGATGTTCTTATTGGCACGGCCTGACATAAGGAGCAGGCCTACAGCACCTGCGATCGCCAGCACTTTTCCAATCTGCGAAACTGCCGGCGGAAAGGTTCCTTCCGGAAGCTGGGAAATAGAAGCAAAGATACTGCTGGGAAGCAGCATCATGATCAAACCGATCAAAAATACATACCAGATTATAACATCACAGAAGAAATCCATATATTGTTTTTCTTTCAGCTGCATGTATCCCTTTAAAGCAAGTCCCATAAACAGATGGATCACACCAAACAGCATTGCATACAGCAGAAGACGCATAGGGTCATTCAGCGGAACGAACCAGGCAGCCTTGATCAGTCCGCCATCCGGTACATTTGCGTGGAAGAACGTTTTCGCGATCACATCCACAGCATCTCCGAAATATCCTCCGAAGAGTACGCCCCATACCAATGTGGATAGTCCACAGTACATAAACATCTTCAGTGCCTTATGCATGCCCTGGCCCATACGCGGATATTTTTTCAGTACAATAAAACATGCCAGGAAAATGATCAGTCCGTAAGCCGCATCAGACAGCATCAGACCGAAGAAAAACACATAGAAAAACGACATGATCGTCGTAGGGTCAACCTCGCCTTTTTTTGGAAGACCGTAAGATTCCAATACACCCTCCACGGACTGGGAGAATGGATTGTTGCTCAGAAGCACAGGTGCTTCCTCATCCTCCTGTATCTCCTCCACGTCAAAGACCAGATCATAGCCTTCCTCCATTGCCTTTTTCACTGCGGGAACTGCCTTCTGCGGTATATACCCACTTACAAAAAAGGTCCTGGAAGACTGTGGAATATGTCCCAGGAGTTCATATTTCTCTGCTCTGGTACGGAAATAGTCAGATATCAAACGCAGGTCTGCGCGCTTGTCTCCATATTCAACAATATGCTTCTGACAAGTATCAATTTGTTTTTGGACAGCACCGATTTCTGCCTCCAAATTTTCTTTTTCGACCGCCGGAACTTCATCCACGATCTGAGATGGCTTAGCAAAGCCGCCCTGCCGCAGCGCATCCTCCACCTGGTGCGCGTCCTTTTTCAGACACAATGCAACAATATAAGTGGAATCTCTGTCCGCAGAAAGGACTGTCACATCCACGCCTTCAGCCTCGGGAGCATACTCCGCGATCAGGCTGTAAACCGCTTCCAGTGTCATTTCTCCCGAAATAGCACCGATGAGTGCCCTGGTAGAACCTGTGCCCTCAAAATTCATAGGCACATCCAGACGCATCCATGGAGCCAGTGCTTCTATCTGGTTCTCCATTTTCTGGATATTTGCACGGCACTCTGCGATTTCTTTCTGCCAGCCGGTTATTCTCGAAGCAATGTCCATCATTTCTTCTTTTCTAACCGCTACCTGGTTGTAAGCTTCTTTTTCAATCAGTTTTTTTCCTTCCAGACTGGACAGCAGGGATTTTTTCTCCGGTGCATATTCCTGCAGGATATCCAGTGCTAAGTCTGCCAGATTCGCTTTCTTTTCAAAAGTGTTTCTGGCTCCCTGGGTATCCATCTTTTCAAAGCCTGACTCATCGTCCAGAACCTGGGTCATTTCCATGACGCCCATGGTCTGCAGCTTTTCCAGGATGGCTTTCCGGTCCCTCTTCAGCGCGCAGATACTGACTCGCTGCATCTGCATTACTGCCATACTCTCATCCCTCCTTTAATTCGTTTTCTTGTAACGGTTCAGTCCCCTCACAGTAACAGGCGAAAATCCATGCTGGATCGCCTTTGGCGATGGGATTTTCGCTTTGCATCCGGGGCGTCTTCTTACGGTCAGCGCAGTAAATGCGAAGACCTGCTGAATAGTTACGTTTTCTTCCTCTCAGACTAATTCGGAAATAATCAAATCAACCGCTTCTTTTTCCCGGCTTTTTGCCGCGCTCTTCAGCTCCTCGATTTCTTTTCCGGCCTCCAAAAGGGCCTCGTCCGTCTGCTGCTTTCCAAATGTTTCAGCAGAATCTCTGAGTTTTTTCGCCTTCTGCTGCGCTTCGGAAACCATATCGGAATACAACTTTTCGGAAGCTAGTTTTGCTTCCTCAGAAATCTTTTCACTCTGGCGCTTTGCATCCGCAACAATGTTTGCTGCCTCCTGCTCCGCATCCCGGATTTCTTTGATTGTTCCTTCTATCACAGTATCACCACCTTCACATAATTTAAATATTACTATGAATTATGCAATTTGTCAATTTGTTCACAATATTTTTACCGAATTACACGAAAAAAAAATGCCTTATTTTGGTAATCCTGATAAAAAAAGAGAGATTGTATATAATTTACACAATCTCCCCGAATGTCTTTGTTTAATTTGACTTTATCTTACTCGTATAAGTAGTTCTTCAGCTTTTCATCATCCAGACTCGCTGCATCAATCCACTGATACCCCGGATTGATAAAGGAATCATTCTCCAACCCCAGCCAAGCCCTGGCTGCCGCTACCACAGTGGCATATCCCATGCCGTACGGATTCTGGGCAATAACTCCGGCCTCTCTTCCGTCCTTTATGGCCTCCTTCTGCTTCTTGCCTGCATCAAATCCAACTACTGCCATATCTTCTTTTCCTGCTTCTTTAAGCGCGTCCAGAACATCATCTGCTGTCATCTGATTGGTACAAAAATAACCTTTCAGATTTGGATTTTCCTCCAGCACTTTTGCAGCCATTTCTTTGACGGACATCTCCTCATTTTCATAGGAGACATTCACAATTTTGATCTCCGGATGGTTTGCAGCGATCTCATCGGCAAATCCTGCTTCTCTGTCCTGGCTGCTCTCAGAACTTTCAATATGGGCCATGACGGCGATCTCACCGCTGTCTCCAATGGCTTCGCTGAGCTTTTTAGCAGCGTCCGCTCCTGCTGCCTTGTTGTCTGTGGCACAAACAGAGTTCACAGTTCCTGTCACAACGCCTGAATCCAGCACCACAACCGGGATTCCATTCTCCTCTGCAGTCTCAAGCTGTGCCTGGCAGGATTCCATATCTATGGCTGCCAAACAGAGAACCCCCGGATTCTCAGCCAGAACCGCGTCGATGATATTGATCTGACTCTCCACATCCGTCTCATCGGACGGTCCTTCAAAGGATAGTTTTATCTTATCATCACCTTTATATTCCAGTTTTTTATTTAAATCTTTTACGGCTGCTTCCATGCCTTTTTTTACAGTTTCCCAGTATCCTGTCTTGGTACTCTTGACAACTACTGCAATATGGCCGCCGGCCTCCAGATTCAATCCCTCCAGGGACGTATAATCAATGGTACCGGCACTGCTTTTCAGAGTTGTCATGGTCAAGTCTTCAGACATGTCAGCATCTTTCTCTTCTTCCGCATCCTGGCTTTTCTCATCCTCACCGGTATGCTCTGCGTTCTCTGTATTTTCTTTTTCCACTTCCTTCTGATTCTCTTCTGTATCCTTCTGAGGTTCCCCACTACTTCCCACAACCGGTTTATCTTCGGCTTTCGCCTCCGTGTTCACAGGTACCTCATTCTTATTCTTATCACCGCATCCTGCCAGGGAACCCACTGCCAGCGCGATGCATAATAAAGCAACTATCGTACGTTTCATGCCCTACCTCCAAGGCTCATACCATGCCCCTGCACGGTTTTACCAGATTTTTACATGGACTTCTCTTCATTTTAACTACGTTTCCATTATACACGAAACTATACATTAGTCCATATGCTTTTTGTAATAATTTCGTAAAATTTTCAGGAACTTTTCTATTCATTTTTCCCATAGTCCAGAAGATTCCATTCGCGTAAAATCCCGTAAATCACCAAAGCGGAAAGTGGGCCAAGCAAAAAACCTGCTCCTCCGTACAAAAAAAGACCCAGATACACGGACAGCAGAACAAGAAGAGGGGATACACCCACTTTTTTTCCGATCAGGCGGGGTTCCAGAAACTGCCTGACGCAGCTTGTAACAAGATAGAGGGCGATACATCCAACAGCACCCACAGCATTTCCCCTCAGGGCAAGCACCAGGGCTGCGGGCACAAGAAATGTTCCTGTTCCCAATACCGGCAGGGCGTCCAAAAGTCCCAGTGCCAGCCCGGCGAGGAGGAAATGGGATGTTCCCAGTAAAAACAGTCCGGCTATGCAGAGCAGAATAATAATTCCCATGATCTTTATCTGGGCTTTGAAATATTCCGCTATTCCGTTCTTCAAATTCCGGAAAAGATTTCTGATCTTCACGAAAACCGGCCAGGAGGCGAACTGCGCTTTCCAGTCTCCGTGTTCCTGCAGGATCAAAACTGCGGATACCACGCACAGAATCAGGCCGCCTACCACCACAACACACGTTTTCATGGAATCCACCGCAGCTTCCATGGACTGGCTTCCGTCAAAAAAAGAACTGCCCAGATTGCTGAGCTGCATATAAATATACTGACTGCTCTCCTGAGCCGGTATCCCCATTGTGTACTCCACCTGTCTGCAGCATTGTCCGATGATCTGGCAGAATTCTTTTTTTATCACCGGATAGAAAGAGATCAGCCGTCCAATCTGTGTGGATAGGGCCTGGAGAAGCCACATGAAGCCGAGAATGCTTGCCACTGAGAGAAGAAGAATCAGAACCGCGCCAATGCCCCCCTCTGTAAAATGAAGTTTTCTGCAGAGTTTCCGGTCAGCCAGCCATCTGGCCGCTGGAAGTATGGCGAGTGCCAGAAGCCCCCCTAAAAGAAATGGGAGCATCACAGGTACCGCATATTTCATTATCAAAAATACGCCTGCGAATACTCCCACTGTTATGCCCGCCTTCTTCCATCTCATCTTCCACTCACCATACCTTATTTTTTTTGTTCTTCTCTATCAGTATGCGTGGACTTTTCTTACCTATACTATAGGAAAATTTCCAGAGGGCTTTACCTGGAATTCCATTTTTTTCTTTGTTTTTGGATGGGCAAATGATAATTTGTATGCACATAAAGCTATGTACTGCCATTCTTTTTCTTTCCCTGCCTGGGGATTGTATTTGGTATCCCCCAGCAGCGGGTGGCCTGCGTATGCCATCTGGACACGGATTTGGTGATGACGGCCTGTCAGAAGGTGGATTTCCAGTAATGATCTGTCTTCCTCCTCTTTTAATACACGGTATTCCAGAACGGCTTTTTTGCTTTGAGGCGTTTTTTGCCTGGATACTCTGGATGTGTTGGTTTTGGCGTCTTTGATCAACTCATTTTCCAGGCGGGATTCTTTTTCTGTCAGAATGCCGCTGACAGCGGCAAGGTAGTATTTTCCCATTTTGCCGTCCTGGATCTGGGTGTTTAGATTTTTGGCTGCCTCTTTGGTTTTTGTGAAGACCAGGATGCCTTCCACGGGCTGATCGAGGCGGTGGATCACGGCAAGGGAGGGAGGATCGCCTTTTGATGTCAAGTAGGTTAGGAGGATGGATTCCAGGTCTGGGGTGTTGATCTTTTTGGTTTGGACGGGGAGGCCTGGAGGTTTGTGACAGATTAGGAGGTGGGGGTCTTCGTATAGGATTTTAGGGGTTATCATGGTTATTGGGTCCTTTTTTATTTTATTGGCAAAAGGGACGGAAAATACAGGGAGATGGGGCAGGTGGATCTTCGTGAAGCTCCACTGAAACATCACACGGACACAGCACACACCCCGGCCCCATCTCCCTGTATTTTCCTGGTTTTCACTGTCGGGAGGGATATCATTACCAATCTATATCAGTAGCTTTATATAATGAAGAAAGATAATGGTGTTGGCGTACTATGCGAAATTGGAAAATTGGTGTGAGACAGGGAAACTTTGTTTGCCTGAGGGTATTATAGCATAAAATGCAAAAAATGAACAACCGTCATATCTTCGATTTTCGGATACAACGGTTGTTCTAATGATCTGCGTTATTCAATTTTTTTATTCCTTTCTTTTTCTAATATTGATAAAAAATCCGGAATGAATACTGTTATTTTGTTCCTTCCTTATTCTTTTATACTTCTTTTTAATCTTCTCATTCCCTATTTATAAATCTTTCACTCAGAATTCTTAATCTCTTTGAGTTTCCTTTCATTTCTTGTATGAATGTTCTACCCAAATCCCTTTTGGACTCTGACAAAGCCTTCATTGAAATGGTCTTCACTCTTCTTGGATATTGAAATTCTGGTTGTCTGATAAGATTTATTGAAAGTTCATATCAAATCTATTATGGATAATAAAAAGCTTCTAACAAATAGTTCGGGCTATTTTGTTTTCAAAACATTTCTTTATACATTTCTTCGGGATATAAAATAACTTACTTCTTTTTCAAGAAAATCTAAATACAACAGGCTTATTTCAACAAATTTAACTTATTATATCTTCTACATTTTTATATCTTTGAATGATGTATAAATACTTTGTTCTTTCAAAATATATTTCTTTACATATATTCTGAAACCTTTTTATTACTTTTGTGGTAAATGTTCAATATGAGGGCACTTTCTGATATATCACCTAACCGCTTATTTATCCTCTTAATAGGATTCTTTTTCGGTCTTATGTAGTTAGGTCTTTCTCTAGGGAACTATGCCTTACCACTCTCATATTGATAATTGATATTCGCTATTTCCAATGGAATATACCTCCTCATCAATATTTCAAATGACACCTTTTACATTACTTTTTATCCTTGGTACTGTTATTCTTTTGTACTTTTTGTATTTCTCATACGTTGTACTGTTTAACATTACTCTTGATCCTATTATGTATTCTCCATACACTTTAAGGAGATATAATGTTTTATCCTTTGTACCTTGTCGCCAACTTCTTAAATAAAATTTATCTTCTCTTAGTTAAGAATTGGTTATGTAGTAATGTGTGTAGGTGTTTTCTTTTGATGGTTATATATTACCATGGGTTGTTCCATTTGTCAATATACTTTTTTAAAAAAGTTCTATTTTTTTATAAGTCATATCTTTAGTATTATTAAGCTGTAAATTATGTATATTTATGTGAATTTAGTATACAATTCTTGATAAACATAATAATTCTGAACATTGGAAATTGCCAAAACAAAACACCGTACGACACATTATTTTATCCTTCATACTGAAAATGTCTGGTTTTGTCGGATAAATGCTGTGCCGTACGGTTTTTATGTTAACCTCTGTAGTAGTTGATCAGACAGCCTTTCAGAATGATTTCACGTTCATCATCTGTCAAATCACCTATTTTAACTGTAAATTCTGTACAGGAATCTCCTGCCACATAGATTTTTATTTCCTCTGCCTTTTCCTCCACAGCCTTTCGGATTCCCGGAAGGAACAGATAATCGCCTTTCTTGAACGGCAGATCACCGGCCTTTATGAGCAGGGGAAGCATTCCCCAGTTGATCAAGTTGGAGCGGTAGCGTTTGGTCGCGTATTCATTGGCAATGTTAGCCCATCCACCCAGCACTTTCTGACAGGAAGCAGCCTGCTCTCTGGCTGAACCGTCGCCCGGTTTAACTGCAAAAATGGTGCTTCCGATCCCTGTGTTGGAGCTGTCCATATCAGGACACAGTTCTCTCAGTTTATCCCACACCGGTTTCAGTTCAGGCACAGCCTCCAGCGGACTGTTTCCTTTCTCACGGGCTTTCTCCGCAGCCTGGACCCCTTTTGCGAGCGGTACATACTCCGGATCTTTTCTGGACAAGGTAAATTCGGCAAGTCCCAGAGGGTTGGAGCGGAAGGATGAAGTCTCGCCGGACGGGATCAGTTCATCTGTTGTGGTGACCGGATCATGGATCTCGGAAACCACCTTAAGCACCAGGTTCTCCGTGAGAGCCGGCATTTCAGGCCAATCCTTGATGTTGGGGCCAAATTGTATTTCTGTATCCGGGTCAGCGATGCCTTTGCTGTCAAATACCCGGTTCTCATAAATGGCCTTGTCAAAGAAGTAGCGCGGTTTTGTATATTTCACATCATAGTCAGTTGCCGCGGTCAGATATCCCTTGTTCGCTGCAGTGGCTGCAATGGAACGGGCATCCATCAGAGCCACAGAGGAAATCTGTCCGTTCTGTACTTTGGAGCCTTCCCGGTTAGGGAAGTTTCTGGTTGAGTGGCGGATGCTCAGGGCATTGTTTGCAGGAGTATCCCCGGCGCCGAAGCAGGGGCCGCAGAAGGCAGTCTTCACAATGGCACCTGTCTGCATAAGATCTGCCAGGACTCCGTTCTTGGCGATCTCCATGTAAATCGGTGTGCTGGCCGGATAAACGCTTAATGTAAAGGCATCTGAACCAATACTGGTGCCTCTTAATATGTCCGCGGCATCACAGATATTCTCAAATCCGCCGCCTGCACAGCCTGCAATGATGCCCTGCTCCACATACAGCCTGCCGTCATGTACCTTATCTTTCAGTGTAAAAGGAATCTTGCCGTCCAGGCTCACCTGTGCCTTCTTCTCCACATCATCCAGAATATCCATCAGGTTTGCGTTTAACTCTTCTATGGTGTAGGTATTGCTTGGATGGAACGGCATGGCGATCATAGGTCTTACCTGGCTTAAATCCACATAGACCATTCCGTCATAATAAGCCACTGCTCCCGGAACCAGTTTTTTGTACTCCTCCGCCCTTCCATGTACTTCATAGAAATCTTTTATGGTATCGTCTGTGGTCCAGATGGAGGAGAGACATGTGGTCTCTGTAGTCATAACGTCAATTCCAATACGGAAATCAGCACTCAGCCCGGAAACGCCGGGGCCTACAAATTCCATAACTTTATTCTTTACATACCCGTTGGCAAACACAGCGCCGATAATAGCCAGGGCAACATCCTGAGGCCCCACGCCCGGCATGGGCTTTCCGGTGAGATAAACACCTACAACCTCCGGCCTGTGTATATCATAAGTCTTTCCTAAAAGCTGTTTCACAAGCTCCGGACCGCCCTCGCCCATAGCCATTGTTCCCAGGGCACCATAACGGGTATGGCTGTCGGAACCCAGGATCATCCTGCCGCCGCCTGCCAGCATTTCCCTTGCGAACTGATGGATCACTGCCTGATGAGGCGGCACATACATTCCGCCGTAACGCTTTGCGCAGGTCAGACCAAACATATGGTCATCCTCATTGATGGTCCCGCCCACTGCACACAGAGAGTTATGACAGTTTGTCAGCACATAGGGAATGGGGAATTTTTCAAGCCCGGAAGCCCTTGCCGTCTGAATGATCCCTACAAATGTAATATCGTGGGATGTGAGTTTATCAAATTTAATCTTTAAATCATCCATATTCCCGGATGTATTATGTTTTTCCAAAATAGAGTAAGCCATTGTCTGCCTGGATGCTTCTTCCCTGTCAAGAGACGCTGCACCTGTCATCTGCGCAACAGCGTTTGCTGCCTTGGGACTGTCTTCCACCAGATCGGTCCCATTCACCAACCAGACACCGCCATCATAAAGTTTCACCATGATATATCCTCCTTGTCGCTAATTTGTATCATTGTATACACTTATACAGTTCTTTTCTATTATACGAATTATCACGCTAAAATGCAAGCATTTTATCTCTCTATCGCTTTATTTAATTCAAGTGCCCTTACCGTCCGCATACCTTGTCCCGCCAGGTGTCATCCGTAAGGGGATTCCGCGCGGTTTCCGGCAAAATACCGGAGCCGGAAGGAGCTGTGAAAAAGCTGCCACATGCCCCGGGTGGGTTCCCCGCGGCATATGGCAGCTCTGACATATGATCCTCTTTAATCCTGTTTTTTCATAAACTCCATATAACTGGAAACCATCAGCGCGATCTTGAATGTCAGCGCATCATCAAACACTCTGATGTCAAGCCCAGTGCTTTTCTGGATCTTCTCCAGTCTGTATACCAGTGTATTCCTGTGCAGGAACAACTGGCGTGAGGTCTCTGATATGTTCAGGTTATTGTCAAAGAATTTGTTGATGGTATTTAACGTCTCATCATCCAGGGATTCCGGCAGTTTTCCACCGAACACCTCTTTCATGAACATTTCGCACAGAGGCATGGGAAGCTGGTAGATCAGACGTCCAATCCCTAAATTGTTGTATCCCACAATTGTTTTCTCAACATAGAAAATCTTACCTACATCGAGAGCCATTTTAGCTTCTTTATAAGAGCGTGATACATCCTTTATCTCGTGGATAATATTGCCGTATGATACACGCACCTGTGACATAGCCTCCGCATTGAGCATATCCACGATCATTTTGGCAATGCTCTCAATGGACTCATAATTGTCGGTCTCCTCCAGAGTCCTGACAATAATTATATTTTTCTCATCAATCGCTGTAATGAAATCATTGGTTCTGGACACAAACAGATTCTTCAGGATCTCAATGGCATCCTGGTCCTTCTCATTTTTGGTCTCAACCAAAAGCACTACTCTCTTGGCCTCCACCGGGATGTGCAGCTTCTTGGCACGATTGTATACATCAACCAGAAGCAGGTTATCAAGGATCAGGTTCTGGATAAAGTTGGATTTATCAAAACGTTCTTTGTATGCCACTATCAGGTTCTGGATCTCAGCAACTGCTACACGGCCAATCATATAGGCGTCCTCATTGCCGCCTTTTGCGATCAGAATAAACTCCACAGACTGCCCGTCGTAAATCTTGAAGAAATGGTAGCCTTTCATTACCTGGCTGTCCGCCATTGATTCCACAAAGCCGGACACATCACCGAAATCCTCGTTCTCCACCGGAAATGTAGTAGAGTTTACCTTTCCATCCACATCCATAACACAGAGATCTATTCTCGTTATGGTTCTCAATTCTTCTAATGTCTTCTGTATCACCTGGCTTGAAATCATAGTTCTTCTCCTTCTGCGCGCTTGTCAAAATACTAATATATCAATTACTATAACGTATTTTCGACAAAATATCAATTTTTTATTTTCATACAAAAGCAGGACTTCCCTGAGATATAAAAACTGCCGCAGATAAATCCGCGGCAGTCTGTATCTTTTCATAACAATTAGTTTGTAATTACCTGTTCTGTTTCTTTGTCGAATACATGAATCTTTTCCAGATCCAGAGAGAATTTAACAACATCGCCTGTTCTGGCTGTTGTACGCGGATTAACTCTTGCTGTCATCGGGAATCCTTCTGTGTCAAAGTATAAGTAAACCTCAGCACCAAGTAATTCGTAAACAGTGATCTTACCTTCGATCACGCTGCCCGGGAACGCCTGGATACGAGCTTCATCATCGTATACATGCTCAGGACGAATACCCATAACAACTGTCTTTCCATCATAACCACCGTCGATCAATGGTTTTCTCTTGGAAGCCGGTAATGCAATCGTTGTTCCGCCTACTACCATTTCAACTTCGTTGCCTTTTACGTGGCATACTGCATCCATCATGTTCATCTGCGGAGAACCGATGAATCCTGCAACGAACAGGTTCTTAGGAGCGTTGTATAAGTTCTGCGGAGTATCAACCTGCTGTACAATACCGTCTTTCATAACAACGATCCTTGTACCAAGTGTCATAGCCTCTGTCTGGTCATGTGTTACATAGATAATGGTCGCACCTAATCTCTCGTGCAGTTTGGAAATCTCAGTACGCATCTGTACACGAAGTTTAGCATCCAGGTTTGACAGAGGTTCATCCATCAGGAATACTTTAGGCTCACGTACGATAGCACGTCCCATAGCAACACGCTGTCTCTGACCACCGGAAAGAGCTTTCGGTTTACGGTCTAACAGTTTCTCCAGGTCAAGGATCCTGGCTGCTTCTTTTACCATCTTATCAATCTGGTCTTTCGGAACTTTTCTCAGTTTCAGGCCGAATGCCATGTTGTCATATACGGTCATATGCGGATACAGAGCGTAGTTCTGGAATACCATTGCGATATCTCTGTCCTTAGGTTCTACATCATTTACAACTTTATCACCGATTTTTAATGTACCGCCTGTAATCTCTTCCAGACCTGCGATCATACGAAGTGTTGTAGATTTACCACAACCTGAAGGACCTACGAAGATGATGAACTCTTTGTCTTCAATCTCAAGGTTAAAGTCTTTTACTGCCTCGAATCCGTTTGGATATGCTTTGCTAATATGCTGTAATGATAAGCTTGCCATTTTCATTTCCTCCTAATTGTTACGCGTCTCTTTGCTTTGATTAACTGTTACAAGTATAACACTGCCACCCCGTTTTTTACCATGGTTCAATTAAACAAAGATTAAATAAAGTCTTTGTTATCATCTCCAAGGAATTACACCCCATTGGCAATTTACCGAATTTTTTATTCTTCAATATACAACTTGCACAATGGATATTATTTCTCCATATTTTTCCCGGACCCTGCAGACGCTATTGGAAATATAAGGGTTGTCTTAAATAAATCCCCGTCCAGATAGATGACAAACCGGCCTCCCATAAGCTCCACCAGGTTCCTGGCAATGGAAAGCCCCAGGCCGCTGCCCTCTGTGCTCCTGGATTCATCCCCCTGGATAAACCGCTGGGTAAGCTCTTCCGCATCAATGTTGAGAGGCTGCCTGGAAATATTCTTCAGGGAGAAAGCGACTTTGCCTTCCTCTATCCTCATGTCCGTATATACACGGCTCCCCGGAAGGGCGTATTTGACAATATTGCCATAAAGGTTCTCCATAACCCGCCACAAGGCCCTCCCGTCAGCCCGGATATAAACCCGCTCCTTGGGCATACTGCTCACAGTCTCCAGACCGCGGCTTTCGAGCTGCTCAAAGAATTCCCCCTGCACCTGCTGCTGGAACTCCTGATAGTCCATCTGCTCGGGCTGGATATGGAAATTGCCGGAGTTGATCTTGGATACTTCGATCAGATCCTCCATAAGTATTTTCAAACGCTGGGTCTTTTTGTCCAGCACATCCACATACTCTTCAATCTTGGGGTTCACAGTCTTCTCCCGCTTTAACAGTCCGATATAGCTGATCATGGAAGTGAGGGGTGTCTTCAGGTGTTGCCTGCGATTTCCGCATTGACCCCCTTCAGGTTCTCTGTAGGCAGTTTATATGCAAAATTATCCTGGGTGATCTTCCGTACACCATCCAGCATCTGCTCTCTTGCGGATATCTCCTTCAGGATATGTCCGCCTGCGTACAGATTCAGGAACACCAGGATCACACCGCCCACGGTCCCTGCATGACACAGCAGATAACTGATCACCGTATAGGAAACAAACCCGGCCAGTGCCAGAGCCGCCCGCTTTCCGCCCCGGATACCTGCTTTATAATTCTCAATGATCTGGATAATAATGCTCCCTCTGCCAAGGGTCGCAGCCTTCCCTCTCCGGAGGATGCTCAAAACTCCTGCCAGCAGAAATGCATAGATGAAAAGAAGCAGTATCACATTTGCAGCAGCCTTGGGAGGGGGCAGAACTTCCTCCAGGCTGTTCCTGACGATCCATGCGCCAAGGTAAAAAAACAGTCCCATGGGAACCAGCAGAAGTTCCATGGCGATCTTATCAAAATACCTGCCGGTCCCTTTTCCCTGTCCGGCTCTTTTTATGGTCAGCACACAGAGTATTATCAGGGAAAAGAAAAATGCGGCGGCGCATAACACCAGCCCTTTCGGAAACGTTTTGATAAACCAGGACCATTTATGATAAAACTGACTGCCGCCCCACAGGTAATCCTTGGCTGCGAATGTCCGGTCGATCCAGACAGAGAGGGTAATATTCTCTGTATCCGAAATATCCTGATTGAGCTTCTTGATAATATCATACCGCATTTCATAAGACAGCGGGACGTCCGTATCCAAAAAGAAGGTCTCTCCCTGAAACAGAATGTGCGCGGCATTCTGCCTGTCCTCCTCCCCGGTACAGTTGGTGTAGACCTGGCCTGTCTCACGGTTTTCAAACCTGTATTTTACATTAGTATTTTCAGGCCTGAACTTTTCTTTGTCTTTCAGATATACCGGCATATCCGCGTCAATTTTCAGCAGGCACACAGCAAGTCCGGAGGAGCAGTGTACCTCGCTTGCCTTTTTCACATTTTTGTCCGACATGACAAATTCCAGAATACTGTCAAATCCTTTAGGAGCATAAAGTTCATCCAGGGTCCCTTTGATTTCCCTTAATTGGCTGATACTGTACAGACTTTTGTCATTCTCCTGGATGTAATTCCTCCACCACTGATAGCTCTCATTCTCCTTGCTCCAGTCATAAAGATGCTGGAGCTTATACACAAGCCCGCTTGTATTGCTGCCGCTTATGCTTCCCTGCTCCGAGTATTCCAGGATATCCACCAGCTTATCCGGGTCGTATTCGCCGTCCGTCTCAAAATCATTCCTGAGACGGATATAATTGATCAGTTCAGATACCTCATTCTCCACATTCTGGGCATAATCCCTGGTCCTGTAATAGGGAGGTGTCTCCCCCGCCAGCCAGCCCGGATCCTGCCATACCTGATAATAGCCGGCAATAATAATGTAGATCATCACAATTACCGCAAATAAAAAATGCAGGATCAGTGTCCCTGGATAACAGAACGGACGCCTATTCCTGCCGGGTTTTTTCTCTTTTCTATTACGAAATATTGTCAACTTTGTATCCCACTCCCCAAACAACTTTCAGATACCTCGGGTTTTTTGGATTCAGTTCAATCTTCTCTCTGATATGCCGTATATGTACTGCTACCGTATTATCAGCGCCTATGGCTTCCTCATTCCATATATTACGGTAAATCTGCTCAATAGAAAATACTTTACCCTTATTTTTCAGAAGAAACAAAAGAATATTATATTCAATGGGGGTAAACCGCACCCCTTTTCCATCCAGGGTCACTTCCTTTGTATCGTCATTCACAAGCAGTCCCCCGGAAAAATAAATATGCTCCCCCTGCCCTTTCGGCATATTTCCCAGTTCGGTGTAACGTCTTAACTGGGATTTCACCCGGGCAACCAGTTCCAGGGGATTGAAGGGTTTTTCCATATAGTCATCTGCTCCCGCATTAAGCCCGGCGATCTTGTCCTCATCCTCTGTTTTGGCTGTCAGGCAGATAATGGGGATACTGGAAAATCTGCGTATCCGGGTGATGGCCTGTATTCCGTCCATTTCAGGCATCATGATATCCACCACCAACAGATGAACCTTCTCCCTGCGCACCACTTCCACAGCCTCTATTCCATCATATGCGCACAGTACCTCATATCCCTCCTCCGAAAGATAGAGCTCTATGGCACGAACAATCTCTCTATCATCATCACAAACAAGTATCCTGAACATGTAACCACCTCTTGTCATTATTTTGCTATCGGGCACGACATCCTGCCAGGGATGCCTGTACCCTGAATCGTCTCAGGACGTGGCGTCACTGCTGTAAATCCATTATACCATTATTTCTACATTTACCGTAAAGAAACGTAGATAAATTCCATAAAATTAAGAAATACTTAAAGAATACATATTAAATATACAGATAATGAACTTTTCTTCCGTATACAGCATTAACAAAACAATGACTTCAGGCAATTCCTAAATCAACAGTAATTCTTTCCGAATTACTTTACATATGTCGAATTCTTTTTTATAATAATACGAATTAGACAAATTCAATGGAAAGGAATTTTATTATGTTTCGTTTGATGGGAACAATTTATAAAGACACACATATGGTCAAGAGTACCGTTATATGTGATGAGACGGACACCAGCCGCACCAAAAAAGTATTTCACTGTCTGGACGCCATATGCTATGAGTTCGATCTGGAAAAGCCTCTGTGGCTGGATGTGAATATCAAAGATTTCCAGAAGCACGCAAAAGCGCGTTTTAACCAGGATAATTTTATTGAGGTATTGGATTTTGATTTTCTGGAAATCCAGGTGATCGAAGAGGGATAAAAAAATGGCCTGCACGGGAGTTGTGAACTTCCGCACAGGCTTTTTTATTAAAGTCTTTTCAGTAACTCTTCTCTTCTGTCCTCGTATCCCGGTTTTCCAAGGAGTGCGAACATATTCTTCTTGTAGCTCTCAACACCAGGCTGATTGAAGGGGTTCACACCTGTCAGGTAACCGCTGATACCGCAGGCAAATTCAAAGAAATAAAACAACTGTCCGAGATAGAACTCATCCTGTTTCGGGATTTTCACCATCAGGTTCGGTGTATTGCCGTCTGTATGGGCAAGGATGGTTCCGTTCATAGCGCTTTTGTTTACAAAGTCCATGCCCTTGCCTGCCAGATAATTCAGGCCGTCCAGGTCATTGTCCGCCTCTTGGATGGCAAGGTCCTCTTTCGGCTCTTGGATGGCAAGAACTGTCTCGAACATGATTCTGGAGCCGTCCTGGATAAACTGTCCCAGGGAGTGCAGGTCTGTGGTAAAGTCCACGGATGCAGGGTAGATCCCCTTCTGATCCTTGCCTTCGCTCTCGCCGTATAACTGTTTCCACCATTCTGCCACATAGTGCAGGGTCGGCTCATAGTCAGCCAGAATCTCAACGGATTTGCCTTTTCTATGAAGAATGTTGCGGACTGCCGCATACTGCAGAGCGTCATTTTCCGCATACGGAGTATTCAGTGCCAGTTCTCTTCCGGATGCTGCACCTTCCATGAGCTTGTCAATGGAAACGCCGCTCACTGCGATAGGCAGGAGTCCAACGGCTGTCAGCACGGAGAAACGTCCTCCAACGTCATCCGGAACTACGAATGTCTCATATCCTTCCTCAGTTGCCAGGGTCTTTAATGCACCCTTCGCTTTATCTGTTGTCGCATAAATCCTTTTTGCTGCTTCTTCTTTTCCGTACTTGTTCTCAGCCATTTCTTTGAACACACGGAAAGCAATTGCCGGCTCTGTTGTAGTACCGGATTTTGAAATGACATTAATGGAGAAGTCTCTGTCTCCGATAACCTCAGCAAGGCCTTTTACATACGCACCGCTTAAGTTATTTCCTACATAGTAGATTTCCGGAGCTTTACGGGCTTCTTTTGTAAGGTTGTTATAAAATGGATGGTTCAGGAAATCAATGGCAGCTCTCGCTCCCAGGTAGGATCCGCCGATACCGATCACAAGCAGCACATCGGAATCACCTTTAATCTTCTCTGCTGCTTTTTTGATGCGGCTGAACTCTTCTTTGTCATAGTCTACCGGAAGGTCGATCCAGCCCAGGAAGTCATTTCCAAGACCGTTTTTGGATACCAGAGTTTCTTTGGCCGCTTCCACCATTTTTTCCATTGCTGATACTTCTTCTTCGCGGATCACATTGGCGGCTTTTGAATAATCAAATGTAACTTTATTTCCCATTGCTCTCTTCTCCTTTTTCCTGTCGTTTGCCTGAAGCTGACCTGACATAACGTCAAGACAGCATGTCCGGCTTCACTTGAACGTTGTCATTCAACAAATATAGTTTAGCAAATGATGGGAGGTTTATCAAGTTAGAAATTCCTTTATCACATCTTTGACGATGGCCTCCTCCTCTTTGTTCAGGAGATGACTGTACCGTTCATCTGTGGCTGCCGCTTCCCGGATACGCTCTTCCACCTTCTCGGCCCGGGTGTCTTTATCCTGCCCGCGGCGGTCCGGCATGGCACGCTCCTTCTGGGCTTTCAGCCGTTGTTCCTGCTGGATCTGTTCCTGTTCCTTTGCCTTTGCTCTTGCCCTTCTGCCCGTCTTTCCCGCTTTTGCCGCTCTGGCAGCTTTGGAATTAGAGTTCTGACGGACCGGTTCGATCTGGATGACCTTCTGGCTGTCACCCTTCTGGTTTTCCATATAATCCAAAAGATTTGTCTCAATAACCTCCTCCTGGAATCCCATGGATATGACCATGCGAATCAGAAGAAGCACAATACCCATAACCGCTGCGCTGCCCACGAGAAGTCCCATAGCCGGGAAATCGCGGGTGATGACCGGAAATGAGATCCGCTCCAGGCCTGTCCTCCTAAGCCACAGCGCCCCGGCACCTGCTGCTAAAAAAGAGAGGACAAAAGTATACCAGGATACCCCTTTCATCTGCCGAAGGGTTATGGGTCCTATCTTTCGTCCTCTCATCCGCCTTGTGAGATACACAGCGGGGTTATGTATCGCTGAATCGTCTTTTACATTTCTCTGATATTCCAGCAGAAACTGCTGCAGCCATTTGTCTTTTACCGCCGGAATGTTTTTCATATCCCGGATTACTCTTCTGTTGCTCCCGTAGATTGCCAGTACGCTGAACAGGCTTAATAACCCCATCAGCCAGGTGCCATAATAAAATAAGTGCACAGTAAATCCTCCTCACTATTTCGGCGCGCAAAAAGCTCGCTCTTTATGGCATTCATTATATAGCAACCCAGCCGTTTTGAAAACAAAAATCGTGCGTCAAATGGCGACAAAAGCCGCCTTTTCTATAGTCTCTCCACCATGCTCTCCACCAGATTTACGGTGTGGCGGATCGCCTCTCTTTCAAAGGCGGGATAGTCCATATGGGCGCTGTCATCCGCCTTGTCGGAAATGGCCCTTATGACCAGATAGGGGATCTGATTGAGGTACGCAGCCTGTCCGATGGCCGCCCCTTCCATCTCTGTACAGTATCCGCCTGTGTTCTCAAGGATCCGGTCTTTCAGCTCTTTTTGGGCTACAAACTGATCGCCGCTCACCACACGGCCCTCAAACACCTGGATATCGGGATTGACCCGGCGGCAGACCTCTGCGGCCAGGCCCCGCAGCTGTTCGTCCGCCGGAAATGCCAGCGTGTCCATCCTGGGCACCTGGCCGATGGGATAGCCGAACTCCCTGGCATCCATGTCGTGCTGCAGGGTATCTGTGGAGAGAACAATATCGCCGATATTGATCTCCGCCCGCAGTGAGCCTGCCACACCGGTGTTGATGACAGCATCCACGTGAAAATCATCCGCCAGGATCTGGGTGCAGATGCCTGCATTGACCTTGCCGATCCCGGAGCGCACGATCACAGCCTCCCTGCCGTTTAACCTGCCGCTGTAAAACTCCATGGACGCCTTTTTCTCTACTGTCACGTCCGTCATCTTTTCTTTCAGGATTGCCACTTCCTCCTCCATGGCTCCTATGATTCCTATATGTTTCATTATGATAATCCTTTTGTAACTGTTCAGTGCCTTCACAGCTGCATCCTTTCTGTCAATTATGATCACGGTTCACATGTCACTGTCTTGCAGGTGTTTTGCTGCAGGTTCAGATGATCTCCGCCTGTTTCAATATTTCCCTGATTTTCTCTGTCTCATTCTCATCCGCGGAAAGCAGAGGCGCCGCACAGGCAGGATTCATCTCCACACCGCACAGGACCATGGCCTTTTTAATAATAGGTATAAACTGCTCCGCCACGTCGTAGATCGCCATCAGGCTGTCAATCTTCTGCTGATACGCCTGCATGGCTGCCAAATCATTATCCCTGGCCGCCCCGGCAAATCCTGCTGCCACAGCCGGAGCAAAGTTGGAAAGCCCCGCAATACAGCCGTCCCCGCCGCTTAACACATTGTGGGCAAAGAACTCGTCAAACCCGGAATACACCAGAAATTCCGGAAACTCACTCTTAACCGTCTGGATAATGGCACGGGTATGTCCCATAGTTCCCACGGTATCTTTGATTCCCACAATATTTTTATGTCTGCGCACCAGATCCAGAATCACTTCCGGTTTTAAATCGTATCCCGTTCTTGCAGGGAAATTGTAGAGAAGCACGGGTCCATTCACACGGTCCGCCAGGCTGTCGTAGAAGTTTTCCACCGCGCTGTCAGGCAGATTGAAGTAATATGGGGAAATCACCATCACACCGTCCGCCCCTGCATCCAGGGCAAAATTGGAAAACTCCACGCACTCCTCAAACTCCATGCTGTTGGTGCCGATGTAGACTGTAACTCTGTGGTCAATGCAGGCCACTGCCTCCCGCACCATATTTTTCTTTTCCTCCATGGGCAGCGCGAAAAATTCACCGATGCTGCCGAAGATCAGGATCCCGTCTATGCCTGCCTGAATCAGGTGTTCATAAATTTTTTTATTGGCCTCTGTATCAATGTGTCCGTTTTCATCCAGTGCCGTCACTACCGGTGTAATCCATTTTGTTTTCATAGTCTTCTATCCTCTCTGTTATTTGGTAAAAATTATAGCACGCTTTTTCCCATGAAACAACTTTCTGATGTGAGTTTTCAACTGACTTTTTCTTTATAAAACTTCTCTGCGGCATCGCGAAAAAGCTTGACTGAATCCCTATTTATATGTACAATATTTATATAATAGGTATTATTTTCCAACACTTTTTCGTTATTATTCATGTAAACCGTGACCTTTACATGGGCTGTGGTCCTCACCCTGACCGGTAATGTCAGACACCTTGTCCGCTGCTGTCTCAGAGAAAAACACAATCTCGGAAGGTTCCCCGGAGACATTTTCCCCGCGAAGAACCAGTCCGTTGCTGTTTTCCCTGTATGTAAGCGGCAGCAAACGGCTGTATATGCGTCCTGCTGCTTCATCCTGCACGTGGACGGTAACCTGGGATGCCCGGATATATTCCGTGTCTGCATCCCCATACAGCAGTTCCATTCTGGCATCCACGGCCTGCAGGATCTGCCTGTGAAGCTCACCTGACTGCCTGGAATCCTCTGCGCCGGCTGCGGCCATAAGGTAATCCAGCAGTCTTGCTACCTGAAGTTCAATCTCCTGATATAAGTTCTCCATGTTCTCTCCTTTCTCTCCGCCCTCTTGTATATCTGCTATTATACAGGAAGAACAGCGGAAAGAAAAGATGTGATACACTGCTACTTACGAGACATAATACCCCCTGCTACCAGAACAGCCTGAAGGAACTGATAACAGCCAAAGGAGGTATCCATATGATCAAAAAAGTATTGAAAATCAACGGTATGCCCCGCACTTTAATTGTAAATGAGGAAGATTCCCTTGCCAAAGTCCTCCGTGAGCAGATGATGCTGACGGGATGTAAAGTAGGCTGCGGTCAGGGCCAGTGCGGTACCTGTACTGTCATTGTAAACGGTAAGGCAGTCCGTTCCTGTATCATGAAGATGGACAGGCTGGAAGATGACTCGGAAATTGAAACGATTGAGGGTATCGGCACCGTCGACGATCTCCATCCCCTTCAAGTGGCCTGGATGGGACACGGATGTGCCCAGTGCGGATTCTGTTCACCTGGATTTATCATGTCCGCCAAAGTTCTTCTGGAAGAAAATCTTTCCCCCACCCGAGAGGAAGTGCGCCACTGGTTCCAGGTACACAGGAATCTGTGCCGCTGTACCGGATATAAACCTCTGGTGGATGCCGTTATGGACGCAGCGAAGGTTCTGAGAGGTGAAATGAAAAAAGAGGACCTGATCTTCAAGCCGGTGGGCAACAAAATACTCGGAACCAGCTATATCCGTCCGTCAGCCCTGAAGAAAGTAACCGGAACCTGGGATTACGGCGCTGACATGGCGCTGCAGATGCCCCCAGACACGGCACGGCTGGCACTTGTACAATCAGAGATTCCCCATGCAGTCTTAAAGGGTGTGGATCATTCCGAAGCGGAAAAGATGCCCGGCGTGATCAAGGTCATCACTGCAAAGGATGTAAAGGGAAAGAACCGCATCAGCGGCCTTATCACATTTGCCAACAACAAAGGGGACGGCTGGGACCGGCCAATCCTCTGTGATGAAAAGATTTTCCAGATAGGGGATGCGGTGGCCATGGTAGCGGCCGACACGGAGGAACACGCAAAGGAAGCTGCAAAGAAAGTCAAACTGGACCTGGAACCTCTTCCCGCCTATATGAGCGCACCGGAAGCTATGGCTGAGGATGCCATTGAGATCCATCCGGGAACACCCAATATTTACTATGAGACCAACTGCATCAAAGGGGAGGAAACAGGCCCGATCATGGCGTCTGCGCCCTATGTGGCTGAAGTGGAGACCTACAGCAGCCGCCAGCCTCACCTTCATCTGGAACCGGACTGCGGTTTTGCCTATATAGATGAGGAGGGCAGGCTTACCGTACACTCCAAGAGCATTGGTATCCACCTGCACTCTGCCATGATCACTGCCGGCATCGGTATTGAACCGGACAAATTCCGGCTTGTGCAGAACCCCTCAGGCGGAACCTTCGGATATAAGTTCAGCCCCACCATGGAAGCCCTTCTGGGCGTTGCCTGTCTGGCGCTGGACGGACGCCCCTGTTCCCTGGTTTACGATATGTACCAGAATATCACCTACACGGGAAAACGCAGCCCGGCCTTTATGAACATCCGTATGGCGGCAGATGAAAACGGCAGATTCCTGGCACTGGAAGGCGACAATTATATTGACCACGGCCCGTACTCCGAGTTCGGTGACCTGCTGACCATGCGTCTGTCACAGTTTACAGGCGCAGGATATGACATCCGTAATATCCGCAACAAAAGCCAGACCGTATGTACCAACCATGCCTGGGGCTCCGCCTTCCGCGGTTACGGTTCTCCCCAGTCCTATATGGGTTCTGAGGTCTGCATAGATGTACTGGCAGAAAAGATGGGCATTGACCCCTTTGAGCTTCGGTACCGCAACATTTACCGGAAAGGAAGCGGATGCACCACACCTACAGGGCAGGAACCTGAAGTGTACTGTCTGGAGGAGATGTATGAGAAAGCGCGGCCTGTCTACTATGAAGCAAAAGAAAGGCTTGCGAAAATGAACACTGACAAGTTCCGGTACGGCGTAGGCTTTGCCAGCGGTATCTACGGCTGCGGCCTGGACGGCAAGGACAGTTCCTTTGCCAATATCCGCCTGAATCCTGACGGAACCTGTACTGTCTACAACTCCTGGGAAGACCACGGACAGGGTGCTGATATCGGCGCGCTGACCATGGCCCATGAAGTTCTCAGGGAGGCCGGATTCACACCGGAAATGATCAAGCTGGTGCAGAACGATACAGCCCTCACACCCGCATCCGGACCTGCGGGAGGAAGCCGTTCCAATGTGGTTACAGGTAATGCCACACGTGTGGCAGCGGAAATGCTTTTAAATGCCATGAGAAAGAACGACGGAACCTTCCGCACCTATGAGGAGATGACCGCCGAAAATATCCCCACTTACTATGAAGGCACATGGGCTGCCGCAGCCTGCACGGACTGCGACCTGGAAACAGCCCAGGGCGCACCGTTCAGCAATTACATGTATGAACTGTTTATCCCTGAAGTGGAAGTCAACATGGAAACCGGAAAAGTGCGTGTCATCCGCCTGACCACGGTATGCGACTTTGGAACTATTATCAACAAAATTGTAGTGGACGGCCAGGTTTACGGCGGCTGTACACAGGGTATCGGACTTGCGCTCACTGAGGACTTTGAGGATTACAGCAAACATACCACCTTAAAAGGATGCGGTATCCCTTATCCTGAGGATGTACCTGATGACTTCAATATTATATATACGGAGACCTCCAGGCCTTTAGGCCCATTCGGGGCATCCGGCTGCGGGGAAGGCCCGCTTACCGCCGGCCATCCGGCTATATTAAGTGCAATCTATAACGCCACCGGCGCAAGGGTACTGGAAATCCCCGCGCGGCCTGAAAAGGTAAAAGAAGCTATCAACGCTTTGAAACAGTAGTTTAAAAACACCCATAGGAGGGCGCTTCGGCGCCTTCCTTACATAAAAGGCAGGAGGGATTCCATGCTTGAACTGAACCAGCAAAAATTACATGAACTGGAAGCGAAATGCACGAAAGAACAGCCGCCTGCTGCCATGGCCGCCTGTCCCCTTCATGTGGACTGCCGGGAAATATGCCGGGCGGCCGCTGTCTCTGATTTTTCCAAAGCCAGGGAACTGTACGAAAAAAATGCGGTCTTTCCCGGTATTTTAAGCCATCTGTGCGAAGAACCATGTCAAAGTGCCTGCATCAGAAAAGAGCACGGTGATCCTGTAAGCTTACGCCTGCTGGAATGTGCCGCGCAGGCCTATGGTTCCCTGAAGAAAAAAAGAACGTTCCTCTCTAAAAGAGCCGAGAAAGCCGCAATCGTTGGAGCCGGCCTGACCGGGCTGGCTGCCGCGCTTGAATTAGGGAAAAAGGGCTATTCTGTCACCGTGTTGGAACAGGCCCGGAGACCCGGCGGTTTTCTGCTGACAGAAAGACGTCTGCCCCGGGAGATCCTGGAAAAAGACCTGGAGCGGCTGAAAGAATATAAAATTGAGATCCACACCCTTAATAGGGTTGATCATATAGAGACACTCACAGCGCAATATGATGCTGTTTTACTGGCCTGGGGGCTTCATACACCGCCTGTGCATGCGGATACCGTAGCCTTTACTGCCGATAAAGACAAGTTGTTTGCAGCGGGAGATGCCGTAAAAAGCCGCAGCGGAACTATACCGGATGCCATCTCTGAAGGCAGACGCGCGGCCATCTCCATGGACCGTTATCTCAAAAAAGTATCACTCACCGCAGGCCGGGATGCGGAAGGGGCATTTCGCACTACACTCCACGTCACAGGAAAAGAGGCGGAATCTTTAAATTCCTGCCTCTCATCCGGACTCCCCTCAAAAGAGGAGGCCGTACAGGAAGCCTCCCGCTGTCTGGAATGTACCTGTACGGACTGCATTGACGCCTGCGCCTTTATGCGCCGCTACAAAGCCTGGCCAAAGAAATATCTGAGGGAAGTATACAACAACCTGGCTATCGCCATGGGTACCAGACATGCCAACAAAATGATAAATTCCTGCAGCCTCTGCGGACAGTGTGCATCTGTGTGTCCCCATGGTTTAGACCTGGGCCAGGTGATACAGGCGGCCAGGAACATCATGGTATCCCAGAATAAAATGCCTTCCTCAGCCTTTGAGTTCGCCTTGAACGACCTGACCTTTTCCAACTCGGAGCACTGCTTTCTTGTGAAACCTGACCCTGAGAATGCCAGGCCCTCCTATGTATATTTTCCGGGATGCCAGCTTGGGGCTTCCGCCCCGGAGACTGTATGGCAGTCTTACAACGACCTACGCTCCCGCCTTCCCGGGGGAACCGGCATAATACTGGGCTGCTGCGGCATTATGGCAAAATGGGCCGGACGCGGGGATATCTATGAAGAGACAGTCCTGCAGCTTAAAACTGCCTGGGAAAGCCTGGGATGCCCTGAAGTGATCACCGCATGCCCTGCCTGCCTTACCTCTCTTTCGGAGGCGGTTTCCCAGATGCACTGTACAGGTATCTGGGAAATCCTGCATACAATCGGCCTGCCGGGGACAGCGCATACCGGGAATGTATCCCTGAGGATCCATGATGCCTGCCAGGCAAGAAATTCTCCCCGGATCAGAGAGCAGGTCAGGCATCTGGCCCGTTCCATGGGATGCAGCGTATCGGAAGGTCTCTATACAGGGGAGTCCTCCGGCTGCTGTGGTTACGGCGGACTGACACAGTTCTCCAATCCCTCCCTGGCAGATGAAATGGCGGGACAATGCGTCTCGGATTCCGATTCTGCCTTTCTTACATACTGCATTAACTGCCGGGACCGATTCCTCAGACAGGGGGCGGAGGCATATCATATACTGGAACTCATTTACCCTTCTTCCTATGAAGAACACAGATGGCCTTCCTACTCTGTAAGGCAGCAGAACCGTATGTACTTAAAACGCAGGCTGTCAAAAGAGCTGTGGGGAGAACATACCAAAGGAGAGATGCCCTTGAAATTATTTTATGACAGTGAAACCGCGGACCTGCTTGAAAAACGCATGATCTTAGAGCGGGATATCTGCTCTGTCATCGAAGCGGCTGAAAAGACCCGGGAACGGATACGTGATGCCCAGAGCGGCCTGTACATTGCACATAAGAAGGTGGGGAATGTCACATTCTGGGTATGGTACCTGCCCAGGGAGGACGGATATGAAATCCGCAGGGGATATGCACATCGTATGGAAATCAAAGGGGATATGTAATGTCAGAAAAATACTATGAAACATATGCATTTGAACCCGGCAGCCTTGTCTGCGACAAATGCGGCACAGCGCTTGAAGCGGGTGAGGTGGTGCTGCATTATATGGGAAACGATTTCCCTATTGAAATGCCGAAATGTCCTGTCTGCGGGCAGGTCTTCATTCCGGAGGAACTGGCAGCCGGGAAAATCCTGCAGGTAGAACAGGCTTTGGAGGATAAATGACAGAATTAAAGGAAAATGACATCTGGGCAGACCAGGCGGCCTCCCATCCGGGAGGTAAGATGCTGACCAAAAGAATGATACAAAAAGCGCTCCAGGGAGGGTGGCTGGCTAACCACTGCCGGCTTCTGGATCTGGGATGCGGCAGCGGGGAGACAGTAAGACTGCTCCGCGGCATGGACTTTAACGCAGAGGGCATTGATCTAAGCGCTGATCTAAATCAATCCCATCTGGTAAGAGGGGACGCGTCCCTGCTCCCATGGGAGGAAGAAAGTTTTCAGGGAGTCCTGGCGGAATGCACCTTATCCGTAACCGGAACCGACGAGGTGCTGCCTGAGGTCCTGCGGATCTTGAAGCCTGGAGGCATCTTTCTGGTATCCGATCTCTTTGAACTCGGGTGCCGGCCTTCCTGGCCTGAGAAGTACGATCTTGAGCTTTTGTATCTGGAAAACGCAACGCCTTGTCTGAGAAATTACATCAGTGAGTGGATATGGAAACATGAACGAGCCTGTCCGCCCCTCTGTCTTGGGGGCCGGCGGATCTCTCCCGATGATCTGACTTACTACTATGCAATACTGCGAAAGAGAAAGGGGGCAGGATACTTTAATGGAACTCAGAGAATATCTGATGGAGTTAGGAATGCAGGGCTTTGAGTGCAGCCAGATCCTCATGCTGCTGGCCCTGGAAGCGGACGGCTGTGAAAACCCTGACCTGGTACGGGCAATGAGCGGCCTTACAGGAGGAATGGGGCACTGCCGGAAGGAATGCGGCGCACTGACCGGAGGCTGCTGCGTACTGGGATATTTTGCCGGAAGAGGAAGCACGGAGGAGATGGAACATAATCGGTTTACACAGATTGTAAAGGATTATGTAAACTGGTTTCAGGAGCAGTACGGCACTTTGGAGGGGCACACAGACTGTCGCTCCATACTGGGAGAAGATTTCTCCAAAACTTTTGCTGTATGCCTTCCCATACTGGAAGCGTGCCAGGAAAAATTGACGACACTTTTAAGCGAGAATGGTGTGATTGATTGAGTGAGAAAAAATACGAAAATATTTATGTACTGATCGCGGCTGCCGGATGTTCCCGGCGCATGAAGCAGTTTAAGCCGCTGCTGCCGCTGCATGACATGTGTATTCTGGAGTCCACCCTGAAGAATTTTCAGGATGCGGGGCTGCATAATATTATAACTGTTGTGGGATACCGGAAACAAAAGATGATTCCCATTCTGAAAAAATCCGGTGTTCTTATTGTGGAAAATAATGCCTATGACGAGACGGATATGCTGGAATCCATTCGTCTTGGACTGCAGTCCGTCCCGCCCCGGGCCGATGCCGTATTTCTATGCCCTGCTGATGTGGCGCTTGTGTCCCCTTTTACCGTACAGGAACTCATTGCACATCACAGGGCATTTCCATCTTCTGTTCTGCTGCCTGCTTATCATGGGGAATGCGGGCACCCGCCCCTTTTTACCAGGCCTGTCATGGAGGCCCTGACCCACTACAGAGGGGATAAGGGGATGCGCGGTGTGCTGGAGATGTTTCAGGATGACACAGAAATCCTTGAAGTACCTGACCCGGAAATCCTGGAAGATGCAGACCTGCCCAAGGACTATGAACGCCTGAAGGCTGCCGTAAAGAACAGGGCAGTTCCCAGCGTCCAGGTGTGTGAGGATATATGGGATTACGTGAAGACGCCATCCCGGGTCCGGGCGCACTGCAGAGCAGTGGAGAAAACAGCGCTGAAACTTGCAGAAGCATTTGAAGCCCGACACGACAGCCGGAACAGCCGCCTTATAGATATTACAGTACTGTCAAGGGCGGCACTTCTGCATGATATGCTGAAAACACAGCCACACCATGCCAAAGCCGCTGCTGATATGCTGGAACTTATGGGATACTGCGGCGTGGCCGGATGTGTGCGGTACCACAAACAGCTTCCCACGCATTTTCTGGACACTGTGAATGAAACCACCCTGCTCTATCTGGCTGACCGGCTGGTGACCGAGGACCAAAGCGTTAGTCTTGCGGAACGTTTCCTGCAGAAGAAGGCAGGATTTACAGGAAATACGGAGGCACTGGAATGTCTGGAAAGAGACAGGAAAACCGCGGAACATCTGTATAAATTGATAAGGGGTGAAAAGCCATGATCTATCTGAACAACTCTGCAACCTCTTTTCCAAAACCGCCTGCATACGCAGACGCCTGGGCCAGGACCGCAGGAAAAATACCGGGGCACGGAATCCGTTCCACATACCGTGAGGGAAAAGAAAATACGTCATGCCGCCAGCGTCTGGCAAAGATCCTGGGTATTGATGACAGCAGACAAATTATATATACACTGAATGCCACTCACGCGCTGAATATGGGGCTGCTGGGTTTCCCCTGGACGCCGGGTGATGTGGTTCTGACAAGCCGGGCTGAACATAACTCTGTGCTGCGTCCTCTTTATTTTCTGCAGAAAAAGGGCCTCATCCGTTATTATGAGCTGGATACAGACAGAAGCGGACGTCTGGATTTGGCAGTATACCGTGAGGCCCTGAAAACCCTTCATCCCCGTATGGTGGTGATCACCCACGCCTCCAATGTGACCGGAGCCGTGAATGATATTCCCGTTATTGCCGGGGAAGCCAAAAAAGCGGGGGCCGCGGTCTTCTTGGACGCAGCACAGACAGCCGGGCTGATACCGGTCATGCCTGCCTTATGGGGTGTGGATATGGCTGCGCTCACAGGACATAAATATCTTCTGGGACCTCAGGGTACCGGAGCGCTGTATGTCTCCCATGATACAGCCCTTCAGCCTGTCTATACAGGGGGCACTGGCATCCATTCGGATCGGGATGAAATGCCGGAGGAATATCCCACCCGGCTGGAGGCAGGCACCCAGAATGAACAGGGCATGGAAGTGCTGGGGGAAATGCTTGCTTGGGCAGAAGAACATCCCTTCAATCCGGGGCAGATACTGGACTATTCTTATATGCTGGAAGACACGCTGAAAGGGCTTGGATGTTCTGTAGTTCCGGTATCCGGGACCCGCACGCCTGTGGTAACTTTTACTTCACCCGACTATTCGCCTGCTGATATTGGGGATATGTTAAGCGGCAGCTTTGACATTATCTGCCGCACCGGACTTCACTGTGCCCCTCATATTTTTCCCTGTATAGGGGCGGGAAGGGATGGGACGGTGCGGTTCAGCCTGTCCAGATTTACTTCTCTGATGGAGGTTCAGGAGGTCATAGGGGTGTTAAAGGAGATTTTCAATGGGAATTAAAATACTGGACTGCCAAAAGGCAGATAACTGCTTTGCAAATGCCAGCTCTTATGCCTATACGCTTTCCTCCCCTGTGGATGACCGTCTCTTACATCTTCTGTCCGGATGGGGGAGGATGAAGGTGCGCAGAGATTTCAGGAGGCCGTTCTTCATGCTGGACACAGACCAAGGGATCCAGGTGAAGGGGATCCTCAATGAAACTATCATTAAGGCCGGATTTTCCGGGGATGACTGGGAGGAATTGAAGATGGACTTTGAAAAACGGCTGTGTGGTTGTGAGGATTCTGCGGAAGGTTGTGATGGCTTAGGGGAATGCTGTGGCGGGACTGCGAAATGCTGTGATAGGACTGCGGAATGTTGTAATAGGACTGCGGAATGTTGTAATAGGACTGCGGAATGCTGTGATAATACTGCGGAATGCTGTAATAGGACTGCGGATTGCTGTGATAATACTGCGGAATGTTGTAATGGGACTGCGGAATGCTGTGATAATACTGCAGAATGTTGTAATGGGACTGCGGAATGCTGTGATAATACTGCGGAATGCTGTGATAATACTGCAGAATGTTGTAATGGGACTGCGGAATGCTGTGATAATACTGCGGAATGCTGCAGCAGCTCTAATGCGTTTAAACAGGGTATTCTGGGATATACGGAGAGTGTCTGCCCTGTCTGTCTCAAAAAGGTGGAAGCCCGGAAGGTGCGGGCAGGGAATCAGGTATTTCTGGAAAAATCCTGCCCGGAACATGGTGATTTCCGCGCGCTTATCTGGAATGGTGCCCCTGCCTATGAGACATTTGACAGGGAACGCTGTTTTGTATCCCCCGTGGCACCTGCTGTTAAAGCAGACAGAGGATGTCCCGATGACTGCGGGCTCTGCCCCCAGCACAGACAGCGTACCTGCTGTGTGCTGCTGGAGGTGACAAGCCGCTGTAACCTGGTATGTCCTGTATGCTTTGCCTCCTCCCAGGCAGAAACAGATGCGCAAACGGCAGGGTCCAAAAATGAACCTGACCTGGAAAATATCCGGCACCGTTTTGAGGCCATGATGGGCATGGGCGGACCCTTTAATATCCAGCTTTCCGGTGGGGAACCTACTATGCGCAATGACCTGGCAGATATTATCCGTATGGGTAAGGAGACAGGATTTCCATTTTTCCAACTTAATACAAACGGAATCCGGATCGGAAAAGATTTTGCTTATTTGAAAGAGCTGGCAGATGCAGGACTTGACTGTGTGTTTCTGCAGTTTGACGGACTGAGGGAGGAGACGTACAGAGCACTTCGGGGCCGGGAACTCCTGAAGGAAAAAATGGATGCCATTGCGGCCTGTGTACGTGCCCATGTGGGGGTTGTACTGGTCCCTGTAATTGTTCCGGGGATCAATGACGGGGAGGTGGGGGATATCCTTAATTTCGCGCTGGAACATATGCCGGCTGTGAGAGGCGTACACTTTCAGCCTGCCAGCCAGTTCGGCAGATATGATCCAAGGCTTTCCAAGAAGCATTTTACCCTGCCTGACCTGCTTCGGGCCATCGAGACCCAGACCGGGGGAAAGATGAAGGCAGAACATTTTTCACCGGGAAATGCGGAGAATCCTTACTGCTCCTTCAGCGGCAATTTCGTTCTCCAAAAGGATGGAACCCTGCAGACATGGGGTAAGGAAAAGACCTGTGGATGCGGCACGGAGGACGCTTCCCGGAAAGCCAGGGAATTTGTAGCAAGGCAGTGGGCAGCTCCCCCTGAACCATACCGCTGTTCTGATTCACCGTTTCACAGTAGACCGGCCTGCTGTGACACCAGTTCACTTGATGACTTTCTGGAACGCCTGGAACATGATACCCTTGCAGTATCGGCCATGGGGTTTATGGATGCCTGGACTCTGGACCTGGATCGGTTAAAGGAGTGCTATATCCATGTGGTCACAGGGGAAGAACCGGTTCGTCTGATTCCATTTTGCGCCTATAATCTGACTGCACAGGACGGGACCTGTAAATATAGGGGGCATGAGAAAGGAAACTAAAATGCCGATAAAAACATGTGTGTTAGATGACTGGATAGAGAAAAAAGAAAACATCACCCTTTCTTCCCGAAAGGAATTAAATAGCTGGCATCTGGAAAGAATACGTGCCCTGCTTTCCTTTGCGGGGGAGAACAGCCAATGGTACAGAAAAAAACTGACCGGTTTCCCTCCGCCAAAATCCCTGGAGGCGTTCACATCGTTTCCCACAATGGACGGAAAGGATTTGACTGACGCCGGACTGTCCATGCTGTGTGTTTCACAGGGGGAGATCAGCCGGGTGGTCACTTTGCGGACTTCGGGCACGGAGGGGCTGCCTAAACGCATTTTTTATACAGCTTCTGACCAGGAACTGACCGTGGATTTTTTTCATCACGGAATGGCTGAACTGACGAAAGCAGGGGAAACCGTGATGGTATTCCTTCCCTTTGAAAAGAAAGGAAGCGTGGGGGATTTACTCATGCAGGGGCTTGGGCGGCTGGGCGCATATCCCATTGGCTTCGGAATCATAAACAGCCTGGAGGACTGTGCGGCGCGCTTACTTGAAAAGCAGGTCTCCTGTGCCGTGGGAATTCCGGTTCAATTTCTGGCACTGGCGGAATACTGCAGGCAGCAGCATATAAAGCTGCCTTTGAAAACCGTGCTTTTAAGTACCGATCACCTGCCGCTTCCGGTACGGGAGAGAATTTCCTCTGGTCTTGGGTGTGAGGTATTTGATCATTTCGGCATGACAGAGACAGGACTGGGATGTGCCCTGGAGTGCAGCGTGCATAAGGGAATGCATATCCGGGAAAATGATATTTATGCGGAGATCCTGCATCCGGTCACACATGCGGTCCTGGAAGACGGTTCGTGGGGTGAACTTGCAGTCACTACGCTTACCCGAAGGGGTATGCCTCTTCTGCGATACCGCACCGGAGATCTTGCCAGGTTCCTTCCGGGCTTCTGTGCCTGCGGAAGTGTATTAAAACGTCTGGAATGCGGAGGGAGGATCAAGGAGAAAGGGCTGACCGTAAAACTGGATGAGGCCTTGTTCTCCATAGATACTCTGGTTGATTATGAAGCGGAATATGAACCGATGGAAAAAATGCTTTCCCTGAAACTGAAATTTATGGGAGACGGATTCCGTGGAAATCAGGCAAATATTGAAATGAAGGTAAAAAGAGCAGTCTCTGAACAGGGACTAAACCCGGTTTTTGAAAAGATACCGGTATCCTGTTACAGCGTGGATAGATTTTTAAATGCTTATGCAGGAAAAAGGAGCATTAAGATAAGGGGGAAGTGATGAAGCTTATTTTTATGCGGCATGGTATCCCTGATTTTATGTACGGGAACGGAAAATATTCAGGACAGGCAAAATGTGTGGGGCAGACCAATTATCCCCTGTCAACAGCCGGGTGCAGGCAGATAGAAAGAGGCGCTCTGGCGCTGAAAGAGAATAATATCCCTCAAGTGATTTACAGCAGCCCTCTGCTGCGCTGTGTACAGAGTTCCTGTATACTGAGGCCGTATTTTGATTGTGGGATTTATTTTGCCGAAGATCTGGCGGAAATTCATATGGGCGAATGGGAAAATCTGCTTTTTTCCCAAATAAAAGCCAGGTACCCGCAGGAGTATCACAGACGGGGGTATGCAATGGGCGATTATTGTGTGCCGGGCGGGGAATCCTTCCTGGAGGTCCAGACGCGGGCTGCTGCGCTTGTTCGCCAGGCTGCCGCAGATGCAGCGGCGGATGATACGATTCTCTTTGTAACCCATATAGGGGTCATACGAAGCCTGTTGTGCCTGTGTGAGGACAGGCCCCTTGCACATTTATTTGAATACTCCCTGGATTACGGCGAATATCTGGAGGTGTCTCCATCTGTTTTTTAAATACGGCGGCAGCGGCAGTACATCCGCTGCTGTCGTATTTTTATATATTGCCATATTTCTACATCTCTTCGTATTTTATACTTCCTCGTATCCCGCGCCTTTCATAGCTGATATTGCATGGCTTGTATAGCGGCCAAACAATCCTTTTCTTTTTGGACGTGGAAGAATGCCGGACTCTGACCGTTTTTTCAGGATCGCTTCTATCTCTTTGGGGGGAAGTTCTTTTCCCTGGATCCCCACCACATCCAGACTTCTGTTCTGTACACTATATTTCAGTATATCTCCTGTCTCTATAAAGGCCAGGGGGCCTCCTGCGGCTGCTTCCGGGGAAACATGGCCGATGGCGGCACCTCTTGTGGCGCCAGAGAAACGTCCGTCTGTTACCAAGGCAACTGTGCCGTTGAGACGCTCATCGCATACAATGGCTTCTGTTGTCATCAGCATTTCCGGCATACCGGTTCCTCTTGGTCCTTCGTAGCGGATAACAAGAATATCTCCCGGGTCCACCTGTCCGTCCACAACTGCCTGGTAGGCATCTTCCTCACGGTTGTATACCTTTGCCGGGCCAATGTGCTCCCGCATGGTCTCGATGCAGGCCGAATATTTGATCACTGCGCCTTCCGGTGCCAGATTGCCCTTTAAGATGGCAATGGAGCCTTTTTCTTCCGCTTTCTCCACAGGGAAAATGACCTGGTCACGTTCCAGACCATAATTGTGAAGATAACCCAGGTTACGGGCAAAGAAATTGTCTCTTTCCAAATCTTCCAGATTCTCACCCAGCGTTTTGCCTGTGACAGTCATCACATCTATATGCAGCATGTCCTTTAAGTATATCTGGACCATGGGGATTCCTCCGGCAAACCAGAAGGATTCCGTCAGGTGCTGACCGCTCGGATTGATATTGCCAATGTGGGGCACTTTGTGGTTCAGGTCATCGAAAAGTTCCGGCTCCAGCGTAATTCCCAGTTCCCTTGCTATGGAAGGTAGGTGGATCGTGGCATTGGTTGAACCTCCGATGGCACTGTGAATGATGATGGCATTTTCAAATGCCTCTCTTGTCATGATGGCTCCTGCTGTAATATCACGCTCTGCCAGCTCCATAATCTTTCGTCCCGCCTTTCTGGAATAAGCGAAAATGTCCCGCATGGTAGCCGGCATAACGGCAGTTCCGGGAAGCGCCATGCCCAGAGCCTCCGCCATACACTGCATCGTACTGGCAGTTCCCAGGAAGGTACAAGCTCCACAGGACGGACAGCCTGTAAGTTTGTAATCTCTGATCTCCTGCTCTGTGACAGCCCCTTCACGTTTTTGCCGCAGAGAAATGTCTCCGGCAACCAAAGATGTGGTCATATCCGGGCCGGGGCGCATACTGCCTCCCGGAATGAAGATTGTGGGTATATCCAGACGGGCCGCTGCTTTTAACTGGGCAGGAATAGACTTGTCGCAGGAGGCGGAAAGGATCATACCGTCCCATGGGTATACGCAGCCGTGTACCTCTATCATATCGCAGATGGCTTCACGGGAAGCCAAAATGTAATTCATGCCGTCGTGGCCCTGGGCACATCCGTCACAGATATCTGTAGTGTGATATTGAGCCGGATAGCCGCCTTTCTCAAATACCCCGTATTTTGCCTGTTCCATAAGGCCGGACAGGTGGGTGCTGCCGGGATGGCTGTCTCCGAAGACATCTTCCAGCAGAATCTGCGGTTTTTTTATGTCCTCCTCATCCCATCCTGAGCCCATCTGCAGGGCGTCAAACTGGGACCAGAGAAGACGCTGGGGAGCGCTTTTTTGTTTGTGGTTCATAGTGTGTTATGTATCCCTTCTTTATAGATTATTTGATGATTTCATATTACAACTTTTTGGGGGATTTGACTACTGTTAATTAAGAGATTGATGAAATACAAAAGCCGCGGAACGAAGACGAATCTCTCTGTTCCGCGGCTTTTGTAAATATATACGGAGGTTTTTATTAAACTTACTTTAAGCGCTTTCTGACTACAAATTCCCTAGCTCCGGCTATAAGCAAAATACCTGCGAAGACACCTACACACAGAAGACCTGTATAGTCGTTTTTTGTTATGTTTTCCCCCTCATCCAGGGGTACCTGCTCACCGATGATCGTAACTGTCTTCCTGTTATCTGTACCTTCTGCGGTGCCCGGATCATCTGCAGATACGGTATTACTTTGCTGCTTATCTTTATCATCCTGAGGGCTATTTCCTGTACTTTCCTGTGTCTGTTTTTCGTCCGTCTCTGTTTGGGAAGCTTCTGCCTCCCGGCTCGTGCGGCTGCTTTCACCGGACAAGCACTTTTTTGCCTGGGCAATGGTCATATTTCCCAGGATCATGGCAATGCATAATGTGAGCGGCAAGATTTTTTCGCTAATCTCTTATGTCCCATAATGCACTCCTTTCCAGGCCTTATTGTTACTCTCCGCTCTCTTCCGACTGTTCTAAGGCTCTGTCTATAAACTTTATTAAATCTATAGCACTGCGGAAATCCTGTTGGCTCTGTTCTTCCAGCCAGGTGACACTGCCCTGCCATGTAGCGCTTTTATTGTCAGCAATTTTAACCACAAAGGTTTCTGCATTTCTGGCCATCCTGTTTTTCACAATGTTCGTTCTCCTCCGAAAGGTGTTTGTCAAGTTGGGTCATCCACTTATTATATATAATATTGTACTGCAGACAGCATTACAAAAAGCATTACATCATTACCTGTATGTAGTTCTATTTCCCCTGCGTGCTAATCTGTAATGGTGCAAAAACAAACAAGCCTACTCTATTCCCGTCTGCGGATCACTGAGGCTATAACCTCCAGAAGCAAAGCTGCGGCGATCACACCGCCGGCAATGATCTTCCCGATTGTACTTGTGAGGGCCTGTGCAATGCTTCCCAGAACAGGAATTGTGTACACTACTTTTCCTATAAAATTGCTGTAGGGAACTGTGTTCATATCTTCCGTCTTATTCGCGTCACCTTTGGTGACAAATTCACCCATGACCACTTTATTCTCTACCACTCTATGGGTGATTATGGCATTGGAATCCTTCGCTCCGTAGAAAGCGATCACATCATCCTCTTTCATATCCTCGGGTGCTGCTTCCTGCACATATACCAGGCTTCCCGTGGGGATCGCCGGCTCCATGCTTCCGCTCACCACGGAATAGGCATCATAGCCAAAAAGCCTGGTTGCTGTTATGGGAAGACAGACAAGCACCAGACCTGTCAATAAAACAGTGCCCAGTGCACTGCAAATTGCAGACACTGGGCTTTTTTTATCCTTTTTCTTCTTTCTGCTCAAAATCGGATATCCTTTCTGTTACCTATGCATTTTTATATATATTATCTGCGGCGTCTGATCAGAAATACAGCTAATGCTGAAAGAGCAGCAACTGCTCCGACTCCGATCGCAATACCGGCTGCCAGCGGAAGACCTTTTTTCACTTTCTCTTTGGTTTCCTCCGGGTTGTCAGCAAGGGGAGTTTCCTCCTCGTCTAAATCTACAATATCCTGATTTCCTTCCGGAACTTCCTCAGGCTCAATTACCTGGGTTCCTGCATCGGTTCCTGCCTCTCCGGCTGTTCCCTCTGTACCGGCGGTTCCGGCATCACCGGGGGTTCCTTCTGTGCCGGCCGTACCCGCGTCGCCAGTGGTTCCATCTGTACCGGTTGTTCCGGCAGGTGTGGTACCTGCTGCAGGTGTCTCGATCACAGTTGTCTCTGTTGTGGTGGTTCCCGGCACTACAGTTGTGACGGTTGTAGTCTCACCAGGGACAGTGACGGTCTCGGTGGTTACCGGTGAATATACGAAAGTAAATACATTCTCTGCTTCGTTGGAAACCAGCGTTTTTGTCAGTGCCAAAGCCTGAGGCGTGTAGTTCTCCATATACAGATATGCCACCACCGGTTTGTCTCCTACATTACCGTAATAAGTACGGCTTGGTGCCAGTTCGTTGCCGTCTGCATCATGATAATTTACAGTATAACCAACCATATCGCCCTGAATTCCATAAGCAACTACAAAATCTCTGTCGCCGTTTACATGAAATGCGGATGTCTCAAGAGAATTATTGTCATGTCCGCTTATACGGACACCTTTTACATAATATTTGCTGGAATCTCCCAGTGATACTGCACCATTCTGTACATCAAAGGATACTTTATCACCTAATTTCAGGCCGCTTACTACTACCCGGTCCCCGCCCGGAGTAATGACCGGTGTTCCTGTACTTTCAACAGACAAACCGTCAATTCCCGAAAAGGTACCCTGATTGCCTGCATAGAAGGTTGCTGTATAGGTATATTCTTGCTCCGCTGCAAAAACACTGAATACGGATGAGCCAAAAAGCATGCAGACAGTAAGTAACGATGTCAAGATCATTTTCAGCTTCTTCATGACTTCTGCTCCCCTTTCTCGTTCTCACGGCGTTTTTTCATGGAAAGAATTCCGAAAACCAGCAGTACAACTCCACTGATCAATGCTATTGTGCTATAGAGAAGGATATTCGTTGTATCTCCTGTTTTTGGCCGGGTTATGGTCTCTTTCACCGTATTTGTTGCACCGGTGACTGTCTTTCTGATCACTGTGTCCTCACCTTTTACTGTGACCGTGGAGGCCGCAACCTTTTCTACTGCGAAATTCATCTGCAGACGGGCCAGTGTATTCTGATACGCATTGCCCTGGGTTTCACCGTCTAAGATAACTTTCAGATGAACGGATCCGGCTTTTCCTGCATCCAGTCTGTCCAGATAGAAAAAGTCATCGAGAGAATTCGTTGCCTGCTCCAAACCTTCACCCATGTGAGAAGTGCCTTCTCCGCCTACGGTTTCGCTGTCATAGAGTACCGCTTCTGTTCCGGAAGGGTCATAGTATGTCAGAACATAAGTGTATGCTCCGCCTTCAGCCTGGCTTCCTTCCTCAAGGCTCTGAAGAACTTCATTGGACATATACCAGTCTGTCTTTTCTTTGCCTGCATTCTTTATCTCTACCTGCAGTTCCATGGTATCGCCGGGAAGGATTCCATATATCTCCTCCGCCATCTCTTTGGAACTGAAGTTGCTGTTCATCTCATCTCCGTCAAAAGTGACCTGCCAGTTTTTATCGCTTTTAAAATCTTCTGCATATGCTGTTGCTGCAGTGCCTACGGTCATGATCGCTGCCATGACAAGGCACAAAATTTTCTTTTTCATATTCTGTACCTCCTATCGTAAGCTGATATCTCCATTTGCCGCCACATCTACATCCACGCCCCAGGCACTCTTGATGGCATCCACAGCGTTATGTGTCTGTACAGCATCCACTTCGGCCTCTATCTGAAAGCTGTAACCGTCATAATCATAAACTGTGGTAATTGTCTTATATCCATTTTCATCCTCTGTCACATGTTCTGTGACTTTCTTGCCTAATGACGGGTCAATTCTCAGACTGTCCGCAAAATCCGGGGTGGTTTCCCCTGCCGGAAGGATACTGGTGTAATAAAGAATAGTACGTTCTTTTGAGTTGGATGTTGTGTTATCCACTACCCATCCATTACCTGTCAGATTTAAATCTATCAATTCGGGTGATAGCTTGGTATCTTTTACCGCATCCGCGCCTTCCCCTTTTGACCAGCTCTTGTTCAGGATCACCCTCACGTAGCTGTCAATGGTGCCGCTGTTAGTGACACTGAGGTTCTCCTCATACTTCTTTCCAAGCACCAGTTTTTCTTTTTTCAGACCTTCCAGAAGATCCCCTGTGGTCTCATTCCATTCGCCGTCTTTATCGTAATCTCTGCTGCTGATCACGTTTCCATTTTCTACCAGGCTTACACCTATATTGGAGGTACTCATCTCAATCCCATAATTTTCACTGTAGTATGTCAGTGCTGCCCGCGCGCTTCCCACTGTGCTGCCGAGCAGAAGCAGTGCGGATGCTGTGAGAAGGATAACTGGTTTAACAGAAAAGGATTTTTTCTTCTTTTTCATTATTCACCAACCTCCTCTTGTTTCGCGTTCCAGTCTGCATAAGGATTGCCCTGGTCATCATATAAAACCGGCGTGCACTCCTGGGCCACGATAACATTAAATTCTTCTTCGCTGTCTTTAGAATCAATCTTAACCTGAAGTTCTTCTGTCTCGCCCCCTGCCGGAACTATATCGCTGTAATAATAGTAATCTTCTTCTCCGGGAGACCATTTCTCGCTGCCCTGATATTTCAGCCCATCCTGATATTTATCTCCTGCAAATACTTTAACGCGGACATAGCATTCAAAATCGCCTGTATTCTTGATCACAATGTGCTTTGTCCAGTCGCTGACCGTCTCTTCCGGGATAGTTGTTGTTGAACCAAGACTGATGGTCACACCGCCTGCTGCTGTTGCATAGGTAGTAAAGTATGCCATAGCGCTGTTCACTGACAGACCTGCAGTGAGGGCGAGAGCTGCTGCAGCCAGACAAAGGCTTTTTTTATTGAATTTCTTCTTCATCTCTCAATCCTCCTTTACTGCTGTTCCCAGTCCCAGTTACCTTCATTGTATGTGAAACGGTTGACAACGCTGCTGCCGCCGTTGTTACGGTGGTCGTATTCATTTTCAAAAGAAACGCCTGCAATATCATCTGCTGCTATGACTGTATGCTGTGTGGCTTCAGTTGTGAGTTCATAACTTGCGCCGCTGTAAACCTCTGTAACTGTGACAGAAGCGCCGGCCGGGATATGCTCTATCTTCACACTTTTTGTTCCCGGTGCGTCAAAGGATATTGAAACTACGTTGCTGTAAACCACTTCATAATCCTTCTCTGCTTCTACCTTAAATACGAAATCCGCTCCGCCTAAAGTTTCATTGTAGGAAGTGAGTGTTTTACTGATCTCCAAATCTCCATAGCGTTTTGACTGTGAAGGTTTTAAACCGGCTGCCACATCATATACCCAGGTATCATCCTGCGTGGACTGGTAGTAGTTATTTGGAAGGGATACCAGGTAGGGTGTAAAATCATAGGTGTTGTAATCTGACTGCACGGACCTGGCAGCTACCAGATACATTCCCGTGGCAAGATTTTCTGCGCTTCCCCTGGATTTGTCCTGGCCTTCCTGGCGCTGCATCCGCACATTTACTGTGGGCTGGGCTGCAAGGTTATCTACAAGTCCCATGGCTTTTCCCGCCAGTTTCTCCCAGTCCTCTGCTGTTGTCTTATCGCTTATGGATGTCAAATCCAAATCTTCATATCCGGATAATACTGTGTATTCCCCGTTCTCTTTCACATCAGCCACTTTATATAGGTCAATAGGTATTACCAGACTGTCCAGCTCTTCATACTGTCCATCCAGCTCAAATGTCAGGGAACAGCTTTTCTCTGTATCTATGCCGAAGGCTGCATATACCTTTGGCAGAACCGTAGCGGAAAGCATCAATGCCAGAGCCAGAGCTAATGCACTTCCTTTTTTTATTGTCTTTTTCATCTTCACATTTTACCCTCCTCTGAATTCTCATTCCCTGTAATCCACTGTATATTCTATTTATTTCTTCTTCCGTGGTCTAAACAGGAATTTCATTAAAAGTATCACAAGCAGTGTCACCGCCAATCCAAGGATCAGATATATCATATAATAATTCTGAACTGCTTTCAGCATGGATTGTACTGGTGTGCTTTCTATTTCTTCCTCTCCTGTATACGGTACCCGATGTCCGCGGACTAAAAGTCTGTGGGAGTTTACACCGTATGGAGTGCAGGTGAACAATGTTACATAATCCTGGCCTTCTTCGATTGCCATGGCGCTGTCTAAGGTTTCCCTGTCGTCCTTGTCTATCATGGTAAGGATTTCATCTACCTCATAGGCTAATGTTTCGTCCAGTACGTGAATGTAAAATAAATCTCCGCGTTTTAACTGGTCAACGTCTGTAAACAGTCTGGCGCTTGGAAGTCCCCTGTGGGCTGCCAGTACGCTGTGGGTGCTTTCGCCTCCGATCGGTAATTTAGTTCCGTTTAAGTGGCCTACTCCGGTCTGGAGGACATCGTCCCCGGTGCCGTGGTAGATGGCAACTTTTATATTGATCTTGGGAATGGAGATGTAGCCCATGATCCCGTCATTGTTGACATTGAGAACCTTCCAATATTCTGTGTTTTCCAGTTCTTCTTTATCCTCTCCGAACACATCACCGTAAAGATTGTTCTGAGTCAGAGATTCATCAAAGGCTCTTGCAGCCTCCCATTCTTTTGTAAAATCTTCCGGCGTCATATCGCCCAGGGTCTCTTCATAACTGCTTATGAGTTTACTCTGGCGGTAGGTATTCCACTGATTGGAAACGGTTGGGTAAACCAGGATACCGAATCCTGCCAGAAATAATAGTGCAAACAGAATCGTTGAAATTTTTCTCTTCATAATTTATTTGTCCGTCAGCTCCTCGTTCTCCTGTTTCTCACCCAGATCAAGCTTTTTTCTTAATTTCTTTTCACGGAGATAGAGGAAAATCACAAAAGCTGCTGTCACTGCCAGGCCTACGATTACCCAGAAGAGATAACTTGTGTGCATGCTTACACCGGTCAGCAGGGAAGTAGGTGTTTCTTCCATTACTGTCTCCTCATAGGGAACGCGGTGCCCGCGAACCAGAAGTCTCTGGCTGTTCACACCGTATGGTGTACAGGTAAAAAGGGTAACTAAATCTTTTCCTTCCTCTACTGCCAGCCCTTCGGTTTGGTCAGGTTCTACTATTGATATCATATCCACTTCATAGCAAAGGGTATCATCTAAAATATAGAGAAGAAAATGGTCGCCTTCTTTTAACTTGTCAAGATCCGTAAACAGTGTGGCACTTGGGAGTCCCCTGTGGGCGGAGATGACAGAATGTGTGCCCTCTCCTCCGATAGGGAGAGAACTTCCTTCCAGGTGGCCTGCTGCTTTTTGAAGTACCTCGTCCTCCGTGGTGTGAAAAACAGGGATTTTAATATCAATTTTAGGGATTTCCACATATCCCATCATACCATCACCTGTGAGGTTAAGACAAGACATATATTCTTCGTCCTCCTCGGAAGCTTCCGCTACGGCAAAGGAGTCCGGAAGGATGCTGGGAAGAAGGGCATTGTTGTAAGCTTCAGCGCGGCTTGCTTCGGCTTTATAGTCGATTTCACCGGCTGTGCTTTTTTCATTTACCACTTCTTCGTAACTACTGATCAATTTGCTCTGTCTGTAGTTGTTCCATTGATTTGATACGAAGGGATACAGCAGCAAGGACAAACCGGCTAAAAATAGAAGGGAAACAATGATTATGTGTGCTCTTTTTTTCATCCGGACTCTCCTTATTGTTGTATTTTTCTAAAATGCCGGGGCGGGCCGTCCGCCCCGGCATTTTGTTGTTGCTTGGATTTGTTGCTAATTATTATGAATACTAATTGTAGTTATAATTATTTTGCAGATTTTCTGCGGCTTGCGAAGAAGAGACCTGCTGCTACAATCATGATGAGGCATCCGCCGATGGTGAAGATTGTTGTACCGATCCCACCTGTTCCAGGAAGAGAGGAAAGCTTCGTATCTAACATTTGTGAGATACCTTCCACAGGTTTATCCAATTCAGCTGGTACATCTCCCCATGTTACTGTTACATCTGTTTCATTGATGCTATAGCCATCAGGAGCTTTAATTTCTTTGAATTTATATTCAACATCTTTTTCAAGACCGTTTACTGTGACTGTTCCATCATCCTTGGTTTCTAAAGGTGTTGCATCCTTTTCTACTGTAGTCCATCCCGTAAGCTTGTTTGTTGTTTTATCAACTGTCGCATAATTTACTACGCCATCTACTACTTTTGTCAATACAAATTCAGCTCCGGCAAGCAATATAGTTTCATCATTTGCATCCTTTTTTGTAAGAGTAACGGTACCGCTAACTAATTTATCATTATCGCTACCATAATCCCCTTTACCCTCGTTCTCACCTTTACCTGCATATACAGTATTATTAACTATCATATCTTTTACTATTGCAGTATAAGATAATTCAATATACATATTAGCATATGGGTTTCCTTCCAAAAGAGCATCTAAATCAAGTTCAAATGTCTGGTTATTATCTGCTGTTGTAGTAGGCACAACTTTATAAGTATTTGTATATTTTGACTGTTCTGAATCCTTAGTTTCTTTAATAACAACATTTACATCAAGTGCATTATCCTTCAACTCATATACTGCGCCTTTAATTTCATCAATAATTCTGTAATACTTATTAGAGTCTGTCTCAGGAACAAATGGTACTATAGAATTAACTTTATAGGTAACAGGTTTGTTAATCTCAACTACTTTATCTTCGTCATTATTCTCTTTTTCAACATGTGTTGTAGATTTCTTGGCATTGATTTCTTCTGCATTCAAAATGCCACTTGGTTTTCCGGTGACATAGTTAAATCCTACATATGCTGCCATGGGGCTGTATGTAATGCCCTCTCCTTCAAATCCTCTGATTACATAAACGCCTGCATTTTCAACAGGTATAGGATTAGTAGCGGTTGCAGTCTCATCTGTAATAGTAGCAAATACATTCTGTAACGCGGCAGCATATTTATGTGCAAAACCGTCAATTTCTTTAGCTTCTTTAGCGTTTGGGTTCTGTGCATGTATCATGCCTTTGATAATTTCTTGCTCATTATCTGTATTAAAGGCATTCGCTTGTGTAAAATATTGTGCATATCCATCTACAAACGCCCAACCAGTATCTGTAGAAGAGTCATCTTCAATTACCTGTACTGTTCCGAATCTTGCACCCTCCGCATTATTAATTTTGATTTCTGCATTGCCATCTGTTGCTTCTGCTGCAAATGTTGTTAATGTGGTTCCCAGAACCATGGCTAAGGCTAATAACATAGCTAAGACTTTTTTAATTTTACTCATATCTTTTCTCCTTTTCTTTTTAGGGGCATACTCAATTAAATTTTAATTTTTACTTTGCATTACCTTTCGCTCTTTCACGATACAGAGACCGCTGAAAAATGTTTTCATATTATTTAATTTTCCAGCACCTCCCTGCGTTTGTTTTTATATAAGATTAGGGCTGCTACCATCATTAGCAATGCACCGCCAATCGTATACCCGAAAATACCTCTACCGCCTGCACTAGGTAATTCATATAAAACAGAATTTTCAAAATAACAAGAAACCTTATTATCTTTCTCAATCATATTGCCTTGAACAACCCCTTCAGCATTTATCCAAGAACCATTCTGTCCAAGCGTAAGCTTCCATGTTTCCTTACTCAAAACATATCCAGTAGGTGCACATGTTTCTTTTAAAGTATAAGTACCCGGAATAATATCTTGTTCAGATACAGATGAATTGAACTTTTCATCAGAGTACCATATTACTTTACCACTTGCGTTAGACTTACCATAATATCTGCTTCCGCCACTATCACTCGGCACTAACTCAAATTCTGCTCCCTCTAAATAATAACTGGTGCTATTGGTACTGCGTTTTATTATTTCCCAAGACTTTCTTATATTTGATACTGTTTTTGTTATCACATAATAGATATCTGCTTCACCCGGTTTACTGTTCTCATCAACGATAATCGAAGGATCTTCAGGATTTAACTTTGTATAAGGCAATGTAACTTCAAAACTATTATTATTTTCATCTAATACATAGCCTTCCGGAGCCTTATTTTCAATTACCTTATATCTTCCATTTTCCAGATTATCGAATGCTGCCATACCATCGTCACCTGTGATCACTTTATACACCTGATCATCTTTCATAACAGGTTCAAATCTATTATGTTCCTCACTCCATCTTTGAAGTTCAAATTCTGCCCCTGCCAATACATTGGAATTTTCCGAATCAACCTTTTTTATGCGGAGAGTATTAGCTCTTTTCCTATTGGTGATATTTACCTGAGCATCTATCTTTCCGAGAAGTATGGTTCCATCCGCCCCATCTGCTGTTGGCTCTGCACATGTACCTTCTTCAATTACTTTTTCAGGATCAAAATAAGCATCTGTATCCAAATTTACTTCATCAACCTTAAAATTTGTCCCCGATAATATTCCAGTTACTACAACCGTATATCCTACCGGAACACCTGTCACGATTCCATCTTGTGACGTCTTACCACAAACCTTTGCCTCTTGTCCATTTGATACTAAATCATTTTTATCATTGAAATAGTAGTAATTCCCGCTCTTATCCATAAGATAATAGTCTCCATTAGCGTATGGTACAAGTTCACTATTCTGATTTGTTAATAATATCCGGAAACTAAAGGTATCTTTTGTAGTCTGGCCATCCGGCATGCCTTTTGTTATGCGAAGTTCACGACTATTATATGCAGAACAATTATTTTCACATACTACACGAGGCCGTTCAAGGACAGTAGCTTTATCCGTCTTGATATCTTGGATAACCCCTTGTATTTGTTCATCCTCATTATAAGCTTTATATTCTACACCATTGATAATTATTTGATCGTATTCTTTCGCACTGACTCCAACTTCAACAACATAATATTTACGGTCTACCTGAAGGTCTTTAAATTGTGCCACTTGACCGGGTTTGAGAATGAATACATCATTATATGATTCACCCCCAAATTCTCTTTCTGCAAATTCAACAGATTCTCCCGTGTTTTTATATACTGCACTATTTAATGTTTCATACTCGGTATCTGAATAAATCTTGTTGCCTTGAGTATCTTCACCCAACTCCTTTTGTGCCCATACCTGGAAAGCAAATTCAACATTTGCGTACTTCTCTTTATCAGTATTGGTAAGCTGTTTTTCAACTTCAATAGCATCTTTTGGTATAATAGGAAGGTTCATTTTCATATGTAAATTAGAAGCACCCGCTCCTCGTTCCATATAAAACATTTTAAAAGTATGAATGGAAAAATCCTTTAACGTATCACCATTAAAATACTGGTCTACTTTATCATCATCCCATTCGACTCCTTTAGAATCAGGTAACCGGTTTGCATCTTTGAACATTTGTTTTATTGTAGTTCTATATTCTTTAGGAGTACCATTCTTTACGCAATCTTTCCAGCATACAACTCCAGTAGAAAAATCAATATAACCGGAATGTGCATCATGAATACCACCAATATCTAATACCAGAACATCGTCAATATAAATCCATAAATCATCATCTCCATTAAACTCATATCTCATAGGAGATTTTGAATTATTATGTTCAGCCAAACCATTTCTTGGCTGAGAGAAAGTAGCTTCCATATACATTCCAAAATAGAAATCATTTGTTCCCTGAGTCAGATAAAGATCTTCTCCAAATCTCGGATCACCTTGTTTCAAACCATTTCCGTCTTCATCATATAAATTTTTATTCGAGGAGAGCTTCCCTGCCACAATAGAGTTATATGGCATGAAATTACCTCTTTTATAAAAATATTCATTGTCATTACTTGGAGTTCCTATTTGATCATATACTGTGAAATTTTTTGTATTTTGGTTTAAGTATGCATAATTTTCAAAACTACTGTATTCATAATACCCGGTTTCATCATAAATATCTTGACGAAATAAATGATTTACTTGTAGACCATTATCAAATAACGATTTTAAAGATGTATTATCCTTTGTTGTTCTCGGAAATCCCTGGTCAAGCACCGGTTTAAGTAGATTCTTTTTAATATTACCTGTCTTACCATTTTCTGTATAACTCCCACCTATGCTGCCACCTAATCCATTAGCAGGTGTAGGATAATTTATCATTCTCATGGTGATACCATCTTTAGTATGATCTAATGTTTCTTTTGTTGTTAATTTATTTCCTGTAGCTTCAGAGAGTTGATAAATAAAATAATATCTATCTCTTGAATCATATCCTCTCCATCCGCCGTTATTATCCCTCCATTGAACTTTCTTATCTTTGACCCTTAAACCTGTAACTCGGGATCCACCTGTTGTAGCACCGTTCCATATATTACTTGCATGATGAAAAGTATAAGTCTTCGTCCCTGTTTTATCTGTTATTTCATTAAATTTTTCTGGTTTGTTTGCAATTAAAAATGTCTCACCCTTTGATAAGGAAAAATTATAATACGTGGGATTGGATACATTAATCTCATTACCATTTGTGTCCACCAAAGTAATATTAACCTTATGATCTGTTTGCTTCCATGTTATTGTAAAAGCCGAAAAGCTTTCTGTCTCAAATTGTACCTTTTCGATTTTGTTATCTTCTGTAGTTTTTATTTCCTTGACTTGATCACTCTCGTTCATATCAACTACATTCTTAATTACACCCTTATCATTCTCCTCGAGATGTAAAACTGTAACCTCTGTACTATCTATTGATTCCTTTTCTATACTTTCCGGAATCATCTCCTTTTTATAGTCTATAGAAACCTTAACATTTCCTTCCGGCTCTACTTTATTTCCCAAAGCATCTATAAAGGTTATATCATACGCTAAAAAACCTGCGATATCATATGCATCCTTAACTGCCTTTTCCTGGATTTTCTGTTCGACTATGTTATAATATTCCTTAGTTTCCTTATTGTCTGGTCGAATTGGTACGACTTTTAAGGAAATTCCTTCTGGAATTGCATTTAGCGTATATGCATCCACATTAACAATTACATCATCATCTTCATAGGTTAATGTCTGCACAGGTTCCGGTGTTTCTTCTACATAACATCCATAGATTGTAGAAGTTCTACCTTCCATCTGAATCTTCTCTGCAACTCCATCTGCATTAACAGAAATCTCAGACAAATCATACTCATCAATATTCTCAACGCTCTGTCCTGCATTCTGAAGATTTTCAATCATCTCATTCTTCTGTATGATCTCAATGATCTCATCTTTGTCATCCTGCACTTCCGTGTCAGCCGGGTCCAGGTAGAAAACATTTGCTTTCTTTGTGTCTACTATACGAAGTCCGCTTCCCTCAAATGTAATGGTGATTTCTTTCTGAGGTTCTGTGACTTCTCCGTTTACTTTAAACTTAATATCATAAAGTATGTAGTCACCGAGAATATCATTTTTCGGAAGAGCTTTTGTCATCAATCCCTTTAAATGATTTTCTGTGTCTTCATCCAGATAATTTACTTCCATTGTGATTTCAGAAGCACTTGCCTGAAATGCGCCTTCCGGTAAGTTCGCAGTTACACGCTGTGCAACATTTCCGTTCTCGTCTATGAACTCTTGTTTTAATTCTGTTGCTTCAGATTCAGTTTCCTGCTCTGTAGTCTCATTACTTGCCTCTGTTCCCTGCTCAGGTGTCTCTTCCTGAGCTGTATTACCGCCAACCAGATCCGTCACACCAGATACGATGCTCTCGTCTCCGTTCGGTACATCAGCATTTTCCGGTGTATTTGTTTCTGTTGGTATCTCTTCCTTTGTCTCTGTGGCTTTATCCGGATCAGCAGATTCATCTGCAGGCCCCTGTTCTGTTCCGACTGCTTCATCTTCAACACTCGCTGCCGCAGGTTCCTGATTCGCAGCATTCTCTGGTGTGGAGGTTGTTTCCGCTGCCGCTCCACCATCTGCCATAGTAGATATGCCAGTACTGAGCATCAGGACCATGCAAAGTACAATTGCTAATATTCTTTTCTTCCCATTACTTTTCATGGCTTCCTCCTTCTACTATATTTTCTTCTATTCCGGTTATGGCTCCATCTATCAGTTTCAATAACTCCAAGGCGCTGCGAAAATATTGTTCCTGCTGTTCTTCAACCCACAGGACACTGCCCTGCCATGTGGCATTTTGACATTCATGAATTTTTATAATGAAAGTTCCTTTGTCTTTTTTTATTGTTTTGCCACTCACAACATTCTCGCCTCCTTTGGGTAAAGTTTTTTACATTTACTTGACTATGGTCTTATTGTACTTAAAGGAGCATTACGAAAAGCATTACATGCATTACTTTTTCAAAAGTTTTTATTGTCTTTATCTCTTGTGTAATGGTTCTGTGAAAATTCCGTTAAACAGCCTAAAAAACGCAAAAAAAACACCGCCGGCAACCCGGCGGCATATCCAATATCAAATATCATATTCTCTAAGAGCACTGTCTATGAGTTTTATCAGCTCCAGAGCGCTGTTGAAATGCTGCTTTAATTCTCTTTCACTCCAAATCACTTCACCCTGCCAGGTGGCATTCTGTCTGTACTGGACATAGATCACAAATGTAGCAACTTTCCCTTTCTGTTTCAGGATTTCATCCTGAGGCACCCGTTTCTGTAATTTCTGTAATGGTTCCTTTTCCTTTTTTACAAAGCTGCGGCTTTCTGTGGAAGCCTGGGGATAAGAGATTATATCATAAAGATTATCCATAAGACGCAGGAGCTGTACCACATTTTTGTAACGCCACGGCTCTTCCTCGTAACACTGGTAAAGGCGTCCCGAAAACTCCCCATGGTCGCTGGTATCCACACAAACGCTAATTAGGTTCGGGGCGGATACATTAATGTTTATATTGTCTTCTTTGTTCATAGTCCACACTCTCCCGTCATTCCCGGAATTTTTTTGTTAATCCCAATGGAATCCATTGCTTCTGAAACTGATCCTGGATTTGTCATTCTCTACATCAGCTATGGAGGAGACATAGTATTCCAGATGTTGTTCCCATGATTTATGTTCTCTGGCAAAATAGCGGGAAATACGGTCAAAGATCATTCCACAGTTTTCCTGGTTGGTTCCTACCAGAAGAATCAAAAACTGTGTGGGGCTATATTTTGTAAATGAATCTCCCCTGCGCAGACAATGTTTGATTGCATGATACAGTTCATCGGACATGGCTGTCAATTTATCTTTGTTTTCCATTGGACGACCTTTGCCATCCGTAATGGTACACAGCATGAGATACACAGATTGACCGCTCCGCTCAATGATCCGCCTTACAAGACGGTATCCATCCCGAAAACTTGGAAGATTACAGTAAAACGCACCGTCCTCCTCATCGTCTTCTTTCAATCCGCCTTTAATTTCATTGATTGCCTGAGGTTTATGGCTCATTTTAGCGCTCATTTCCTTGAACTGATTCATCATTTTTTCAGAAGGACTGATTCCCAATTCTTCAAAGAACAGCTTTGCTGTATCCTCGTAAATCTGGATTGCTTCTTTATACCTGTTCAAAGCCATAAGACAGTCTACCTGCACAGACTGCCATTCATCAAAGGGATAGAGTTCACTGGCAGTATCACATAATTTTAATACTGTCTCATATTCCCTCCGTTTAAACATATAATCGCAGATTTCTTCCAATGCATGGGTGTATTTCTTTTTATACTGCACGCTCTCCAGCAAAACCCAATCTTCCCCTGAAAGTCCCGGCAGGAATTCACCATGGTAAGCTTCACAGGCCTGGCGGAGATATTGTATTTTCTTTTCTTCGTCCGTTTCCGCTTCCCCTAATTCAATAAGGTGTGAGAACATAAGGGCATCCACCTCTGCCTCCATAGGCCCATTCCAGCGGTAGATTCCACTTTTAATCTGTATATAATCATACTCCGGAAGACCGGCATCTACAAGCATTTTCTTTAGCCGATGTGAAGTTACCCTTAAATTGTTGGATACATCTGCCAATTCTTCCCTTCCATACAGATTATCTAAAAGTTTTACCCTGGCAATTCCCTTTCCACCGCAGTGGAGTAGAATCTGGAGCAGCTTCATTGATTTGGTCGCTGTATTTCTGCGGAAGGATATGGGTCTGTCACCATATTCCATGGAGAAGCCTCCCAACATGTGCACTTTTAAAACCGGTAATTTTTCTTCTATCATACTCTCTCCCATTTATCTGCACGCCTCCGCTTGTTTTATAGCCCTAAAATATTTTGTTTTAATTTTATAATTTGTCTTATGGTTTGTCAATGGTATATACAGCAACAAAACTGCCATTCAGTTACAAAAATTGTATTTCATTTCCAAATAAATTCAAATTATTCTTATTTCATGTTTATGTAATGCATCTATGATTGTCCTGATCTCTTATTTGGAAATGTTTTCAAATTTGTTATCCTCAAGATATTTATCCAATGTATTTTCCCTAATATCCTTTAAGCTCGCTACATTGGTATCCTTCGGTTTCCCGTTTGTGTCAGTATTGGTGCTCTGATATATCTGTCCGTCGACATAAATAAGATAGCCTTCCCAATTTGACCAGGCATTTCCTGTATTAGTTGTTCCGTATAGTACCATCTTACCATCTGCTAAATAATATGGCTTCCAATATAAATCTTTATCCGCAAAGACAGTTTTATTTTTTATAGTGTCCGAAATTTTCAAAAATCCTTTTTCATCTGCCACTTTTTGAATAACGGCTTCCCTATTTGTAAATCCGGCACTACTTAATTCTTTATAATAACTGCCGCACATTGAAACATATCCTTTCACATTATCAACACAGGAACAAGAAAAGTCAACTTGCTGCTGTCCTGATTCCACAGTCAGTTCAACTGTATATTTTTCATTATATACAGGGCAAACCGTTATGTCTTCAGTACAGTATCCATTCTTGACCATATAGTCCAATATATCATCGCCCAACAGTACGTGAACTTCCCCTATTTGATCACAAAGCGCAATTTCCGGCACATCTGTTCCCATAATCTGAAACTGTGTCTCCAGCTCATGCCTTTGATTCGCACACTTTGCTATCTTTGACTTCTGTACATAATGGGTTATAGAAGGCACAGCTAATGCGGCAAGTATTAAAATTATTACAATCACAACAATTAATTCTACCAGTGTAAAACCCCGATTATCACTTTTCTTCCGCGCCATGTCCTGTTTTACCTTTCTTTATATTCATGTACGGTACATAAATTTATTCTGTTTCCATCATATTACTAATGTTGGATATATGTCAATGGGTATGTCTCTGTATAGCGCACAAAAAGGACATTTTATGCTTAAAATGCCCTTTTCATGCTTTCTTAATTTTTTATTAAGCCCCTGTTATGAGTTTACATAACTTTTGTAATTGCTGCGCCCGGTTACCTGAATGCGCACCACATCCTCTGAAGCAAGAACAGACACCCCGCCTTCCGTCTGTTCTGCCCTCTCCAGAAGGTCTCTAACCTTTTCTCCCCAGGCATCCCCTAACGCAAACCCACACAAAAGCAGACTCGCGAGATGGGAAAAGCCCTCATACATATCTGTTTCTTCCATATATAATGTATGCGGATCAACCGCTCCCTGCAGACACTTCTTCCGCAGGAAAATTTCAGCATATCCTCAGGGCCGCCTATCCGTTGCATCATATCTTCACAGCTTACAGCAATAAGACAACACAACTACCCCGGAGGGCTCCATATTTACAGAGATATCTTACAGAACATAATGTGAGGCCTATCTGGTAAAAGTACCCAGTGCCGTATCCTGTAAACAGACGGATAAGTTAGTTTGGACATACTGTGGTAATTCAGGTCCTTGCCTCACAGGGAGAAGCAGGCAGGTCAATATTAACTTGTTTTACCAGTAAACAGTATACTGTAATATAAGGACAAAATCTTGCTAGAGCGCTCCGACACAGAAAACCACCACCAGCTCTTGGTGACAAGCCACATTATTTCGGCTGTTAGAACCTCCGTGGTCGCAGCAGCAGTGGCAGGCACTAGAGCTTCGCTTCATGAGATTGTGAAGCAGAAGTACTCTTTTGCGCAGCGGGTGGAAAGGCGCCTGGAAGAAAGATGGGCGGAAGTCAGCTATTTTCATGACAAAGGTAGCTGAAGTATTGAGGAGAAAAGAAAAAAATCTAAAGGGTGAGAGGAGAAACTTGCATGAATATAGATAATAAGATATCATATATGGCGACGGAGGAGTTTTTGATGAATATAGTAATTTGTGATGATGAAAAAAGTATTTGTGCAGAACTAGAAAATATTATTAAAAGTTATGCTTCGGAACGCAAGGTTAAAATCCAAACAGATGTTTTTTTGGGTGGGGATACACTGACCAAATATCTATGCAGAGAAGAAGGTCCAGATATTATTTTTTTAGATATAGAAATACCAGGCTATAATGGTGTTGTGGTTGGCGACTATATACGAAGGGTATTGGAAAATGAGCAGATATTTATCATATACATATCGTCAAAAGAGCAATATGCATTACAGCTTTTCCAAAATAGACCATTTGATTTTCTGGTTAAACCGCTGCAGAAGAAGAAAATTTTTGCCATACTTGATAGCATTTATCGGATTGTAGGAAAAAGCAATTTTGATTTTGAGTATCAAAATAATGGGGTTAAATATAGGATTCCTTATAGAGATATTTTGTATTTTCAAAGTGAGGGCAGGAAAATAAATATTGTAACTAAACAGAAAACAAAGACTTTTTATGGAAAATTGTCAGAGGTTGAAAACAAAGTCCCAGAATATTTATTTTTGAATATCCATAAATCTTATTTAGTTAATTTTAATTATGTAAAAGAATATACATATGAATGGATAAGAATGTTAAACGATGATATTTTGAGTATTAGTAAAATGAATAGAGCAACTATACGTAGAAAAATAATGGAGAGAGAAGCAGATGGATTTAGTAATGGCTAACATGTTGCTTGGGGTACTGGCAAATGCAGTGCGGTTTTACGCGATAAAACGATTTATAACTCTTTTTTTTGTTAACGATAAGTGCCGCTGGAACCATACCTGGATATTGTATGTGGTTGCCTGCTGTTATACTAGTTTAATCTATGAACTATTTAAATCTCCAGCATGGAATGTTCTAGCAAATTTATCGGGGCTTTTTTTGGTGACGTTCCCATACAAAGTAAAGGCGTTAAAGAAATTTTTTCTTATTTTAATAATTTATATTGTAAATATTGCTGTTGATGGTATTGTAGTTTTTTCATTTACAAAATATGTACTTGGTGAACCTTTTAATCAGGTTTACGGATGCGTTACGAGCCTTATAATATTATTGATCTCAATTGTTCTGGAAAAAACAGTTTTACCGGAAAAAGACATTCAGTTACCTGCGTTTTACGGAGTCATACTGGGAATCGTGCCAGTTGTAAGCATATTATGTATTTATAGTCTCACGGTAATAGAAATAGAACAGGAGCAAGTAAGGATTATTGTCTCTTCTTTTTCTTCTTGGATATTATTGGTGAATATAGTGATATTTTACTTATACAATGCGCTCAAACAATTTTATTCTGAAAAAATTGAAAAGAAAATGTTTGAACAAATGGTGGAAGTATATTCGTATCAACTTGATATAGTACAGGAATCGCAGGAACGGGTAAATGCTTTGCGGCATGATATGAAGCACCATATTATTGAATTATCATCTATGATAAAAAAGGAAGATTATCCTGAAGTAATAAGATACTTAAAAAATATGGAAAAATTTATGTTAAATCCAAAAGAACATGCAACAACAGGAAATAAAGCATTTGATGGTGTATTAAATTACTTGCTACAAGATGTAGAAGAGAGTCTTGATTGTGTGAATATAAAAATAAGTATTCCAGAAAAAAATCACTGGACGGATTTTAGTATTTGTGTTATTTTAGGAAATTTAATTGACAACGCTGTTCGAGAAGCATCTAAGTCAGAGGAAAAATTCCTGGAGATAAACGTTCAATCAAAAAAAGGGATTATATTGATATATATAGAGAACAGTTATACTGGGGAGATTGTGGAACAAGAAAATAAGTTTAAGACCTCACAAAAGATGATTGCGGTTCATGGTATTGGACTTGAGAATGTAAAAAAAATGGTGGAAGCAAACGGGGGAGAAATTAGTATAAATTATGAAAATAACAGGTTTAAAGTGGAAGTACTTTTGTATTTATCAAATATAAAATAATAGATTCGCTGAGCATTCCATTCATATCTAGCAAAATACTATTTGAAGTTGATTCTTTAGCTGATTATAGGCAAGTTTGGCATACTTCTATAATAAGAGCTTCATTCTTCATTTTCTCCTCGGACTAAATTATTATGTGTGTGGGCAAATCCCTATTTTGGATTTATAATTAAAAAAGAAGACATCACTGTGGTATTCGGGTTTTTACAAAGGCCTGATTCCATACAGGATGTCTTCTCCTTTCTGCAGCTCCTATTTTTATAAGTAAAATCTTATGCTTGTTTTTAAATCCCTTTTCTTGAATTTGTTTCCTGTATGGCTTATTCATCGTATCTTTCAATCTCCTGTTAAAGGAAAAGGTGGTATTTATTGATATTCCGCCTTATCGTCCCTCTGTCTGAGAAGTCTCTATACCATACATCTCTATGGTCTTGATATAGCCCCTTGCCCTTTACTATTCGTCCGGATGTGGCGCACAGCTCCCTCCCATCGTGGCAGATATAGAAATGTCCATTCTTAAAAGTTCGACAGGTCATGTTGTAATGTTTCCAGATATCTTCCAGATGGATCCGGGTTATTCGTCTCATAACTGGCTGAATATTCCACCCATAGTGTACCACCAATCTGCGCATGGATACCGCCTGTCCACGGCAGCAGTACCGGTCCGCTGACAACTTAATCCACGGCAACCGTACCGACAATCCATATATGTCAAAGGCCTCTGTCAGCGAAGTATGCAAGATCGCTGATGAAAAGAAGATTTCACTTACCTAAAAGTTTCCCTGTGTTTCCTTAATCGAGATTAGGGTATTATAGTCCGTGCAATCATTGTACACATAGGTTAGGCTGACTATTCTCACATGGTAGTCTTGTAGCAAGCATGTACATGCAAAAATTATGAACCAGGGGCGATCAGGAGTCAGCGCAAATTTGATAGAGAGTTTTGAATGATAGTGTCATATTTTGGCAGAATAGTGGGCGAATTTTTACAGAGGAAAGTTTAAGAAAAAATGATGTGATATTATATAATCAACAGTTTAAGGAGGTAACGTATATGAATAGGAAAGTGTCTAAAACAATTGGTTATTTAGTAAGAAAGGTAGCAGAAAGAGATGCCAACACCAGCTGCCCATTTTGGGGATATCAGCCGAAACTACCGGAAGCAGTAAGGAAACTCAAGAAAAGCTAATTAAGAAGTTAAGAAGGTAACCGTTAAACTATCTATCTTTTATTAAGGGATGGTTTGACGGTTACAAAAATAAAGTTTGAAAAATAAGAAACTGTCTGACCTAGCTAATAAGGAAAAGAGTTAAGTTAATGAAGGAAAGAATTGAAAAATTTTCAAATCATTTAATATCACAAATTAGTACGAGTAAAGAAGATCGTGAAGTATTAGAATATGGATTACATCAAAGCTTGATAATTTTATTAAATTTGTTATCCGTATTGATTTGTGGTTTTTTCTGGAAGTTATTATTGTTTGGTTTGTTACTTTTTCTTACACTGTTTTTTCTTCGACCATATGCCGGAGGATTTCATGCGGACACAGAAATCAGATGCTATATGGTGTCTATTGGGATTATAAATTTAGCAATGGCCGGAGTAAAGTTTATAAATATGTCGAATAGTATAATGATTATCTTATATATGAGTTCATTTTTAATTATTTGGAAAAATGCACCAGTAGTTAATTCTATTAATCCCTTGGAAAATATTGAAATATTGAAATATTCCCAGAAAGCGAAGCGGATTATAATAGGATATAGCTTGATTGCTGGATTTGGAATATATTTGCAAAATAGTACAATATATGAGCCTATTTTTTATGGAATATTAATAGCAGCACTATCTGATTTAATAGGTAAATATAAATATAGAGAGAATACTGCTCATAAAAATATTTTGGTTTGAATAGAGCATACTACAGCTTTTAATGACTTTCATCCTATTTCGTTGACAAAAGGACAGAAGGGCAAGGTGGATAATTTTCAATGATACTATTTTTTAAAGTTTTATGTTCTGATTTTAAGCGGATGTTTTCATCTTGGAAATTTTATGCAGCTATACTGGGGATAGTCAGTGTTACTTTTATAAGTATCTGGCCCGAAGTTACGGCATCGGGATATGCGTGCTCTGTATATTATTTGGTAAGTGCCCGTGGCGGACTAGGAGCATTTTTGACAGTGTTTACTGTACTTATCGTTTTACCTTATAGCCTGAGTTATTGGGAAGATTTACAAAATAATTATGTGTATTACTTGAAGTGTAGGATTGGAATAACCCAATATTGCTGGTCCCATACTTTAACAGCAGCTATAGGAGCATTTTTGACAGTATTTTTAGGATATATAATATGTTTTGGGCTTATGGCAATTAAACTTCCCATTATTCTGCCTACCGAATTAGAAACTTTACAGTTATACATGGGAAAGGATATTTTAAGTGGCTATGATCCTCTAATTCTTCAACACTTTAAAAGTTTATATTTTTTGGCTGTATTTTCAACTGAGGCAATGGGCTATTCGTTTCTGGCAGTATTTGCGCTGGTTATCTCTGCAAAGATAGAAAATGTGTTTCTATTATTTAGTATGCCAGTTATATTTTATAACGGAAGCGTTCTGTTGTGTAATGTTTTGGGTCTTCCAGGGATATGCAGATGGTATTATATTATGAAGACAGGAGGCTATTTTTCCAGGATCTTTACTGACATTGGCAAACTTATGATTTGTGTATTTTTATATTTTGCCAGCCTTATTTGTCTTGAGTGTATTCTTTTTATTTTCTGGTTAAAGAAAAGGAGACTACATGGATAAATTGAGAAAAGTTTTGCGTGTATGCATGGTGGGGTTTAGAAAAATTTTAATTTCACCAAGATTTTATCTGGCATTTCTATGGGTATACTTTTCATTTGCTCCTGACATCGGAGCAATCAGGAGTTTTTGTGGTTCGGTTGGAAAGAATTGTTCACCATGGATTTTTGCCTTGCTTACTGAAAATTCGAGTAATCAATTATTTATTATTTTGGGTGCACTGTTTCTGTTTTGTGATGCTCCGTTTCTTCATGCAAATAGTAGTTGGCAAATTCTGAGAGCTGGAAGGAGTAACTGGTTTTTGGGAAACATGTTATATATTTGGTTACTTTCATTTTTATATTCAGTGGGAGTGGGTATTTTGCCAATAGTTTCAATACTTCCTATGCTGGAATGGGATACCGGTTGGGGAAAGATATTAGGAAGTTTGGCACAAACAAGTGCAGCAAGTCAGTTTGGAATGGAGCAATTTAATTATGCGATTATTGTTCAACATAGTCCAATGGATGCAATGGCTTTGACTATTATATCGGTTTGGTTGAATGTAGTGCTGATCGGTGTATGTAATTATGTTTTTAATTTTTATCTGAAGAAGGGAACAGGCAGTGTCGTAAGCGTGGTCCTTGGACTTTCGCCCTTATTGATTGTACGGCTGGCAAAATTTAGCACAGGGTATTACTTTTCGCCACCTCTCTGGATGAGCCTTGCAAACTATAAATGGAAAGAATATGGATATGGGGTCTCTTTTGGTTATGCTTATGGTGTTTTGATTGGTTTGATCCTACTTTGTATGATATTTTCGTGGAAAGGTATCTGTAAAAAAGATTTGAATTTTTCAGATGAGGTCTAAAATAGTATGGAAAATATGATTGAGATAAGAAGTATAACAAAGAAGTTTCAAGAGTATAAAGCTTTGGATGATGTATCATTAACTTTTGAGAAAGGAAAAATCCATGGTGTGATAGGGCGAAACGGAAGCGGAAAAACGGTATTGTTTAAGTGTATCTGTGGATTTTTGAAAGTTGATATAGGGGAAATTTTTATTGAAGGAAAAAAACTTGGGAAGGATATCGAAGCTCCTTCCGATGTAGGAGTAATCATTGAAAATCCTGGATTTTTACCGGGATATAATGGATATCAGAATCTTAATTTTCTGGGAGGTATCAAGAAAAAAATATCCAGACAAGACATAATGGATGTTATGGAAAGGGTAGGATTAGATGGCAAGAGTAAAAAACATGTAGGAAAATATTCTCTGGGAATGAAGCAACGTTTGGGAATAGCACAAGCGATTATGGAGGAACCCTCTCTTCTGATTTTGGATGAACCAATGAATGGACTGGATAATCAAGGGGTACAAGATGTCAGAACACTTTTAACAGAGCTAAAAAAAGAGGGAAAAACCATTTTACTAGCTAGTCATAATAAGGAAGATATATCTGTTTTGTGCGATACAGTTGTTGAATTTGATAAGGGGAAGATTGTCGAAAAAATATAATTAGATGGGGTGATGAGACTTGTGAAATATGTAAGGTACTTTCTAAATATGTTAGTTGTGTGCGTTGTTTTGACGGGTTGTCAAAAAACAAACGATGAAAAGGAAACAAAATTGATAGATGATGTTCGGGATAAGAAAGAAACTATGATTGTTGAAAATGGAGAGGATTTGCAAGATGGAGATAAGATTAATTTTTCATTGACAGAAGGAGTAAAATTTGATGCGATTGTTGAAATGCCGGACATAAATTTGGATACGATTAGTTTGTTTCATGTTATTGCACAAAAGTATGATGGACAGAAATTAATACCATCCTTGCTTGGAAATATGCCGGAAAATGTGAAGGTTGAAAATAGGGGCAAAGCTGGTTATGGATACAGTTTCCAGGGTAATCTAGGGAGTAATTGGATGAACATGGATGGTCTGGTAATGGCAGATGAAGACGCTTATATAGAAACAGATCATTGGAATGAGATTTCTGCCTTTTTTCCTGTTAGTTACATAGGAACTGAAATTCAGGTTGTGATTGACGGTGAGAAAAACAATCAAGAATTTTCTTTTGCTACTTTAGGAGAATCTACAGATAAGGCTAGACAGTATGTAAATGAAATATCTGGATTTGAAGATGTTCAAATGTATCAGGCTTATGCTTTTAATTGGCAGCAGATGAGTAAAATGCAGGAGGAATATATTAATGCTCCGGAAAATGAACAGGCAAAACCAGAGGGGGAATCTATGAGAGACTGGAGCGATGGGGACAATTGCTATTGGATTTTTTTTGAACAGACCATAGATGGGATTCCTGTATTAAATCGTTCCATCACTCGACAGGATGATTTATATATACCATATAGTATGACAGAGGTTGGATATACTCAGAATGGAATAGAGTACATTCGATTTGGAAGGCGTTATGAGATTTTAGATAAGCAGACGGTGAAATTAGTAAGTCTGCAGGAAATTTATGAAACACTACAAAAAAAGTTTGAAATGGCTTTTGTAGAAGACATTACAATCGATCAGATGAAACTAATCTATTACCCTCTACCCACAAAGAAAAATAAAGAGGAACGGTGGGTGTGTGATATGATTCCTGTGTGGCAGTTCCGTATTCAGGAAAAGGAGTATACGGATTATATTTACATTAATGCTATAGATAATATTGAAATTGTAGGCTAGATAGGGTTTCTTATTTATTTGTTTATTATTTTGCATTGCATGAAAGGTAAAAAAAGTAAAAGTTTAAAAAAGGAGGCAGGTAGAAGATGAAAAAAATTTTTAAAGTTTTATGTGCAACTATGGCTGTTACAATGTTATCTTCCGTTTGTGTAATGGCTGGCAATGTAAATAGTACATTCTATTTTACAACCAATGGGCAGAAGGTTGACACTTCTTCAGCAGCAAAAAAATCAAATGATGGAGATTACAATGCATATGTTACCACTTTAGCAACAAGTAACACTGGACAAACTAGTACGCTCTTTAAAAAGGGTGGAACACTTTATGCAAGAACAAGATTAGACTCAAATCGCGATGGTGTGTATTCACCGCTGTTTACTTTTTCAAGTAATAATGCTCAGCATAAGGCATACGGTTCAGGCATGACATACTTTGGCTCTTACTACATTTTGAGGGCTGAAACTGATTATGCTAATTATTCAGGCGGAAAACTTATTCAGGCAACTAGATGGTGCCCGTAAGTTTTAAAATTAGTAAAATTAAAAATTTAGTTTATAACTGTCTTTACCTTTCAATGCAATGCATATAATAACTTGAGCATTGTATGCTCTAGTGCTTTTTAAAAGATTTTAACATGAAATATAGAATGGTCTGAAGTGAATTTTTACTTCAGGCCATTTTACAGATTACACTTATTTTCGTCTATTTGACATACAATCCCAAAAACACTTGCCATTTGCATCACCTCCGGATTCTTATAGTTTTTAAGTGTTTGGAAATAAGCGGCGATATGCATCAATGCAGACAGAAGCTGCACTGTAAAAGAATTTACCTCCAGCGGTCCTGTTTTCCGCTGTTATTACAGATTACATGATATATAAATGAAAGCATTTAAGTTTATATAACCTTTTTCTGTTATTTTAAGAAATAATGTGACATCAAAACCTGCTGCAGACTGAATGAATAACCGGCCGCCGCAGGCTTTATACCATTTTTTACTTTCCTGTATAACCGTGAACTGCTTTCCTCTCTATAGACAGAAAAAAGCACAAAACAGCGGTGATTATTAGCAGCGTGTTTTGTAAAATGCAAGCATAGAATCCCTGCCTCCCCGTAAAATCCCTATTTTCTTTTCCCCGCATATCTGCTATAATTATCCGCAGGATAATACGAAACGGAGGATATGATTATGACTGTATATAAGACTAAAGGTGTCTGTTCGCGTTCCATCGAGATTGAACTGGATGGGGATACGATCTCATCTGTAAAATTCAATGGGGGATGCAATGGCAATACGAAAGGGATTGCCAGCCTGGTAAAAGGCATGAAGGTTGATGAAGTCATTGAGCGCCTGAAAGGGACAGACTGCGGCGGACGTGGTACATCCTGTCCGGATCAGCTTGCGCTGGCGCTGGAGTCCATCAAAGCGCAGAATGCCTGAGACTGAAAAAATATATGAAATCTAAAAGCCGCATCCTGTGGAAGACCATACCGATGGCCTGCTGCGGGAGACGGCTTTCTTATGAGGTGGATGACTATGAGGTCCTTACTGTATAAAACACTCCGGGAGGAGACTGTTTTCTGCATCTCGCTCCTTTTCGCCCTGCTTTCCATGCTGGCTGTAAAGCCTGATGCGGAATATGCGGGCTATATAGACCTGCGCACTCTGTGCCTCCTGTTTTGTCTCATGGCTGTGACGGCAGGTTTTCAGAAATGCGGTATTTTCCGTATACTGGCCGAAAAACTCCTGGGTGCCCAGAACCATATGCGCGGGCTTGCTCTCGCCCTGGTACTGCTGCCGTTTTTCTGCTCCATGGTGATCACAAATGACGTGGCGCTCCTTACCTTTGTTCCCTTCACCATCCTGGTACTACATATTATTAAACAGGACAGACATACCGCGCCGATCATTGTGCTGCAGACCATAGCTGCCAATCTTGGAAGCATGGCTACTCCCCCCGGAAATCCCCAGAACCTTTTTCTCTGTTCCAGATATGGGCTGGGAATGGGAGAATTTTTTCTCACCATGCTGCCCTTCACTGCTATTAGCCTTATTCTGCTTCTTTTTTGTATCCGGTTCGTGCGTCAGGAACCTGTGAGGGTGTACTTTAAGGAGTCTTCCCCTCTGGAGCATCCACGGCTTCTGGCTGTTTTTACAGTCCTTTTTCTTTTGTGCCTGCTGACTATCTTCCATGTTCTACCCTATCAGGCATTGACCTTGTGTGTTATTGTATGTCTTATACTTCTTTCCAGGGACATCTTTTGGAACGTAGACTATTTTCTTCTGGCAACTTTTGTATGCTTTTTCGTCTTTTCCGGAAATCTGGGCAGAATGGAAACCATGCGCTCCTTTCTGTCCGCGTGTATGACAAAAAACGGCATGCTGACTTCTGTGCTCTCCAGCCAGATCATCAGTAATGTCCCCGCTGCTGTGCTTCTGTCTTCTTTTACGGAGAATTGGAAGGCCCTTTTGGTGGGCACCAATCTGGGCGGTCTGGGAACTCCCATCGCCTCTCTGGCAAGCCTGATCTCCATGAAATTTTATCTCAAGACCGAGGAGGGGGATTTTCGTTCCTATCTGCTGCTTTTTCTGGCCTTGAACGCAGTCGGACTTGTAATCCTCCTTACAGCCGCATACATACTTTCAGCCGCCGGTTTTCTTTTTTGAAAAACGGCGGCTTTACTGTTACATCCCTATCTCTGTCTTTGTGGTTCCGAAGGACTCCTCCGCACCGCTTTTCTGCTTATTTACTGCCAGCGTAACACAGAGGACTGCTATTGTGAATCCCAGAAGGATCCCCATACACTTCCACACCGGAAGCAGATTCTCCATGCCGAATCCAGTCAGGCCGCTGATTTCATCCAGGCATTCTTCGTACCAGTATACGGGCAGGCATCTGGCAACTTTCAGAACGCTGTCCCCCATAATGCTGATGGGCACAAATGCTCCCCCCAGGAAAGACAGGCCCAGGGCCAGTATATTGGCTGCCGCATTCTGCATATTCGTATCCCTGACAAAGAGGGATGCCAGCACCGAGACTGCCATAGCAAGCAAAAGCATGATAAAGTTGTTCAGCAGGATCAGGCCTGTGATCCTGATATCCATGTCCTTCACCGAATCATAATATAGGAAAAGTCCTGCGGCTGTAAGTATGATCCAAAATACAATCCCAACACATGAACATCCCAATCCCATCTGCCACAGCCGTGTAAATGGTTTCAAAGGCCCGCACAGATTCCTCATACGAATATCCGGCCTCTGGAAGCTGAGAAATATGGAGGTAATGCAGAGAACACAGATAACCAAAATGATATACGGCGCCACCTGATATTGAGCCTTAAATCCCTCGGAGACGGGCTGTGTCTTCAAATACTGGCGTTTTTCCACGCTGACACTTCTGTTTAAAAGTTCTGATACCTCATCTGCAATTTTCTCTCTGTCCGGATTCTCCTCTATCTTTTCCCTGGTCTGTATATAGCCCCAATACTGGTTGACATAACTACTCATCTGATATCCACTGGCAGAGTCCTGTATCATATTTTCCAGTAATTTGACCGGTTTCTGATCCTTCAGGGCATCCTGGAACCCCTCCGGGATGATCAGGATATAGCTGACTGCCTCGTTAAATCTGGCATCCTGAATGGCTTCCATATCATCTTCAAGAGGCACATAAGTTCCATGCTCCTTTAAAAAATCCATCATTTTTTCCGTATAAATTGTTTCTTTATCTCTGTTTATCACTGTGAACGCAGGGCGGCTCTCCTCAAATACACTGCTGTAGCTCTGTCTGCTAAACTGTGAGAGCATAATAGATACGCCGATAAATATGATAAAATAAGTGGCAAACATGACCATCCTGCGTCTGATCACCAACAGACACACCTTAAATACTCTCATAATTCTGCCTCCTTAAAGAAAATGCTGACAGCAGAAACATTCCGGCTGCCATTGCCAGTATCACAGCTATGTTCTGGCAGTATCTCTGATAGTCGTCAAAATAGTACAGGCAGTAAAAAGCATCTGATATCCTTGCCGCAGGGTTCAGCCAGGAGATAATGGGCATATGCTGGTCCACAATATATTTCATGCCTGAAACCATCATGCCTGCCCCAAAACAGCAGAACATAGTAATGGATACCAGAATTCCAACTTTCATATTCTCTCCCAGTTTAGTCAGACAGCTTATAGCCGTACCGAACGCCACACCCAGGATAGTGCCTGCCAGACACGTGAGAACGAGAAGAGGCAGCCGGTCCCCAAAATCCACTCTCAGAATAACCGTAATATAAAACAATAGAAACAACAGGCTCATTATATGCACCGTTGCACTGGCCAGCAGGTCGTAAAAAATCACACGGATCCTGCCAAGGGGTGCCATCATGCGCCTGGCTCCCAGAGCGGACAGGTTTCCCTGCAGATATGTGATACTTGTAAGCCCCTGCATACCGCCGTACATGCATATCATTGCGATCAGGGCATAATAAAAGTTCACCACCGGGGAATAGGGCTGCGAGGAGAGGGATATTTCCTCTGTCAGGGTATCTCCTCCCATGATCCCCTCAAAATCAAGGGCATAATCCGGATTCTTTTCCATTATGGACCTTATATTTCCCTCTGTCTGCACATAGCGGTCCAGAAAGCTTTTCAGGATTGTCTGGTTTATGCCGTCCTGCTTCACTACAAGCTGGGGGATATTTTCCCTGATAAGAATATATCCGTCAATGTCTCCCTTCTCCAGCGCACTGTCCGCTTTGTCCCTCTGCGCATATTCCGTCACCTTCAGTATGGCATCCTCCCCGCTGCCCACCTGTTCCAAGACCTGATTGAACATCTGGTCTTCCTCATAGGCGGTATCAGTAACCACGCCCACCGGAACAGACTCCAAATTGTCTGACTGTGACACGGATGACAGGCAGAAATAAAACAGGGTCGCCATGATCAGCGGAAAGGCCCAAATCCAAATAAGCTGATCCTTGTTCCGAATGGAACTGAGTAAACGCTTACTGTAAATATTCCAGAACATATCCATCCCCCCTAATCCCTCAGCTCTTTTCCTGTGATTTCCAGGAAAACATCGTTTAATGTAGGCGGCTCTGAAAATATCCTGCCGAAATATATCTTATTTTTCCGCAGAATATCCAGCAGCGTAATGAGACTGTGGCCTCCGCTCTCGCACTGCACCTTCAAAAGATTCCCTGCATATTCCGCTTCCAGTACACCTTCCACTTTCTGTATTTTCGCCATGATCTCCGACGGAAGTTCTGATAATTCTATAGTGATCTTCTCACCTGTACGGATCAGGCCCTTCAGCTCCTCTTTGGTGCCGGAAGCGATCTCCCTGCCTTTATCCATGATCATAATGCGGGAGCATATCTGCTCCACCTCTTCCATATAGTGGGTGGTATAGATAACAGTGGCACCGTTTCGGTTCAGCATTTTAATGCCCTCCAGAATGCTGTTTCTGCTCTGTGGGTCAACTGCTACAGTCGGTTCATCCATAAAGATCAGCTCCGGCTTATGGGCAATACCGCAGGCAATATTCAGACGTCTCAGAAGGCCGCCGCTGAGCTTTCCGGGCTGGAATTTCCTGAAATCTTTTATATCCGTAAATTCCATGGCCTCCTCTACCAAAGCCTTTCTTTTCGTCTTTTCCGGCACATACATACCGCAGAAATAGTCTATATTCTCATAAACGGTCAGTTCATTGAATACTGCTACATTCTGCATCACAACACCGATTCTCTGTTTCACTGCCCGGTTGTCCGGCGCCATGATCTCTCCGAAAAGCCGGATCTCCCCTTTATCGTATTTGAGCAGGGCCAGCATACAGTTGATGGCAGTTGTCTTGCCGCTGCCGTTTGGCCCAAGCAGACCGTATATCTCTCCTTTCTTTACCTGAAGATTAAAATGGTCCAGAGCCACCAGATCCTTATACCGTTTTACAAGATTGTTTACTTCTATAATCATAGGTCATCCTCCCCTTTTTCTTATCTGCCTTCATTCTACCAATTTTGTTCCACCCCTGACAGTGAGCGGTGTCATAAATACAGGCCGCTGTATATGACATTTGTCATTTCTTCCTGCTGCACCTTACTTTTTATACAATCCTGTGATACACTCTTACTACAAGCATTGATAAATCTTAACACACACTCCGGGAAAGGGGGCGGACATATGAGGCGTCTGTGGGATAAATCCTTTATTTTTATATTTTGCACCCTGACTCTTGCAGGCTATGCTATTATTACTCCTCTTATCTCAGCCCTGCTTTTATCACTCAGTGTAACCGCGCTCATTTCCTTTCTGGACCGGGAACGGGCCCGGGATCATCTGTGTGGGATCTGTATCGCTGTCTCCCTGTTCTACCCCGGTCTGGCAGTCTTTCTTCCGGTTATTTACTATGACTGTCAGCGCTCCCGGAAAAGGGTTCTGCAGCTTGCCTGGGTCCCGGCATACCTGTACCATTTTCACAATTTCACCGTATCGGCCTTTTTTCTGAACCTCATGACAGGGGTGCTTGCAGTCTACATCTCCCGGCGGACGATAGAATATGAAAATATGATGACGGAATTTCACAACTCCCAGGACAGCACCCGTGAGGAATCCCTTTATCTGGAGCAGAAGAACAGGGAACTTATGGAAAAACAGGAGTATGAGATCCAACTGGCAACCCTCACCGAGCGAAACCGGATCGCCAGGGAGATCCATGACAATGTAGGTCATCTTCTCACTCGTTCCCTCTTCCAGATACGGGCCATGCAGGTTGTGTGGAAAGAACAGGAGGAGCTGGCCGCACAGCTTTCCGCTGTTAAATCCACACTGGATGACGCCATGAACAATGTGCGGAGCAGTGTGCATAATCTATATGAGGAATCTGTGGACCTGCAGATGGTACTCTCACGCCTGACCCGGGAATTTACCTTCTGTCCCGCGGCACTGGACTACAGCGCCAGGATTGAGTCCAAAGAGTTGAAATACTGCGTGATCGCCATTGTAAGAGAGGCCCTGTCTAACATTTCCAGGCACAGCAATGCAACAGAAGCTTCCGTCTCCGTGCTGGAACATCCCGGATTCTACCAGCTCATCATTCAGGACAATGGTACCCAGACAGCCGTATCCGATTCCGTCGGTATCGGACTTATGAATATGAGGGAGAGAGTGGAGGATTTTCACGGCATTTTCAGGACGGAGAACAAGAATGGGTTCCGTATTTTTATTTCCATTCCTAAACAGAGCGAGCAGGTTTCAAAATAACACGGATAACAGAAGTGAGGTATTGATATGAAAGTTATAATTGTTGATGATGACCCTTTTGTCTGCATTTCATTGAAAACAATTCTGCAGGCAGAGCCTGATATTGAAGTATGCGCTTCCGGAAACAGCGGGGAGGCGGCGGTCCGTCTGTACGAGGACATGAGGCCGGATATTCTGCTTATGGATATTCAGATGGGGGACTTTTCCGGTCTGGATGCAGGGGCGGAGATTTTGGAAAAACATCCGGAGGCCAGAATCCTGTTCCTGACCACCTTTTCAGACGACGAGTACATTGTGCGGGCTCTGCGCATTGGTGCCAAAGGTTATCTGATCAAACAGGATATTGAAACCATTGCTCCGGCTCTGCGCTCTGTCATGTCCGGGCAGAGTGTGTTCGGCAGCGAAATTGTTACCCGGATTCCGAAAATGATGGAAAGATCCGGAAGCATGGATTTGAGCAGATATGGGATATTAGACCGGGAAATGGATGTCATTGAGCTGGTGGCAAAAGGCCTGAATAATAAAGAAATCGCACAGAGCCTTTACCTCAGCGAAGGCACTGTGCGGAATTATTTAAGTGCAATATTAGATAAACTGAGTCTGCGTGACAGGACGCAGCTTGCGGTTTTCTATTATAAGAACATGGAAAACTGATGCTCACAGCCATCAAAAAGAGCCAAAGTTGGTGATATAGAATCCATCTCTCAGCTTTATACCTATATGGAAGTTCCCTCGCTCATAGTGGATGGTCTGGTACCATCTGTTTTCACTCCATTTTAATAAATTATTAGGTTCAAATCCAGTCATTCCGAATCCCACAAGTCCCACAGCTGCTCCGGCCAGCATAAAAATAACGCCAGCCAGCAGGATTTTGCTTTTAAATGATTTCATTTTCATGCTTTAACACCTCTCTTTTTCTGAAACAGTCCTGCAAGCCATCTGCTGAATTTTGTAGTAACCACTACAAATTTTTTACCCACTTCCCAGGTAAGCAGTGTGGTTACCAGAAAAGCGCCTGCAAACAGAATTCCCAGTCCCATCTGCACCAAACCTGTGGCAGTATCCTGGAACAACAATATAGCAGAACCTACTGTGCTTACCAGGGCTAAAAAAAGACTGGACACACTAAATACACCACATATAAAAGGAATGCACCAGATAAGCACATAGGCACATAATACCATGATCACGGCTGAAAGCGCACAGCAAATAGCCACAAGGACCAGGCTTCCCCAAAGCGGAGAACCCAGGACCAATAATACAATAACCCCTGCCTTCATCCACGTGGGTGTGGGCTTGGGCGGCTGGGCGTCTCTGTCTGACAGGATCTCCTGTGCTATCTCACCTGGATTCCCTATTCGCTGCACAGCCTCCTCCTCTTCACATCCGTTCTCCATATAATCCGCGATCATCTCTGAATAATAGGATAGGAATCTATTCCGTTCCTCCCTTTTCAGGCTCCGCAGCAGCCGCTCCAGACTGCTTAGAAATTCATCCTTCTTCATTTTCTACTGCTCCCTTCACAAAATCGTATATATCTGTTACCTGCTGCCAGTCATGTAAAAACTCCTGGATATGTTCCTTGCCCCCGTCGGTGATTCTGTAGTATTTACGCAAGCGGCTGTTGTGCTCCACCGAGTATGTCTCCAGACGCCCGTTTGCTTCCAGGCGTTTTAATATGGGGTACAGGGTTGATTCTGATATTTCAATACATACGGATATGTCTTTAATGATCTGGTATCCGTAGGAATCATTCTTGTATAATACCGCAAGAACACAAAATTCCAGGAAGCCCTTCTTTAGCTGTGTGTCCATTGTATTGCCTCCTTATGCATTACACTATACATTACATAGTATAATGTGTCAAGAGGTATTTTATGTTTTTCTCTTTGGGGTATAAAAAAATCGCCAACTTTTATAAAGTGACGATTTCCGCTCAATGCTTCCGTATTTTATTCCTACCGCGCCTTACCGCTCTTAGAGTGTGTCTGAAAATTGCTTTCGGCAAGCTGTGCGTGGCACTTTATGGGAGATTTGGACCCGATGAGGGAGGCGTAGCGGGCAACGTTGACCGAATTGGGGCCAAATATACCGCGAAGTGGGACGTGCACATTGTGGGAATGAATTTTCTGACACACTCTAGCGCTCTTCCTGCCCGGAAGGGCCGTCCAAATACAGATCATCAGACAGTTCCTCCAGACCTTCGATACCATTGGCCGCTGCCAGCGCTTCCACACCGTCCAGAATTTCCTGTCTGCTGTAGCCGTTTGCGGCCAGAAATTCATCTGTATATTGGTTGATATGGAGATAAAAGCTCATAGCCATCTCCATGTATCGTTTGTCAGTCTGATCCATATCTGTAAGGAGTATGTTTTCCGCCTCATTGATCTTTCCCTTGTCTGCCATCTCAATGATTTCACGGTAGAGAAAATCCGTATCATCCGCTTTTTCTTCCTCCACCTCATACTCTGTAAATCTCTTTCCAAAGATGACACAGGCCAGGGCCTTGACCATATCCTTAATTATCCTCATGACATAATCTTCTTCCAATCTCATGCTGCGTCCTCCTTCTCACCACTTCTTCGGAATCCCGGGACAGTTGTTCTTTTTCATGACAGCCCGCATCTCCACAAAGCATCCGCAGATTCTGCACATTCCACTTATTAAATTATCACATTCCCTGCAAAATCCAAGTCTCCGGTCATAGAGCTGTGAGGAGACCTTCAATTCCTCATCCAGATTTTCAATGTATTTACGCATGTCATCAAAATACTGCCCTTCATCCATATCCTGAAGAAGACACTTTCTGCAGAAACGTTTGGGTTGGTTTCCCGTATTCTCCATGCTGTACCTCCGTCTCGCATAATTATGTAAACTAAATGTCGTCTAAACCTTTTCTTGCACCACAGGCGGAATCCCAAAGAAATCCCGCCTGTGATACTGCTATTTATAGATCATAATAATATTTAAATTCTGAGGGGCTTGGAATCTGTTCAATTTCCTGCAGCTCTTTTTTCTTTTTCTCCAGCCAGATGTCAATGAGGCGCTGCGGGAAGACGCCGCCTGCGGTGAGATAATCGTGGTCGTTTTCGAGGGCTTCCAGAGCTTCTCCCATGGAACGGGGCAGGCTCTGTATCTTTTTCTGCTCCTCAGATGACAGGGAATACAGATTGCAGTCAAAGGGGCCCCATCCGTGTTGGCGCGGGTCTATTTTATTCTTGATCCCATCCAGGCCTGCCATAAGAATGGCAGAATATGCGTAGTATGGATTGGCTGTTGCATCCGGGTTGCGCAGTTCAAATCTCTTGGCTTCCGGTTTCTTGGCATAAGCCGGTATACGGATGACCGCGCTCCTGTTTGAAGTTGCATATCCAATGGTTACAGGTGCTTCATAACCGGGCACTAGACGTTTAAAGGAGTTTGTGGATGGGTTGGTAAATGCGCACAGGGAGGCAATATGCTTGAGTAATCCGCCGATAAAATAATGGGCAGTGTGGCTCAGTCCTGAATATCCGTCCTTATCGTAAAAGATGGGAGCACCGTCTTTCATGAGCAGCATATGCACATGCATACCGTTTCCGGCTTCTTTGTGAATGGGTTTCGGCATAAATGTGACGGTTCTGCCCTCTGCCGCAGCCGCATTTTTCAAAACATATTTTACGATCATGGTCTTATCTGCCATTTCCACCATATCACCCAGCTCAACCTCAATTTCCATCTGACCCGGACCGCCCACTTCGTGGTGATGATATTTTACTTTGACACCCCACTCCTCCAGGAGCATACACATTTTACTTCTGAGATTATATCCCACGTCCTGGGGGGCCGCTGCGTGGTATCCACCCTGATACGGAACCTGATAGCCGTTGTTCTGCCCATTATCTATGCCGCTGTTCCACTCCGCCTGCCTGGTGTCAATACTGTAGCTGCACTTTTGAGGTGTGACACTATAACTTACATGGTCCAGCAGATAAAATTCAAATTCCGGCCCGATCACCATCCGGTCCGCGATCTGCTCTTCCTGCATATATTCCACTGCTTTGAGCGCAACATTTCGTGGATATTGGTCAAAGGGCAGGTTCTTGTCTTCACCGATGGTGCAGACATTTCCGCACATAGTCAGTGTGGGAATCTCTGCAAAAGGGTCCACGGTAGCTGTGTCCGGGTCTGGAATAAATACCATATCGCTTTTTTCTATAGGAGCATAACCATAATTAGAACCGTCAAATCCGATTCCATAGACAAAAATGTCATCATCAAAACGTTCCACAGGAATGGTCAAATGGCGCCACCGTCCGTTTAAATCTGTCATTTTAAAGTCTATCATACGGATCTGCTTTTCTTCACACAGTTTTCTCACATCTTCACTTGTTTTCATATAGAATCCCCCATTCTCTTTGTAAAATAGTTTCTTCCGCTGTTCCTGGCTGTCAGCGGTCCCACTTATCGCACATGGAATTAATCTGGTCTGCAAATCTTGCCAGGTCTTTATTTGCACCGCCCTCATTATGACGGATAACCGTCATTAACCGCTGGCCCGCTGCAAGAAGTCTTGCATAAACACCGGAAGCCTTGCGGGCTTTTGCCTTCTCTTTCGCATGTTTAATGACAATTCCAACGGTTTCCTTCTCAAATTCATTTGCCAGCATATCAAATTCCGTGCCGCTGAAAGGCGCCATGGCATTGTAGCCCAGTTCATTTTTCAGCCTTTCCGCAAACAAATCACATACCTGGTCATCCCCGTGTGTTACAAAGACACGCTGGGGTTTCTCCTTAAAGGCGGATGCCCAGCGGATCAGTCCCGCATCATCCGCATGGCCGCTGATGCCCGGCAGTCTCACTATGTCTGCGCAGACATGGATATCCTCACCGAACAGCCTTACATCTGTAGCGCCCTCCAGCAGCGCACGTCCCAGCGTACCTACAGCCTGGTATCCGACAAATACAATGGTGGACTCATGCCTCCAGAGATTATGTTTCAGATGATGCTTAATACGTCCCGCATCGCACATACCGCTGGCCGACAGGATCACCTTATGGCTGTCATCCATATTGATGGCTCTTGACTCATCACTGGTGATGGAGAGCTTCAAACCCGGAAATGCTATGGGATTGATACCTTTCTCTATGAGGTCCATAGCTTCCTCATCATAGCAGTCCGTATAATGCTCTTTGAAAATATTGGTGGCCTGGACGGCCAGAGGGCTATCCACATACACATCAAAATACGGGTATTCGGGAAGCATATTTTCTTCTTTGATCCGCCTGAGGAAATACAGCATTTCCTGAGTCCTGCCAACAGCAAAGGAAGGGACCACCACGTTTCCGTTCTTGTCAAAGGTTCTTTTCAGAATTTTCACTAATTCCATGGCATAGTCAGGCCTTTCACCGTGACTCCTGTCACCATAGGTGGATTCCATGACCACGTAGTCCGCGCTGTCCAGATATTCCGGATCCTTTATAAGCGGCTGGTCCAGGTTGCCGATATCTCCGGAGAATACAATCTTCTTCTCCACGCCCTCCTCTGTGATCCATATCTCAATACTGGAAGACCCCAGAAGGTGCCCGGCATCCACAAATCTCACCTGTATGCCGTCCGCAACCTGGATTTTTCTGCTGTATTCACACCCCACAAACTGTTTGATCACATTCAGAGCATCCTCCATGGTATACGCCGGTACAAAATCAGGCTGTCCGTTTCTCTGTGCCTTGCGGTTCCGCCACTCTGCCTCAAACATCTGGATATGTGCACTGTCACGCAGCATAATGTCACACAAGTCGCAGGTAGCATTGGTTGCATAAATAGGTCCCCGGAATCCTTTTGCATAAGCCAGCGGGAAATTGCCGGAGTGGTCAATATGGGCATGGGTCAGCAGCGCAAAATCCACATCAGACATTGCCACCGGAATCTCCTGGTTTTCATACTGATCCGGTCCCTGCTCCATTCCGCAGTCCACCAAAAACTTCTTCCCCGCCGCCTCCAGGAAATAACAACTTCCCGTAACCTCATGAGTCGCACCTATAAAAGTCAGTTTCATAAAAGAACCCCCTTTGCGGTTATATAAAAGTATGGTTACTTTCATTATACCGTAAAGGGGGGGAGTTTAATAGAACTTTTCAGATTATTTTATTATTTTTGATAGTGGTGATTAATTATTATCCTATCCAGATTCCATCGGTAACTGGTGCTTTTGATTCAGTAGTGCTTCCCTTCTGTGCAACACAGGCTGCCTTTACTCGGTAATAATATCCTGCTGCTACACCTACATTATAACTTCTTGACATAAAAGAGGTATTATATGCAACATCACTGTATGAGTCATAATTATACCACCCCCCATTTCTGTACTGCTGAATTGTCAACTTTAAAGTCATTTTATCACACGTCACACTGCCTAATACAGCACCATAAATATTTACTGTTCCATTACCATTATTCGTTATCTTAGCCAAACCTTGGTTTAGAATATTTCCTCTTACAACTGAAGCGTCTACTGCTTCAGAATACATTTTATCTGTAAGTTCTGAACCGTCAACTATTTTCCCTAAATCTTCTCTAGCTTCAGCATTTACTGGCAAAGTAAAGCTAAATACTATAACAAGACTTAATACCATAGTTATCAATGATTTAATAATTCCTTTTTTATTCATTTATTTTTTTCCTTTCATTAATACATTATGTTTTTAACAATTTCTATCATTTCTTCTTCATTTATTTTACCAACTGTCTCGTAAAACGTATTTTTATATTCCCATTGAGCTACATAAGTTGGCTTTTTATCCTCAGGCTCGTCTATTTTCCATAACTCTGCATTAACATCTGAGAGTTCGCTACCAATTACATCAATTTTTTTACCAAAGTCATTTTTATATATTCCACTAGCATCCTTAGGATTCGCCAATGCAATCAAAAAAATGGACTCATTCTCGCACAAATATTCCATAAGAAATGTCTGTGCTTCTTCATCAATCTCATATCCCTTATATTGAACATTGTCTGGTAGATAAAACAGTACTGGAACCTGTATATTTAAAACATCTTCAGCTTTTTTTCTATCTACTTCTTCTGTTGTATCACTTTCTATAGTTTCATTTGTATTATTAATTACAGTCTCCATGTTGTTACCCATCAGTTGATTAACTTTCTGCATTACAAATGTACGATTTGCTTGACTACTCATAGATATCCCAAAAACACCTAAAAGCGTTACTGCAATCATAGCAACCCATTTTATAACAAAATATTTTTTACTAAAGTGGTGGATAACTTTTCCTTTAGAAGTAGAAACTTTCTCTTGTGTTTTTCTCCTCTTTCCTTGCACAATATCATCTGAAAATTCTATCTTTTTAACTCTTACATCGTCTGTCTCTTCTTCAGCTGTCTCTTCTTCGGCCAGCAGCCCTCTCTCATTGGCTATTCCCACAATTTTCTGGAGCAGCTCCTCGGAGGGCTGAAAATCATCTAAATTCGGGTCGTTTTCCAACCCGTTTACCATATCTGCGGTTTCATCAAGGACGCTTTGGCTGACCCATTCCTCAAAAGCTTTGTCTTTCTGGACTGCCGCAGACTTATGTGCTTGTTCAACTTGCTTTTCGTCCAATTTACTCATGAAACTCCTATCTTTCCTTGACTTTTCCTGACAAGTGTATCATATTATCTTATAGTATTTGTTTCGTAACCATTCAGTAGGTGTCTGCGCATTAACTGCGCTGACCGCAAAAAATCATTCAGCAGCCAGGCAAAGATCCCGTTGCCGAAGGCGATTCTGTGTGGATCTTTGTTCGTAACTGTGAAGGTACTGAACCGTTACAATTATTCTTTTAACTATTATTTTTGAATGAGCAGGAGGACACCATGAAACATATCGTACTTACCGGCGGCGGTACTGCCGGACACGTTACCCCCAATATTGCAATGATTCCCCGCCTAAAGGAGCTGGGCTATACCATTTCTTATATCGGCTCCTATGAGGGAATCGAAAAAAAACTGATAGAGGAACTGGGTATCCCTTATTATGGGATTGCATCCGGTAAATTAAGACGCTATTTTGATGTCAAGAACTTTACTGACCCATTCAAAGTTATGAAAGGATTTGCGGAAGCTAAAAAACTTATGAAGCAGTTAAAACCTGATGTTGTCTTTTCCAAAGGCGGTTTTGTTACCGTTCCTGTGGTCATTGCGGCAAGCAGGAGAAAAATCCCTACCTTTATCCACGAATCTGACATGACACCTGGTCTGGCTAATAAAATTTCTATTCCTTTTGCTACTAGAGTGTGCTGCAACTTCCCTGAAACCGTGTCTGAACTGCCCGCGAACAAAGCGGTACTGACCGGAACTCCCATACGGCAGGAACTGCTGGAAGGAATCCCCGAAAGAGCACGGACTTTTACCGGTTTCACTTCTGACAAACCGGTTATTATGATTATTGGCGGAAGCCTTGGTGCAGCAGCCGTAAATGATGCCGTCCGTGCAGTTCTTCCTGAATTGCTGACAGATTTCCAAGTTGTCCATCTCTGCGGCAAAGGAAAACTGGACGAATCATTAAAAGACACAAAAGGTTATGTACAGTATGAATATATCAAAAAAGAGCTGGCCGATTTATTTGCCCTTGCGGATATTGTCATTTCCAGAGCAGGCGCCAATGCCATCTGTGAACTGAGTGCACTGAAAAAGCCTAATCTTCTGATTCCGCTTTCTGCCCGTGCAAGCCGCGGTGACCAGATACTGAATGCCCGTTCTTTTGAACGCATGGGCTACAGTATGGTTCTGGAGGAGGAAGAAATCACCAATGAAAAACTTCTTGATACAATTAACTCCCTCTATAAAAACCGCTCTGCTTTTACGGATGCCATGTCCAAAAGCAAGCTGACTGATTCTATTGAAGAAATTGTTCAGCTATTTGAACAGACCATAAACAGATAATTCATAGAGAATCGTATTCTGACTGATATCTTTGTTTCAGCCATTCCATCATCCTGTGTCTCTTGGTACGCACATTTCCAATCGTGATACCAAGAGCGCAGGCAATTTCTTCATCGTTTTCTCCCATGACATATGTCCTTACTGTGATTTCATACCAGTCCGTATTCTTCGTTCTCAGAGAATTCAAAATCTTTCCGGTAAATTCTTTGTGCACCATCATCTCAGCCATTTCATCATTATAAAATCTGGTGCTTTTGCCTCCGCTGTCAATCTTGTCCGCCATTTTCTCCGCACCGGCTTTTTCAGCACGGTCTCCTGCTGTCACTTCATGTACCTGATAAGCCTTCTTGCAAAAATCTATGGCTTTTCTTCTGGCACAAACGGACAGCCATTCCGCATAACGTGTTTTATCAACAGTATCCACTTTTTCCAGAAACGTAAGGAATGTTTCCTGGCAGATATCCTGTGAAAAATCTGCATCATACAAGACACAGTATGCCGCTTTCATAACTAAACGATAATATTGATGAAAGATTTCACGAAATTTTTCTTCTGTCATCTTAACCCTTTTCCTGAAGTCTAATCCATTGAAAACTTCTCAAGGATTTCCTGTTTATCCTCCTCTGTTAATTTCCCCGGCGTCCATGTAATCCCAGCGTTATCCCCAACACTGCGCGGTATCAGATGGATATGGAAATGGAAGACTGTCTGGCCAGCTGCTTCTCCGTTGTTCTGCACAACATTATAACCATCGCAGCCGAGAACGTCTCTCATTCTGGTGATTATTTTCTTTGCAAGCACCATCCCTTTACCTGCCAGCTCATCAGGGATTTCATAGAGATTGGCATAGTGCTGTTTCGGCAGAATTAAAGCATGTCCTTTGTTCGCTGGTCCCAGGTCCAGTATGACCCGGAAATCCTCATCCTCATACAGCGTTGCGGATGGGATCTCGCCGTCTGCAATTTTACAAAAAATACAATCCGACATATTTATTTCTCCTTTCTGTGCTGCTTTTGCCGGCTCTTATCGACGGCATTCTTTCATATGTTTGTCGTTTTTTGGCGCTTTTTAGGTTATAAAATTATTTGATATTTGGCAGTAACAGTGCTACACTATCAACGTAAAGAAAGAACAGGGGGGACACATAATGACAATACAATCCGGCACCGACCAGAGCACCAGGTTGCCTGAAACTGCTGATTATAAGAAGCTCTATCAGCAATTGAAAATAAAGCATCAGTTTATGCTTTCTCAGGTTTCTCATGAAATAAGAAATCCTGTCACTTTGATCAACAGCTTCATGCAGCTTTTAGAAGGACGGCATCCTGAACTTACGCAGGATAATTACTGGCAAAAAATCATGGAGAATATGGATTTTCTCAAATCACTTCTCAATGAATTATCCGCCTTCAATAACTCAGAAAAACTGAATCTGCAGATTTCAAATATTTATACAACCTTCTGCGATGTAATTGAATCTGTGACCCCATCTTTGAATGAACGGCATGTTACCATAGATTTGCAGAAATTATCTCCAATACCCGTTATAAAAGCTGACGGCATAAAACTCCGTCAACTTTTTCTGAACCTGATCAGAAACGCATCGGATGCTATTGAAACCGGTGGCCATATTGCCTGTACCATACAGTCAGACGGTGAATCTGTCATATTTACCATAGCAGACACCGGAAATGGCATTCCATCTGAATATCAGGATGACCTGTTTGAACCATTCATCACGCACAAACAGGAAGGTACCGGCCTTGGTCTGCCAATCTGCAGACGCATTGTCAGCGCCCACAAAGGCACTATTTCCTTCAAATCAAAACCAGGTGAAGGTACCATATTCAAAGTAATTCTTCCAATCAGTTAATCACACAAAAATGTGCTGCCTCTTATGAAGGCAGCCTTTTCTTTCCGTGATAAAGGATGATTCCAAGGGCGAAGCCGCATAAAAGCCCGCCAAGATGTGCTGCATTGTCTACCCCTGCACTTGTATACCCATGATAAAGTGTAAGCGCGGCCAGGAAAACAAGCTGTCTGGTCGTAAAGTTTTCCACTCTCCCACGATTTCTTATCACCACATAGATCAGCGCTCCAATCACGGCAAACACCGCACCGGATGCACCTGCGGAGACTACCATCTCCCCTCCTCTTATCTCTGCGTAATAAGAAATATAGCTGGCACCAATTCCGCCAATCAGATAAATGAGAAGATAGCGTATCCTGCCCACTTCCCTTTCCAGACTGTCCCCGAGAAATACAAGCACCAACATATTATTTCCCAGATGTGTCAGCCCGAAATGAAGAAACATACAGGTAAAAAGACGGTAATATTCATGTCCCTGTTCAATGAACGGCGTATAAGCAGCTCCCCAGTTTACAAGATGCCTGCTGTCCAGTGATGATCCGGTTATCTCTGTCAACAAAAACACTAAAATATTGACAGCTACCATAATTGTGTTCATCAAAACACTTTTCCGCATTCGTAAAAACCGCCAGAAATCGGATTCCGGCTTCTGGTTCCAGTTACTGTAATCTACCATGCACTACCTGTCCTTTTCTTCTTATCTGATATAGTCTTCAGCCCTGCGAAATCCTTAAACCACTCTTCACTCCCTGCCTGCAGGACATAGCTTCATTATAAGCTCTTTCCCAAATTAACGCAACCATATACTTCCAAATTAAGCCGCCTAAAATAAGCCAATCAGATCCCTATATTCTGAAAATTGCGGTACTCTAACTCCGTTCCCGCAATACTTATCTTATCACCATTATGCAGTAAATATTCTCGTTCCGGTTCCAGCATTCTATCGTTTAAGAGGGTACCATTCTTTGAATTCAAATCGGAAATAAAGAAATCCTTCCCCTCTTTTCGTATTCTGCCATGTATTCTGCTCACTGCCGGATGCCTTAGGCATATATCCGCAGACCCTGTCAGCTTTCCGATCATCCCCATATCTTTAGTAAGCATAAACCTCTTTTTAACACCTTCTTCCATCCAAAATAAACATGCGTCTGCCTCATCCTCTTGATCCGGCGACAATAGAATGGTGGGGCCGCATGTATCCAAAACATCAGCTTCCTTTTTCTCCTCTTTCGGGCTGTCATTTGCATGTCTTTCTGCTTCGCTTATATCCTCACGCTCATATTCAGCATCCCGTTCCCATCCCCATGCTTCCAGTTGGTCCAGATCCCTTTTTTTCCTCTTTTTCTCCTCCCTGGCCTTCTTGAGCCGGAATACAACAAAGGCCCCCGTACCCGCTGCCGCCGCTGCTGATAATCCGATGCAGATTTGAAACGTGTTTGCTATCTCATAGTGCAGCAGTAGATAAATGCACACTGCTGCTGCCGCCAATGTAAAAATACACCCCACAGCATTTAACAGGGGATGTTTCTCTTCAACCTCTTCCTCCTCCTCGAAAAAAGCATCCAGCGCCTGCTTTCTCTTCTCCTCTGTCATCACTGCCTCCCCGGCATATTCCTGCTGCGTATACTCCTCCTTCTGTCTGGCCTCTTCTTCCTTCAAAGTCTCAAGGGGTACCTTTCTTAGCTCCTTGCGAATCTCATCCGCTCCCATACCGGACTCCACGCTCTCCCTATACACGCCATATCCCAAAACTACAGCCCCTGCATCTTTATGGTCTATCTTCGGCAGTATGTACTCCGTCAATTCCAATATCCCGGCCTGTTCCTTTTCCTGTCTCACAGGAAAACAGCAGAAATAGATATTCTGCCGTTCTGTATCCATATAGATATAGCGGGGATTAAAAAGAAGTGTCTCAACATCCAGAAGATATTCCTCCAGTTTCTCCATCACATCTGCTGCCGCCCTGAAAATCCGCTCCAGATCCTCCTTTCCAAACTTTTTTGTCTCATAGAGTAAGGATATACTCTGCTTGGATGTGACCTCATAATAAAACAGTGGCTCACCATCTATATAACGCACAGAGAGGGGAAGCAGCCCCACCGGTGCGTTGTGTAAAAGCATTTTTATCTCATATTCCTGCGGATTCATTTCTTCGTCAGCTTTCAGAACCAGATAACTGTGATTCATTTCCCTTCTGTACTCTGCCTGCATCTTGTCCTCCTTATCCCCCCATTTCGTCCTTCCATCTTCTGACGCTTCTAACTTTTTCTATAAACGAAACAGGCCGGATCACTTTACTTTTCCCACTGCCTTGTATATGCCACTGCAAACCTGCGAAAGGGAACTTTATATGCTCCTCATAGTTGACGGTAACTTCCCTTTTGCTGCCGTTCACAGAATAATGTCCGCTTTCACCGGCAAGCCGTTCCCCTGCTGCCGCCACCCCATCCCCCTGCCTGCGTACAGCCTCAGTGCTGCCTGCCACTGCCGCCTCATATGCTTTTGCTGTGTATACCCCTCTCTTTATGGTTCCCATCAGCAGCAGAAGGACCGCAAATACGGTCAGCATCCACACGCCGCTGATGCAGGCAGCCTCCAGGGTATAACTACCTCTGCACACAAACCTTCTTCTGTTTTTTCTTTTCATAATCCCCTGTCTCATCCTATCAAGAGATAAAACATCATCCCTGCAAATAAAAATGGGATGAACGGTATCTCATACTTTCTGTCTTTCTTCCGCACTGCCAGTAAAAAACCGGCAGCCAGTACCGCCAATATGAAAGCACCTGACAATACGCTGAGAACCTGCCAGAATCCTAAGTAGATTCCCAGAATCAACACAATCATTCCATCTGCACTGCCTACTGCCCAGCCTGAAATTCTTCCGAAGAGCAAAAGAAGGATACCCGGAAGGCTGCCGACCAGAGAGTCCTGCGCAGCGCTCCATACTTCCCCCGGAATCCCTTTTGTCTTGACCGCAGCACATATAAAACTTCCTGTCAGAAATAAAAGGATTTTCCAGGCTGCAACTGTTTTCCCTCTGAAATCTTCCCATCCCATAAACGCAAGTAAAACACCTGCGGTTATTTTCTCTGTCATTTGAATCTCCCCCTATTTTTCCCTGCAGCGTGAACAGGCACTCCTGTTCTCCGCCTCAGATTTCTTCATCAGCCGTACATGCCGTGACAAACCGCCGCACGAACTGTTGCTGTGGTAACGGTTTCCTTTTTCCGTAATATACACAAACCTGTCATTCCCATGCCCCTTCATACATTTTTCACAGGGATGATACTTATTCCCGTACTGGTTTTTGCCCTGTAAGGCATTCTGTATTCCCACATACTTTACCGTAAGCTTTATATGGGTACAATCCTCTGAGGTATGATATACACTTTCATAATCTGTCACATAAACCATCTCCTCCCCCGGCCCTTCATCTGCACTGCCGTATTTATCCCCCTCATATCCCAGCCAGGCCTGCGCACTGACTGCAGCCTTTATCTTTACCGGCAGGACCGGAAATACTGCTGCCGGACTTCTGTACAGATAGTTGGCTTTCAGGGTTATAATACCATTCTGATACTTTGAACCCAGCAGTGTGATCCCCGCCTGTTTTCCCACAATTCCGGTAAGATTTTCTTCCTTTATCCTCTTCTGTATCTCCGCAGATGCATATGCAGTACAGGCAGCGTCCGTCACTGCTCCCACGGGTGATTTACTCTCCCCGTCAATACTGTATGCATACATTCCCAGCTCTTTGGCGCTCTGGCTGAGCGCGGACACCAGAATTGTCTGGATGCGGAAGATATCCATCATACTGATAAGCATTACCATTGCCAGAAAATAAAGAGGAAGGGCAGCCGCACTCTCCAGTGTCAGACTGCCTTTTTGCTGAAGAGAGTACCATTCCTTTCTATTCCATTGATTTCTGCCTTTTACACCGGGCAACTGCTCCCCCTCCTTCTTTCTGTTTTTCACAGTTGCATTTCACATGTCATATCCATAGCTTCGGACTGCTGTCCACCTGTTTCCCCATGGGCTCAGAAAACAGGTTTCCATCTCCAGACATTCCATACAGGAATCTATACGAAAATTTTCCTTTCCGGGTTTCAGTCGTATGTTCTGCTCTATCATATCCATACAGCGAAATGTCAGGCTGTTCCTGGAGGATGTGAACAACAGTATCTGCAGATAGTCGTTATAATCCAGGCCGGAAGTATTTTTTGCCTGCCCGTCCTGCAGCAGTGAAAATATCTGTCCTATATCCGAAAGTGCAAGCTGCCAGCTCGCACTGTTTTTTACCAGAGGGACCTTCCCGCCTGCCATCAGCTGGCGCACGTCCAAAAGGCTTTCCCCGTAGGCCCACCCCAGCAGAAGCAGTTTTTCAACTACAAAAGCCCCCTCCGGTATCAGAAGTGCCGTGCACAGTGATGCCGCCAGTGCACCGGACTGTGCCCGCTTTTCCGGGTCTGTATAAAGATACGCCGCGTTTGCGGCCTCACGCAGCAGCAGCATCCTGTTCACTGTCTTTTTCAGATTTTCCCTGTCGCTGCCTCTGCCGCCAACAATGTATTCTACCTGATAATCAAGGGCTCCCGGATTCCCCGGTTCTCTGTAAGTTCCCAGTTTATTCATTGCGTATGCCTGGAGAAAAAGCTTATCGGATGTACCGGATTCACGGCCTCCTAAACTTCCCATCCCCTTCTGCAGATTTCGGTTTGAAGTGAAAACGGAAACATCTGCTTCCTTTTCGGAAATAACTGCATTGTCAGGGAGAACCAGCCCTAAAATCCCCATAGTCCGTATACGCTTTATCACCTCCAGGGGATTGTTATCCGGGGTGATCCCCGGTACAGACGTGTCATCCGGCACTGGTTCCTCCGGCATGGGAGGGACTCCGGCCGCCTTTTGTTCCTGCTGCTGTTCTATCACCTCTCCGGTATTGCTGAGATACTCCTTCAGACGTTTCACGGCATCCGTGCCCAGATGTTCTCTGACAGCCTCTGCTGCCTGTGCGCAGAATGCCTCCCCGCCGTTATCGGAGGCCAGCCTGTACCCTGCAATAGAACAGCTTTCCCGTCTGCTTCCCCGGATGCCGGTTTTTAGAGTCAAATCCATGGAATTTTCCATTTGCTGTACCACACGGAAAGCATCTATGGCTCCTCCCCCGTACCCGCTGTCCAGAAAAAACAAGTCATACTCCTCCAGCAGATCCTTTTCATACTCTGAGAATACGGAATACAATCCCGTGTCCACTGCATTTACAGCCTGTACACGGGCATACTGTTCCCTGCATAGCTTGATACCTGCCGTAAGGATTCCAAGCATTACAGAGAGCATCATACACATGGCAATTGTCATACTTCCCTTTTGTCTCATTAGGACCTCACTAAATACTGTTACTCTGGCTTGTGATTTTTGAAAGAATGCTCTGTATGAGGCTGGTGAGCTGTTTCTTAAAAATGATGACAAGCCCAATCAGCACCACCAACACCAGCACGATTTCAATCACAGTGATTCCTGATTCATCATCATAAAAATCCCTGAATATCTTCATGATCATCACCTCCTTTCTAAACATTTTTATGGCTTTTTTCTTATATCGGCTAATAAAAACTCAGAAAAGCAGGAATCATGATCAGTGCCATAACCAACCCAAGCTGTATAAACATAGGGCCTAAAAGTTTTGTAGATGCCTGCTCCCCGCTAATTTTTGCCGCCCTTTTCCGCTCCTCCACAGCAGCCGTAGTTTCCCGTTCCAGAAGGGCTAATACACCCTGATTTCCCTTCTTTAGATTCTGTACCAACAGCACGGAAAGCACCTTATATTCCGGTGTATTACAACGGTTTCCCAACCTCTCATATGCCTGTATCTCGGGCATACCGCCTTCCATTTCTCTATAAGTCTCCACAAGTTCTTCATAGGCAGCGCGCTTCTTTTGACCATACATTTTGCAACTGTTGATGTAGTCTTTTGCAATCTTTTCCACTGCACTGTGCACCGTCAGTCCTGCCTGCAGAAACAGTAATATCCTGCTCACAATATCGGGATAATCTGCCTGCATTTGGGCCTTTTTTTCCCTGTCTTTTTCCTTCTCTTTTTCTCTGTACAAAGGGAGGATCAGCAGACCAAAAGATGTCCCGAAAAGGCAGATCAGCACGCCGTTTCCGCTCTGTTCTTTCTGAAAAATGACCTTGGTTCCGTCCACTTTTCCCGGCAGTTTTATCTTCTCCTCAGAGACATTGTTCTGTGTATCCACCACCTTCTGCACCTCCCTCTGCAGTCTTTCTTCACGGGTGATCTTCTCCGGATAGACCGTCACTTCTTTTTCCCACCGTTCCGTCTCCTGCCCCAGACTCAACTCGCACGTTAGGTTTACTTTTGTGCCGCCCTCCCCAGTATTTTCTCCGATTTTTCCTTCCCAGTTCAACACTTCAGGCATGTCAGTGCTCCACGACATATTTACAGGAAAATCAGGGCTGCGATCCGGCAGATGAAGGGGATAGCGGATTTTATCCAGGCTGCTGTTCTTCCCTGGGATAAGTGAGGGCATCTTATCTTTTACCCGATTGAGAATTTCTCTTGCCTCACTCGGTTTGTATTCTTTTTCACGGACACGGACCGTTATATTCTGCTTTCCCTGCCCTGACTTTACTGTCAGTTCTTCCTCATAATCACCCTGGCCATATTCCCGCCGCTCCAGATATTCCATTTTCTCTTTTCCGGCCCGCTTATTTTCCAGGATATACGTGGTAAGGCCGGCCGCATTCGCCAGTAAAACAACTGCCATGCCGGCTGCAAACGCTTTTTTCTCCCCAGTCAGGGTTTTCTTATACTTCAATCTCCACAATCCTCCTGCCCCAGATAAAAGCTCCCGCGTAACAGCCAAGTCCGGCAGTCATAATGCAGACCCCGGCAGCATTGTGGTACAGCACATCCATAAACCCCGGTGAGGTCAGACGCATATAGAGTATAATACCAACCGGCATGAAGCTCATGATGTTCTGTTCCATTTTTCTTGCAGCCAGCATGGCGTCAATCTCCTTTTTTACATCAATCTTATCCTCCATGATCCTTACACAGTTCTGAATGGTCTCCCGCATATTACCTCCCATACGCTTAGACTGTGCCAGAATCTCGGAAAAACTGCGGATATCCTCCACCCGGCTTCTGTGTCCCAGGTCATAAAATAGTTTTTCCACCGGAACGCTGACGCGCATCTGTGCTGCCATATATGCAAGTTCTCTGGATATCTCCCTGTCAGGCCCGTATATCCGGTTCATATCCTTTCCGGCTTCCAAAACCGCGTTCTCCAGGGAATATCCGGCTGAGATTCCCGCCCCCAGCGCATTCAGCGCATCCCTGAACTGGTGATGGAGCCTTCTGCGCCTCAGCAGAAGGAGCTGCCTTTTTCTCTGCCTGATATACCAGAAAGGAATGGGCAGCATAAACAGAAAGGTGATCAAACTCTGGTAGCACAGCGCATCTATGATCACGCAGATGAGTACGCTCTCCCCCAGATATCTGGCCCATTCCAGAATTGTCAGTTTGTAGTGTTCATAATCCATCTTCAAGTGTCATCCCCGCCTTTTCTAATTTTTCTCTGTGTCTCAGTTTTCCTTTCTGTACAAGGCCCCTTTCCTCCTCGTACAGAAACAGTGGATTCAAAAGTATTTCCCCGTCCGCCATCCCGTCTATCTCACAGATTTCCAGGATCCTGCGGGTCTTGTCCCTGAGCCGTCCCAGATGTACAAATATATCAAACCCCGCTGCTATCTGTCTCCTGACCGCCGGAAGGGGAAGGTTGATTCCCATGAGAACCATGGTCTCCAGCCTTGATATCATGTCATTACAGCTGTTGGCATGAATAGTGGACATACTGCCCTCTGCCCCCACATTGACAGCCTGCAGCAGTTCCTCCGCGTCACTTCTCACCTCCCCTACTATAATTCTATCCGGCCGCATCCTCAAAGCAGTCTTTAACAAGTCAGACATGGTGATCTCCTGCGACTCTTCTATATTGGCTGCCCTGCACTCCAGCCTCACCAGATTGGGAATCCCCTGTATCTGAAGCTCTGCGTTATCCTCTATGGTTATGATTCTCTCATCCTCAGGAATGAACTCGGACAATGCGTTCAGCATGGTGGTCTTGCCCGCCCCGGTCCCTCCTCCGATGAGGATGGTGTACTTGGCGCGCACCAGAGGGAGCAGCAGTCCAAGCGCTTCCTCCGTCACACTCCCTAAGGAGAGCAGCCGCTCTATGGTGACCGGTTCTTTTGGGAATTGGCGTATGGTGAGAATGGGGCCGTTCAGTGCCGCAGGTGCTATGACGGCATTGACCCTGGAACCATTCTCCAGTCTGGCATCTACAATGGGATGCAGGGTATTGATCACCCGGTTGCATTTTCCGGCGATCTGCTGGATCACATCATCCAGCTTTTCCGGGGATGTAAAATGCTTTTCCCAGAGGGAGATCCTGCCCTCCCGCTCCACAAAAATATGCTGCCACCCATTTACCATGATCTCCGTAACGCAGGAATCCTCCAAAAGCTCCTGCAGCACATCCAATTTGCGGATGGAACTAAATAATTCCCGGCGCAGCGCGCTTTTCTGCCCCAGATTCAGTCCAAGTCTTCTTCCCTCCGCCATAAGCAGACGGTCAATAAGCTCCATCACCTCCTCATCCGTACTCTCCCACATACTGTCCAGCCGTTCCATCAGGCTGTTCCTAAGTTCTGAAAATACCTCCATCCTGCACCAGCTTTCTCACATAATCCCCAAATCTGCCCACCGTAAGGCACTCCGGCCACGGCATCTCCCCCTGGGGAGTCACTGACGGAAGCATAAGCTTCTCCGTCTTTTTCAACACATCTTCCCGCCCCGTACTTCCAAGCCAGGCCTCATACTGCGCCAGCTTTGCCTCTGAAACCCTGTCTTGACAGACAGGCATATATATCTTGCTGCATGCATCAAACAGTTCTGACGCCTGGGTGATTCCCCCACCAAGATCCAGAATGATCACCTGATACCCACTGTAAAGCCTGAGTTCCTCCAACAGTCCGCTCCATTCCTCCCCGGTAATCTGCTCCACATCCTCCGGCGTAATGACCGGGGGCACATACGAAAGCCCTCCGGCCCCGCGCACCATAGCGGCAAGCTGCACTGCCGGCTGTCCTTTTTTTTGCCGGATATAGTAAAACAGATCTCCCAGATTCCTCTCAAACCCGCAGGAAAATAATTGCTCAAAACCGGAATACGGTTCCAGGTTTAAAAAAAGCACAGAATACCTTCTCGCAAGGAACTGCCCCAGCGCCAGCGCAAGGGAAGTCTTCCCCACACGTCCCAGGGGGGAATAGACTCCCAGAACATGCATCGCCCTTTGGGCAGCAGCACCCCTCCCCTCTGCCCGGGCTTCTTCCCCGTAGAGGGCGGTCACCTCCTGCATGATCTTTTCGCAGGACTGGTATTTCAGCACAGCGGGAAGCTCTGCGGGCACTGTGCCTTTCTCCTCGTCTAAAACCACAAGTTTTTTCACAGGCAGACCGCTGACCGCAGGACACATGGTTCCTTCTGCCACCAGCAGCAGCTCCACAGGATTCGTATGTACATAATCGCAGACTTTATCCACCCCTGTAAAAGCTATAAACTCAAAAGGGTAATGTCCCTTTCTCTCCAGCCATGCGGTGAATCTGCAGGCATAAGATGCCTCCTCATCACAGACTGCCAACACTTTTTTTCTCAACAAAAACCTCCCGCATACAGCATGATCCCCAGAAGTATAGGCACGGTAAAATGCAGATTCTCCGCCTGTGCCCCCTGTTTCCCATAGGGAACAGGACAATGCTTCTCTTTACAGACTTTCAGATAATGGAAAAAATAAGAAAAACGTTCCCGCAGATTCCCGCAGGAAATAAGAAATGCCAAAGAAAGTACAGCGCCCAGAATAAAGGCGCAGAACATCCCTTTCAGGATACCGGAAACACCCAGGATTCCGCCAAGTACAGCCATAAGCTTAATATCACCTGCTCCCATCATACGAAAACAGAACAGCGGAAACAGCAGCAGCAGCGGCAAAAACACACCTCCCAAAAACAGCGGTATCCCTCCCGCGCCGTGTGACAGCCCCTGGCACCCGGCGCCTGCCGCAAGCCCCAGGAGGATCCATTTGTTAGGCACCTTTTCCAGAAACAGATCGGTGCAGACCGCCCCGATGGAAAAAAACAATGCCATGCATGTGGCTAAAGACATAAAAACACCCCTTTTCACTCTTTACTTTTAAAAACCCCCGCCCGGCATCACTGCTGAACCTCACATACCGCACCTCCCGCAGAGGTGAGGCCGTCTTTGTTCTGTTACGAAATCTACATGGAATTCATTTGCCGAACGGCTGATCAAAAACAGAAATGCCAACTTCTAAGTGTGAGATGCAAACTTAAAGTGGCTGCAGCAGTCTTGCTGCTGTTGAAGATGATTATATACTTCCAGGCACGACTTGTCCATAGAAAAAATAACCAAAACGTCTTTTTGGCAACCCTTCACAAAATTACTATTTGCAATAACGGTCATTTTCAGTTAAAATAGTATATTATACAATCAGATGGCCTGAAAATGGTTATATGCCGAAGGAGAATCGCTATGGGTATCATTGTATTTTTAGGAGACAGCATTACCGATGCCGGCAGAATGACATCTGACAATCCTCTGGGTGATGGATATGTCAGCGAATTCGCGGCCTATATTACCGGAACCAACCCCAACTGGCGGGTTTTGAATAAAGGTGTGGACGGCAATATCACGGAGCGGATTGCCGGAGTTCTGCAGAGGGATTGTATTTCTTATCATCCGGATTACGTGAGTATTCTGGTGGGCATCAACGATGTGGGGCTTATTGTACAGGCTGACGTCTCGGAACAGGAAAAGCTTTATATGCTGGAGGACAGCATCCGCGCATATCATGAGATGCTTTTTGACCTATCCAGAGAAACCACAGCAGCAGTCATTACACTGGAACCGTTTCTTTTCCCGAAACAGGGAACGTATGACGACTGGGTGCCCTGGCAGCACAAAATGTCCAAAAATATCCGTAAGCTTGCCAGAAACTACAGTGCTCACTTTATTCCTCTGCAGAAGCCTCTGGAACAGCAGATTGAGAAGCACGGCTATGACGCCATCACCACGGACGGCATCCACCTGACCAGACTGGGACAAAAAATCCTGGCAGATATTGTCAGGAATGCTTTTCAGTTATAAAGAACTGTCGCGGAATGTTGAAACCCCTTTTAAACAGGTGCTTCACCATTCCGCAACAGTTCTCTTTTTTTACCCTTTTACAGTAAAAGCAGCAAAAGCGGCATGGGCCGCCCGCGCCAGATCCACAGGGTTCACCTTAATAGTTGAACCGATCCTTCCCCCGCTCACATAAATCCCGCTGTATTTCTCAGCGCTCTCCTGGATGATGGTCTTATACTGCTTTTTCATGCCAAGAGGACTACACCCGCCTCTCACATATCCGGTCACTGCCGTGATATCTTTTACATGGATCATCTCAATGGATTTTTCACCCAGCACCCTGGCTGCGGCTTTTAAGTCCACCTCCTCTGCAATAGGGAGGACCAGAACATAGTATTCCTTACTCTTTCCCCGGGCTACCAGCGTTTTAAAAGACTGCTCCACCGGAGCCCCTGTCTTCTCTGCCGTGTGCAGGCCGTCTATGAATTCATCACACGCATAGGTGATGGTCTCATAGGGAATCTTATTTTTATCCAGGATCCTCATGGCATTTGTCTTCACTTCTTTGTCCTTGTTTTTTGCCATTCTATCACCTTCCTACATCTCTGATCTCTTCATGTACCGTTTAAACAGAATCACTGCTGCTGCCGCTGCAATGGCCTCCGCCAGAGGGAAAGTCACCCACACGCCGTATATGCCCCATATTCTGCAGAACAAAGCAGACAGCGGCACAATGATCACAAGCTGTCTCAGTATGGAGATCAGAAGGGAGTGCAGTCCCTGTCCCAGTGCCTCAAAAGAGCCGGAGAGTACGCATCCTACAGTGGACACCACAAAACCAAGGCTGATAATGCGCAGCATGGGAACCCCCAGCCGCATCATTTCATCCCCTGCATCAAACAGCTTCATGATCCATTCCGGACACGCCAGAAAGAGTACAGTCCCCAGAAACATAATGGCACCAGCCACCTGAAGGCTGCTTTTCAGTGTCTCCATCATTCTCTTCCTGCTGCCTGCCCCGTAATTGTAGCTCATAATGGGCCGCATTCCCTGTACCACCCCGTTGGCCGGCATATATACAAAGGACTGGATCTTAATGTACAGCCCAAAAGCCGCAATAGCAGTCCCTGAAAAGGCGGCCAGTATGGAGTTCAAGGCACCTACCAGCAGGGAGGGCATGGAAATCATAATGGCAGAGGGGATACCCACCATATAAATCTTTTTTACAATTTCCCAGTCAAAGCGAAAACCGTGAAAGTCCAGTTTTACCTGGGTGCATTTCTTCAGATAGCAGACCATAGCTATGATCCCCGCTGTGATCTGTGCCGTGACAGTAGCCACCGCTGCCCCTTTCACTCCCATAGCAGGGAATCCCAGCAGTCCGAAGATCATGATGGGGTCCAGAATAATATTCAGAACCGCACCGATGGCCTGGAAGAACATGGGGAGTACCATATTGCCCACGGACTGAAAGATTTTCTCTGCAAAGAGGTGGTACATGCTGCCAAAAGAAAAGCAAAGCACAATACTGGCGTACTCACAACTCATTTTATAAATCTGCGCATCCTGGGTAAACATGCCAATAAAGGGTTTTACCAGCAGAAGGCCAACCAGTATGAAGAGGATACTGTGCACGGCTGTCAGTATCATACCATGAGCTGCCGCTGCCTCTGTCTCTTTTACATTTTTTGCCCCCAAAGCCCTGGCAACGCAGGCATTCAGACCAATGCCAAAGCCCACGGACACTGCCAGGATCAAATTCTGGAGGGGATAGGCCAGGGAAACTGCTGTCAGGGCATTTTCACTGACCCTTGCAACATACATGCTGTCCACAATATTGTAAAGTGCCTGTATCATCATGGACACCATGGGTGGTATGGACATGGAAACAAGAAGCGGAAGCACCTTTTTTGTCCCCATGATATTTTCTGTCTGTTTCATATTTTGTCATTCCTCTGCTTTAGTCATACATTGTAGTTGAAAGATAGTGGTCTCCTGTGTCCGGAAGAAGGGTTACTATGTTTTTACCCTTATTTTCCGGACGCCGGGCCAATTGAGCCGCTGCCCACACAGCCGCTCCGGAGGAAATCCCAACAAGGATCCCTTCACATTTGGCTATATCATTTCCTGTTTTATAGGCATCCTCTGTGGTGACACAGATAATCTCATCATAAATATCCCTGTCCAGAATACCGGGAATGAAATTAGCCCCGATTCCCTGAATACCGTGTGCTCCTGCCTGACCTCCTGATAATAGAGGAGATTCCGCAGGTTCCACTGCCACGATCCGAATACCGGGGTTTTGTTTTTTCAAATATCTGCCTGTACCCGTCAGCGTTCCCCCTGTTCCCACTGTGGCAACAAAAATATCTACCCTGCCGTCTGTGTCCCTGTAAATCTCAGGGCCTGTGGCAGTTTCATGTGCCTCCGGGTTAGCTTCATTGTCAAACTGCCCCATAATGACCGAACCGGGTATGGTGCGCTTAAGTTCTTCTGCTTTCTCTATGCTGCCCTGCATCCCTTTTTTCCCGTCCGTAAGAACCACCTCCGCCCCATAGGCGCGAAGCAGTTTCTGCCGCTCCACACTCATGGTCTCAGGCATGGTGAGAATGGCGTGATAACCCTTGGCAGCCGCCACGGAAGCAATGCCGATCCCTGTATTTCCGGAAGTAGGCTCTATAATTGTGGCTCCAGGCTTTAGCTTTCCTTCCTGCTCTGCTTTCTCGATCATGCGAAGGCCCACCCGGTCCTTGGCGCTGCCTGCCGGGTTGAAATACTCCAGTTTTGCTATAACATGCGCTGGCAGCCCATATTTCTTTTCGTAATTACACAGCTCCAAAAGCGGCGTATTGCCGATAAGCTGTGAAGCGCTTTTCTTAATATTTTCCATATACTATACACTCCTTAAAATTTTTCCGTTTCTCTCTTGTCAGGTAAAAGCATAGACTATGGCTGTTTTGTTTGTCAATGCATTTTCCCATATTTTCCGCACATACTATTACTACAAAAAACGCAGAAAGGAAACTTGCGAAATGAAAGATATCACCGAATCAAATGAATATAAAAATTCTGAAAACTGCCACAGAGGCGGCAAAGGCGGCAAGGGCCAGGGAAGCGGCACCGGAGGAAAGGGGGGGAGCAAGGATGTTTACCACGTGGAATCCAGCTCCTCCGATGACTTAGACGGACAGGCAGCTATGGAGATGACTGGGCTCATGTATAAACCACCCACCAGTCAGGCAGAACTGGACTCTTACAAAGAGGTCTATCCATTCTCTCCAGAACAATATGCCGAAGATTAAAGGATCTTCCGAATAAAGGGCGGAGCTGTGTCCTTACACATCTCCGCCCTAAGTTCAGGCTCTGTTTTCGACGCCTGAAGTGCTTTCCTTTTTATCCGTATTCTCTTTCTTGGTGTCTGAACCGCTGTCCTCCGGATCATCTGACTCCCCATCGGACACGCCTTTTCCCTTCACTTCTGTCTCCGGTGCGTCAGAACCGCTCTGTTCCGAGGCGGGGAATGCCTGTGGGGATTCATACTTTGCAGCATGCTCCTTGATGCTGTCCAAAGTAAATGTCTCCTCTGTCTGCCGGTGTATGCCGTGTTCTTTCGCCAGCTCCTCTGTATAGTCTGAGACCTTGTACACTGCACAGTTTTTCTTTTCACTGTCATAATGCATGACAAGGGGCGTCATCTTATAATCACTGACGGTCACTTCCCCTGTTTTGCCGTCCTTTTTCAGTGTAAAATCTGCCATGCCTCCCACAAGACCTTTGATCTGATCATCCGCGGAAACAAAATTGCCAAGTGAGCTGTAAACCAGCATATTTTTCCCATCCTGCCGCGGCATCATGCCATACGCCTGCAGAACATGGGGATTGCTGCAGATTACAGCATCCACTCCCTGCGCTGCCAGGAAATCAATCCTCTGCTTCGCCGTGTCAGAAAATTCCTCTGAATACTCAGCTCCGGCGTGAAGGAATACCATGACAAAGTCCGCTTCCCCTTTTGCTTTCTCCACATCTGCCTTTACCTTATCCTCTGCGTAGACATTGATCATATAAGAGTCCGCTTCGGAAAAGCCGGCATCCTCATCCACCCCGTATGTGTAATTCATCACGGCGATCTTCATGTTCTTCTTATCAATGACTTTCACACGGTTCTCCGCGTCCGCCTCATCCCCGTGAATGCCCAGAAGCTGAACATCCGCATGCTGTGTCTGCCAAAAAGCGGCTGAATTCAGGATTCCCGGCCTGCCCTTATCAAAAGCATGGTTGGTGGCCTGAGTCACCAGATCAAATCCTGCCTTTGCCAGCGCATCCCCGGCTTCAAGGGGCGTTCCCATAAGCCCGCTCCCGGATACATCCTTATGGTCATTGACAAAAGGTGGTTCCTGATTGACACAAGCAAGGTCAGCGCTCTGGATATCTTCTGCCACCTGTGCGTACAGGGCATCATAATTCCAGGTTTCTTCGCTCTCTTTTCCCGATTCGATCAAAGCATCCTGCAGAATGTTGTCACCTACTGCCAGGAAACGCAGTTCGCTGTCCGCCTCCTGCTTTTTTGCCTCTTCCTCCGCTTTCTTCTGCTGGGCGGCTTTGATCTCCTCTTCCTGTTTTACTTTTTTCTTGTGGTTGCCCACAGCGACGCTCACAATAATGACCAGTAATATTAAAACGGCTGCACCTGCCAGAATCATCCTTTGTTTCATTACCTGCTGACGGCGTCTCTCTTCACGAGCCTGGATCCGTTTCTTTCTCTCAATCTCTCTTTTTTCATCTTCGTTCATATATTCACCCTTTTCTGCCTGATTCTGCTGTAACGGATTACAACTGTATTCCGGTGTCAGTTTCATTTTACACTATTAATAACCATTATAACAAATATTTTTCAGAACGCAAATCCATTTCTTTGTAAATTTATCCAACACTTACCGTTATCCAGCCCAAAATTTCTATTTGCACCTGTTTTTATCCGGGCTGAAATGGATGATCTCTTCCTTCCACATGCCTTCGTTTATTTTTATATCGGGCTATTTTTCAAAGAAAACGCTGACTTTCGGAGAAATGGTACAAAAACTGGTTTCCGGCGTCTGGTTACCCCTTATCTGAGGAAAATCCCTGGGCATATGTTTATCGCCGTCACTGCGGGGGAGGACCGGAAGAATACTGGCAGCGCTTTCCCTGTATCTGGGAGGCTGCCTGCTTCTGGCCTATTCTTCAAAATCCATCTGACTCCGCAAATCTTTTACGGAAGATTCCTATCATGAGATAGGGGCGGCAGTCCTCACCTGGCTTTTTCCATGGACGGGCCGAACCGTTTCGTCACTAAGGTTTCTTCCCTGCCTGTCCCATCCATTTTCGGCAATGGCCCCGGAAAAAGCTCCGGGCATTTTTCCGGCAGATCCGGTGGTTTTGGGCGTAAAGGGTACTATCCTATGTAAGAAAATGGCTGTATTTCCACTATCCTTTCGGAGGCGGAAATACAGCCATTTTAATATTTATCCGGTTATTCTCAGATTCTGCTCACGCCTGTGTCTCTGGCCGCTTTTGCCACTGCCTGGGCAACCGCCTTTGCCACACGTTTGTCAAAGGGATTCGGGATGATGTAGTCCGGTGTCAGCTCTTTCTCATCAATAAGACCAGCGATGGCATAGGCTGCCGCCACTTTCATCTCATCGTTAATGTCCTTAGCCCTCACATCCAGCGCGCCGCGGAAAATCCCCGGGAAAGCCAGAACGTTGTTGATCTGGTTGGGGAAATCACTTCTTCCGGTTCCCACAACGGCTGCTCCTGCTGCCTTTGCAAGGTCAGGCATGATCTCCGGTACCGGATTTGCCATTGGGAAGAGAATGGGGTTGGGAGCCATGGTCTTCACCATCTCCTCTGTCACAGTTCCCGGAGCGGAAACACCGATGAACACATCAGCCCCCTTCAGCACATCAGCCAGGCTGCCTTTTTCCATGCCGCGGTTGCTGATCTTAGCCATCTCCTCTTTCTCTGCATTTAAGTCGCCCCGTCCTTCATAGATGGCGCCTTTTCTGTCGCACATGATAACCGTCTTCAGTCCCAGGCTTACCAGCAGCTTGATAATGGCAATTCCTGCTGCACCTGCGCCTGATGTAACCACTTTGATCTCCTCCAGCTTTCTGCCTGTGAGCTTTAAGGCATTGAGCATGGCGGCAGCGGTGACAACGGCTGTTCCGTGCTGGTCGTCGTGGAAGATGGGAATATCACAGCATTCTTTCAGCTTTCTCTCTATCTCAAAGCAGCGCGGCGCGGAGATATCCTCCAGGTTTACACCGCCGAAGCTTCCTGCCAGCAGACGGACTGTGTTTACGATCTCGTCCACATCATTGCTTCTGATACATAAAGGAAATGCGTCCACATCTCCGAATTCTTTAAAGAGCACACATTTTCCTTCCATAACCGGCATACCCGCCTCCGGTCCAATGTCTCCCAGACCCAGAACTGCGCTTCCGTCGGTCACAACTGCTACCATATTGTGGCGTCTTGTATACTTATAGGATAAATCTACATCCTCGGCGATCTTTAAGCAAGGCTCCGCTACACCAGGTGTGTATGCCACTGCCAAATCCTCCGGGGTCTCCAGCTTTGCACGGCTGATCACTTCAATCTTGCCATTCCATTCCTCATGCTGTTTTAAAGCGAATTCTTTTGCGTTCATGATTTATCTCCTTTTCCTATGGAATCTCATGTTGTTTGCTTCTGTACACACAGCCCCCTGCTGCATCTGCAGTTAGAAAACTGTGTGCGCTTTTATTCTAGCATAAGAAAAGCCTCAGGGCAATACTGCCCTTTGGCAAAATTCATCCAGGCTTATCTCATCTGTGATATACTGCTGAAAAAGCTCTCCTATGGCCTTGATATCCTTCATGGGTGTTTTTGACAGAGGGCGGGATTTCAGTTCCAGTTCCTCCGCGTATTTTTTCAGGATATCCAGATCCGGTATGTCCAGGTTCCCCTCCCTGATAATGTCAAGCCGGGCCGGCAGTTTCTTCATATGATCCGCATAGGCAGTGCTCCCTTCCCGGCCCGCTGCATAGGACAGGAATTTCTTTGCAGCCTCTTTGTGGACAGACGCCTTATTGAGCACATACTGCCATGTAGCCACGTTCGTAGCGTTGGCTTTGAACAGAGGCATGGGAGCCGCGTGGATTTTATCATCCCCGTACACCCCTGCCCGAAGAAAGGTATCCATGGCGCCGCTGTACATGAAAATAGCGCCGTATTTTCCCTGTATGAATTTTTGTTCCATCTGTTCATACTGGTCCACAAGCTGTTCCCTGGGTGTCAGGTCCTTCTCTGCCATGCCGTGCAGAAAGGCAAGGGCCCGTCTTGTATTTTCATCCTCCCAATCCCCGTATGTTCCTCCAAACATGTGGATGAACTGGGATAATTCATTGTACACATAGGTGGTCTCCCAGGCGCTGCCGTAGCCGTAATACCCATATCCGAATCTGCCGTCCAGAAGCGTTTCAAAATCTTCCTGACTGTTCACAGCATCAAGTCCGGCTTTATCCAGAAACTTTTCATTTACCCAGAAAACCATAAGGTCCATCACATAGGGGACGGAATATACTTTTCCCTCCGCCATGACGGTTTTCTCCATATAGTCTCCGGGATAGCAGGAACGTATCTCCTTGGACATCACATCTTCCCCCAGCGGCTCCAGATATCCCTGATACTTAAATTCCTGGATCATCTCATCATTCACCGCGATCACATCAACAGAAGTGTCCCCGGAAGAGAGAATGGTGGATATGCGGGCATGGCGGTTGTCCGCATTGACCGGGCTGGCAAGCAGATGGATGTCCAGATCCAGTTCTTTTTCCGCTTTCTCTATATACTGCCGGAATTCTGCCTTTTCCGCATCCGGGTGCATGAGGGTTATCTCCCCCCTGCCTTCCTCCTGATTCCCGGGTGCTTCCTGCCTTTTACTGTCCTTCCCGCCGCATCCGGCACATAAAATACTCACTCCCAATAAAATCCCCAAAATATATTTTTTCACCTTTTACACCTTATCTTGGCCAGCGCTCCTCTTTCTCCATCAGAACCGGAAAGGTATTGTGTGGTTCTGCCTGATACCAATACGCCACACTGGCAACATCATCCTGCCGTTCAAACAATCCCCTGTGGCCCACACCGATCTGCTGTATGGTCACACGCAAATCCTCCTCAAAGCAGACAGGGTCCTGGATATGCCACCTGTAAAAACCTCTCATGGGCGGACAGTCATCATTGTGGTAAAAGTTATGGACCGCCGTATCATGGGCGGAATAATAAGGATAGCCCAGATACGGGGTGCAGTAATTCTGCTCCACAGTCCTGCCGTCCACCTGCCCGGCGAAGCTCCAGGAGCCGCCGAAATAGTCCTCTGTCCCCGTACCGCAGATGGTGGGATAGGCCTCATCCCCGTCCAGATAGAACTTGATCTCCCCTTCCCCCCACCAGTAACGTTCCAGTGTGGTCAGCGCCATATATGTTCCCACATAGTGTCCCTTTCCTTTTACATTGTCAAGGATCACATAATCTTCCCGGAGTTTTGTGATCCTCTCCCTTCTCCACTGAGCATGAAAATAGGAAATATCATCCGGCAGTGTATCATACAGGCAGTAATCCACCTGATAGAAAAATGCGGGAATGGGATTTGCATGCTGGTTCTCCAGCGTGATCCTGGCCTTTTTGCGGAAGGGCATTTGAAAATAGCAGTTCATCCCCCGGCTCGGCACCACTGCCATGGGAAGGGAATTGACAGTGCATTCCCTGCCAAATCCGCAGCAGAAGAAATCCCCCAGAGGACTTTCCACAGACGGCTCTGTCTCATCATCCCAGTACATGCGCAGCACCAGGTCACGGAGCACAAAGCAGTCCGCCTCTGTGGTCTTGTCCGTCACTGTGACCCAGATATGGTTGATCACGCCCGGTCCCTCCATCTCGGCCAGGGTTACCGTTTCCCCGCTTTTTATGTCATGAAGGCAGGGGCTGCCCTTTCTGGAAGGGCCCAGATGGCTTGCCGCCATTCCGCCCTTTCCCTTTTCCCCTGTGGGGTTCTCCGCATTAATGGCTCTGCTCTTTCCATGCTTGGCATACGCCAGTGTTCCCAGACTTCCTCCTGTAAAATCAAACATATTCTTTTCCTCCCTGTTTACGCTTTCACTCCGCCTGCCATAATACCGTCCATGATCTGTTTTTCAAACACCGCCACAAACAGAATGATCGGCAGAAGGATGATCCATCCCATTGAACTTACCAGATCCCACGGCACGCCGTACATATTGTCCCGAAGCGGAAGCTGCACAATAGCCACGGACAGCACCTGAATGCCGTTGGAGTAATATAATGGTGTAAAAAAGTTGTTCAGGCATGTGATAAAGTTGATAATGCACACCGTTGCAATGGCCGGCTTCATCAGTGGCAGGACCACCAGAAACAGCCTCTGGGAAAAGCTGGCACCGTCTATAGCAGCCGCCTCCTCCAGGGATACCGGTATCTCTGACACAAAATTCCTGAGGATCAGTACAGTAAAGGGGATCACCGCACTGATATAGAGAATGATAAGTCCCGGATAGGTATCATACAGCCCCACCTTGCGCATGAACTCATATAAAGGTCTGGCAGTCACCACCTCAGGGATCAGCATGGTAGCAATAATAAACGCAAACGAAATACTGACAGCCTTTGACTGAAACCTTGAAAATCCATAGGCAGCCATGGCGCACAGCACAGTACTGACAACCAGGGTCACGCCTACAATTAATACTGTATTTCCTATTTTAGCAAGTAATCCTACATTTTCAATCAGAAATTTATAGCTTTCCAGTGTGGGATGTTCCGGCAAATACTGGATGGGCGTCTGAAACAGTTCACCCGGCGGTGTGATGGAGGAAATAAATATCCAGTACACCGGAAAAAGTATGAGAAAAGCCACAACTGCAAACAGCAGCCATCTGCCGGCTGTCACACATCCCCTGTAAATTCTGTATTTCTTGGTATCTCTCATGTTCACCCTCCTAATCAGACATCTTGCTCATAACCTTTATATTGAACCAGGAAAACAGCGCCATCACAATAAACAGCATCACCGCCAGCGTGGCTGCGTACCCCACATTCAGGTTGGTGAATGCCTCCATGGTGATCCTGTAGGCGATCAGGGACGTGTCCTCCCCCGGTCCTCCTGACGTCATGGCATATACCAGGTCAAAGGTGGTCAGCCTCCAAAGGGTAAATGGAATACACAGGGTGATCACATTGCGCGTGATCAGGGGAAGTGTGATCCTGAAAAAGCTCTGTATACCGTTTGCGCCGTCCACTTTAGCAGCCTCATAGATATCCCCGGATATGAACTGCAGGCCTGACAGTATCAGTATGGCAAAGAACGGCAGGTCTTTCCACAGGTCCATGGCGATCACCGCTGCCCTGGCAGACCCGGTATTGATCAGCCAGTTAAACTGGAAATCCGACACAAACCGGCGGATAAAATCATTGATCATGCCATAATCATTGTTGAACCCCCATTTTGCCGCCATACCGATGACGACTGCGGGCATAGCCCAGGGGATCAGCACAATTGTCCTTAAAAACCTGCGCCCCTTAAACTTCATGTTCAGAATAAGGGCCAGGGCTACGCCCAGGATAATATGGAAAACCATGGATACCACCACAAAAATCACGGTAAAGCTCATGGACGAAATAATCTTGGGGTCCTTAAACACATTGACATAATTGCTGAGTCCCACAAACTCATTGACCCCTGAAAGCACCTTAATGTCAAACAGGCTGTTTTTCAGGGTCGCCCCGATGGGATACAGCGTCGTAAATCCACGGATCAAAATAACCGGCAGGATCAGGATCCACGGTATCCATTTCATTGATTTTTTACTGATTGTCAATTGGCTCCTCCTCTCTAAAAAGGCACCGCGGGACAAGAATCTGCTGCGGTGCCTGTACCTGACTTTATTTCCTGTACTTATCCACCAGCTCCTGTGCCTTTTTGCAGAAATCATCCACAGTGATCTCATCTTTCATACAGGACTGGTAAATAGTTCCCATATCGGTAATGAATTCCATGGTCTGAGGAAGCATGGGACGTCCCTGTACCTTGCATTCCTCTGCATATCTGCTGTACATCTCCTTTGCGGGGTCCGTGTCCGGCACCACCTTTGCAGCCACATCAGCCCTGGCAGGATAGCGGTCAAATGCCTTGTAGGATGCTTCCATACCGCCCTCCTCAGCCATATATTTCAGAAATTTCTCTGCTGCCTCCTTGTTCTTGGAGGCCTTGTTCAGCACATAACTCCAGGAATCCGTAAAGATGGCGCGCTCACCCTTTCCGCTGAAATCAGGGACCATTGCCATATGTATCTTATCCTCGCCAAGCATATCCGCCTTCTCGTAGTCTGTTCCCAGCCCCCACATGAACCAGCTTCCGTATTTTCCGTCATTGGCCTTTGGATTCATCTGCTCATATTTATCAGCGATCTGGTCAATCGGTGTCTGTCCGTTCTGTACCATGTCATGCAGGAACCGGATGGCCTCTTTGTTTGCCGGGTTAGTCCAGTCAAAATAGTCGCCGCCGAACATGTTGACAAACTGGGCAACCTCATTAAATACATAGGTCTTTTCCCAGGAACCGCCGTATCCGTATCTGCCGTCCTTTGAAACAGCTTCCATATATTTCATGAAATCTTCCTTGGTGTCAATGGATGTAATACCCACCTGGTCCATGATCTCCTGGTTGACCCAGAAAGCCAGATATCCGGAATATCCGGGCACGCCCACAATGTTTCCGTCTTTGTCTGTGATCATGTCTTCCAGATAACCCTGCGGGAACTCACTCCGGATATCCTCTGTCATAACCGTATCATTCAACCCCTCCAGCCAGCCGGAATTTTTAAATGAAGCGCTCATCTCATCATTGATCTCTATAATATCCACACTGCTGTCGCCTGTGGAGAGGATGGTGGTGATCTTCTGCTGACGTGTATCGGAATCCGTGGGTGCTGCAATGACATTGAGCTTCAGCCCTGTGGCATCTTCCACATTTTTCTGCCATTCATCAAAGTCAGGGTCCGTGGTGTTGATACTGTAGAGGGTCAATTCATGATCCCCCTGGGCATCACTGGAATTTCCGCCGCAGCCTGCCAGCAGTCCGGCCGCCATTGTCACTGTGAGTAATACACTTACTGTCTTTTTCTTCATACTTCCTCCATTTCCGGCATTTTCATTCGTGCCGTCTGCATTTTTTATTGATAGCATAAAAATACCAGAGATAACCCTTTTTCTAAATACAATATTTTTTGATTCGTTTATATTATTTTTATCTCTGTTGAAATGGGGATTGCCTGTGTTCTATAATGAAAATCACTAAAACAAAGGAAAAAGGAGTCCGTTATGAAAAAATACTCTGACCGGATAAGGTCCGTCTTTTCCCATTTTCAGGCAAAGCTGCTGCTGGCCTTTCTCATCTGCACGCTGCTGCCCCTGGGCATCATTGGTTTTATCTTCTATCATGTAACTTATCAGATTGCGGAGGATAAGATCATGACCTCTGCGCTCCTGGCAGATGACCAGTTGAATGTCCAGATGAATGACCGCATACGGCAGACGGAAAATGTAGCCGATTCCATTCAGTATGATATGTACACCCTGTCACAGACAGACAGTTCCTCCACGCAGTCCCTGTCTGTATTCGGCAGTGTGAGAAACGATATCTCCATGTTTAAGACAACCTTTGGCTATTATCATATTTCCATATTTCTGCCCCGGGATCAGACAGGGGCAGACGAAGGCCTTTACTTTTATCCCCTGGAGGAACTGGAAAGCTTCCGCATTCCCGAAAAAAAGAGGCTTAATCCCGGCACGGACTCCATCTGGTTCTACCATCCCGATATGCAGATCCCTTTCATCCTGTCCGAAGGTTATACCGCAAGGGATGTACTCGTGTGCTGCCGGCTTCTGCGCAACCAGGGCACCGGTGCCACAGAGTATGCTTATACCATCCTCATAGACCCCTCTGAATTCTCCGACGCCCTTGCCGATACCTTCAGCGATACGGACATCACAAGCTATCTTGCGGCAGAGGACGGCACTATCATGGCGCACAGCCATGGGGCCCTCTGCGGCACTTCCCTGGATGCAGATACCCTGAACCTGATCACAAAAGAAGAGACAGGCACCTTAAAGGAAGGAGATATCAGTTATCACACAGCAAGGCTGGACAACGGCTGGTATCATGTTACGGAGATCCCCGGCAGCTACATAAGGAAAAACACCCAGATTCTTCTGAAGACCCTTGTATTCACCCTGCTGGTGTCCCTGCCGCTTACGGTTCTTGTCATCATCATGATTTCGGGCAACCTGGCAAAAAGGTTAAAAAAGCTATCCCTGGCCATGGAAACCTTCCATCTGGGAAAAAGCGCACACTACACCGTTCCGGAGCTGGCACCCCCTGCAAAGTCCCCCTCCTCTTATGACGAGATTGACCGCCTTGGGGTCACGTTTCGGAACATGCAGGAATCCCTGAATCAAAATATGGATTCCATCCTGGAACTCTCCCTCTCGGAGGAACGGCTGAAATACCAGCTACTCCAGTCCCAGATCAACCCGCATTTTCTCTACAACATCCTGGGATCCGTGAAGACCTGTATCAGCCTTAGACGACTTGAAACTGCGGAGCAGATGATTTCAGACCTCACGCAGTTTTACCGCCTTACCCTGCGCAAATCCGGAGACCTGATCCGCATTGAGGACGAGCTTGAGATCGCCCGCCTGTATCTGGAAATGGAAAAGCTGTGCCACAAAGACAGCCTGACCTGGGAAATCCATGCGGAGGACGGTATCCAGAACTTCCTCATATGCCGCTTTACCCTGCAGCCGTTTCTGGAAAACAGCATTCAGCACGGTATCTCCCGGCAGACCCCCTGCGTACACATATCCCTGGATGTCTCTTACGGTGATGATACGGTCATTATTACCATAACCGACAGCGGAGCCGGTATTGCGCCCAGACAGCTGGAAGAACTGCGGGCCACTCTGAAAAACAAAACCGTTGATCATCAGAAACACTTCGGCATCGGAAACGTAAACAAAAGACTCTCCAGCCCTTCCTTCGGAAACGGAACCGTTCACGTGGAAAGCAGGCTGAATCAGGGAACAAAAATAATAATTACATTTGAACAGATGGAGGACAGCGATGAAGAAAGTAATGATCGTGGATGACAATACCCTCTCCTCTGAGGGTATTGTCCAAAATATAGACTGGGAGCTTCTGGACGCGGAAGTCATCCACGTGGAGAACAACGGGGATTCCGCCATAGAATCCATGCGGCGTGCCCCTGTGGATTTGATCATCTCTGATATTGAAATGCCCAACCTGGACGGAATCTCCATGAGCAGCCTTGCCCTGTCCATGAATCCCCTGGTAAAAATCATCCTGATCAGCGCCTATGACAAGTTCGAGTACGCCAAACGCGCCATCCGTCTGGGCGTCTGTGACTATATTGAAAAGCCTCTGGACTACAGCTATCTCACGGAAAAAATACGCAATGCCTTCAGCATCATTGACAGGGAACGGCACAACCGGGAACTTGTGGAGCAGAGCCGCCCCCTGATGACAGAAAAATTCTTCACAGACCTGCTTCATTATTCCGGCAAGGACGCCGCTGCCCATCTGGGGCGCTATCCCGGATACCTGAACTTAAACCTTGACTTCTCCTGCTTTAATGTTCTGAAACTGGAGGTGGAAAATGCCTCCTCCGCGGAAGATGAACTGGGCATCACCCAATACCAGATCGAACTTTTGAACGTGTGTGACTTGTTAGCGGAACAGTGCGCCGTTTTCGGGCAGGTTTACTTTGTAAAAGAATTCAACGGCGTGATCGCCATCCTTGCACAGAACACAAGCAGTTCCAATCATTTTCTCCAGGCTGCCCACAAAGCGGTCCTGGGGCTGATGGAAAAGTACCGGGAAGGACTTTTTTCTCTGAATGTAGGCATCGGCACTGTGGTGGAGGATTTCTGGAATCTACATATCTCCTATGAAAATGCCTCCCACGCACTGAAATACCGTTTTTTCTTTCCTCACAAAAATATCTTTGACGCACGGGAGGCTCTCGGCCGGGAATTCAGCCTTTTCTCCTTCTCCGAATCGAAAGAGGAGGAACTTATCCGTCTCCTGTGCCAGAAAAACGCGCCTGCCATTGAGGAATGGCTCCGTGGATTTTTCCAGGAGATCTCCCTGAAATACCAGACCAAGAACATTGTATTCGTAAGGATATACTCTCTTCTGGGACGGATCCTGAAATTCTTATACGAGCTGAACATTGACACCGGGGACCTGGAACATGATATCATCTCTGTTTACAACCATTTTGAACTTTTCAATACCTATGAGGAATTCTATAAATGGATGAATCACCTCTGCCTTCAGGTCTGCCAAAAGCTGGACACCTCACTCCAGACTTACCATGACCAGATCTGCGGGCTGGTACTTAGCTACATCAGGGAAAACTTTGAGGACAACACCCTCTGTCTAAACGATATTGCAGGACATGCAGGTGTAAGCCCGGCGTATCTCAGCGCACTTTTTAAAAAAGTATATGGGCAGAGTATCAGCGACACCATAGCCGCCCAGCGGACAGAAGCTGCCTGCCAATATCTGAAAAGCTCCAACCTGTCCCTGAAAGAGATCAGTATCCGGTGCGGGTACGCCAACCAGTATTATTTCAGCAACAGCTTTAAAAAGAAAATCGGAATGTCACCCTCCGCATACAGAGAGCAGCATTCCGAAATATAAAAAACTATAGTTAAAAATCTTTATCCAATCCCTTTGTAGATAAGACCCAGGATAAACACAATCACCGCAAGAGGCACGTACAGATACTTTGCAGCCACTTGGAAAGCTTTTGGCAGGGGTTTCTTCCTGCCCTCCTCCAGTTCCTCCTTTATCTTGTCAAATCCAAGGATATAGTAGATGGAGACCGCACCCAGCACGGCGCCGAACGGCACAATGATAATGGTGATAAAATCCATCCAGTGCCCCACTTTTGACTCCTCTTCCAGAAACAGCCCCACCGCCAGCGCAACCCCGCCGCAGAGGGCAACTGCTTTTGTCCTCTGGAAGCTGAACTTATGCTGCCAGCTCTCGATCACCGCCTCAAACATATTGATGAGGGATGTAATTCCCGCAAAGCATACGGAAAGGAAGAAGATAACAGCAAACAGTCGTCCCATTGGCATCTGCTTGAAGATGTTCGGGATCGTGATGAACATCAGGGACGGCCCTGCGGATGGTTCAATCCCAAACGCAAACACAGCCGGCATAATAGCCAGCGCTGCCAGCATAGCCGCAATGGTATCAAAAACCGCTGTCTGTATGGAGGACTTGGGGATATCCTCCTTTTTGCTCAGGTAAGAGCCATAAACGATCATTCCTGAACCGGTAATAGACAGGGAGAAGAAAGCCTGCCCCATAGCCATGACCCAGGTATCCACCTTTGCCAGTGCCTCCCACTTTGGCACAAACAGGAAGCGGTATCCCTCATGGGACCCCGGCAGAAAGAACACCCTCACCGCCAGAATGGCAAAGAGGATAAAAAACAAAGGCATCAGTATTTTGTTCGCTTTCTCAATCTGGCTTGCCGCGCCTGTGATCAAAATGATCACTGTAATTGCGATCACAATCATATGCCAGGGCAGATTCTTCATATTCGCAGTGACCTGACCGAAAAATTCAGCGGAATCCTCTGTGAGCACCACATTCGTCACAGAGCCCGCCAGGAAACGGAGCACCCAGCCGATGATGATAGAATAACCGATAGCGATCCCCATAGATCCCAAAAGAGGGATCCAGCCCAGCACTTTTCCAACTGTCCCCTTCTTTCTGGATGCCCAGCAGTATTCATAAGACCCCAGCGTTCCTGTTCCGGCCCTTCGTCCTATGGCAAATTCAGCCGAAAGGCCTACAAAGCCAAACAGGCAGATAAAGATGAGATAGGGGATCAAAAAAGCCGCGCCCCCGTATTCTCCCAGTCTGTAAGGGAACATCCAGATGTTCCCAAGCCCCACCGCAGACCCCACACAGGCCAGTACAAAGCCCAGGGAATTGGTGAAGCTTCCATTTTTGTGTTTCTGCATTTTCTCTCCTCCGTGTGATCCGGCTGCAGGGACAGCCAGCTTTCGTCCCCTGACCGGTTGATGCGTTAGCTTTTTAAAGTATGTAGCATTAATGTATCAAACCAGGCAAAAAAAGTCAAATCCAGTTTTATTCTCTCCATTACTGACGATTTTTTTACATGTATACCGTATAATAAATAATAAAATCTATTTCAAAGGGGAAAATATGGATACCTTTATCTTTATATTGGAAATGATCGGGACAGTGGCCTTCGCCTCATCAGGGGCAATGATCGCCATTGAGAAGAAAATGGATATTTTCGGAGTCAATATTTTGGGGGCTACCACGGCGGTAGGCGGCGGTATGATGCGTGATATTATTCTGGGCATCACACCTCCCACTGCTTTTGCCAAACCAGTCTATGTGCTTTTTGCCATCCTGACCGCTACCCTGCTCTTTGCCATCACCTACACGAATCCGGAAATTCTAAAGTCCAGGGCCAAGAACAAATATTATGATAATGTCATGATGCTCTGCGATACTTTCGGACTGGGTATTTTCACTGTGGTAGGTATTCAGGCCGCCGCAAGTGTTGTGACGGAGAATAATACTTTCTTTTTTGTTTTTGTTGGTGTTCTGACCGGTGTTGGCGGAGGTGTGCTTCGGGATATCCTGGCAGGGGAGACGCCTTATATTCTGGTACGTGAGATTTATGCCTGCGCTTCCATTGCGGGGGGAATTGTCTGCGTTGTGTGCAGGGACTCTATGGGGGAACCGGCAGGAGTTATACTGGGGTTGATCGTTACGGTGGTCATCCGGTTGTTGGCTTCTTATTTCAGGTGGAATTTGCTGAGAGTGCGGTGAATTTTCACAAAATAAAATGTGGCACCCTCCCGATTATAGTGGTATACTAATAAGCTAGAACGCAGACAGCATCCTCACAGATGCCTGCTGCCATGAAAAAAAGAAAAGGAGATTCCGACAATGAGTAAAATTGATGAAGTGAGAAAAGCCATGGTCGCTGCCATGAAAGCAGGCGAAAAAGAAAGAAAAGAGTCCTTGTCCATGCTGCTGTCAGCCCTGAAAAACAAAGCCATTGACAAGAGAGAAGACCTGACTGAAGCGGAAGAGAATGAAGTGGTATTAAAAGAGATCAAACAGACCAAAGAAACTCTGGAACTGACTCCTGCAGATAGAAGCGACATCTTTGATGAGTGCACAAAACGAATTGCCGTCTATGAAGAATTTGCTCCCAAGATGCTCAGTGAAGAGGAAATCAAAGAAGTTATTGAGGGCGTACTGAAAGAACTGGCAATTGAAGCCCCTACAGGTAAAGATAAAGGAAAGATCATGAAGGTACTGATGCCGAAAGTAAAAGGTATTGCAGACGGCAAACTGGTCAACCAGGTTCTCGGAAATATGATGAAATGACATATAGGAACAATACTGCGGACCGGCTTTAGAAACCCGGTCTTAAAAGTCCCTGTTTCCCACAGTCAGCAATGGCCGAAGGATACTGTTCTATCCTTCGGCCATAACTTTACCACTTCTCTGTTTCTTATCTTCCTGCTCTCACATATTCTTTTGCCTGTTCCAGCGCTTCCACTACCCTGTCACAAAATGCATCAAACACCGGGTCCAGGATCTGGCATTCCGGGTGGCTTTCAATATATGCAAGACTTTCCCTGACGCCCTGGTCAAAACGCTTTTCAGCAGAAAATCCGGGCACCAGCCGCTTCAGCTTATCATTTAAGAACACCACAGAATTGGATTTATCCCCCATCATGCTTCCATTGTAATCATAGTCACTGCAGCTATCCAGAAAATCGCTGGATACCCGTACAGGATGAAGCTGCACGCCAAGCGCGTCCGCAACTGCCCGGTAAATCTGGTTCCAGGTCAACGTCTCATCTGAGGTGATCTGCACAGCCTCCCCGATGGCATGGATATTTCCCATAAGTCCCACAAACCCCTTTGCAAAATCAGAGTTATGGGTCACAGTCCAAAGTGATGTGCCGTCCCCCGGTATCAGCACAGGCTTTCCCTCTTTGATCCGTCTGACCACCTGATAGCTTCCGTTGTCCCCGTGTAATCCTATGGGAACATTCCGTTCATCATAAGTATGGCTTGGACGCACAATAGTCACAGGAAATGCCTCTTCCCTGTACTTTTTCATAAGAAACTCCTCACAGGCGATCTTATCCCTGGAATACTGCCATTTGGGATTGGAGAGGGGCGTCCCCTCTGTCATTCTGTAATCAGAAGGGGGCTTCTGGTATGCAGATGCGGAACTGATAAAAATATACTGTCCGGTCCTGCCTTTAAACATCCTGTAGTCACGCTCCACATGTTCCGGCGCAAATGCAATAAAGTCCGCAACCACATCAAACTTCATGCCTTCTGTGAGTCTGCACACCTGCTCCTCATCCTCTATATCCCCGGTTAGCCCCATAGCTCCCGTGGGCAGCTCTTTGTTTCGTGTTCCCCGGTTCAGCAGATACACTTTATGCCCCTCTGCCAGCAGTCTTTTGGTAATTGCCATGCTGATCGTCCCGGTGCCCCCAATAAATAGCACTCTCATCTGTTTTTGTCCTCCCTGGAATCATATGATTACCGGCTTTTACTTTGCCCGGCCTGTATCTTTTATTATAGCCCGGAGAAATGCAGTGTACAAGCCTTTACTTTTGCTTTCTTCTCTCTTTGGCACAGGTTTCACACCCCTGCCCTGCTACTCCTTGGCCACAGCCTTCCCCACACTTGCCGCGTACACTGCGCACTCATATTCCTCCCCGGCAGACGGTCCCGGTGCAAATCCCAGAAGCTCATCAAGGCTGTCCTGGTCATAGGCACCAATGGCACAGGTTCCGCAGCCAATGGCCTCACATGCCAGATACAGATTTTCACACACATGTCCTGCATCCAACAGGATGTACTTATGTGCCTTCATGCCGTACCGCCATTCTGTCCGGTAGGGGATCACGCTCCACACAAATGTCACAGGCGCTGAGGCCGCAAAATACTGTCCGCAGAGCGCCTGGGTCAATTCCTCCTCAAAATCCTGTCTCTCATCCCATACCTCAAGGGCATGTTCCAGGGGAAGATAGTGGTAGATCCCTTTCTCAAGTCCGTCCACATGATTCACAAACAGGTATGTCTCAAAGGCGTGCCGGCAGCCGGCTGAGGGAACATTCCTGAGCGTGGCAAGATGGTTCTTTCCAATCACTCTCCTGATTCCCTGGACAGCCCACAAAAGAAGAGACAGCTCTCTTAAGGTAACTGCCTCGCCGCTGTATTTCCTCCTGCTCACCCTGCTTTGCAGAAGGCAGAACAGATCCGCATTTCCCGCAATCCCATCAAAATCCATTGTCAGAGATATGATGTACTCTCCCTTTTTCTCCTTCACAAAAGGCACTTCCGGAAGCTTCTGCTCCTGGTCCGTGGCCTCGGCCCCGGCATCGGAGACATTATAGGCCTTTAACAGTTCCCGGTTCTGCATGATTTTATATTTTGTCTCATCATTCATTTCCTAATCCTCCCTGTCCGTTCTGCCTTTATTATAACAAAATCCTGGTATCCGTACAATCAGATTCCCACCCGTTACGTTTACGTCCCATGTCCCGGTAGACGTTATCCCCAAGGAGATGCTGCGCGCTGTGCAGCAGAATCCCTAGTCCGTCAGGGGCAGAATGCAATTCATTTTTACTCTACGCAGCGTAGGTTGTGTTTTTGCTCCCGGTAACGTACTATAAAGAAAAAACAAAGGAGTTTGATTATGAATCACTATATCACCGGCAGCACCATACGGGAGCTGCGGGAAAAAAAGAAAATGACCCAGACAGAGCTTGCAGGCAGGCTGGACGTAAGCGACAAAACCATATCTAAATGGGAAACTTCCAAAGGCCTTCCCGACATCAGCCTGATCGAACCTCTGGCTAAAGTGCTGGGCATATCCGTGGTGGAGCTGCTGACCGGGGACTGTGTCTCCAACAGCAACATTTCCAGCAATATGCTCCGCTCAAAGCTCTATGTCTGCCCTGTATGCGGAAATGTGATACACACCATGGGGGAAAGCGTTGTAAGCTGCTGCGGCATCACCCTTCCTGCCCTGGAAGCCGAAACCGCAGATCCAGGACACACCTTTACCACACCTCCGGACGCTTTGAGCTTGTCAAGCTCTATCCCGAACAAAGCCCTGAATTCAGATTTCCCCAAAAGGGGCATGGCATAATACTGCAGCCGGCATGGGCTGATGAAAATAAAAATATAAAAAACCGCCTGGATTTTACACGCCGGGCGGACACAAAAAGAAAAGCACCGTCCCCGCAGCTCCAACTCTGCAAAAACAGTGCTTTTTAGTGCGCCTTCAGGGACTCGAACCCTGGACAAATAGATTAAGAGGAAAAATAGCCTTAAATATCTGATTACGATACTTTTTTACCTGATAGACAAGTTTATTTATATTTCTTATTTATGTTATCAATGTGTGCTTTTTTTTGTTCCTTTGATACATTTGTGTACGGTAATAACTTTTCGTATATGGTATTTATTTGTTCCTGGGACAGTAAGTCAATGTGCGGTTCTTTCAAAAAATTGCGTAGTTGACTCATATCGAATACATATGTGTTGTTATCAGGCAATGATACCTTTTTAATTGTTGCTCTGTTGAACACAATTATAGATTTAAAGTAATTTTCTGGTATAGATGATAGTGTATTGCTCAAATATTTTATGTGAGTTTTATTTTGCCAGATTGGGTTGTAAAAGAAATACTTATTTTTGTTTAATGTTTGGCACCATTTTTTTCTGTATGCATCTCCAAATATCCAACCTTTATAATTTTTATTTTCTATAACCCAGATTCCCTTTTCTGTGATTGCGACAATATCAATTTCTGTTGTTTCACCATTTGTTTTTGGTATGTAACAGTTATATATGATTTTATGAGGATATTTTACTAATTCAAACTGGCGTGATGTTTTATATTCTCCCAGTGCTCCATCGTCAGTTAGGATTTTCCATAGTCCTTCTTTGTGGCTTTTGCCATAATCGGTTTTTCTGTATGCTACGCTTCCCCAGATGTATATGATCAGTAGGCCTATTACAAAGCATATTATACTTGTCGATGTATTCATAAATATATTCCTCCCATGATTCTCCAATTTTTATTTATTTTTTTTAGCCAGTCCTTGAAGATGATAATTCTTCCCCTTCTACCCTCTGTGACGTTATTTCTGGGATATCCAGAAGCTTTTTCGTGGCTTGTTGAATTGCTGGGTCTGCTTTTCTGTAGGCCATGATGATGCTATTTTCCTCTTTTGAAAGTTCTGTACATTCTTTTCCAAAGATAATGTATTCCGCAGTCGTTGCGAATATATCGCACATCGCAATCACCTGTTCAACCGTCGGTTTTGCTTTTTCATTTTTCCAGTCTGTAAGTGGGCTTTTCTTTAACCCTAATAAAGCTCCAAATTCTTTGCCATTTAAACCTTTTTTTTCGCATAAGTCTTTAATTCTATTGTACATAGTCATCCTTTCAATAATTGCGAAAATTACGCAATTCTCTATTGACATTGCGATATTTTCGCATTATAATTAAAATATAAAAAGTGATACCTTTTCACTTTATTAATATTTAATTTTACCATGTATCTATCAAAAAGACAATCGTATTTGTGCAAGGTTACTATGCCGGGCCGTGCGAAAAAAAAGGAGGAAAATGCATGGAAACCTTAAAAGAGTATCGTTATAAGATTGTTCGAGAAGACCTTTTGACCGGAGAACAGGCAAAGCGTGGGCGGGTAATACTCCGCTGGGAGCCGCTGGACGTTGGCGGCCTGTATATGCATCTGTATGGCAAATCCGGGGCATATCGTGTTTTAGCTTGCATCAGTGAGGAGGAGGTCGAGTTATGACAATGTTAAATAAGATTTATGGATTTACAGATTATCATATCTTTGATAATGGTTCTTGGATGATTGAACAGTGTGTAGATGATGGATTGCGTTATACCTGTAATATCCTCCGTGATGGCACTGTGTGTGTCTTTGTTGAGACTACGGACAAATTCCCGAGGTTGGTCACTTCCTATAAGTATAAAGAGGAGTTGGTTTAAATGATAAAAGTACCAAAAAATAACGCCAAATCCGTCCGCATGTCAGATACAGTTTTAAAATATGTTGAATCTCAGGATGGTGAGGGATTTAATCAGAAATTTGAAAATATGGTCCTATTCGCCATGAAGACCGAACAGGACCGAAAAGACCGGATAGCCTTTCTGGATGCCGAAATATCCCGCAAGCGTGATATCCTGCAAAGTCTCCAGGCGATGGATAATAAGCTCGTCTGGATCAAGCGGGCACTGAACAGTTTGGGTGACCAGGTGTCCGGCCTGGTTGATGATGTGTAACTCATTTATCCCGCTGCGACGTCGGTTGCCGGCATCCTGGTGAGATACAAGATAGTATGTAACTCATTTATCAACCTGGCCTCCGGCTCCAGCTCCCCGATTTGAGATACAAAGTTGTAAATGCACGTGCACCCGTGCTTTACATAGATTTAAGTAACTAATGTGTGGCCGGGGCACCAACACCGCCCTGGCAGTCCCTAAAAACCTTAATCCTACCTTGCAACAAAGCAATCTTTATCCGCCGTAACCTTGAGGCGCTCTCCCCCTTTTTCCTTGGGCGTTGGCGCGTAAGCGCTATAAACCAGCGTCCCGCTTTTTGGGCACCCGGGCGCCGGGTCCCATGGGGCGGTGGGGCGCCGGGTGAGCGGTCGGGGCCATCATGCAGTGCACTGGGTGACGTAGTAGTGGTTGAGGCAAACAATTAAAAGGGGGATTTTATGTATATCAGTGTTTATAACATGTACATCCTGTTTGACAAGCTGTCTGCTTTATCAAACGTCCGCTTTTTTGCTCTTTTATTTACGGCTGTTGCTTTGTTTTTTTATTATGTCTGGTATAACATGTAATCCGCCTGTTTATAGGCTGGCGGTTTATATAGATAACAAATTATTATGTTTTGACTGTCTTGCTTATATGTAGGACAGCAGAGAGGAGAAAAAATGAACACACAAAGAATTTTGTTACTGTACGCTGGGGAATACGATATGAAGGCTAAGGATACCGGAGAGATCGTAAAGGGCTGTACATTTAAGTATCTTTTTTTTGGTGAAAAAGGTGAACTGTTAAAATCTCATTATGATCAGGTAGGAGGAGTTGGTTATCAGCCCGCCAAATGTACTGTTGATTTTGACAAAAGAAGTCAGGTTGTATCTGCTCCGGCAATTTATGATGCAGAGTTTATCATGAAGGTTGGTAGTGATGGCAAACCCGTCCTGGTTGTTGATACGTTGCATTATCTTTGTGATGCAACCTTTGGTATGCTTGAAAAGAAATAGGTGGTATATATGCAGGAACAGGTAGAAACGATTGAGACTACTGGCTATTTACCGCAATTTGATTCCCTTCATCAGGATTTGATTGGTATTCAGGGATCGCTCACTGATATACAATCTGCCCTGGCGGAAACGCCATATACAGATGTTTTTACGCTGATACAAGAAAAGCTGGAATTGATCGACGGGAAACTGGTTGAACCTGTCTTAGTAGAAGATATGTTATGTGTCCCTGTCTATCAGCAATTGCAGTCAGAAGAAAGTGGTGGTACTGATGAAAGTGTACAACAGGAAGACCCGGAAAAAGAAACTCCTGTTACAGATAATCCAGAAAAAGCTGTTGAAAATAACCCTGCCATTGAACCAGCGGTTACAGCCGACTATACAGAGGATATACAAGCTCTGCTTTTGGCTGTTAAGGATGTGAATAAGCATCTCGAGAAGGTAGAGATCTATCAGCAGAATATGCAGAATATCCAGATTCCTATTATGGGCTGTGTAGCTCTTATATTCGGCGGAATCCTGGCTCTTATATGCAGTAACTATATTAAGCATTAAGGAGGTAAGACCTATGGAAAAAGTAGTACATACAGCAGAGGTTTTATCCTCTGCCGCAGAAGTCCTCCCGTTAGGGGAGATCGCAAAACTTATGATTTCATTTATCCCTGTTGGCTTTGTCTTAGGCTTCATCTGCCTGTTATTGGGGCTTTGCATTTCCGGGATAATGAAAATATTTAAAAGGGTATAACCCGGAAAGGAGAAATTATGGAAGCTATTACAACCGCATTAACGACCCAAATGACAGAGATCGGCACATCCCTTACCAGTCTTGTGACAAGCACCCTGCCGATTGCCTTACCTCTTATTGGTGGTGTTTTCCTGATTACAAAAGGTATTAGTGTATTTAAGAAAGTCACAAACAAAGCTTGACAGATTGGGATGCAAAATCCCGGTGGAGGGGGAAGCTTCCCCCTCTAATTTTTTAACTTTTTTTATGAAAATGTACCTCAAATCAGTTGTGCTGCGGAGCTGGATGCGTCCCGATCGGGAATGCTGTTGAGATACAAGAAAGGAAGGTGTGATGTGAAGAAAAGAAAATCAAGAATCTGGAAGAACCGGAAAAGGATAATATGCATCCTGCTCTGCTGTAACACTCTTCTGTCATCAATGTTTTATGCTTATGAAAATGCAGAAGATGTCCAGGCTTTTTTTATTGCTGATGATGCCGTCTATCTGGCAATTGCTCTTATGGCAGCTTGTGGAACCGGCTATATAGGATATGAGTGGTATAATTCGGGGGCTGCTGATGATTTTGCAGACCAGCTTGCACAGGTTGGAAGATATATCCAGGCAGGGTATGACAATATTGTGAAACAGGCGGCTGGTTCTTCCGGTCAAGATCCAGATGATTTTGACCCGGATAATGATGACCCTGAAAAGAAATTTGCAACCTTTGAGAAATTGAAGTTATGGTTTAAAGCACATCCAAATGCAACTGTTGCACTTGAAGCAGGTGGGGCTTTGGCTACTGTTATTGGTTCTCTTGCTATTGAAGTCTGTCAGTGGCAAAAAAATGGTAAATATAAACCGGAAGATGTTACATTGCCTGATGGTTTGATAAGTGATATTAATGCCAATGTATCTGATTATCCATATTGGAATATCAATTATATTTATAATAATGGACATCCATGGTATCAAATACGGATGTATAGGGATTATCCTTTAGTTTATAAAACTGGCGAATATGTTGCTTTTGATTCTCTTACATTTCCTATGTATAAGCGTTCTTGGTCTATAAATTCTGATGGAAGTAAATCAAATGTAGTGGATGGTGAGTATTCTAATGGGGAACGTTTTAATCCTGGTACTCTTATACATAATATGTATGTGTACGATAGTTATGAGGAAGCGAAAAGGGCACAGCATAATGGTATTGTATATCCAGGCATAATAAATCCTAAAACACTACCGTTGTCTACTGATATAGAGGATTGGATCAAAAAAAATCCAGATAAAAATGCATTAGATTCTCCATTGTATGACAATATTCGTCTTCCATCTGGGGACGAAATGGACGAATTGTTGCGCCGTATACAGGAAATCAATACCGCTGATAACCCTGAAATAGACCCAGAGCATGAGAATAAAGCATTGATTGAGGAATTGATAGAAACTCTTACAAATCCAAATCAAAATCCTGATCCGGATCCTGACCCAAATCCTGATCCGAATCCTGACCCAAATCCTGACCCAAACCCTGATCCTGACCCAAATCCGAATCCTGACCCTGACCCGAATCCTGACCCGAATCCTGATCCAAATCCGAACCCTGACCCTGACCCTGATCCTGACCCAAATCCGAATCCCGGTGGTGAGGGGGAAATCGGTGATTATACGGCTGACTTGACAGAGATATTCCCCTTTTGTATCCCTTTTGATTTAATCAAGGCTTTCAAGGTTTTGTCTGCTAAAGCCGAAGCTCCGGTCTTTAAACTGCCATTTAAACTGGATTATGGTCCGGTCCATATTGATGAAAAATGGGAACTTGATATGTCAGATTTTGAATCTGTGGTACAAATTTTAAGAGTCATTGAAACATTGGGCTTTATCGTTTCTCTTATCCTTGTCACAAGAAATTTAATTAAGGGGTGATCTTATGGAGATTGTTACCAAATTTTTGGATGCCGTTTTATCTTTGTTACCCAGGAGTCCATTTGTTGCATTTATTGACGCAATGGAAAATCTACCTTTTTTGTCTGCCTTAAATTATTTTATTCCAATATCAACCTTTATAAGTATTGGTGAAGCCTGGCTGGTGTCCGTAGGGGTATTTTATCTTTACAGCATCCTGCTCCGGTGGATACGGGCAATATCATAACATCATAATGTGATTCAAAACTTCTTCTGCAGCCAGGGTATCTGCAGAAAAAATGAGATACAGAAAGGAGCGGTAATATGATAATCTTTTATTCCGGTACCCCCGGCTCCGGGAAGTCCCTGCATGTTGCCAGTAACCTGTATTGGTGGATCAGGGCAGGCAGACCCGCGATCGGGAATTTTGACATCAATCTGGACCGGATTAAGACACGTAATAACAAAAGGTATACATATCTGCGCAATAATGAGATAACGCCTGATTATCTCATGCGTTTTGCCCAGGATTATATCAAGGAGACAGGCAAAGTCCGGGAAGACAGTATCCTGCTTGTCCTCGACGAATGCCAGCTTATGTTCAACGCCCGTGACTGGTGCCAGCGCGGCCGTAATGATTGGCTACAGTTTTTCACACTGCACCGTCATCTTGGGTATCGGATAATATTGATCGCTCAATTTGATCGGATGATAGATAGGCAAGTCCGGAGCTTGATCGAGTATGAGTATATACACCGAAAAGTCAGCAACTTTGGCTTAAAGGGAAAGATCATCTCCATGCTTGCATTCGGAAATCTTTTTGTCTCGGTAAAAATCTGGTATCCAATGAAGGAGAAAGTGGACAGTGAGTTCTTCCGGGCGAAAAAACTCTATTACAGGTTGTACGACACCTATGTGCTGTTTGACCGCCAGGACGCCCGCCCGACTGAGGAAGGGGGCACGGGGGCCCCGCCGAAGGCGGACGGGCATCCTGCCGCAACCAGCCCAGAAGTGCCGGAAAAAGCCTGACCACGAGCTTGTACTACGTGGTCTGAAAATACATATGAATTACACAATGAAACCCGCGTGGTTGACAGGAAAACAGGGGGAAAACCCGTTTGGCCAAATGGCCTTTCGGCCAAAAACTGAAAAAGGACTGTTTTGAGATACAAAATGGAAAATGAGGTGAAAATTTGGTTGATAAGAGAGACTTTAAAACTTGCCAGATAATGGCTGAAATGTCTGAACAAGATTCAAATTATTGGTTTGATTATAAAAAAAGTAAGTTCCTACATCAGATTGATACTTTTTACTATTCCGTGAAATTTAATAATGATTTTACGGAAGAAACCCGTGATGATCAAGTTATCCGGCTTCGGCATTATTTTGAATTAAAGCGAAAAGAATTGTTTGAAGTATACGGAAACGTGGTGCCGATATACATAAAGGATTTGGGCAATTTAAATCTGGTTCCGATAACATTCAGCGGATTTTATAACATCTGTCTGGAAAAGCCGGAAGAATTTAATATTTTTATTGCTCCCCGGGTCCCCCGTAGTCAAGAGGGGGCATCCGTTACCAGTGAGATTATTGTACAGATACGATCGTATATGCTCTGGATGTATGGAGTTCATAATGCATTTGAGCGATCACTTGCCTATGTAAAAGGTATTGCAGATTTTTTTCATTTGGATATAGATTTTGTCCAGGAAAATCGTGCTGATTATTGTTGGCACTCGAATTACTTGGCAAATCCAGAAAAGTTCTTTAGTATTGAGAATTTTTACAAGATGCGCGTTGATCGGTATAAGGGTGCTCATTTCAATACGGAAAAAGTCGGTTCTGAAGATTACCTGATTGATTATGTGGCCCTTGGTAAGCGCGGGCAGAAATGCTTTGTCAGGATCTACTTAAAGAGTAAGGAAGTTGTAGAAATGGGATATAAGCCGTTTTTCTTCAAAGTCTGGCTATTTCACGGACTTATTAACCGTTACGATTTTTATTGCTATGAGGAGTGCTTTAAGCGTGGCTCCTGGGGCTATTTGGATATAGCTCGAATAAAATATTATGCGGAATATGGACAAGATGAATCTTTGTGCCGTAGGGCAAAGCAAATTGTCCTGGACAATGAGAGTCAGTTACATGTGACGGATGATATTAGGCGGTTTGCTAATATGCTTACCCCAAAAATCAATCTGATTGTCAACGTTGAGTTCCAGACTATGCGAAAAGCGTCTAAAAATTATCCCTTAATACCATTTAAGGATAATAGTGATAAGGGGTGCTGCCAGCGTATCTATGATTACTTGGACAACCATTATATGATTGCAAATTACCTTACCAGTAATATCCTCCGGTTGGTAGAGACTACGGGTGATAGTAACAAGTCCAGGCGGCCTGATTGTGGTTTTTGGCGTGCGCTCCGTAACACCAAGATGGTGGATGCCCTGGTCCCGAAGGTGCAATTACCATTTATAAGGCAATATAATCGTAATCTCTCTGCTGATGTCATGAAGCGGCAGTTAATCAACAAAGCGGTCATGTTATCTTTTTACAACAAGGGAATTAACGAGGATAGTCCGGCAAGAGATGCCATGGAAGCTGTATTAACCTTAAATGATAATGATGTAAAACAGGCTATGAGATATAAACAAAAAAAATCCAGACAGCTATCTGGTCAGGAACTGTCTGGATTAAGAGATAACTACTCTAGTCTTGATGTAACAATTGTTGATAATGCAACAGGTGTTGTCTATGGTTATGATAGCATGGATGACCTGCTTTTACAAGGGGGCGATTAGATGGATATTGAAAAATATTATAATGAATGCTGTCGAATGGCAACCCTTAAAAAACAGGATGAAAATATCAAAAAAGTATATGCTGATGTTAATTTCCAGCGTTTAATTGACAGGGTTGAAGATTATTTATTGCATCAACGATATCTGGATGCTGGGGATTATATTTTTAATAATGTAACTCAAAACGATTGTGCTACGGAGGCAGCTCCAGTCCGATCGGCGAATTAAGTGAGATACAAATGGAGGTTAGATATGCTGGAAAAAATTTATAATTATTTCTTCTTTGATAAAGAGTTTCATACGTTTATGACTTATGAATTTATTTTTCTTACTCTTACTTTTGGTGTATTGAATTATGATACTGATTATCTTTTTGGTATCTATTTTCTTATTTTGTTTTTCGTTTATAACCGGGAAAGACTTGCGGAAGAGGACAATGAACGTTTTGATAAGTATTTTCTCGATACATACAAATGGTTAATATGAGGTGATATTATGATAACAATTTTAGTAGCTTACAATTTATTCATTGCAGACAGGGAAACCTTTTGTTCTGCAAAGACAATTCAATATTATGCAAAGAATTTAGGATTTTTTCTTGACTTTTTGTATACTGAGGTTCCCGGCTGTACGTCTGGAAGTGATATAGCTGTTTTGCCTGATAAGATAATGGCTGATTATATCCGTATGTTACGACACAAGCCCAGATTTTCCAGACATCCTTTTGCTGTGCCGTCTGATGTATGTATTAAAAATACTACGATACGCACCTATTGTCGTGCGGTTAAAGCCTTTCTCAATTTCTGCAATGCGGAATTTAATTTAAATTTTAAAACAAACGTGAAGATGCCAAAAGATGATAGTGAGGAAAAAGTTCCTCTGTATCAGGATGAGGTTATGGCTATTGATAAACTTTTCAGTTTGAAAACCGAAACCGGATTGAGAAATTATTGTATCGTACATCTTATGCTTGATGCTGGGTTTCGGGCGGAAGAGGTCGAATCGCTTCGGCTTTGTGACATATACTTTGATAAGAATATTGTAAAGATAATTAATACAAAGGGTGAAAAGTCCAGGGTCGTGCTCCTTTGTCCAAAACTTAAGAAAGCTCTTTATACTTATGTAATGTTATACCGGGGATTTACGGATAATCTGGATGATAAGCAATATACTTTACAGCCAGCGTTCGCTCGGATTCGTGGCGAAGGGTATATAAACTATAATTGCATCAAGCAGCTCTTTGCCCGGATCAAACGTAAAACTGGTATAGCTCGTCTTACTCCTCACCTGCTCCGGCACACTTTTGCTACCAGTTATGTTATGGGAGGTGGAAACCTCGAAAATCTAAGATTGTTTTTGGGCCATTATGATTATACAGTAACCAGAACGTATCTTCATTTGGCGAACACCTATAAAATGATGGGTGCCAGTATTTATCAATTGGATGGAATTTTTTTCAGAACTGGATATTGAAAGAATTGCCCGGCTCCATGCCGGGCATTTTAAATGTATCTCAAAACAGTTGTGCTGCAGCTCCCGATCGGGCCGGACCGGAAGAACATTTGAGATACAAATTCCGGATTTTTTAGGCCAGTAGATTATCAGTATTATTGCGATCGCAAAAGAAAAGCACCGTCCCCGCAGCTCCAACTCTGCAAAAACAGTGCTTTTTAGTGCGCCTTCAGGGACTCGAACCCTGGACAAATAGATTAAGAGTCTACTGCTCTACCAACTGAGCTAAAGGCGCATATTTTGTAACGCAAGACATATTATAAGCGATATTCCAAAAAAATGCAAGTATCTTTTTTACATTTTTTTATGTTTTTTATCATATACATTTAACACTGCACCCAAATAACGCAATTTCCGCTGTTTTTCCACATCCGGCCGCAGGCCGGGGGCGGCTTTACAGCCACACCCCAAGTTCCTCTGCCAGCTCTTCCTTGCTGATCCCTCCGGTCTCCCGGCTCATTACCTTGCCGTCCTTAACGAACAGGAAGGTGGGAACCTGCAGGATTTTATATCTCTGGGCCAGATTGATATTTTCATCTACATTGACCTTGCCGAACAGGGCCTTGCCCTCCAGATCCTCAGACAGCTCCTCGATCACCGGCGCCATCTGCTTGCACGGGCCACACCAGGTCGCATAAAAATCCACCAGTACAGGCAGATCTGCCCCCATCACAACCTTGTCAAAATTCTGTTCCGTAATCACTTCAACCATGATTTTCTCCTTTCCGGTTAAGCGTTACACGCTTTCTTATAGTAGTTTTTACTGTTTTCCCCTTTTTCTTACTTTTTCTTTTTCCCGGCTGAACTTAAAAGCTTATTCACTTCTCCGACTGATTTCAAGATATCAGCAGTTTTGCTGCCCATTTTCCTGTTTGTATATGCCCATTCAAAGAGGGAGTTCTGCATATTTTTCTTCTTCGCCATAGGATACTTCCTTTCAGGTAAAACTGCTTCTCTATATCATATGACAAAAATCCCGGACCGAAACCCGGTTTCTGCTTCCCTATCTGGCTGCGGTCAGCTTGTGGATAGGATTCCCCATGGAGGAAAACTTCTCCTCATATTCCGTCATCACATTCCCCCGGTTCAGTTCCCCGTCGTGATGCAGGTCATAGGTGCAGGCCAAAAGTTTCCACCCGGCCTCCTTAAATTCCTCCACGGAAAAGTCAAAAAGCTCCCTGTTGTCTGTCTTGAACTCCACCGTACCGTCCTTAGCCAGTATGGCATCATAGCGCTCCAGGAACTGCCTTGATGTGAGCCTTCTCTTTGCATGGCGGTCCTTGGGCCACGGGTCGGAAAAGTTTAAATATATTCTGTCCACTTCTTCGGGATTAAATACAAGCGGCAGCTCCCTGGCATCCATTCTCATGAAAAATAAATTGTGAGGTGCCTCTGTCCCGTTTTCCCGCTCTTCCATCTTCTGGAGTGCCCGCAGCAGGATGCTGTCATACATCTCGATCCCTACATAATTAATATGCGGGCTGCGGGCCGCCATGTCCATAATAAAACGGCCTTTTCCCATTCCCACCTCTATATGGACAGGATTATCATTTTGGAACACCTCATGCCACTTTCCACGGTTTCCCTGAGGATTCTGTATCACATAAGTGCTCCCGGCAATGGCCTCCTTTGCTCCGGGTATATTTCTCAAACGCATTTCATATCCAGCCTTTCTTCACATCTTTCTTGCAGACGAAGCCAGCCGGCATACACAGCCGGCATTTTCCGCCTTCTTTCAGTATAACTGAAAACTTTTTGCTTTGTCAAAGATTACCGCAAAATTCGCCAAAAAACATAAGAAAAACACCCGTCACAATTATATCTTTTGTATAAATCAGCTGAAATATTATGAAGATTTCTATGGATTTTTTCTGGAAAAGGTGTATGATATATAGAAGACACAAGGAGGAAAATCTATGGAAGATGTAATCAGCAAACTGGCAGAAATCGAAGCCGCTGCTTCCCGGATCATGGAGGACGTTGCTGTCCAGAAAAAAAAGCTTTCCGAAGACAATGATGCCCAGATCAAAGCCTTCGATGAGGAAGCTGACCGGAAAACTGCCAAAGAACTGGAATCCATCCGCAGAGACCTGGAAGTCAACATGGAAAAAGAACTGGATAACCAGAAAGCGGAAACGGATGAAATCCTGCATAAAATGGAAAAGTATTATGAAGCCCATCACCAAGAGATGGCTCAGAAACTGTATGACAAAATATTAAGGATGTGATGTTATGGGAACCCTGTTATCTTACAGCGGTCTTTCAACAAAAATCCGTGCCATGCAGAGCAAGCTCATGACGGAAAGGCAGTATCAGGAAATCTCTCAGTTAGAATCTGTTCCCCAGGTGGTTGCGTATCTAAAAAAGCAGCCCGGATTCAAAGAACTGTGGGCTGACCTGGACGAAAACTCACTCCACAGGGGTGACATGGAAAAACTGCTTACCCACACGATCCATCAGAACTTTGCTAAGATTTACAAATTCGCCAATCCCTCCCAGCGCACCTTTATGGCTCTGTACTTTAAGCGGTATGAGATCGCCATTATGAAGGAATGCCTAAGAAGGGTATTTGACAAGACCCGGGAAGGGCTGGATTTATCGCTGTTCAAGGATTTCTTTGACCGGCATTCCAAACTGGATTTGGAAAAACTGACCCAAGCAGCTACAATTGAAGAATTTGTAAACAGTCTGAAAGGTACGGAATATTACTCCCCACTGTCTAAGATCGGGGAAGAATATACACCGCTCCTTTTTGATTACGGCATGGCGCTGGACCAGTATTATTTTGCGAATATCTGGTCTGTAAAAGATAAGCTGTTCAAAAAAAGAGATCTGCAAGAAATCATAAAAGCCTACGGCAACAAATTTGATATGCTTAACCTGCAGTGGATCTACCGTTCCCGCAGGTATTACCATATGGCCCCGGCTGATATCTACGCACTGCTCATACCTGTGCACTACAAGCTCTCCCACAAAGAGATCACCGCACTGGTGGAAGCAGCGGACAAGGAAGAGTTCCGCCGCGTACTGGATACCACTGCCTATAAAAAACGTTATCCGGAACTTGCGCCGGAGAACCTGGAAGAATACTATACTCTGAATCTCAGGAATGTCCTGGAATCGGAGGCAAGAAAATACCCGCACTCAGTCATTATGATCTATTCCTATTTTTATCACAAGGAACATGAAGTAGACCGGCTCACTACTGCCATAGAGTGTATCCGCTACGGACTGTCCCCGGCTGAGACGCTGGATTATATTCACAAAAACTAACCTCGGAGGTAATTGACATGATTGAGAAAATGAAATTCTTGAGCATTACCGGTCCGAAGTCTGACATTGACAGAGTTGTCAACGAATACCTGGCTAAGTATGAGATCCATCTGGAAAATGCCATGGCACAGCTGACGCAGGTGCAGCACTTGTCCCCTTATATTCAGATCAACCCTTACAAGGAACTTCTGAACAAAGCCGCAGAATTTGCAGGGCTGCTGCAGAATACAGAGGACGTGCCGGTCCGGGATATTTCCCTGGATGAAGCCACGGATCTTATTGACTCCCTCAGCCAGAAGCTCTCAGACATCAATGCAGAATGCGATGACCTGAAGGCACAGCGGACGGCAGTTGTGGAAGACTTAAACCGTATCACCCCCTTCCTGAATCTGCCGGAAGATGTGGATAAATTGGTACACTACCGTTTTGTCCAGGTCCGTTTCGGCCGGATCGCGAAAGAATATTATAACAAATTCAAAGAGTACGTCTATGACGGCATGGACACCTGGTTCTATCCCTGCCATGAAGACGAATATGTATGGGGCGTCTATTTCGTACCCTGGACCAGGATGGAGGAAGTTGACGCAGTCTTCTCTTCCATGCATTTTGAAAGGATTTACCTGAAAAAAGATTACTACCACGGGACACCCCAGGCCATACACAGGGAACTGAAAATAAAACTGGAAACCATAGACAGGCACATGGCCTCCTGCCAGGAAGAAATACGGCTGCTGCTCCGGGACGACGCTTCCGCCATACTCTCCGCAAGAGAAGCCCTAAGTGCTCTCTCCACCAACTTTGACGTGCGAAAAGTAGCGGCCTGCGTCAAAGAACACCAGGAGACCTTCTATATTCTCTGCGGATGGATGACCGAGCTGGATGCCCTGGCTTTCCAGAAGGACATTGAAAACGATGCCAAACTGTTCTGTATCATTGAGGATGACCAGAACAACATACGCACACAGCCGCCGACCAAGCTGAAAAACCCCAAGGTTTTCAAACCTTTTGAGATGTATGTTAAAATGTACGGCCTTCCCGCCTACAATGAGATGGACCCCACCATGTTCGTGGCAGTCACCTATTCCTTCATCTTCGGCGCCATGTTCGGCGATGTGGGACAGGGTCTTTTGCTGGCTATCGGCGGATTTTTGCTTTACAAATTCAAAAAAATGGATCTGGCCGCCATCATAGGCACAGCCGGTATCTTTTCCACTTTCTTTGGCTTCATGTTCGGCAGTATCTTCGGATTTGAAGATGTGCTGGAACCCATATGGCTGCGGCCTGTGGATGCCATGACCAATGTACCCGGCCTTGGCAACATGAACACTGTGTTTATTGTGGCGATCGTCTTCGGTATGTTCCTCATACTGCTGACCATGATCTTCCATATCATCAATGCAGTGAGATGCCGCGATACGGAAAATATCCTGTTTGACCAGAATGCAGTCTGCGGCCTGGTCTTCTACGGGGCACTGACCGTTATGATCCTGCTGTACCTGACAGGACATTCTCTTCCGGCAACGGCGATCCTGGTCATCATGTTCGGCGTACCGCTTATCCTGATCATGCTGAAGGAGCCGCTGACACGTATCATTAAGAAAAAACAGCCTGTTGTGGAGGGCGGAAAGGTCATGTTCTTTGTTCAGAGCTTCTTTGAACTGTTTGAGGTAATGCTGAGTTATCTCTCCAACACCCTTTCCTTCGTCCGTATCGGCGCATTTGCTGTCAGCCATGCAGCCATGATGGGTGTTGTACTCATGCTTGGAGGCGCTGAAAGCGGAGGCAGTATCAACTGGCTGGTCATCGTGCTGGGCAATGGCTTTGTATGCGCTATGGAGGGCCTGATCGTAGGTATCCAGGTACTCCGTCTGGAATATTACGAGATGTTCAGCCGCTTCTATAAAGGCAGCGGCAGGGAATTCCACCCATTCTTAAAGCGCGTAAAAAGAGAAAACAAAAATGCATAAACCTAAGGAGGATTCATTATTATGACAACATTAATTCAATTTACTATAGCAGCGGCATTAATTTTAAGCATCATTGTTCCCTTCGGATACTTTTTCCTGGGAGAGAAAAATAAAAAGCGTTACAAAAAATCACTGGGCGTGAACTGTTTCTTCTTCTTCGGTACCCTTCTGGTGGCTTCTGTTGTGATGATCGGCGGAACCGCTTCCGTAAGCGCTGCCACTGACACAGCTTCCGCAGGACTTGCCACAGGCCTGGGCTACATCGGCGCCGCACTGGTTACCGGACTTTCCGGCATCGGTTCCGGTATCGCTGTTGCCTCCTCCGCAAGCGCTGCACTGGGTGCTATCAGCGAGGACGGTTCCCTGTTTGGTAAATCCATGATCTTCGTAGCCATGGCAGAAGGTATTGCTCTGTACGGACTTATCATTTCCTTCATGATCTTAGGTAAACTGGGATAAGGGCTGCCTTATATTTTTAATAGAAAGAGACTGATGCATTATGAAAATGTTTTTGATCAGCGATAATATTGACACCTATACAGGAATGCGGCTTGCAGGCGTGGAAGGTGTTGTGGTGCATGAACGCGAAGAGCTGAGAAAAGCTCTGGAGGACGCCATTGCCAACAAGGAAAACGGCATCATCCTGCTGACGGAAAAATTCGGCAGGGAGTTTCCCGATATCATTGACGACATGCGGCTGAACCATCGTCTGCCGCTCATTATAGAAATCCCCGACAGACATGGTACCGGCCGTGCACCCGATTTTATTCTTTCTTATGTCAATGAGGCGATCGGTTTGAAATTATAGATAAAGAAGGTGAACGACATGACAACCGAAGAAAAACTGCAGCATTTCTACGAAGTATCTATGGAAAGCGCACGGGAGGAGTCTGAAAAGGCCCTGGAAGAATACCGGGCTGCCCTCTCCCAGATGCTGGCTGAACATAAAGAAGATAAACAGAAAAATGCCGCCAACCAGTTAAAGCTGGAGACAGAGAACGCAAAACGTGAAATAAACAAGGCATTGTCTGCGGAGCAGCTTCACATTAAAAGACGTCTGTCCAAGAAACAGCAGGAACTGCGTGAGGAATTGTTTGTGGAAGTAAGAAACAAACTGGAGACCTTCATGGGCAGCTCCGAGTACCTAGTCTGGCTGGAAGAAAAAATCCGGGAAGCCCTGAGCATTGCCGGAGAGGACGAAGTACAGATTTATCTGACCCCTGCGGACGCCAACCTGCTGGAAACCCTTGCGGCCAGATGCGGGACTCCCCTCTGCCTGTCGGAAACTCCCTTCATGGGCGGCGTCCGTGCTGTGATCCCGGCGAAGAATATTTTAATTGACCACACATTCAAAACTTTATACGAGAACGAAAAAGAAGAATTTAATTTTGACGGAGGACTGCTACATGAATAGAACAGGAATTATCTACGGCATCAACGGTCCCGTCATTTATCTGAAAGGTAATACAGGATTCAAGATGTCGGAAATGGTATACGTGGGAAAGGAAAACCTGGTAGGCGAGGTTATTTCCCTGAAAAAGGATACCACCACCGTTCAGGTTTTCGAGGAAACCAGCGGTTTAAGACCGGGGGAGACGGTCACTGCCACAGGTGATGCCATCTCTGTTATGCTGGGGCCGGGTATCCTGGACAATATTTTCGACGGTATCCAGCGTCCCCTCTCTGTCATTGCCGAACAGTCCGGCAAATACATCTCCCGCGGTATGCAGGTAGATTCCCTGGACACAGAGAAAAAATGGAACGTTCATATGACAATAAAGGACGGCATGGAGGTGCACGGCGGCACCATCATCGCGGAGCTGCCGGAGACCCCGTCCATTGTACACAAATCCATGGTTCCGCCTCAGGTGGAAGGTATTGTATCCAAAGTGGTAAAGGACGGCGCATACACCGTGACTGACGTTTTAGCGGTGGTCCAGCTTGCGGACGGCAGCGAATATCCGTTGAAACTGGCGCAGAAATGGCCGATCCGTATTCCGCGCCCTACCAACAAGCGTTATCCGGCCACCATCCCTCTGGTTACGGGACAGCGTATCCTGGATACCCTGTTTCCCATTGCCAAAGGCGGTACAGCGGCCGTTCCCGGCGGTTTCGGAACAGGTAAGACCATGACCCAGCACCAGATCGCAAAATGGTCTGACGCGGACATCATTGTCTACATCGGCTGCGGCGAGCGCGGCAATGAGATGACCCAGGTTTTGGAGGACTTCTCAAAGCTCCACGATCCCAAGACAGGCAATGCCCTCATGGCCCGCACCACACTCATCGCCAACACCTCCAACATGCCGGTGGCTGCCCGTGAGGCTTCCATCTACACAGGTATCTCCCTGGCGGAATATTACCGGGATATGGGATACGACGTGGCGATCATGGCCGATTCCACATCCAGGTGGGCCGAGGCTCTGCGTGAGCTGTCCGGACGTCTGGAGGAAATGCCCGCGGAGGAAGGCTTCCCGGCTTATCTGGCCTCCCGCCTCTCCGCATTCTACGAGAGGGCAGGCATGATGCAGAACTTAAACGGTACGGAGGGTTCCGTATCCATCATCGGGGCCGTGTCCCCCCAGGGCGGTGATTTCTCCGAGCCTGTGACCCAGAACACCAAGCGTTTTGTGCGCTGTTTCTGGGGGCTTGATAAATCCCTGGCATATGCCAGACATTTCCCGGCGATCCACTGGCTTACCAGCTACAGTGAATATCTGGGCGACCTGTCCCACTGGTACAGTGAAAATGTATCACCCAGATTTGTGGATGACAGAAACCGCCTGATGGCTATCTTAAACCAGGAGAGCAGCCTGATGGAGATCGTAAAGCTGATCGGAAGCGATGTACTGCCGGATGATCAGAAACTGACTCTGGAGATCGCGAGAGTCATCCGTCTGGGCTTCCTGCAGCAGAATGCTTTCCATCCTGACGATACCTGTGTATCTCTGGACAAACAGTTTAAGATGATGGAGGTCATCCTTTATCTGTATAAGCGCTGCAGAAACCTGATCGCCATGGGTATGCCCATGTCAGTGCTCCGCAAGGAGAATGTATTTGAGAAGATCATCTCCATCAAATATGATGTTCCCAATGACAAGCTGGAACTGATCGACGATTACATGAAGGCCGTTGACGACTTCTACAACACCGTCATGGAAAAAAATGCATAAGGAGGAACGATCATGGCAATTGAATATCTCGGCTTGAGCGAAATCAATGGACCTCTGGTTGTGCTGGAGGGCGTGCGCGATGCCTCCTTTGATGAAATTGTAGAGTTCAAGGTGGACGACGGCTCCAGAAAGCTGGGCCGGATTGTTGAAATATATGAAGACAAAGCAGTCATCCAGGTGTTTGAGGGCACGGAAAACATGTCCCTTCTGAACACCCACACAAAGCTCACAGGCCATCCCATGGAGGTGGAGCTTTCCTCCGATATCCTGGGAAGAACCTTCAATGGTATCGGAAAACCCATTGACGGCCTTGGCCCTGTCATGCCGGAGGTCCGCTCCAACATCAACGGGCTTCCCCTTAACCCTGTGACCAGGGAGTATCCACGTAACTATATCCAGACCGGTATCTCAGCCATTGACGGCCTGACTACCCTGATCAGGGGACAGAAGCTGCCCATTTTCTCCGGAAACGGCCTTCCCCATGACCAGTTGGCAGCCCAGATCGTACAGCAGGCCTCCCTTGGGGGAGACAGCAATGAAAAATTCGCTATCGTGTTTGCCGCCATGGGTGTCAAATATGACGTGGCTGAATTTTTTCGCCGCACCTTTGAGGAGAGCGGTGTTGCAGACCATGTGGTCATGTACCTGAACCTGGCAAATGACCCGGTTGTGGAACGGCTGATCACCCCGAAAGTGGCCCTGACCGCCGCGGAGTATCTGGCATTTGAAAAAGGAATGCATATTCTTGTTATCCTGACCGATATCACCTCCTTTGCGGAGGCCATGCGTGAGGTTTCCTCCTCAAAAGGGGAGATCCCTTCCAGAAAGGGTTATCCCGGATATCTGTACAGTGAGCTGGCAACTTTGTATGAGCGCGCCGGCATTGTAAGAGGCGGGACCGGCTCTGTCACACAGATCCCGATCCTAACCATGCCCAATGATGATATCACACATCCGATCCCTGACCTTACAGGCTACATCACGGAAGGCCAGATCGTATTGGAGCGGCAGCTTCACGGGCAGGCTGTCTATCCCCCTATCAATGTACTGCCTTCCCTGTCCAGGCTTATGAAGGACGGTATCGGTGAGGGCTACACAAGAGGTGACCATCAGGATGTAGCCAACCAGCTTTTCTCCTGTTACGCTAAAGTGGGAGATGCAAGGGCACTGGCATCCGTTATCGGTGAGGATGAGCTTTCACCGCTGGATAAAAAATATTTGAGATTCGGAGATGCCTTTGAACATGACTTTGTAGGCCAGAGACCGGATGAGAACCGGAGCATTGAGGAAACCCTTGATCTGGGCTGGAAACTGTTAGGTATGATTCCCAGAGACGAGCTGGACCGTATTGACACCAAGATTCTGGACCAGTATTATCATCCTCTGGAAGAGGACGCATAAGAAAATGGCCGCAGTCAGGCAGCCGCTGCTGTGAAGCCCGAAGGCTTTACAGCAAAGTCTTTATAGAAAGGGTGATGTTATGGATCCAAATACCTTTCCAACCAAAGGTAATCTTATATTAGCAAAAAATTCCCTGGCTCTGTCCAGACAGGGCTTTGACCTGATGGACAAAAAGAGAAATATCCTCATCCGTGAGCTGATGGACCTGATCGACCAGGCCAAGGATATCCAGGACCAGATCGATATCACCTTCCGCACCGCCTATGCAGCACTCCAGAAGGCCAACATGGAGATCGGCATCAGCTATGTACAGGAGATATCCCGCACCGTACCTGTGGAGGACTCTATCCGCATCAAGACCAGAAGCGTCATGGGAACGGAGATCCCCCTGGTGCAGTCTGACCCGGCTTCAGGTGCACCCACCTATGCCTTCTACGGCACCAAAGCCTCCCTGGATGAAGCAAAAGCGGCCTTTGAGAAGGTAAAGCAGCTCACCATCCGCCTGTCCATGGTAGAAAATTCCGCCTACCGGCTGGCTATCAACATTAAGAAAACACAGAAGCGCGCCAATGCGCTGAAAAATATCACGATCCCCAAATTTGAGGATTTGACAAAATCTATTTCCAATGCACTGGAGGAAAAAGAGAGGGAAGAATTCACCCGGCTGAAGGTCATCAAACGGATGCAGCATAAAGGGTAGCATAATAGAGATCACACTTCGCGGTATTTTTCCGGGAAAGCCTTAAACGGCTTTCCCGGCTTTTTTATATTGGAAGAACCTCATACACTTAAGGGCATCACAATGGTAAATACCACGCTGCTTTCCTGATTTGCAATGCTGAACCGGAAGTCATGATATTCCAAAAACGATTTTACGATATACAGCCCTAAGCCTGTTCCGTTCCCTGTACGGGATTTATCTACTTTGTAGAAAGGCTCAAAAACGTGGCGGATTTCTTCGTCCGGTATGGAACTGTTTACATTCTTCACAGTCAGAACACATTCTGATCCCCATGATTTTGTTGTGATATAAACAGAAGAGCCCTCCGCAGAATGGACAATGGCTGAACTGGATGATATCCATAGTTATTTCTCCAATATCAGCAGAACGCATTCCCCCGTCATGATGGATCATCTGCGTCCGTGCCGCTGCCAAGATATCTTTGATCATTTTTTCCATTGTTTCTATGACTTGCATGGAATGTAAAAGATATTTATCCCGGTTGTGGAAGGGAGCTAAGTTCTGCAGCATACCCTCCGTCCCGCCTTTCAGAATGGTAAGGGGCGTTTTCAACTCATGTGAAATAGACATAAAAAAGTCAGAGCGCTGCTTGGCCTGCACTCTTTCTTTTTCCATATCCGATTTGAGTTTACTGTTGGCTCCCTCTATCTCCTTCAGTGTTTTGTCCAGCTTTTCCATTCGCCGGGCAATATTACTTATTTCCACCATGGGCTTGGCGATATGCTTTGAATAGATAACCGCTATAGCAGCAGAAGCGGCAAAGATCACAAGCAATACCAAGGGGTACATTTCCTTTATGGCATCTGTGACCTCTGATCCTTTATTATGGGAAATGGATATGTTCAGATCTTCAGCCCGGACGGTATTTTGGTCCATCTCATATCGCGGATCAAGATAAAAGCAGTCCGCCGGCTTTTGTTCCAGGCCGGCTAAAGCATCATTGGCGGCCTCCCTAATGGATCGGATAGTAAACGCCATTATATTTATCACAAAAAACACAACCAGTATGAAACATGCACGTGATTTTCTGCGTGTTAAGTATTTGACTGCCAATGCTGCTCTGTTTATGTATCCTCTCTCCCTTTCCCTATACAAATTCTTATTATGAGATAACTATAGCAGGAAAAAGTATAGAAAAAATATGGAAGTGGTATGGATTTGGTATGGATTTTGCATTTTCTGTAATGATAGACTTTATAGGACCTTTAACATTTAACAATTAAAAGATCAATCCTATTTAACTTTACTTACATTTAACAAAAGTGAGATTTTGTATTTAACGTTCCCCATATATACTGAAGCTTGTAACGAGGACGTACCAGTTGCATGAAAACAATACATTAGATAATTCGAGGAAAAAGGAGATCAAAACATGAAAAGATCAGCAGCAATTTTACTCGCCGGAGTGATGGTATTAGGACTGGCAGCCTGCGGTGCAAATGAAGATGCAGGAAGCACAAAAGACACAAACCAAGGCACGGAATCCACTGCCGATAAAGCTGATACAGACAGCAGTTCAAAGGATGACAAAAGCGGTGACTGGGACAGCAGCAATGACATTACCGTAGTGTCCAGAGAGGACGGCTCCGGTACACGTGGTGCATTTGTAGAACTCTTCGGCATTGAGGAGGAAGTAGACGGAGAAAAAATGGATATGACTACAGAGGAGGCTAACATCACCAACAGCACTTCTGTCATGATGTCCTCCGTGGCACAGAACGAGTACAGTATCGGCTATATTTCTCTCGGCTCTTTAAACGATACGGTAAAAGCTCTGAAGATTGACGGAACAGAAGCCACAGCAGAAAACATCAAAGCCGGAACTTACAAAATTTCCAGACCGTTTAACATTGCAGTGAAAGAAGATGCAAGCGAAGCCGCACAGGATTTTATAAACTATATCCTGAGCAAGGAAGGCCAGGCTGTTGTAGCTGACAACAATTATATTCCCCTGGATAACCCAGAGGCCTACACATCAAACGGAGCTTCCGGCAAAGTGGTAGTGGCAGGTTCTTCCTCCGTATCACCTGTTATGGAAAAACTAAAAGAAGCTTATGCGGATGCCAACAGCAAGGTGGAGATTGAAATCCAGACAAGTGATTCCACCACAGGTATGCAGAACGCTATTGACGGTGTCTGTGATATCGGAATGGCTTCCAGAGAGCTGAAAGACTCCGAGCTGGACGCAGGTCTCACCCCCACAGTCATTGCCCTGGACGGTATTGCCGTTATTGTCAACAATGACAATCCTACCGATGAAATGACCTCCGAGCAGGTAAGATCCATCTTCACCGGAGATGCTCTGGCCTGGGATGAAGCGCTTTGATCCTAACGGTTCCGATACCTGAATTCTTCCTTTTCGTCATCACTTATGACCGAGGTTTATAACATGAAAAATTATTTCACAAAGCAAAATAAGCATAAAGAACAAGCAATGCAGGCAGTCTTTTTTATAGCTGCCTGCGCATCTATATTTGCAGTTGTATTAATATGTCTCTTCCTTTTTGTAAACGGTATACCTGCCATGAAAGAGATCGGCCTTTTCGATTTTCTTCTTGGTGAACGCTGGAAACCGGGCAACAATATTTTCGGCATTTTCCCCATGATCATGGGAAGTATTTATGTGACGGCCGGAGCCATTGTGATAGGCGTGCCCGTGGGCATCCTGACTTCCGTCTTCATGGCTGAGTATTGTCCGAAAAAAATTTATCCGTTTCTGAAATCAGCCACAGAACTGCTGGCGGGAATCCCCTCCGTGGTATACGGATTTTTCGGTCTTGTGGTACTGGTACCTCTCATCCGCAGCCTTTTTAGAGAAGGCAACGGAAACAGTATGCTCACTGCCTCCATTCTTCTGGGTATCATGATCCTGCCCACCATCATCGGTGTCAGCGAATCCGCGCTGCGGTCTGTTCCCCGCACGTATTATGAGGGCGCTCTGGCACTGGGAGCCACACATGAGAGAAGTATTTTCGCCATTGTCCTTCCCGCAGCAAAATCGGGTGTCATAGCCGGTGTGGTGCTGGGGATCGGCCGTGCCATCGGTGAGACTATGGCAGTGGTCATGATCGCAGGCAACCAGCCCAGAATGCCGAGAGGGATCTTAAGAGGTGTCCGCACCATGACCGCCAATATCGTTTTGGAAATGGGCTATGCCGCAGACCTGCACAGGGAAGCTCTCATCGCCACAGGTGTTGTACTCTTTGTCTTCATCCTGCTGATCAACTTCTGCGTTGCCCTGCTCAATCGGAGGAACCGCCATGCATAATAAAGAATATCTTGGGCAGAAGCTAAAAGAATATAAACGGGCACCCGGCTCCTTTCTCCTTATGCTGCTGGTCATGCTCTGCACTGCCGTTACCTTTGCCGTCCTTTTTTTCCTGGTTGCCTATATTTTAATAAACGGGGTTCCCAACCTGAATCCCGGCCTTTTTGCCTGGACCTATACATCCGAGAATGCATCCATGATGCCTTCTATTATCAACACCCTGATCATCACATTCTTATCACTCCTGATCGCCGTCCCACTCGGCATTTTTTCCGCCATATATCTGGTGGAATACGCCAAACGGGGCAACAAATTTGTGGAGATCATCCGGCTTACCACAGAGACGCTTTCCGGCATACCTTCCATTGTATACGGACTGTTCGGCGCTCTTTTCTTTGTAACTACCCTGAAGTGGGGATATTCCCTGCTGGCCGGCGCCCTGACGCTGTCCATTATGATCCTTCCCCTCATCATGCGCACTACGGAGGAAGCCTTGAAATCTGTCCCTGATTCTTTTCGCGAGGGAAGCTTCGGCCTTGGCGCCGGAAAGCTGCGCACGGTCTTCAAGATCGTGCTGCCAAGTGCCGTCCCCGGTATCCTGGCAGGCGTTATTCTGGCAGTAGGCAGGATCGTGGGTGAGACAGCCGCCTTGATCTATACAGCCGGAGCTGTGGCTGAGGTACCCTCAAGCGTTATGTCCTCAGGCTCCACACTGGCTGTCCATATGTACAATCTCTCCAGAGAGGGGCTGTATATGGATCAGGCCTACGCTGTATCTGTCATACTGCTTCTGCTTGTGTTGGTCATCAACTGGATCTCCGGCACACTGGCAAAAAAACTGACGAAGGGAGTATAATAACTGTATGGAACAGTTATAGAATGTAAAATGAACAATACGGAAAAGATATCCATCAGCAGCCTGGACTTATATTATACCGATTTCAAGGCGCTGAAAAACATAAACTTAAAGATACCTGAAAATAAAATCACCGCGTTCATCGGTCCCTCAGGCTGCGGAAAATCCACACTCCTCAAATCCCTGAACCGCATGAATGACCTGGTTGAGGGATGCCGCATAGATGGAAGCATCCTTCTGGATGGGGAGGATATTTACGGTAAAATGGATGTAAACCTGCTCAGAAAAAGAGTCGGTATGGTGTTCCAGAAGCCCAATCCCTTCCCTATGAGTATTTACGACAATATCGCCTTCGGCCCCCGCACCCATGGTGTCCATTCCAAGGCAAAGCTGGATGATATCGTGGAAAGATCCCTGCGGAATGCAGCCATCTGGGATGAAACCAAAGACCGTCTGAAGCAGAACGCCCTGGGCATGTCCGGAGGGCAGCAGCAGAGGCTCTGTATCGCCCGGGCGCTGGCGGTTCAGCCGGAGGTCCTTCTCATGGATGAACCCACATCCGCACTTGACCCTATATCCACATCCAAGATCGAAGACCTGGCTGTGGAGCTGAAGAAGGATTATACCATTGTCATGGTAACCCACAACATGCAGCAGGCAGCCCGTATTTCCGACAAAACCGCATTTTTCCTGCTGGGAGAGATCGTGGAATACGGAGAGACGGAACAGATATTCTCAATGCCTCAGGATAAACGGACTGAGGACTATATTACAGGAAGGTTTGGTTGATATGCGCACAAGATTTGATAAACAGTTAGAACAGCTTCATGTGGAGCTGATCAAAATGGGAAGCCTGTGCGAGCAGGCCATCACCCTGGCCGCACAGGCACTGGATGAACCGGAGCCGGAGGTGGTAAAAAAAGTAGCTGCCATGGAGGGCGAGATTGACGAGAAGGAACGTGAGATTGAAAATATCTGTATGCGGCTTCTTCTCCAGCAGCAGCCCGTAGCCCGTGATCTGAGGATCATATCCGCCGCGCTTAAAATGATATCGGACCTGGAGCGGATCGGTGACCAGGCAGCGGATATCGCGGACCTGGCTCCCTACATTGTCAGAAGCAGCATCAGCAGCAAAGTACAGATCCATAACATGGCAGCAGCCACCATCCGTATGGTTACCTTAAGCGTAGATGCCTTTGTAAAAAATGACCTGGAGCTGGCAGGATCCGTAGTCATCTCCGATGATATTGTGGATGACCTCTTCAACAAAGTAAAGGGAGAGCTTCTGGAGCTGATCCAGAAAAGAAATGCCGACCCCAGGGCAGCCCTGGATATCCTCATGGCTGCCAAATACTTTGAGCGTATCGGTGACCACGCAGTGAATGTGGCCGAATGGGTACAGTATTCCATAACAGGCATCCACCAGAGCGACGAACATCATCTGGATGCCGAAAAAGAATGAGGTGAATAAATTGATCTATCTTGTAGAGGACGATGAAAATATCCGGGAGCTGGTCACTTACACACTGAACAGCCAGGGACTGGAGGCTGAGGGGTTTGCGCGGCCTTCTGATTTTTGGGAGGCCATAGCTACAGGGGTCCCCTCTCTGGTCCTTCTGGATATTATGCTTCCGGAGGAAGATGGACTGAGCATTTTAAAAAAGCTCCGCACATCCAGAGATACCAAAAAGCTTCCGGTCATCATGCTGACTGCCAAGGGGAGCGAATATGACACGGTACTGGGCCTGGACAACGGAGCCGACGACTATATTCCAAAACCTTTCCGGATGATGGAGCTGATTTCCCGCATCCGTGCCCTGCTGCGCCGCAGCCAGGAGCAGGAAAAGATTTTGGAATACCGCCTCGGCTCCCTCTACGTCTGCCCCTCACGGCACATTGTGCGGGTGGACGGTGAGGAGATCATCCTGACTTTAAAAGAATTTGAACTGCTCTGCCTGCTTCTGTCCGAACAGGAAACCGTATTCACCAGAGCACAGCTTTTAGACCGCATCTGGGGATATGAATTTGACGGGGAGAGCCGGACCATTGACGTCCACGTCCGGACCCTGCGGCAAAAGCTGGGAAATGCAGGTGACTGTATCAAAACGGTGCGGGGCGTAGGCTATAAAATTGGAGGAATAACCCCATGACAAAACGAATCTTCCGCTCCATAATGCTTGTATCGGCTCTGGTGCTGGTCATCGGACTGGGTTTCATTATGGGCATTTTATATCACTATTTCGGCAGCCAGATTGAAAAAGAGTTGAAGTCTGAGACTGCATATCTGGCTATCTCTGTGGAGAACATGGGCATCTCTGCCCTGGATAAGCTTCCTGTGGAATCCGCCAGAGTCACTTTGATCGCCGGGGACGGCACCGTTCTCTTTGACAACAAGGCTGAGGCTTCCGGTATGGAAAACCACGCTGACCGTCAGGAAGTGATCGCAGCGAAATTAAAGGGCACCGGAAAGGCCACCCGCCAGTCCGATACCCTTGCGGAAAAAACCATTTATTATGCGAAACAGTTGGAAAACGGCCAGATCCTCCGTGTTTCCAGCACCCAGTATACGGTTGCAGCACTTATCGGAGAACTGGTTCAGCCTATGCTGTATGTGCTGCTCATGATGGTGGTACTCTCCGCCCTCTTTGCTGCCAGGATTTCCAAAAAGATCGTCTCACCTATCAACAGCCTGGATCTGGACGAACCTGAGCGCACAGAGGCCTATGATGAGATTTCCCCGCTGCTCACTAAGATCAACAAACAGCAGCGCACCATCCGCAGACAGCTCTCGGATGCCAGAAGGCAGCAGCAGGAATTTTCCATTATCACTGAAAATATGAGCGAGGGTCTTTTAGTCATTGACGCGCAGACGGATCTTCTCTCCTACAATTCCAGCGCCCTGCACCTGCTGGACGCCACGGAAGCACAGGCACACGCCAGTGTTCTGGCGCTGAACAGAAGCGAACCCTTCCAGCAGACTGTGGATGTGGTTCTGTCCGGCAAACATACTTCATCCAACCTGCAGATAGGGGAGAATTTCTGTCAGGTCATTGCCAATCCTGTGCTGCGAGATAAGGAAGTGACAGGCGCAGTGCTGTTATTGGTTGACATAACTGAGAAAATCCAGAGGGAAAACCTGAGGCGTGAATTTACTGCCAATGTGTCACATGAATTAAAGACACCTCTTACCTCTATCTCCGGATTTGCGGAGATCATTCAGGACGGATTTGTGAAACCTGAGGACATCAATAAATTTGCAGGAAAAATTTTCGATGAAGCCCAGCGGCTGATCGCTTTGGTTGGCGATGTTATTAAAATATCGCAGCTTGATGAAGGCTGTCTTCCGTATCAAAAGGAGGAGACAGACTTTTATACGCTGGCGAAGGAGACCCTGGAACGGCTGCGGGAGCCGGCCAAACGCAGGCAGGTTTCACTTTTTCTGGAAGGGGAACATGCAGTGCTTGCCACTACAAAGCCGATCTTGGAGGAAGTGTTGTACAATCTGTGTGACAATGCCATTAAGTATAACCATCCGGACGGGAAAGTGACGATCACTGTGCTGAACGGAAAGAACACGGTCAGTATATCTGTAGCAGATACCGGAATCGGAATCCCCATCGCGGATCAGGCCAGGGTGTTTGAACGGTTTTACAGAGTGGATAAGAGCCATTCTAAAGAAATCGGCGGAACCGGGCTTGGGCTGTCGATCGTAAAGCACGGGGCGGCTTATCTGGGGGCGCAGGTGGAACTGGATAGTGTAGTTGGTGAGGGGAGTACGTTTCGGCTTATTTGGGGGAAGAATGGGAGCATAAGGTGAGGGGTGTTATGGATCCGGGTACATGAACCGGAGGCCGTTTCTCCAATATTCCGCCTGAAGTTCCGCTTCTCTGTATCTGTTGGTTTAGGCGGGGGGGTATGTGTTAAGCTGTAGTGGTAGAAGTCTACTAGCGTGTGCAGCAGCACGGCAGATGGCGAAATAGGCGATGCTGGCAGTTTGATATCTGGGCGTGCAGATTGTCGGAACTGTTGTTATGGGAATATCAGGCCAGGTGTTGTTTTCTTCGAGTGTATCAGTAAGAGCGAATAGCAGCCGCACTGCCAGCAGGACGCTACCTTCCCAAATCCATATCCCTTCAACTGTTCCGATATCTCATATCCCTACGTCTCCTTCTTCCCAATAATAGCCAGCACACCCCCTCTAAAGTCCCTTTCAGCATTTGTGAAAAAAACACCGCTTCACCTCCCTATCTTGCAATACAAGCGTTCCGTTACCACAACCAGGTGCGCAGGAGGTATCCCCATAACTCCCTCCCCTCTACTCCCCCACAACATTATGGAAACCAACAATTATCAGAAAACATTATCAATTATCCCCGGATTTTAGCATATTATGTCGCACCCCGTCAAAAAATAGATTTCAAAAATGTCAATCCCTTTTCCCCACTTTTCCCCAAAATTCTTCTTTTTATCACAAGTGTACAAAACCTTTGTTCTTTCTATTATTATGTAAATCACATTAATCCACACACATTTTTGTGGATAATGTGGATAACTTTGAGGATAACTTTATTTTTACAGGGTTTTGTGGATTTTCATATGTGGATAACTTTGAGGATGGAATGTGGTAAATGTTGGTTTTTTCGACAAGCATTGTGCATATTCTACAATTGAGAATATTCTGAAAATTAAGCCCAAAAATACTTACTGTTTTCTCCAATTTTCCCTCTTCGACGGCATCCCCTTGTCCTAAATTCTGTTATGTAACCTGTTCAGGTAATTATGTAAATCAGTGTAAACCATCCTTCAAGTTTTTTCACTTGAACCGGCACATGAACCCCACAAAAAAACTGCACCGGACATCCCAAAAGGGACTATCCGATGCAGCCTTTCATCCTCTTATAAAACTTTTCTTCCGCCAAACTGACGAACCTTCAGAATCTGGCAGGAACCTTTTCCAAAGACTCTGTCCATTCTGGTCTTGTACTCATCCACAAAACTGTTCTCCACAAAAATTTCAATTGTACCTGCGAAACCGCCGCCGTGTACACGGGACACCCCATGCTTTCTCAGGATCTTATCGCTGACAGCAAGGGCAATAGACATGGCCTGTTTCTGTACATTGGTGCTGTTGTAGATATTCTGGAGATACTTAAAGGAAGAATTGCCTGAATCCTTTACAAGCTCCAGGAACTCCTTGAAATCACCATCTCTCAGGGCTTTTACCTCCCCTTCAACCCTTCTCTCCTCCTCAAAGAAATGAAGGGCACGCAGGATAGGACGGTCACCCAGCACGCTTCTGAGTCCTGAGATCTGTTTGTAGAAAGCATCCTCTTCCACTTCACGCAGATAAGTTTTCCCGAAGAATTTTGCCACCTTTTTCATCTCTTCCGGGATGGATGCATAGTCATCTCCCATATCGGCGTGGGATGCTTTTGTGTCCACAATACACATACTGTACTGGTAGGCCTCAAAATCTGAGGGAACCTTCTCCACAATAGGGCAGCCCGGTTCCTTGAAGTCAATGTGGATCATACCGCCCACGGAACATGCCACCTGATCCATGAGACCGCAGGGCTTTCCGAAATAGACGTTCTCCGCAAACTGCCCCGTCTGTGCGATCACCACAGGGTCAACGCTGCCTTCATTAAAAAGGCCGGAGATAATGGTTCCCAGGATCACTTCAAACGCGGCGGAGGATGACAGGCCCGCACCGATCAGAACATCGCTGACAATATAGGCATTGTATCCCTGAACCTCATAGCCCCTGGATTTCAGCTCAGCCGCCACACCTCGTACAATAGCTGCCGTTGTGCCTTCCTCGTCATAACGCTCTTCCAGATCATTGACATCCACATCCACCCTATCATATCCGTCTGAGAGCACGTGGATCATGCCGTCCTCTGATTTGCCCACTACCGCCAGGGCATCCTGGTTGATGGATGTGGCAAGTACCATACCGTGCTGGTGGTCTGTGTGGTTGCCTCCCACCTCGCATCGGCCGGGCGCGCTGTAAATCTCCACGTCACTTTCACCGAAAATATTTTCAAATTCTTCAATTGCCTTTATATAACGCTTTCTCTGGTATTCCAGAACGCTTTCATCCACATAGATATCTTTCAGGATTTCGTCGTGTCTTCCCTGGCGAATCTCCTCTGCCAGAACCTTCATGTTTTTCATTTGTAATTCCTCCTTTATCCTTCTGCTGCGCATGGATTTTTGTTTAGCTGCTGAATCTTCTCCCCTTGGGGGCTATGCATGTTCCATCAGGTATTTCTGGGCAGAATCCACCGCGTTGGCCCCGTCTGCCGCTGCTGTCACAATCTGCCGCAGTTGTTTTGTCCGTATGTCACCGGCTGCAAAGATACCCGGAATACTGGACGCGCAGTCTTCCCCTGCTTCTATATAACCGGATTCATTGAGTTTTACAAGACTGCCGAATTCCTCTGTATTGGGAATAATGCCCACTGCCACAAATACACCGTCAACAGCAAGCTCTTTTGTTTCTCCTGTCTTGACATTTTCTACCGCAAGGCTCTGCACCTGTTCTGTTCCCCTGATTTCCCTCGGAATAGTATCCCACACAATCTCCACGTTTTCAATAGCCTTTACACTTTCCTGCAAAATACCTGCCGCCCGCAGTTCATCCCTGCGGTGTATCAGATATACCTTTTTACATATTCTGGACAGGAAAATGGCATCCTCGACGGCCACATCACCGCCCCCGATCACCGCTGTGACTCCGCCTTTGAAAAACGCACCGTCACAGGTGGCACAGTAAGAAACACCCATTCCGGAAAATGTCTCCTCACCAGGGATACCCAGTGTCCGGTGTCTGGCGCCGGCTGCAATGACAAGTGTTCTTGTAAGATACTGATTTTTATTTGTTGAGATTTTTTTCAGGTCCCCTTCTGTCTGCACCTCTTTCACATTCTCCCTGACAAATGCTGCACCCAGTTTGTCCGCATGTTTGCGGAAGGCCTCAGCCATATCATAGCCGCTCATTCCCGGAAGTCCCGGATAGTTGTCCACCTCGTAGGTCTTTACCATCTGTCCTCCGCTGGAGAAATCTTTCTCAATGACCAGCATTTCAAGCTGGGCCCGTTTGGCATAGATTGCCGCGCAGAGACCCGCAGGTCCGGAACCGATGATGATAATGTCGTATATTTTCTGCTCCATTTCGTTTTACCTCTGTCTTTTTATTCGTAACTGTCTCATACACTCCCAGCCGTAGGCAAAAATCTATGGGAAACCGCCTTTTGTGATGAAATTTCTGCTTGGCTGTGGAATGCCTTCTTCGGTCAGTGCAATGAATGCTCAGACCTATTCATTTGTTGCCTTACTATTCTTCATTTGCCTCACCGGGAAATTCGTCATCTCCGTACATTGCCGCAGCCTCCACACTGTCCGGTTCTTCCTGCGGTGTTCCCATTGACGCAGCAGAAAGTGTATCCGGGCTGTTGGACAGTTCTATTTCCCTGACCAGCTTCAAATCTTTATCCACGAATATTCTGGTATAGTTTTGCTTATCCTCATCCGCATATATGAAATAGGAAACACCTCTGTCCGTCTCCTCTGTCTCATATGCGTTGTCTCCAAGCAGGGCTTTCATAGTCTCCTCACTCATTCCCAGGGTGATTCCCCTGTACATTTCCACTGATACTTTCGTGACATCAAAGTCACCGTGCACACTGATCACAAAACTGTTCTCCATGGGCACCGCCATATCTGCGTAATTGTTTACCACCGCGTACAAGGTCTGCCCGTCACGCTCAAGTGTCACATAGCCGTGACGTCCGCGTTTTACAATGCTGTCGGAACCATCCTCTGATATCTTCCATCCGTTTTTTGTAAATTCGCAGACCGGTGCCGGAAGTTTATAGAAATCCCCTCCGTACCGCACCACAAACGCCATAATATCATCCGGAAATGCTCCCGGTGCCTGATAGTTCTCCACCTCCGCCGGCGTTTCCTTGCTCACTTCCTCACTGCCGTCTTCCGGTTCTCTGTAGTTTTTCAGCACAGCTTTATATAGTATTTCATCCTGTACGTCAAATACCAAATCTGCCTGCTTGTATATTCCGTATTCATAAGTCAGGTAGATATTGTCTTTTTCTTCATACTGGTCTGTAGGCATACCGTATGCTTCTGTGACTTCATCCAAAGTGGAGGTTCCCATTCTGATCTTCCCGGGAAGCTGGTACACACAGCTGTCATTCCCGGTGCTCTCCAGCTGTACACCGCCCACATAACATTCCCCAAGCAGTTTCTTCTCCCCATCCAGATTGACAATATCAACGGCAAGGGAACCGCCCTCACTCTCCAATATCTCCCCCTCCAGGAAAGATTCCGGATCCAGGGCCTTTTTGCCGTTGTCCTTCTCATAGGTCCATCCTGCATTTTTCCAAGCCTGAAGCCTTGCAGGAAGGGTGTATACGGTCTCGTTGATGGAAAACTGGAAATCCGAAAGTTTATCGGAAAGCTCTACATCATATTCTTTTTGTACATCCTCTGTCTCTTCCTCCTGCTGTTCCTCATCCGGCAGGTTTACCACGTCCTCCTCGTCAGGTATTGGCTCCTGCGGTGTGCATCCTGCAGTCAAAAGGGCTGCCAGCAGGCATATCAAACATATCTTCTTATTCAAACAAGCCACCTCCCTTAACTAACTTCCGCTATCAAAAGTTTATCACATCCGCGTGCCTTTTTACAATGAAAATACGCATACATGCCTGATTTTTTCATAAACTGTTAAAGAGTTTTCAAGTATTATCCAAGGAGCATCTTTTGAAAAAATTCTTATCTTCCAGGAGGAAATTTCTGGTACCGGGATTTATTGTCCTGGCTGTTTTCCTCTTCCTTCTTATTTTTACCCAAAAAGACCGCTTTCTTACAGAAGATGCCCGTTTTGAGAAATTTACACAGCAGATTTTTACCGAGGAGGTGAAATCCAATACCCTGAACCTGCATTATACCCTGGCTTATCCTGAAAAATACGGGATAAAAGATTATTCCATCAAACTGGGATGTATGGACCCGGATAAACTGAAGGAAGGCTATGATTCTGTTGAAAAGTATAAGGGAAAATTGGAAAAGTTCACATACAAAGAGCTGTCCAAAGACAACCGGCTCACTTACGACATCCTGAATCTGGACTTTGCTACCCAGTTGTCCATAAAAGATAATTATATGCTGCAGGAACCCCTGAGTCCCAATCTGGGCATTCAGTCCCAGCTTCCAGTACTGCTGGCAGAATACACCTTCCGGACCGCTGATGATATCAAGGATTATTTCACCTTACTCTCCTCCATGACCAGTTATTTTGATGAAATCCTGGAATTTGAGAAGAAAAAGGCAGAGGACGGTCTGTTCATGAGTGACACCAGTGTGGACCGGATCATAGAACAGTGCAATGCGTTTACAGAGGATATATCCACCAATTACCTTTCCACTATGTTTAAAGATAAAATGAACAAATTTGTCGCCCGAAAAGCCATGACTAAAAAGCAGGCAGACTCTTACATAAAAATGCATGAAAAGATCATGGAAAAACGGGTCTTCCCGGCTTACCAATCCCTGGCTAAAGGCCTGGCGGACTTGAAGGGAAACGGGACAAATTCCGGCGGATTGTCAAATCTCCCCGGCGGGACTGCCTACTATCGTTACCTGATCCGCAGCGGGACCGGGGACTACAGGACTATCAAAGAAATCGAGGAGCGGCTCTACACACAGCTTCTCACTGATTATAAAAAAATGCAAAGCCTGATCGTGGCTGATCCAAAACTGCTCACAGACGCTTCCTCCCTGCCGGAGACTTGCAGCAGTACCCCTGCGCAGATGCTGGATTATCTAAACAAGGCCATAAGCAATGATTTCCCTGACAGCGGTAAACCTTCCTATAAAGTGAAATATGTGCATGAATCTATGGAGGATTTTTCCAGCCCGGCCTTCTACCTCACACCGCCTGCAGATACGCTCAGCCCCAATGTTATATATATCAACAAAGGCAGCCAGGTAACGGAAGCGGAACTTTTTACCACTCTGGCGCATGAAGGTTTTCCGGGACATTTGTATCAGACATTGTATTTCAGCAAAACAGAGCCGGATGATATACGGCATATTTTAAGCTTTGGAGGTTATGTGGAGGGCTGGGCCACTTATGTGGAATCCCTGTCCTATGAATACGGGGCGGAATATCTGAAGCTGGATAACTCCCTCATGGAACTTCTGTGGCTGAACCGCTCTGTGAGCCTGTGCCTCTATTCACTGCTGGATATCGGCATCCACGACCACGGATGGGATCTGGGAACTGTGACAAAAACGCTGAATTCCTTTGGTATTGCCTCTCAGGATACCTGCGGGGAAATCTACCAGTATATTGTGGAAAATCCAAGTAACTATCTGAAGTATTATCTTGGATATCTGAATTTTATTGATTTGAAGAAAGAAGCCCAGGAGGCTGCAGGCAAGTCCTTCCAGTTAAAGGAATTTCACCAGTATATCCTGGAGCTGGGACCGGCACAGTTTCCTGTTTTGGAAAAATATCTGCTGATGGAATATAAATAAGGGATTGAAAAAGCGCCGTAAAAACAAGCTGTATATTTACAGGCTTGTTCTTACGGCGCTTTTACATTTCTATTCTTTTTTATCCCTGTAGGAATCAAAGAACTTTCTTAAATTAAGCAATGACTTTACCAGTATTTTCTGCTGTTCTTCGTCCAGGTCCTTCATCAAAGCCTGAATCATTCCGTCATGGAATTTCATATGGTGGGTGTTTGCTTTTTCTCCCTTTTTCGTCAGGGATATGAGCACTACCCGGCGGTCCTCCTCACTTCTGACTCGGTTTACATATCCTTTTTTCACCAGGCTGTTTATGGCAATCGTCAGGGTTCCCACGGTCACGGACAGGGTCTTTGCCACGGATGACATGTTACGGGCGCTTTTGACTCCGATTGCTTCTAAAATGTGCATGTCGTTTACGGAAATATCTTTGAATTCAGAAGTAATAAGGGCCTTCTCTTCTATGTCCATGATCTCCTGGAAGAGATTGACCAGTACGTCATGGAAGACTTCATAAGGTTCCACTTTATCACTCCTTTTGGTTTGGTTGATTCTATTATATATGATTTATTTATATAACACAATCAAAATTTTTGATAATCAAAGGATGCTGCGCAGGGAAAGGCATACGGGATGCGTGGCTGGATGTTAGGGGGATGAGGGGGTATTATGACTGTAATGACAAAATCAGTCAAAAAGAGGGATATATGGGTGCCTAAGAGGTTTTCTGAGGAGGAAAGGGCTTATATTGTGAGGCGGCTTAAGGAAGAGGCGGCTAAGTGTATGGCGCAGTATGGGATTCGGAAAACTACGGTGGATGAGATTGTGAGGAGGGTGAAAATTCCTAAGGGGACTTTTTATCTTTTTTATCAGTTCAAGGAGATGCTGTTGTTTGAGGTGATCTTGGAACAACATGAGATTGTTGAGAGGGAAGTGGTTCGTGGATTTGAGAGTTTGAAGGGGAGGGAATTGGATGTTGAGGGTGTAACGGATGTTATGATGGGGTTTTATAGGATGATGGATGAAATGCCTGTGTTGAAGGGGATAACCTCGGAGGAGGTTGAAATGCTGGCACGGAAACTGCCCGTGGATGTGCTGGAGAAGCATTTGACGGAAGATATGTCCATGACTGAAAGGATCCTGCATGGGATCGCGGCAGATAAGGGGATGGATACAGAGGCGCTGACTGCGGCGTTTCGGGGTGTTTATTTTGCCACTTTACATAAGGAAGAGATTGGAAGTGCACAGTCTGATCTGGCACTGAGGTATCTGGTTCGCAGGTTGGTAATGCAGATTTTGTGAGTTAGTCCGGCGGGAATGTTTGCCGGACTGTATTTTGTTATTATTTTGACTGTTTATTTGATAATGGATAGTATGGAGGGGTGAATATGATCGAAGTTAAGGAACTGGCGTTTAGTTATACAAAGAAGGCGTTTATAGAAGGTATGAGTTTTTCTGTTGGGAAGGGGGAGATCTTCGGGTTTTTGGGGCCTTCGGGGGCGGGGAAGAGTACCTTGCAGAAGATTTTGATTGGACTGCTCAGGGATTATCAGGGTTCTGTTAAGGTAAATGGGGTGGAGTGCAGGGACCACACCAATGGATTTTATGAGCGGATTGGTGTTGATTTTGAGTTTTCCACTATGTATGAGAAGATGACCGCAGAAGAGAATCTTCGCTTTTTTGCTTCGCTTTACAAGAAAAAGGGGCGGGATATTGGGGAACTGCTGGAATTGGTGGGGCTGGAGAAGGATGGAAATAAAAAGGTGTCCGCCTACTCCAAGGGAATGAAGGCCAGGCTTACTTTTATAAAGGCCTTGCTGCATGATCCGGATCTGCTTTGTCTCGATGAACCTACCAGCGGGCTTGACCCTGCCAACAGCAGGGTTATGAAGGATTTGATCCTGAAGGAACGGGAGCGGGGCAAAACCTTTGCTCACTACGCATAATATGCAGGACGCGTCAGAGCTCTGTGAGGTGGATGACCATATTGCGGGGTATCTGTTTGTGACGGTTCTGGGGAAAGAGGGGTATCTATTGGCAAGTGGATGGCCGTGACAAAGCTCTCGTCCCTTACTGTTATGGGGGCGGCTGTTCCGTATTTTTTTCATGGAAATGTGCAGTACGTTTTCTCTCTGCTGCCATCCTTCTGGATGGGGAAACTGGCCTATCACGGGGAATTGCTGTATATACTTCCCATGATGGTCACGTCGGCTTTATGGATATGTTTCCTGGTCAAACGGTTTGTAAATAAAATATGACGGCGTATTCTATACGCAGAAAAGCACCGCAGAACAGGGCACGCTGCACGCTGTTCCTCGGTGCTTTTATGGTTTTCATTTGATAACAAGGATATTCCTGCATCCTCCGAAGGATTCCGGGGGTGCCTGGTCTGTCAGAACCTCAGCGGCATCAAAAGTCGCAAAGGTGACGGAGCTGATGTTACCAAACTTTGCCGCGTCCGCCAGGATATAGCGCCTCCCCGACTGTTCCAGGGCTGTCTTTTTAACCAGGGCCTCATTGTGATCCGGTGTTGTATAGCCTGATTTTCTGCTGACGCCGTTTGTGCCGAAGAAACCTTTTGTGAAATGAAAGGTCTGGAGGCTTAGGATCGCCTGGTTGCCCACCACAGCCTCTGTGGTTCCCTTCAGCTCTCCGCCGATCAAAAGAACACGGAAATTAAGAGCTGCCAGGCGTTGTGCATGAGATACGGCATTTGTCACAAAGGTTACGGATTTTTCTGTGACATAGTCGATCATATATCCTGTGGTGGTTCCGGCATCCAGATATATAAAATCATCCGGAACGATCAGGGAGGCGGCATAGCGGGCAATGGCCTGCTTCTCCTCCTTATTTACCCCCACTTTCTGGGCAACGGAGGGCTCAGCAGCCGTGAACGCCGCGTCCACTGCCACCGCTCCGCCGAAAACCTTTACCAGCTTTCCCGCCCGGTCCAGGGCTGTCAGGTCACGGCGGATGGTGGACTCTGAGGTGTTCAGCATTTCCTTTATCTCCGTGACTGTAATACTCTTCTTTTCATCCAGAAGTTTCAGTATTTCTTCAAAACGTTTCTCAGTCAGCATTTTTCTTCCTCTTGTATTCTTCTACATCTGTCTCCAGAACAATCTTGCGGATTGGGAGGATATGCCCCGGTGAAACAGAGAGTTCATCCACTCCCATAGCCAGAAACTCTTTGGTAAGGCTCAGATCCGCTCCCAGCTCCCCGCAGATGCCTGCCCAGATGCCTGCCCTGTGGGCATTCTCCACAGTTATCCGGATCATAGAAAGGACAGCCGGGTGATGGGGATCATAAAACTCATCCAGTTTGGGATTCTGACGGTCAACAGCCAGGGTGTACTGGGTCAGGTCATTGGTTCCGATGCTGAAAAAGTCCACCTCTTCTGCCAGGTCAGCGCTCACCATCACGGCTGCCGGTGTCTCTATCATAATGCCCTGCTCAGGCACCCGAAACTCCATGTTCTGCTCAGTAAGCTCCGCTTTGACTTCCCCGGCTATCTCCTTTATCCGCTTTATTTCCCACAGGCTTGTTATCATGGGATACATAACTGCCAGATTTCCGTACACGGCAGCACGGAACAGGGCCCTAAGCTGTGTCTTGAATATCTCCGGACGGGTCAGGCAGATGCGGATGGCACGGTAGCCCAGAGCAGGGTTTTCCTCTTCATCCATCTCAAAATAGCCGCACTTTTTGTCAGCGCCGATATCCAGGGTACGGATAATGACACGTTTTCCGGCCATGGTCTCAGCAACAGTTTTATAAATCTTAAACTGGTCCTCCTCGGTCGGATAATCTTCCTTCTCCAGATAGATGAATTCGCTTCTGAAAAGGCCGATCCCGCCGGCATCGTTCTGTATGACAGTAGCCAGATCTTTTATATTTCCAATATTAGCATATAGCATGACTTTTTTACCGTCAAGCGTTATATTTTCTTTTCCCTTCAACTGCTGGAGAAGTTCTTTTTTCTCCTCTTCCTCCTGCCGGCGTCTCTGCATTTCAGAAAGGAATTCCGGGTCCGGGTCTACATAGACCGCACCGTTCGCCCCATCCACCACGGCAAGCTTTCCGTCCACCTGCGCATCCAGGGGAATCTGTGTGCCAATAAGGGCGGGAATCCCCATAGTACGGGCCAGAATGGCTGTATGGGAGTTTACAGAGCCGTGTACTGTGACAAAGGAGAGCACTTTGTCCTTATCAAGCTGTACGGTCTCAGAGGGTGCCAGGTCATCTGCCAGAATAATGACCGGCTCCTCTGTGTTCACCGTACTTTTTGCACCGCCGCCCAGGACTGCCAGTATACGCTCGGAAATATCTTTTACATCAGCAGCACGCTCCCTCATGTAATCATCCTCCATGGAGGCGAACATCTGGGAGAAATTATCACTGGTTGCGGCAACCGCATACTCTGCATTCACTTTCTGGGTCCTGATAATGTTCTCAACAGATTCATTGTAGTCATCATCCTCAAGCATCATCTGATGGATCTCAAAAATAGCAGCGTTTGCTTCACCCACCTCTTTTACGGCCTTCTCATACAGAGTTTTTAACTGTCTCACCGCTTCCTCTTTTGCCTGTGTGTAGCGCTGCATTTCCCCCTCTGTGTCCTCTGTCTTTACGCGTTTTACCTGCTGCTCCCCTTTCTGGTAAACACATATTTTTCCAATGGCAATACCGCCAAATACACTTTTTCCTCTATATTCTTCCATCTCTGTGCTCCTTTCCCCGTAAGCGCGTTTGAAACCGGATTTTCAAACGCACTTCAGCCTGAAAAGAGCTGCTGCAGCTATTCTCTGCAGCAGCTCATTGCCTACTTGAATGTGTTTTGCCCTGATTACAGATTTTCCTGCATGAATTTGCTCACTGCCTCATAAGCAGCCTCTTCATCTTCCCCTTCAAAGGTCAGGATCACTTCCTGTCCTTGTTTCACCCCAAGGCCCATAATGCCGAAAATTCTCTTGCAGTCTCCCTCTTTTTGATCCTTCACCAGCTTGATGCTGCTGGCAAATCCTTTTGCCACTTTGACTAATTCTCCTGCCGGACGTGCATGGATTCCTTCCGGGTCTGTGATGGTGTAATTAAATTCTTTCATGGTATTTCTCTCCTTTTATATGATTTTCTTATTCCGTTACTTTCCTTTTAAAAGCTCCCAGCAGACCTGCGGATACAACAGTTCCTGCCACAAGCGCCACCAGGTACATGACAGCATTGCCCACCACAGGGAAGACGAAGATTCCGCCGTGAGGAGCCATCAATGTACAGTGAAAGAGCATACTCAGCGCACCGGCCACACCGGAGCCGATCATACATGCCGGGATCACATGAAGCGGGTCGGATGCCGCAAAGGGGATCGCTCCCTCTGTGATGAAGGCCAGGCCCATAATAAAGTTGGTAGGGCCTGCTTCCCTCTGTTCTTTTGTAAATTTATTCTGAAACAACAGGGTTGCCAGGGCAATGGCGCAGGGTGGTGTCATACCCCCGATCATGACCGCTGCCATTATATCGTAGTTTCCGGCAGCAATGGATGCTGTTCCGAACACATAAGCTGCCTTGTTAAAGGGACCTCCCATATCTATAGCCATCATAGCGCCCAGGATCAGTCCTAAAACAATCTTACTGGACCCGCTCATGCTTGTCAAACCATTGTTCAGCGCAGTGTTGATACCGCCCATGAGCGGCTCCACCACAAAGGCCATGAGAAGACCCATGAGCAGAATTCCCACCACCGGATAAATCAGGACCGGAGCAATCTTCTCGATGGCCTGGGGAAGCTTATCACACAATTTGCGCAGCAGCCTGATAAGATATCCCGCCGCAAAACCTGCCGCCAGGGCTCCCAGGAAACCGGACTGTCCCTGGGAAGCGATCATACCGCCCACAAATCCAACCGCCAGGGCAGGCCTGTCGCCGATTGCCATGGCAATGAATCCCGCCAGGACCGGAAGCATGAATGCAAATGCTGTACCGCCGATACTTTTAAACAGGGCCGCTACCGGGGTGATGGTACCGAAATCCGCCCTCTGGTCAATGGGCAGGGAATTCATATCCACACTGAAACCGTCGATCAGAAAGGCTATGGCGATCAGGATACCGCCGCCCACCACAAAGGGGAGCATATGGGATACACCGTTCATGAGCTGGGTATAAATCTGGTGGCCTACGCTGCCGCTGCTCTTTCCCTGGGAAGTCTTCTGCACTGCGCCGGAAGCGTGATATATAGGGGCATCTCCGTTTACAGCTCTCTCAAGCAGAGCGTCCGCCTTACTGATTCCGTCCGAAACCTGACACTCGATCACTTTTTTGCCGTCAAAGCGGTCCATGGGGACCTGGGCGTCAGCAGCCACAATGATGCAGTCTGCTTCCCGGATCTCTTGGTCTGTCAGCACATTCTTGGCGCCGCCTGAACCTCTCGTCTCCACTTTCACGAAACATCCCTTAGCCTTAGCCGCTTTCTCGATCCCTTCTGCCGCCATATAAGTATGTGCAATTCCTGTTGGGCAGGAGGTGACAGCCAGAATCTTTGCCTGTCCTGTCTGCTCTGTGGCAGGCTCTGTCAGGCGCTCATCAATATCCGGTTTTTCATCATCTGCTTTATCTATGATCTCCAGAAATTCATCCACAGTCCGGGCGTTTCTCAGGGAATCGGAAAATGCCTCATCCATCATTAAAACCGACAGCTTACTGAGTACATCCAGATGTACATTGTCTTTTGTATTGGGCGCCGCGATCAGAAAAATAAGGGTCACCGGCTCGCCGTCCAGGGCCTCAAAGTCAACGCCGTCCTTCACCACCATGGCTGCAAGGCCGGGTCTGTCAACCGCGTCACATTTTCCGTGGGGAATGGCGATCCCCTCACCAATTCCTGTGGTGCTCTCCTCCTCCCTTGCGTAGACCTGCTTTCTGTAGGCCTCCTCATCATTGATCTTACCGCTCTTTGCCATCAGGGCGACTACCTGGTCAAGTGCCTCCTCTTTACTTTTAGGCGCACCATTCAGGGAAATACTTCTCTTGTCCAGTAAATCCGTTATTCTCATACTTGTTTCCTTCCTTTATATGGTTTGGTAGACAGCTTCTATTTCCTCACGTTTTGCCAGATATTCTGAAAATGCGCTGGCGCTTCCCGCTGCGATTCCCATATGAAATGCATGGACATAATCCTTTTTCTCCATCCAACCGGCCAGAAATCCGGCTACCATGGAATCCCCTGCTCCCACAGCGTTCACAAGATTTCCTTTGGGGGCCGGGGCCATATGACAGCTTCCGTCTGAGGCTGCCAGTACCGCGCCTTCCCCTGCCATGGATACCAGCACATTACATGCGCCCATCTCCTGCAGCTTTCTGGCATAGGGAATGACTTCCTCCCTGGTCTTGATCTCTGCATCAAATATTTCTCCAAGTTCATGATTATTGGGTTTTATCAGAAACGGATGGTATTCCAATACATTGACCAGCAAATCCCTGGTGGCATCCACCGCAATCATGATCCCTTTTCCGGTGAGACGTTTCATGATGTTCTTATAAATGTCATCCGGCATGGATGCCGGTATACTGCCTGCCAGGACCAGCACATCCCCCTCACGCAGTCCGTCCAGTCTGCTCAGAAGTTCCTCTACTTTTTCTTTTCCTATGTCCGGCCCCTGTCCGTTAATCTCTGTACCGTCAATGGATTTCAGCTTCAGGTTGATTCTGGAGACCCCTTCCCGGATCTGGATGAAGTCCGCCTTCACGCCAATCTCCTCCACTTTCCTGCGGATCTCATTGCCTGTAAATCCGGCGGTAAATCCCAGGGCGGTATTTTCAATCCCCAGATTCTTCAGCACTGTGGATACATTGATCCCCTTGCCGCCCGGCAGCAGCAGTTCGGAATCTGTCCTGTTAGTCATGCCAAGCTGAAAATCCTCAACGGAAACGATATAATCCAGTGACGGATTAAATGTGACCGTATAAATCATATGGCTTCCCTCCTGTCCGGTTGTTCCGGCTATCTCTGTTTTATTAACTATCTGTATTATACAACCATAATCGTTCAAATTCAATCAGATTAATTCACGAAAATCACGGTTTATTTTGGTGCAATATGCACAGTTTTGAACATTTAAATACTCATTAAGACCTATTCTTCTATAATCAGTCATATTCAGTCATTCGTATTTTCCTGCCACCGTGGATAATAGAAAAAGCCGAGGACAGAAAGATATCTGCTTTTAATATCTTCCTTCTTCGGCTTTCCTATACCATATATTTACTTTTTGTGCGGGATGATCCATTTGCCGTACAGCCTGCTCCTGTTTTTCTCCTCTTAAAAGCCTGGCTGCGATCTCTACATCAGAGTCCTCAGGATAGTTCTGCATAAGATCCGCAATCTGCTTAACATGTAAGACATCTGTTTCCAGTACCTCTGCAATTTCTATTGCCGCATAACCTTTCTTTACTTTTTTCTTATACAGCGAATCAAATCTGCTTTGCCTTGGGCCATTCCTTTTTCCAACCCCATCTCAATGCCCTCATCATAATGCCAGCTCCACTGTTTTCTCCGCCAAGGCCTGTTTTTCTTCTCTTCCTTTTACGGTCAGCGGCAAGATGATCAGCTCCAGTAATTCATCATCGCCAAGGACTTCCTTGTTTTTTATTTTGTCCTGTACTTTTCGGAACACCTCCTCTGTATCAATCCCCAGAAGATATGCAGGCTCTATTTTAAGCTGCATACATCCCACATCCATAATATCAGGATCTACCTCTCCGATATCTGTTGAAAAGATAATGAGATGAAACGCTTTAAGATCCTGGCTATGTAGTTTACATATTTTACCACATCCTTGAGCCCGCCGGGCTTCCCGGGCACGGCGGGGCGTTGGGTTCGGCATGCTACGGGTCTCTGCGAACCATGATCCATCCTCAAGGATAAATAGATTATCCAGCCTTAATTCATTGGCTTCTATAGCAGGGAGGTTTGTAGGTCTGCAGTCCTTGATCCGTATATGCGGCAGTCCATACACAGCAAGGCTTTTGTCTATCAGTGTATCTGCAAAATATTTCAGTGTAATATCTTTGTTTTGATATGCAATATCACTCATGTGTTTCTCCTCTTATTATATCCTTATAGAATGGGAATTATAATATAAAAACATTTACAAAGGCCTCACCAACTTCCTGTTATAAATCTTAAAATGTGGAAAACCGCAGAAACTGCGCAGATATAAAAAGCAGAACGCTTTTGAATATGTTCTTAGATCAGCAGAGTTCAATGGGTCTGTCAATATTCTTTTTGCAGCGGAATTGCAGCGAAAAAAGCGCCCGGAAAATACCGGGCGCAAAGCTGTTGAAATTATATGATTGCTTTTTTGATTATTTCGTCATTTCTCCGTAGCACTCTTTTCCAGGAGCTAAAGCGTTAGCTTCATCTGTATCAATGTGTGCTGCTGTTGCGTAGGATGCGCTTACGCGGACTACTACATCACCGAAAGTCAGGGATCTTCCGTTAGGAGATTCAATGTCCAGTTTAACCATATCTTTGTCTTTCACGCCTGCTTTTTCAGCATCTTCCGGAGTCATATGTACATGGCGTTTTGCAGCGATCACGCCCTCTGTCAGTTCTACTTCACCTTCCGGTCCAACTAACTTACATGCACCTGTACCTGCGATATCGCCGGACTCACGGATCGGAGCAGCTACGCCGAGGCTTCTTGCATCTGTCAGGGATACCTCGATCTGTGTATCCTTTCTGACTGGTCCTAAAACGGACATTTTCAGGCTGCCTTTGGAACCGATCACTTCAACTTTCTCTTCACATGCAAACTGTCCCGGCTGGCTCAGCATTTTTTTAACAGTCAGCTCATGGCCTTTACCAAACAGAATCTCCAGATGTTCCTGAGATAAATGTAAATGTCTTGCAGATGTTTCTACTAATACTTTCATTTCATATCCTCCACACAATGATTTCAATTCTCATTCTGAATTGACATCTTTTTCAGAACGTTCTCTATTCTTAATTATAACTTTTTTGGGGGGCTTGTCAACGCATCTGGGAGGATTCTTTTGGAACTTTTTGCATTTTTCACAGTACATGGCTCGAAAGTGAGAGCTGTCCCTTCAGGCTCTAAAAGCTCATGTAACAGAAGGACATGGTACAGTATCCCAAAGTACGGGAGCTGTTATCACTCCTCGCCGGTGCTTTTTGGAAGTTTCTTCTTCAGATAGTCATATTCCGCCATAATGCTTCTGGTTATCTCATCCTCCCCAAACCGGTTGTCCGGCTGGTAAATCTTTAGGAGTGCCCAGGCACGCCGTTTTAGTTCCTCCTGTGAACGGATGCCCTTAAAGTAATGTATCTTTCGTTCACTCTCTCCAATGGTGGAATTTCTCACGCTGTTATAGACTTTATTGCTGTCCCAGTCATAATCCGCCCATTTATATCCTGTCTTTTTATGTACAATATTTACGCTCTCCAGAGCTGTTTTGTAGAACTTCATGATCCAGCTGCAGATACCCTCCAGCACCACCATCACGGCGCCTACGCCGGCTCCCGGCACATATGCCAGAACGGCTGCTATCAGAACACTGATCATAATTGCAGCGATTCCCGGACCGCGTCCCTGTATCTGCAGTGCTATCTGCGCCACAACACCTATAGTCAGAACCACTGCTGCCAGAATGCACACAAACGTTACCAAAGCTCCGCAGACTTTTAAAAAAAACTGAAAACACCTTGCCAGTAAAAATACGCAGAAAAGTACAGGTGCCGCAATCACTTTCCCTGCTGTTTTCAAAAACTTCATCTTTTATCCCTTATCGTTTTCCTTATACCGGACACTGCCCGGTATCTTTAATTCCTCAGAACTGCTCAGCACCTTCACAATTATGAACAAACTCCGTAACGCCTCAACTTGGGGATGGGCTTTTTGTCTGGCTGCCGAATAGTTACATTTCTCATTCTTTTTCCTTGTTTAGTTTAACACAATCTTCCATGAGAGGGAAGGGAAACATAAAAAATAACGGCCTCTGAGGATTTTCCCCTAAGGCCGTAAATAAAAGTCTATTCTTTATTTCACCGGAACTGCACCCCCATCTTTACACTGCTGGCCGGGTTTTGTTCAATGCTCATGTAAGTATCTGCCGCCTCGTCCATGGACACAACCGGGTCAACGATATTTTCGCATTTCAAAAGACCTTTTGCAAGCATATCCCAGCAGGTATCACAGATTCTTTCAAAGCTCCATCTGGGGTTTTCCCGGTTCGGCTCACTGCAGGCTCTGGAAATGATGATATTTGGCTGATTGAAATGGGCTTCTCTTCCAAGATTCAGACCGCCCAGGCATTCGTGATACCACCCAACAACTGCCACATTTCCATTATAGGCTACGCCCCGGATTGCCTGCTGGAGGGCATAATAGTTTCCGCTGGTCTCTATCACTACATCCGCGCCGCGTTTGCCTGTAGCCTTCTTGATCTCCAGGCCCACGTCCACGGATGAAGAATCAAGGGCAAGGTCCGCACCGTTTTCCAAGGCCACTGTCCGCCGTTTTTCGATAGGGTCGCAGACAATGACTTTTGCTGCCCCTGCCAGTTTTGCGAACTGGGCCGCAAGCAGACCGATGGCTCCCAGGCCGGAGACCACCACGTTATCTCCCACTCTCACCTGACCATCACGGATCCCTCCCAAGGCAAACTGGGCCGGGTCGTAGCATACAGCCTCTTTCCAGGTCATGCGCTCCGGCATTTTAAAGGCTTCCCGGGCTTTCAGGGTGTGGGTGCTTTTGAGCGGGCCGTAGCCTGCAATGCGCTCTCCTATTTCAAATCCCTGTACTTCACTCCCCATCTCGGTGATATGTCCGATCCACATATTTCCCGGCCGCATGAAAAATGGTTTTTCCCCAGCCTCATTGCTCTCTCTGAAAAGAAGATACTCCTCGTCAAATATATTTTCCAGGAACGGATCCTCTCCCCGGAAATGGGTAAACTCTGTTCCGTGCTTTGCGGCGGCGAAATCCACTTTGGCACGGATCTCGTTCTCTTTTACCGGACTATCTTCGTATTCTCTGAGGAATGCCTTTCTCGGTTCTGTTGAAACAATCTCTTTTCCTGTCATTTTACCTTCTCCTTTATGTGAATCATTCATTTTTTATTCCGACACCACACATGCCCCGTTTTTTGCGGAGGACTCCACCACCGCGCTTACCAGCCGCAGACCTTTCAGTCCCTCAGGCACACCGGCCATATTTTCTCGTCTGCCCCGTATCGTTTCTACAAAACAGCAGTCTTCCAGGTATGTGGCATCCACATCCTCAGCAACCGTCTCTGTATGGGGAGTTTCCTCATCCGTAAATGTGAAGACCGCATGGTTATGGTCCATAAAATCAGCGGTCATATGCTGGCATATAACCCGGAATCTGCCGTTCCACTGTTCTTTTACGGAACAGTTGGAGCCGCATATGGAACCCAGGGAACCGTTTTTAAAATGTATACTGCAGACACTGGTGTCCTCAATGGTATATCCCTCCACATCCTGATGGCAGAGGTTGGCGATATGTCCATTCACGCAGTCCGCATCCCCCATCAGATACAGGCCCATATCATACAGGTGGATGACTTGCTCAAAGACCTGCCCGCCACATTTTGTGACGTCCCGCCACCAAGGGCCGTGAAGGCTGTTGCACTCATAATCCGCCATATACAGGGTGGGCCTCCCGGCTTTTCCGCTGTCCATATATTCTTTCCATTTTCTGACGGCGCTTCCGAATCTCATATGGTACCCTACCTGGGAAACAATATGATTGCGCTCTACCGCGTCTGCCATGGATTTTCCCCGCTCTACATTAAGAGCAATAGGCTTTTCGATAAATACATGAATCCCCCTATCTGCGGCTGCTTCCAGCTGTCCGCTGTGGGCAAAGGGCGGCAGGCAGATATACAGCGCGTCAAGCCCTGCCTCCTCTATCATACGGTATCCGTCATCATAGATCCCGCAGTCCAAATGATTTTCGCAGGCAAAGACCCTGGCATCATCTGCGGGGGAGGAACAAAGTCCTGCAATCTTAACATTTTCCATTTTCATCATGCTGCGCGCATGGGCTTTTCCCATGTTTCCCATGCCCAGCACACCTACTCTCAACACTTTCTCCATGTAACTGTTCTCCTTATTATTTCCGTATATGCCCTATTGGAGGGCTTCCAAAAGTCCTGGAACTCCGGCCCCTCATCACACTTTATCCTAATGTCATCTGTATTTCGGTATCCATGAGCCGTGGGCCTCCGGCATCTCATCACACTTTATCCTAATGTCATCTGTATTTTGGCATCCATGAGTCGTGGGCCTCCAGCATCTCATCGCACATTGCCCTGATATCATCCATGGACAGCTCTGCCGCCGTATGGGGATCCATCATGGCTGCCATATAGATATCCTCTTTCCGCCTGGATCTTGCGGCCTGCATGGTAAGTAACTGGACATTGATATTGGTACGGTTTATGGCAGCGCACTGTTCCGGGAGATTTCCCACATAACAGGGATGGATTCCGTCCCGGTCCACCAGACAGGGAACCTCCACGCAGGCATTTGGAGGAAGATTGGGTATCAGGCCTGTATTCTGTACATTTCCGTGAACACGGTAGGGAACATCATTCTCCATGGAATTAATGATAAAGGACGCAAACTCACGGCTCTTTTCATGCTTGATCTCCGCATTCTGCACCAGCTCCCCACGCATCTGTTTCCAGTCACCGATCTGTTTGATACAGCGCTTTGGATATTCGTCCAAGGGAATATTATACCTCTCGATCAGTTCCGGATATCTGTCTTTTATGAACCATGGTGTGTATTCCCCATTGTGTTCTGAGGACTCTGTTATGTAGTATCCGAATCTCAGCATCATCTCGTAACGGACTTTATCCCAGTCCGCGTCGTATGCAGCCTCACCATTTAGAAAGGCGCCCGCCCGCTTTTTGATCTCCGGATACAAATCCTTCCCTTTACCGTCCTGCACCTTTAAAAGCCACGCCTGATGGTTGATGCCAGCGATCTCCCACCTTGTCTCCGGCACCAGTTCTTCCATATCAAGGGCCTTGAAGAGCTGGGGAATGCAGACCTGGACACTGTGGCACAGTCCGATGGTTTTTATTTTTGTGTAGGTCTGCAGATATCCTGTCAGCATTGCCATAGGGTTGGAATAGTTGATGAACAGAGCATCCGGGCAGACTTCCTGCATGTCTTCTGCAAATTCTTCCAGCACCGGTATGGTACGCAGTGCCCGGAATATACCTCCTATGCCTAAAGTATCTGCTATGGTCTGACGCAGTCCGTATTTTTTCGGAATCTCAAAATCCGTGATAGTACAGGGATCGTATCCGCCTACCTGAATGGCGTTTACCACATATTTCGTCCCTCTCAGGGCCTGTTTCCTGTCTGCGTGAGTCTCGATCCTCACTTTTCGCCCCGCATTGGAGGCGATATTCTCCAGCATTTTTCTGGAATCTTCCAGCCGCACCGGGTCAATGTCGTGCAGCGCGATCTCTAAATCCTGTATTTCGGGTGTCAGGATACAGTCCCCCAGCACGCTCTTGGCAAAAATCGTGCTGCCTGCCCCCATAAAAGCTATTCTTGGCATATGTCCCTCCTGTTGTAATTATTATATCTTCTGTTGTGATCCCTCAGCAGGCCTGGGCATTTACTGCGCTGGCCGTAAGAAAGTCATGTTACGGAAATCCCTCAGCTCTTCATTCCTGTGATCGTAATTCCCTCAATGATATATTTCTGCGCAAACAGATAGACCATCAGCACAGGTATCACCGCAATGGTGGAGGCAGCCATGATCAGCGACCAATCCACCGTATATTTTCCCTTAAACATATTTAGAAGCAGGGGCACCGTATATTTTTCCTGGGAATTTAAAAATATCAGGGGTGTATAAAAACTGTTCCAGTTCCACATAAAGGAGAAGATTCCCAGGGAAGCCAGCGCGGGCTTCACAAGAGGAAGTACGATCCTGAAGAACATGGAGCCATAATTTGCCCCATCAATGATGCCCGCCTCCATCAGCTCATCAGGCAGTGCCATAATAAACTGCCTGCAAAGGAATACTCCCATAGGCATATAGGCAGCTGTCATCAAAATAATGGACAAATGTGTGTCAATCAGGTTAAGCTGGCTAAAGATCAGGAACAGCGGAATGGAGATCACTGTATAAGGAACCATCATGACCGAAATAAATCCGCCAAACACCACCCCGGAGCCCCTGAACCTAAGTTTCCCCAGCGCATAACCCGCCATAGCGGAGGTGATCACCTGTCCTGTCACATTGATGACAGCCAGCTTCAGACTGTTCAGATATGCTGTCCCAAAGGGAAGCGCTGTCATGGCCTTTTTGTAATTATCCCAGTGGAAGATTTCCGGTATCAATTTGGGCGGGTAGGCAAATGCCTCCTCAGAGCCCTTCAAAGACGTGGATATCATCCATAGAAACGGGAACAGCGCAAGTACAGCCATGACTATGAGTATCACCTGGACCAGCAGGGTATTGATCCGTTTATTCTTTTTACTTGTCATCCTCTCACCTACTCTCCGTAATGAACCCATTTGTCAGAAAGCTTAAACTGTATCACAGACACAGCCACAACCACAAAGAACAGGAGCAGTGCTGCCGTGGATGCCTTCCCCAGTTCGTAACTCTTAAATGCCGTCTGATAAATGTGAATTGCCATGGTATACGTCTTCTTGGCCGGTCCTCCCGAAGTCAGCAGGAACATCTGGTCAAAGACCTGAAACGCATTGATCATGGTGGTGATAGTCACCAGCAGTGTGGTTGGTGAAATTAGAGGCACCGTAATATAGAAAAACACCTGCCGTTCATTGGCGCCGTCTATCTTCGCCGCTTCCACATAAGTCCTGGGTACATTCTGCAGTCCTGCCAGAAACAGCACGATATTATATCCCAGCCCCCACCAGATACTCATAACGATCACCGCTCCCATAGCTGTGGATGGGTCACGCAGCCATTCCTTCCCCTGGATCCCGAAAAATTTAAGTATCATATTCAGAATTCCAAACTGGGGCTGGTAAATCCATGACCATACCACCGCTATCCCCACAGAGGTGACAATCTGCGGCAAGAAAAAAACCGCCCGGTAAAACATTTTCCCCCATGCCTTATTCAGAAGCATGGCAAGCCCCAGAGATAAAACAATGGAACATGGCACATAGATCGCGGAATAGAGAAGCGTATTCTTAATGGCCATGGCCGTATCCGGGTCTGTAAACACTTCCTTAAAATTCTGAAGTCCTGTAAACACCGGCGAGCTGAACCCATTCCAATCAAAAAAGCTCAGTACAAAGGCAATCACAATGGGTATGATCCCAAGGCAGACCAGACTGATGAGCTGGGGAAGGATAAACACGATCCCCCATCTGTTTCTGGATTTTTCCAGTTTACTTTTCTTCATATATCCATCCCTTCCCCACATACCTTATTATTTCTGAAGTTCATCATCAACTGTCTGAATGATATTTGCCAGGGTCTGCTCCACATCCTGCTCTCCTACAAGCAGTTTCTCCACCTGGCCTGTGATGGAATCCGTCATACCCGGGTGAAGTGCCTCTGCCTTTGGATATACCAATGCCATATCAACAGCGTCCAGGAAGTTCTGCGCATGTTCCGGGGTTCCGGTCAGTACAATCTCATCCAGTCCGTCAACTGTGGGAACCGCATTGCCCTGCCCTTCCATCCTGATATTCTGTCCCTGCTCACCGCAGTAGAAGGATACGAATTCCCAAACCGCGTCAGGATCGGCTGTCTTTTTGTTGATCACCAGCGGTGTTGCCGGCATAGCGCAGACAGCCTGTGAAGGCTCTTCATAATAGGGGAAGGGAACTACATCATATGTAAAACTCAAATCCGTAAAATCCGCCACATACCAGCGCCCTGCATACAACATTCCCGCCTGTCCTGAAACAAACAGTGTGTCCGGTGATTCTCCGCTGGTAAGGGAGCCTGCAAAAGTAAACGCTTTTGACTTGATATTACTGTCCAGATAGGTCAGTCCTGCCTTTGTCCGCTCAGAACCAAACTCCGATTTTGACATATCATCTGAATAGATCGGTTCCTCTGCCGAGAAAAGAAAGGAGTAAAGCGGCCCCCACCAGTTCTCATAGACAAATCCCACCTTAGACGCATCCCTGAGCTGTTCTGATACCTGCTGCAGCGCCTCAAAATTCCATTTGCCCTCATCCACATATTCCTGGGGCGTCTTAATATTCAGTCCCTTAAACAAGTCAGCATTATAATAGATCACCATAGGGTTACAATCCACCGGAACCCCTGTCACCTTATCCTCAAACGTATAATTTTCCAGTAAATTCTCCGGCACATCCGCCCGTTTTAAGTTGGAATCACTTTGGTCCAGGTACTTGGCAACATCCAGCAGCATATCTGATCTATTCAGTTCCCCGTATGACGCCTCCTCCGAGTAAAAACAGTCAGGAGCCTCCTTTGACTTGAGCTGTGTCATGATCTTCTCGTTATAATTGTCACCCGGCACACCTACAAAGGTTACCTCTACATTTTCACTCTGCTCATTAAAAGCATCCACTGCTTTTTTATACTGCTCCAGTTCCGCTGCCGAACCCCCGACCATGAACCGCACGCTGTCCTTTCCGCCAGCAGTCTTTCCTTTGTCTCCACCGCTCTGGCAGCCCCCAAGCACCAAAGTCCCTGCCAATCCTGTCACCAATGCTGCCGCTAACATTTTTCTTCTCAACATACTTTTTCCCTCCTTGGTAATACCTTCTCTGTTTTCCATGTTTCCATCAGCATTTCTTTCTGGCTGGTAACTGCTCCGTACCTTCACAGTTACTATAGTTTTAATTATAAAAGATTCCTTCCAAAACAGAATATCTTCTCTTGTCCTTATGATGGATTCATGTTGTTTTTTGTGCATATTAGTATTATACTGATGAAAAAAGGGGGATTCATTATGAAAATTGAGGAATATTACGCATCGAAAACAAAAAGAGATGTAAATTTAAGATATTGCGGATATGAAGAATGCGCACCCGATTTCCGCATGCCGCCCCACACCCGTTCCGAATACCTGATACACTATATTACCCAGGGCCAGGGAAGCTACATCTGTGAGGGGTACACCTATCCCATTCGGCAGGGAGAACTCTTTATCATATATCCGTCCCAGCTTGTCAGCTACCACACTTCCCCGGAAGACCCGCTGCATTTTTGCTGGCTTGCTTTTACCGGTGAAAACGCTGACACCCTCACAGACCAACTGGGCTTCTCCCACAGCTCCCCTGTACGCAAGCTTCACCCCCAATACTCCATAGATGAAAATATCCGGACCCTGGCGGAGCACCTGTCCTCTGTAGGCTTCTGCAACGACTTCACCATCCAGTCCCTCATGTACTCCATCTTCTCCAATATTGCCCAGTCCTACAGTCTCTCCGGCAATTACCAGAAAGAAAGCCAGACCATCCTCTTCGAGCACATTGGAAAAGCAAAATCCTACATCAAATGCAACTATATTTACCCCATCACCGTCCAGGACATTGTGGATCACGTAGGTCTGGAGCGCAGCTATTTCTCCAAAATATTCCACAAATTCACAGGAACCACAGCCCAAAACTATCTCCTGAACGTCCGCATCCAGCGCTCCAAGCTTCTACTGGAGCGTACAGACTACACCATCCGTGAAATCTGTTCCTACGTGGGCATGAAAGACGAATATTATTTTTCCAGAGCCTTCAAACGTTCCGTGGGTCTCTCCCCCACCCAATACCGCCAAAACGTCCGCCAGGACACTGCATCTTCCCTTGCCGCATCCACTTAAAATATTCATGGCAAAAACAGCAAATATCAATATCCGAATTGATCCGGAAACAAAATCAAGCGCCGAACAATTAATTTCCAGTTTTGGAATCACCTAGACAGATGCCTTTCCACCGGCCTATTCCGTTCACCTTTTATATCCCCAAACAATCATTTATCCCACCATAAAAAGCGGCTGCCCCGGACACCTTGCACCTAGCATGCAAAGTTCCCGGACCAGCCGCCCAGTTTATTCTTGTCCACAACCTATTCAGGACTCATGATCACTTTCATGAAACTTCTTAAGATTCCCAATCTTCTGCCGTCTCTCCTCCAGAATCCCTTCCACTTCATCAATAGAAATCCCGCTCTGCACCATCATAACCACCAAATGATAAAGAAGGTCACAGATTTCATTAGCCGTATCCCCATTCTCCCCATTTTTTGCAGCAATGATCACCTCACTGCACTCCTCACCGCACTTTTTTAAAATTTTATCAAGCCCCTGCTCAAAAAGATAGCAGGTATAAGAACCTTCCTGTTTTACAGCCTTGCGTTCCAAAGCCACATCATACAATCCCTTGATCACATCCATCATAAAGGCCGCCCTCCTTTTTCTTTTTTCCAGATATCCCTAAAAAAACAGCTGTGTGCCCCTGTATGACAGGCAGCGCCTGTCTGAACTACTGTTACGAGCAAGGTATCATTATCACAGTCTGCTTTTATATCTATCACCTTCTGAACATGTCCGGAAGTGGCACCTTTGTTCCACAGCTCTTGTCTGGAGCGGCTGTAAAACCAGGTATATCCGGTCTCAAAAGTTTTCTGAAGACTCTCCCGGTTCATATAGGCCAGCATCAGTACCTCCCCTGTGCCCGCTTCCTGTACAACGGCAGGTATCAAATCGCTCTTTTCAAAATAACATTCTAAATCCATGCTCTACCTCCTGACCGGAATCCGTTCTTCTTCCAGATGCTCCTTTACCTGTCCCACCGTCAGTTCCCGGAAATGAAACAATGAAGCTGCCAGTGCTGCATCCGCTTTACTCTCCTTGAAAACCTCTGAAAAATGTTCCAGCTTACCACATCCGCCGCTGGCAATGACCGGTATGGATACCACGCCACAGACCGCATTGGTAAGTTCCAGATCAAAACCGTCACGGCATCCGTCTGTATCCATGGAAGTGAGCAGGATCTCACCAGCCCCAAGCTGCTGGCACTTCTGTGCCCATTCTATGGCATCCAGACCTGTATCTATCCTTCCGCCGTTCACCACGACTTTGAATCTGCCCTTCTCATCCCTCTTTGCATCAATGGCAGCCACCACACACTGGCTCCCGAATACCGCTGCCGCTTCCCTGATGAGCTCAGGGTTTTTCACTGCCGCCGAATTGACAGAAACCTTGTCGGCTCCGGCCCGGAGGATTTCCCGGAAATCCTCCACTGTACGGATGCCTCCCCCTACTGTAAGGGGTACAAATACATGTTTTGCCGTCCTGGACACCACATCTGCCATAGTCGCTCTTCCCTCATGGGTTGCTGTGATATCCAGAAAGCAGATTTCATCTGCTCCCTGCCTGTCGTACGCAATGGCGCATTCCACCGGATCTCCCACCTCTTTGATTCCCACAAAATTCACGCCCTTAACCACTTTGCCGTCTCTTACGTCCAGGCAGGGTATAATTCTCTTTGCTAACATGACTGCTCACCTGCTTTCTCTACCGCCTCACACAGATCAAGAGCACCTGTGTAAACGGCTTTCCCGCAGATACATCCGTATAGATCAAGATTTTTACAGTCCGTAATATCCTGTATGGAGCTTACTCCTCCGCTTGCAATGATCCTGCAGGATACCCTTTCATTCAGCCTTCCCAGCTGTTCCGTATTGACCCCCGTAAGGGTGCCGTCCCTGGAAATATCTGTATAGATAATGGTTCTCACTCCGGCCTCTTCCATGGCCTGTGCCAAATCCAAATAGGTGACATCACTTTTTTGGAGCCAGCCCTCTGTGGCTGCCATACCGTTTTTCGCGTCTATGCCCACAGCTATTTTCTCACCGAATTCCCGGACAGCCTCTTTTACAAGAGACGGATCTTTTACCGCCACGGAACCCAAAATGACTCTCGAAATGCCTTTTTCCAGAAACCGCTCTATGGTTTCCATGCTGCGGATTCCCCCGCCCACTTCCACTTTAAGACCGGACTCTTTCGCTACTCTCTCAAAAATCGCTTCATTTACAGGTCTCCCGTCTTTTGCTCCATCCAGGTCCACCATATGTATCCAGGAAGCACCTGCGGCCCGGAAGGAAGCTGCCGTATCATAGGGACTTTCCGCCACCTGATGGGCGGTTGCATAATCGCCTTTCACCAGCCGCACACACGTCTTGTCTTTTATATCAATTGCAGGTAATATAATCATTCTCTCACCAGCCTTGCAAAATTTTTCAGAAGTTCCAGCCCCACAGCACCGCTTTTCTCAGGATGGAACTGGGCGCCGTATACATATCCCCGGTGTACCAGAGCGGGGATCCGCTGGTTATATACTGTATAACAGGAAATATTCTCCTCCCCGGTCTCTGCCCGGAAAGAATGGACAAAATATACATATGCATCCTTCGGCAGATTTTCTGTCACGGCACAGGGATTTAAAACCGTCAGACTATTCCATCCCATATGGGGAATTTTAAGGCCATTGCCCTCAATACGCTGCACACAGCCCGGTATCAGTCCAAGGCCTTCCGTCTCTCCGAACTCGTAACTCTTTTCAAAAAGCATCTGCATTCCAAGGCAAATCCCCAGAAGAGGCTTTTTCTGTGCCTCCTCCTTTATGACTTTTGCAAGCCCCTGCTCCTTGAGCATACGCATGGCATCAGGGAAAGCCCCCACTCCGGGCAGTATCATGGCATCTGCACAGCGGATCTCCTCACAGTCTGCTGTGACCACACTCTTCTCTTCTAAAAAATCAAGGGCATTCTTTACACTGAAAAGATTACCCGCCCCGTAATCAATGACCGCTATCATGCCAGCATCCCCTTTGACGAAAGTATTTTTCCTCCATTTGGTTCCAGAGCCTCTTTCAGGGCATGTGCCGCCGCCTTAAAAAGGGCCTCGGTCTTATGGTGGTCATTTTCCCCATAGGGACACCGCAGATGCAGGGTAATTCCGCCATTAAATGCAAATGCCCGGAAAAACTCTTTCACCATACAGCAGCCCAGGGTTCCCACGCTCTGATTGGCAAACTCCGCGTCGAATACCAGATAAGGCCGCCCGCTGATATCTAAGGAACAGAATCCCAGCGCTTCATCCATGGGAATATAGAAGCTTCCATATCGCCGGATACTGCCTTTGTCACCCAGAGCCTTTGAAAACGCCTGCCCCATGACAATGCCCAAATCTTCAATGCTGTGATGGCAGTCAACCTCCAGGTCACCTTTCATATCCAAATCCATATCAAATCCTCCGTGTACACAGAAGGCCTGTATCATGTGGTCAAAAAATCCCACCCCGCAGCTACCCGTATAGCGGCCGCTGCCGTCCAGATTCCATCTCAGCCTGATATTCGTCTCCTTTGTTGTCCTTGTTATCTCTCCGATCCTCAAATCAGCTTCCTCCTTTCCCATTTTCTATATTACATTTAACTGCTCAGTATTTTCACCGTTACAGGCAAAAATCTTTAGGCAATGCTCCCACACGCCCGGCTGTTCACCTATGGGAACCGTCTATATTCCGTATACTGTCAGTCCAGCAGTTCATCCAACACCCGTATCACCGCATCGTTTTCCATTTTTCTGCCGGCTGTCACCCGCAGATAGCCATTCATGTACCGGACGGAAATGCTTTTCTTTTTCATCTCTTCAAACACCAAAGCCGCATCCTTCACCTTCATGAAAATGAAGTTTGTGGTAGTGGGAAACAAGTTCAGGATATCCGCTTTTCTGTTTTTCAGTTCCAAAAGCTCCTGATACAGTTCATCTCTGGATCTCCGGATAGAGCGGATACAGTTCTTGATATAATCCGGATGGTCCAGGATCGCACAGCCTACCGCCTGTGTCAGGGAGTTCACGTTATACGGAGACTTTAATGCGTGCAGGATATCTGTCAGCTCTCTGCCCGCCGCGGCAAATCCCAGACGGATGGCTGCCAGACCCAGAGCCTTGGAACATGTTTTCAGCACAATGAGGTTGTCGTATTTCTCTATCACATCCAGGACAGAGCCTTCGGCAAAATCCATATACGCTTCATCCACGATGACCAGAGCATGGGTGCCTTCCATGATCTTTATAATATCATCCCTGGAAAGCGTCAGGGATGTGGGGTTGCAGGGGTTGGAAAAAATAAGCAGCTTCGCGTTCTTTTCCTCAGCCCGCTTTAAAATATCCTCCGCGTTTGTCACCATATCTTCGGCTTTCTGCAGCGCCTCCACACGGATATGGTTCATCTGTGCATAGAAGGTGTACATGGAAAAATCGGGAAGGGCTACCAGCATGGTGTCCCCGCTCTCCAGAAAATTAGGTACAATAAGGGAGATCAATTCATCGGAACCGTTTCCCGCAGTGAGCAGTTCCGGTTTCACATGAAAAAAGCGACCGAACTTTTCACAGAGTTTTACTGCAAAGGGGTCCGGATAGCGGTTGAATTCCACCTGCTCCACTGCCTTCAACACATCCCTGCGGATATCATCCGGAAGGTCCTGGAAGCTCTCATTGGCATCCAGGCGGATATCATAGGATTCTGTTACCGGTTCATATATCTCCAGCTTCTTTAACTTCTCCGGGATCCTGTACGCCATGACCTACGCCTCCTTTGCCCTGCGCTTCTGCACATCGTTTTCCATCTTGTCTATTAAATCCTCGATTTCTTTTTTCCTGAGCTTCATGCTGGCAATATTCACGATCAGTCTGGCACTCACCGGACACACTTCCTCCGCCACAACCAGCCCGTTCTCCTTCAGTGTTGTCCCTGTCTCCACAATATCCACAATGGCATCCGCAAGGCCCAGGACAGGCGCCAGTTCCACACTGCCCTCAATCTTCACAATATCCACGTCCATACTCTTCTGCTCAAAGTAATTCTTAGCCACGTTCACATATTTGCTGGCAATGGTCAGATTGTGGTAGCCCTCATACAGATTTTTTCCCTTTACCACCGCAAGGGCAAATTTACATTTTCCGAATCCCAAATCTGCCACTTCATAAAAGGTACCGCCCTTTTCCATGATGGTATCTTTTCCCACGACGCCCATGTCACAGACACCGCTTTCCACATAGGTGACCACATCGGCAGCCTTTGCAAGCACTACCTCAATCTCACCACTGCCTATGGGCATGATCAGTTTTCTGCCTTTTTTTCTCGCGTTGGTACAGTCATAACCAAGGCGCTCCAGCATATCTATTGTCTTACTCTCCAGACGCCCTTTCGTAAGAGCGATTCTAATTGGTTTCATTCTTCTGCCTCCCAGTGAAAGTTTCCGGCCAACAGCCGTATCCGTTTTTTCAGTATAACTCAAGATAAATAACCGGAGGGTTCGGTGAGGATGATTTTCTGAGTGTACAGGTGTAAAAACGGAGGCGCAGCGGGCTGCGCTGAGTATTTTACACTGTGCTGTCGGAAGATCAGACCAGCGAAACATCAGGTTATTTACCGGGAGTTGTACGGGTCAAACAAACTGTGATATCTTCTCCCACCAGGTGTACTTTCGGTATCCCTCTCATTTTTGCATAATCAAATGCTTCTTCCATGGTATCAAACACACAGTTCTCCGTCAGCACGCCCTGGTCCTCCAGTGCCCTGCGATGGTGGACTGCTTTTGATAAATACTTCATATCCGGCGCAAACACCAGAATCTCCGGTATGGCTTCCGGCATGGGCTGGACCTTCTGGCTCGCCAGGTCCACGTTGATGCAGAAGCCCACAGAGCAGTGGTCCTCCCCAAACTCGTTTAAGAGTGTATCGTAACGGCCTCCTGACAAGACCTGTTCCCCTATGCCCCGGAAATATCCACGGAAAATAAGGTCTGTATAATACTCTGCCAGGTTCACAAGGCCCAGGTCAATGATCACTTTATCCCCAAGCCCCAGGGTCTGCAGATATTCATAGATACCCTTCAGGTAGTCAAGGCTCTCTCTTGCACCGTTCTCATCGAAAAGCTCATAGGCCTTTTCAAAAACCTCCGCTCCGCCGAAGAGTCTGGGCAGCTTCAAAAGCGCCCTGGCAGCCCGGCTGTCCTGGTATTTACCCAGCATATCAGTGAGGGAAGCATAATTTTTCTGCTCTATCTGGAAACGGATATCCTCTTTTGTATCCTCATCCACATCCAGACTGTCCATGATCGCCTTGAAATATCCGATATGGCACAGCTCCAGGCGGTATTTGCCTCCGCTTATGACATCCAGGCTCCTGGATGCCAGCTCCACCACCTCCAGGTCACTTCTCAGCGGTACACCGCCGATCAGTTCAATGCCCACCTGGTTGATCTCCGTGCTCTTTCCTTTCAGCTCCGGAAACATGCGGTAAATATTCTGGTTGTAAAATAAACGGAGCGGCATCGGCATCCCTTTTAACCGGGTAGCCGCCAATCTGGCCGCAGGTACCGTACAATCCGGGCGCAGTACCATAAGCCTTCCTTTATGGTCTGTGAGTTTGTACATGGTTTCCTTGGGCAGATATTTTGCCGCCTTTCCAAACACATCATAAAATTCCAATGCAGGTGTCATCACCCGCCGATACCCCTGGGCGCCAAACAGGTCCTTCAGGGTTTTTGTCACCTGGGAACGCTGGTCGCACTCTCCAAACAGCAAATCTTTTGTTCCGTCCGGTGTTACTTTATCATAATATCTCATTTGCTGACCCTGCCTTTCTGCGTTATTTTTCATACTGTATGCTGCACATTTGCTGCGCTTTAATCTGTAAAATGCCATTTATGCTCCATCTTATAAGTATACCTTAGAGGGTATCCCGTATATTTTGTGTCCCGTTCGCTTTAACGTGCTAACATATTATCATGCGACCATGAAGTTGTCAACACGGTTTTCACGAAATCATACATGTTTCTGCAAAAATACACCCCGCCACTTATGACATTGCTTCCTGCCTCCCCCATATGGTATACTGGACACATTAGAATATTGCGGTAACACACCGCATTTAAAAATCATTGGGGGTTCTATGTACAAGAAGCGAAAATCCTTCATCTTTGGCACAACGCTGGCAGCTGTCCTGGTTATGACCATAGCCGTATATTTTTTTACGCAGATACGCCTGGGCGTTCAGAAGGATAATCTGAGTAACCTGTCCGCGTTCGGCACCCAGCTGGGTGCCCATTTTGATGAGATGAACAGTAAATATTTCTCTGTTTTGAAAAGCTGTCTGGAAGCTTCCCGCAGCAATGCATACCACAGCCGGGAGGAGATTTTGGACTTTTTCAGGGACAGGCAGGATATCTGGCAGTACCGCACAGCCGGAATCATGGATAAAAACGGCGGATATGTTACCATTGAAGGGGAGACCGGGACGCTGGAGGACCTGAGCTTTCAAGAGAAAAAGGCCGGATACATTGATAATGACAGCATGGGCATTGTCAATTTGGGCGTTGGAGATGAACTGCTGTGTTACGTCTCGTTAGAGGAGAGTATTGGGGATGCTTCTGAGATAGGGGGCATTTTCGTGACACCTGCCTTTGATGAGCTGGAATACCTTCTGGCCCTGAACATGTACACAGAAGAGGGGTATGCCACGATCATTGATAAAGAAGGCAATATCCTGCTGAAGCCCCACTATGACTACTCCATGATGATCACAGACAATTACCTGGACAGCCTGGAACATTCTGACCTGAACGGCCGGAAACCGGATGACCGGCTTAGAAAAGATATGGCCGCCTCCGCGTCCGGCTCCCTGATATTTTCCCGGATGGGCAAACGCAACTATCTGGTATACATGCCTGTGGGCAGAAGCTCCTGGTACCTGCTGGTCACCGTACCTGCAAATGTGCTGGAGACCACCACCCGCTCTTTCCGTAACTTTATGATCGCGGCCCTGCTGGTCACTGTTGTCCTGCTGCTGTGTTTCTGTACTATTTATTTTATGGGAAGACAGCATATTATTGATAAGAAGAACCGGGAGATCCTGGTCAAAGAACAGATTAGCAAAAAGCAGCTGGCGGATGCTCTGGAGGAAGCCAGACAGGCCAACCGGGCAAAATCCATTTTCCTCTCCAACATGTCCCACGATATCCGTACGCCTATGAATGCCATCATAGGAATGACAGGAATCGCCCTTTCACATATAGACAGGAAAGAAAAAGTAAAGGACTGCCTGAATAAGATCTCCACAGCCTCCGCACACCTGCTCTCCCTGATCAATGATGTGCTGGATATGTCCAGGATCGAAAGCGGTAAGCTGACGCTGAACAGCGAGAACTTTAACCTGAGAGATCTGTTTCATACATTGGAGGGTATCATACAGCCGCAGATCATCAGCGGTCATTTTGATTTTACGGTAGATATGGAAGAACTGGAGCATGAAGACCTGATAGGAGACCCCCTCCGTTTCAAACAGCTATTTCTGAATATTGTGGGAAACTCCATAAAATTCACAGACCCGGGCGGCAAAATCTGCGTGAAAGTGCAGGAGATCCCTTCCGGTTCAGAAGATACGGCCCGGTTTCGTTTTACTTTCCGGGACACAGGCATAGGCATGTCACCGGAATTTCTGCAGCGGCTTTTCCGGCCCTTTGAACGTTCTGATTCTCCCCGTGCCGCCCACGCGGAGGGAACGGGCCTCGGCATGGCGATCACAAAAAACATTACGGAAATGATGCAGGGGAGTATCCGTGTTGAAAGTACAGAGGGGGAGGGAACTGTCTTTTATATTGAGCTGCCCTTCAAAAAAGGCGCACCACATCCCCAGCAGCCCCTTCCAGACGCCTCCAAAGCAGGGGATATGGGAACCAATACCGATTATTCTAACCGCCGTCTCCTTCTGGTGGAGGACAATGAACTGAATCTGGAAATTGCCAAAGAGCTTATTTCCGTCACAAATGTCCGGATCGACACTGCAGTAAACGGGCAGGAAGCCCTGGAGAAAGTTTCCGCCTCCTCCCCCGGATATTACAGCCTGGTCCTGATGGATATCAGAATGCCGGTTATGGGAGGATATGAGGCCTCCCGGAAAATACGCAGTATTGACAGGCCGGATCTTGGGCAGCTGCCCATCATCGCCATGACAGCGGATGCCTTCACGGAGGACAAACAGCGTGCTCTTGATGCCGGAATGAACGGGCATATGGCAAAGCCCATTGACCTGCGAGAGCTTTATAATATCCTTGAAAAGTATTTGTCATAATCCCTCTTTAAACTGCCATCATTCCCGCCAGCCATACACTGGCCGCGATCCCTGCAAGTGTTGCCAGCAGGGCTCCAGGTATGGTATAGCGGGTATTTTTTACCTTTGCGGCAATAAAATAGACAGAAACCGTGTAAAAAATAGTCTCTGTACAGGACATCATCACCGAGGCGATCAGTCCAATCCTGGAATCCGTCCCGAATTCCTTGAAAATATCCAGCACAAGCCCTGTAGCCGCACTGGAGGAAAACATTTTTACTATGGTCAGTGGGACCAGCTGCGCCGGAAATCCCACCGCGCTGGTCAGTCTCCCAAGCTGTCCGCCCAGCATATCCAGGAAACCGGATGCCCGCAGAACCCCCACTGCCACCATAAGTCCTATGAGGGTGGGCAGAATCTGTACCACTGTCTTCAGACCATCCTTTGCACCTTTCACAAAATCTTCATACACATCGCACTTCATCAGAATACCGAAACCCACTATGTAAAACAGAATAAGCGGAATGATCACTTCCGACAAAAAGAGCAATACTCTCATACACTCACCGGCTGTCCTGTCTTTCTATTAGTTTACGCCCGGACTGCCGGAAAAAGTACCCGGATTGCCTCAGCTGCCTCTTACAACATTGGTCTTCCATTTTCCTGAGAGCAAAAACCATATTATCAGGAGCAGGCTTCCCGCCGATGCAGCCGGAGCGCCGATCCCCACGCCTTTATCCTCTCTTTGGAGCGTACGGTTCCTTTTTATTATGAACCATATATTCTTTTTTCGCAATCCTCTGTTGTCTCTCATAATTTAGCATAAATACTCTTTTTATCCGATATTACTAATTTTGATGCAAAATTCCATAGAAACCGGATTCGTTTTGGATATAATAGGGATTAACAAGCAGCGTACACAAGTAACTGAGGAAATGCCAAATATATATAAGAAAAGGGAGAGGGCAGACATGATGACATTGGTAATTATGGCCGCTGGTATGGGAAGCAGATATGGCGGGCTGAAACAGATCGACCCGGTGGGAAGACACGGGGAATTTATTCTGGATTATTCTGTTTACGATGCTGTCAAGGCAGGATTTGAAAAAGTAGTATTCATTATCAAAAAAGAAAATCTGGATATATTCCGGGAAACCGTGGGAAAACGTCTGGAAAAAGTCATCCCTGTGGCCTACGCATTTCAGGAGATCAACCAGGTTCCGGAAGGTGTGCAGGTCCCGGAGGGGCGCACCAAACCATGGGGTACTGCACATGCTGTGTGGAGCTGCCGGGATCTGTTGGACGGTCCTTTTGCCGTCATCAACGCAGATGATTTTTATGGCAGGGAAGCATTTACACTGCTTCACGATTTTTTCCTGCATATGCCTGATGATACCTCCCGGTACCATTTCTGCATGGCCGGCTATCTCCTGAAAAATACACTGACGGAAAACGGACATGTGGCAAGAGGTGTCTGCACGGCTGACCACGGATATCTGACCTCCGTTACAGAACGGACGAAAATACAGAGAAACCACGGACAGACCCAGTTTTACGAGGAAGGCCGGGACTGGACGGACATTGACGAAAACAGCATTGTGTCCATGAACTGCTGGGGATTCACCCCTGATCTATTCCGGGAGATTGAACAGCAGATGCAGGCGTTTTTCGCAGACAGTACAGACGGCCTTGCCAAAAAAGAATTTTTTCTGCCCTCCGTGGTACAAGAGCTTATGGATTCCCGGAAATGCGATGTAAAGGTTATGGATACCCCTGCCAAATGGTACGGCGTAACCTACCATGAGGATAAAGAAAAGATTGTAACTTTCATTGAGCAGATGATCGGGGAGAGCGTATACCCGGAAAACCTCTGGAATGAAAAAGGAGAATGAAAATGCTGGAGATGATCAAAAATGAAATTGTAAATGCCTTCCTCTTTGACGGTGATTTTATCTACGCAGAACCTTTTGGGTGCGGCCATATAAACGCCACCTATGCCGTCTACTTCCGAAGAGAGACAAAACCGCCTGTGCGCTATATTCTGCAGGCAGTCAACACCGCCATTTTTACAGACCCACAGGGCCTGATGGAAAATATCCTGGGCGTTACCTCCCATCTCCGGAAGAAGATTCTGGAACAGGGCGGAGACGCCCAGCGGGAAACCCTGACGCTCATCCCCACACGGAACGGAAACTTACTCTATGAGGACAGTGAGGGCGGATTCTGGAGAAGTTATCACTTCATCGAAAATGCCACCTGCCACCAGTCCGTGGACCGCCCGGTACTTTTTACCAACGCAGCCAAGGCATTCGGCCATTTTCAGAAACTTCTGGCTGACTACCCGGCAGATACGCTGCATGAAACTATTGCCGGCTTTCATAACACCGTGGACCGATATGCTCTGTTTGAGAAGGCGGTGGCTGAGGACAAGGCCGGCAGGGCCGCTTCTGTGGAAAAAGAAGTACGGTTTTTTCTGGACCGGAAAGCCGACGGCGCCGTTGTGGTGGATGCCATTGCCAAGGGACAGCTTCCCCTGCGTGTTACCCACAACGATACCAAACTGAACAATATAATGATGGACAATGATACGGACGAGGGTATCTGCGTCATTGATCTGGATACGGTCATGCCGGGTTCTGTGCTCTATGATTTTGGAGACAGTATACGTTTCGGCGCCAGCACTGCTGATGAGGATGAACGGGATCTATCCCTGGTCTCCATGGACCTGGAACTTTTTGAGGCTTATACGGCAGGTTTCCTGTCTGAAGCAGGCAGTTCCCTCACAGCGGAAGAAATCCGGCTTCTCCCATTCTCCGCAAAGCTCCTGACTCTGGAGTGCGGCATGCGATTCCTGACAGATTACCTGAACGGCGATACATATTTCCGTATCCACAGGGAACATCAAAATCTGGACCGCTGCAGGACACAGATGAAGCTTGTGGCAGATATGGAATATAAGATGGAGGATATGCATAAAATCGTGGCAAAATATGTATAAATCTTGACTTATACAAAAAACTGGCGTAAGATACGGACAAATCCGGTCTTACACCAGTTTTTTTATGGGAAGGAGAAACCTATGGAACAGTCCCTGTCTATTGAGCGGATACTGAAAGAGCTTTATCATATATCCGGTTTCCGCATCTGCATTTATGACACCAATTTTCATGAAATTGCCGCTTATCCACATGAACTGGGATGTTTCTGCGGACTGATCCAGAAGCATCCGGAGGGAATGCGTCTCTGTGTGGAACACGACACTATGGCTTTTGGACGTGTACGGGAACAGGAAAAGCTCCATATCTATAAATGCCATTTCGGACTGTACGAGGCGGTTGCCCCTCTGTACAGCTTCGGCGCCCTCACAGGTTATCTGATGATGGGGCAGACCCTGGAAGCCGGGCCGGACGCGGGCAGGATGCCATATGAAAAAGCCCTTCCCCTGGTATCTGATCCGGCTGCCCTGGAAGAGGCCATTTCCCGGATTCCGGTCCGCGGACAAAGTACCATAGACTCCCTGGTAACCATAATGGAAGTCTGTGCCCAGTATATCACACTCAGCAACCGCATGAACCTGTCCAAAAATGAACTGGTCAGCGAGGTTCACCGTTATATTGAGAAACATTATGACCAGAAGCTCACCATTGATGACCTTTGCCGCCAGTTTTTCTGCAGCCGCGCCTCCCTTACCAGGAAATTCAGGGAGACTTACCATATTTCCATCCATGACCATATCTGTAAGGTACGGCTGGAAAACGGATGCAGGCTGCTTCGGACTACCACCCTAAGTATTGGGGAGATCGCATTTTCCTGCGGTTACGGTGACCAGAATTATTTTACGCGGGCATTTTGCAGAACTTACGGGATGACGCCTATGCAGTACAGAAAAAAGGAAACCCTGTCACCTATTTGATCAGGATTCCAATGCAAAGATTGAGAACTCCGCACAGGCTCATGACCAAAATGGGATTCCATTTCCGTTTCCGCAGCACCACAAACGCCGCCGCGAACAATCCCGCGCCAATCCAGTTGACCGCCTGGAGGCTGATAGGAGCATCAGCAAAAAGCACCACCCGCAGTATGGAAATACCCGCCGCAGCGATCAGGGCAACCACAGCCGGCCTGAGGCAGGCAAGTACAGACTGCATGGCAGATACCCCTTTATATTTGTAATAAACCCAGGCCAGCAGTGATACCAGCAGACAGGAAGGCAGAATGCAGCCAAAGGTGGCGATCACGGCCCCCTGCCAGCCCGCTATGCGGATCCCAACGAACGTGGCGGAGTTTACGGCTATAGGTCCGGGTGTCATTTCCGCTATGGTGATCAAATCTGTAAATTCACCCATGGTCAGCCATTTATGGGCTTCCACCACCTGATTCTGGATCAAAGGCATTGCCGCATAGCCGCCGCCCACGCTGAACAAGCCCACCTGAAGAAAACTCAAAAATAGTTTTATATAAATCATGCCATTTTCCCCTTTCTGTATATCCGGAATGCCTTTCCTGCTCCAATGATTCCGGCAGTCAGAATAATGTATATGACATTTACATCAAAAAAGAACGTAGCTGCAAAGGCTGCCGCCATGATCACAATACCAACCGCACTTTTTTCTTTCAGCACATTGCTTCCGAGTCCGCATACCACATCCAGGATCACCGCAGCCACACCTGCCTGCATTCCTTTTAACACCAGCGCTACATATACATTGCTGGCAAATGCGGCATAGAAAAAGGATATGACCGAAAGGATGATCATAGGGGGAAGAATGGTTCCCAGCACCGCTGTCAGCATCCCTGCAAATCCACATACGCGCCAGCCCACCAGGATGGCGGCATTTACAGCAATGGCCCCCGGGGAGGATTGGGCCAACGCCACCAGATCCAGCATTTCCTCCTCATCTATCCAGTGGAGCTCATCCACAAATTTCCTTTTCATAAATGTGACGATCACAAATCCCCCGCCAAAGGTAAAGCTGCTGATGTACAGAGTGCTGAGAAACAATTTCAGCAGCAGATCTTTCTTCTTTATCTGTGTCTTTTCCATTTCCATATACTGCCTCCTTTACTCCATCATATCCCTTGTGTATTAATATGTAAAATGCTATTATTTTATTGATATAATATCATTTCTGATATGGATGGAGGAAAAAGAATGACTATACGACATATGAGAATTTTTCTTGAGGTTTACCGGATGGAAAATATCACGCAGGCGGCAAAGAATCTCCACATGACGCAGCCTGCAGTCACGAGGGCAGTTCAGGAGATTGAGCGGCATTATGGGGTAATGCTGTTTGACAGGATGAACAGAAGGCTGTTTGTCACAGAGGCGGGACGGCAGTTTTATGCCCAGGCGCTGCACATTGTGGAGTCTTTCGACAGGATGGAAAAGGGGCTTTTGAACGGGGATGCATTTGGTGTGCTGCGGATTGGAGCAAGCATCTCTCTTGGGAACTTTTTTCTGCCGGGGCTGGTGAGTGCATTCCGAAAGAGCTGGCCGGATATGAAGGTTAAGGTGACCATATCCAATGCGGGAAATCTGCAGAGTGGGCTTCTGAATAATGAACTGGACCTGGCTTTGATCGAAGGAGGGATTTCGGAGGCTGAACTTGAAACACGGGCATTCTCAGAGGACAGAATGGTGTTGATTCTCCCTGTGGGGCATGAACTGGCGGCTAGGGAGAAGGTGTTTGTGGAGGATTTGAAGGGATATGATTTTCTTGCCAGGGAGAAGGGGAGCGTGGGGAGGACATTGTTGGATCATGTATTTGCGGTGAGAGGAATCACTTTGGAACCACTTTGGGAGAGTGCGAGTACACAGGCGATCATTAAGGGTGTGCAGGAGGGGATTGGCGTGTCAATTCTGCCGGAGATGCTGGTGGAGAGGGAGATTTCGGAAGGGAGGATATGCGCCAGGGAGGTGGAGGATGAGGCGTTTCGGAGGGTGCATTATGTGGTTTGGCATAGGAATAAGTTTTTGACGGAGGGGGCGGTGGGGTTTCTAGAGATGGCGGTGGAATGGGGGCGGCGTAAAGGACGGTGAAAGAGGAGCCGGGTGTTTTAAAAGAAAAACCTGCTGGGGTCAGTTCTTGACTGGACTTCAGCAGGTTTGGCAGTTTATAGGTATGGGTGGAATTACTCGGCTGCCTCGGTGTTGGCATCTCCCGTGTTAGCCGCGTCGGTTTCTCCGGTGCTGGTGTCTCCCGTGTCGGCAGTGTCGGTTTCTCCAGTGTTGGTGTCGGCCGCGTCGGTTTCTCCGGTGTTCGTGTCTCCCGTGTCGGCAGTGTCGGTTTCCCCGGTGTTGGTGTCTCCCGTGTCGGCCGCGTCGGTTTCTCCGGTGTTTGTGTCTCCCGTGTCAGCCGCGCCGGTTTCCCCGGTGTTCGTGTCTCCGGTATCGGTGGCTTCGACTTGCTTAAAGGTGTAGGAGTCGGCGTCGGTGAGGGTTACTTTTTTCCAGACTTTTTTGTCTACTTCTATTTTCGTGTCTTTGCCCCAATCTTTCAGGAGTTTGTTGTAGGCCTCCTGTTTGCGTTCCGTGATGATGCTCTCTTTTTTGGTCTGGGTGGATGTTTCGTCGAAGGTGGCGTCCATGCGGGCTACATAGTAGGCGGATTCGCCTTCGATCACTTCGGGGGCTACCTGGCCGTCGGTCAGGGATTTCACGGCTTCTTTGAGTTTGTCGTCCAGGGCGGTGTCATCGCTTCCGAAGGTTTTGGCGGATGCGCTCAGGTTTTCGTCCACTTCTTTGGCAAGGGCATCCATGTCGGCTGATGCCGGGTCTTCCTGGGCGTTTAATTTGTCCAGAACTGCCTGGGCCTGATCTTTTTTGGCCTGTTTTTCTTCGTCCGTCAGGTCCACGGTTTTGCCTTCCTCGTCCTGGGTTCCGGCTGTGGAAATCTGGCAGACCGTGATCTTGCTCTGCGCTGCTTCGGAATCTTCCACGTTGGTGTCCACATCCGCAGTCATGGGATCGTACATCTTTTCCTGGTAGGTGTAGAACTCCAGAATGGTTTCAATGTCAGACTGGCTGACAGCCAGTTTGGCAATGGTCTCTTCGTCGTTGTCTTCCATGAATTTTTTGGCTGCCTCTTCGATCTTCTTCTGCTCGTCCTCTGTGATGGATATATCGTAATCTTTGGCATGTTGTTTTAAGAGTACCATGTTATGTATCTGGTCCATCATGTCGTCTTTGGTGTTCTCACCGTAAGTTTTGCCGTCCTCACCTTCCTGATCCCAGATTCCGGCTGTGGAGCCGCCGAACATGGAATAGTATGAGGCCATCTGTGCCTGTGTCATACGAAGCATCATGTTGGCTGTGCCCAGGGTTATTTTGTCGTCACCGCAGGTGGCAGCTATCTTGGTTCCGTCCAGTGATTTTCCGCATCCTGCAAGGCTTGTGGTTCCCAAAGCCACCACAAGTCCTGCGCAGGCCAGGGTTTTTGTAAATTTATTCATAAAGTCCTCCTGTGTTTTCCTATACCCCCAAGGGGTCTGAAATAAAGCATCGGCAAATAGGGGCGCCGATGCTTTATAGTATATTCTTTTTTTACGTTCAGGGCAAGGGATTTTCCTCTTTTTCCTGTAAAATCCCCTCAAATTCGTGAAGAATACCGGACACGATATCCATGGCATCCAGGATTTCTTTTGGTCTGCGGCCTTTCAGGGAGACCAGGAAATAGGGCTGTCCTTCCATGCGCATGGTCATGTTGTTTTTGTATTTTTCCAGAACGGCAGGGAAACCTGATGCGTCCAGCTTTGCCCGCTCAAACATGGATATTTTCACTTCTGCACCGTTCTGCTTGATCTCACGCACATAGACTTTGTGGGCAAGAGCCTTTAAGTTAGCGATCGCAAGCAGGTTCTGAACGGATTTTGGGGGTTCCCCGAACCGGTCCATAAGTTCTTCCAGCATATCCTCGTATTCTTCCTGGTTCTCTATGCCGGCAATGCGTTTGTAGATGTCCAGTTTCTGGTATTCATTGGGAATGTAGCGGGGTGGAATGAAAGCATCCATATCCAGGTCGATCGTTGTCTCGAACTCCTCCTGCTGTTTGATGCCTTTTGCCTCTTTTACCGCCTCGTTGAGCATTTTGCAGTAGAGGTCATATCCCACGGCTTCCATGTGGCCGTGCTGCTCCGCGCCCAGAAGGTTTCCGGCGCCGCGGATCTCCAGGTCCCGCATGGCTATCTTGAAGCCGCTGCCCAGGTCCGTGAACTCACGGATGGCATGGAGGCGTTTCTCTGCCACCTCTTTGAGCATTTTGTTCCGTTTGTACATAAGGAATGCATAGGCAGTCCGGTTGGAACGGCCCACACGTCCTCTGAGCTGGTAGAGCTGGGACAGGCCCATCTGGTCCGCGTCGTGGATGATCATGGTGTTGGCATTGGAAATATCCAGACCTGTCTCAATGATCGTGGTGGAGACAAGTACATCAATTTCACCGTTAATGAAGCCGTACATGATCTTTTCCAGCTGATGCTCGTGCATCTGGCCGTGGGCAAATGCTACATTGGCCTCCGGGACCAGCTTTGCCACGCGGTTGGTGATCTCATCTATATCGTTGACCCGGTTGTAGACGTAATAGACCTGACCCCCTCTGGCGATTTCCCGGCTGATGGCTTCTCTGACCATCTCCTCATTGTATTCCATGACATAGGTCTGGATGGGAGTTCTGTCCATGGGGGCCTCCTCTAAAACGCTCATGTCACGGATTCCGATCAGGCTCATGTGGAGGGTCCTTGGAATAGGGGTGGCTGTCAGGGTGAGTACATCCACATTCTCTTTCAGGCTCTTGATCTTCTCCTTGTGGGTCACACCGAAGCGCTGCTCCTCATCCACGATAAGAAGTCCCAAATCTTTGTATTTTACATCTTTTGACAGGAGGCGGTGGGTGCCGATGACAATGTCCACCAGTCCCTTCTGCAGATCTGTTATGGTCTTCTTCTGTTCCGCCGGGGTTTTAAAACGGCAGAGCAGATCCACGCGGACGGGGAAATCCTTCATTCTCTGGATAAAGGTGTTGTAGTGCTGCTGTGCAAGGATGGTGGTGGGAACAAGGTAGACCACCTGTTTGCTCTCCTGAACTGCTTTGAACGCGGCCCGGATGGCAATCTCTGTCTTGCCGTATCCCACGTCCCCGCAGACCAGGCGGTCCATGATCTTCCGGCTCTCCATATCGTGTTTTGCAGCCTCTATAGCACTTAACTGGTCCTCTGTCTCCTCAAAGGGGAACATTTCCTCGAACTCCTTCTGCCAGACGGTGTCAGGACCGTACTGATAGCCGCTGTGGGACTGCCTGGCAGCGTAGAGTGCCACCAGGTCCTTGGCAATATTCCTGATGGCTCCCCTTACCCTTGTTTTTGTCTTCTTCCACTCCTGCCCGCCCAGTTTATTGAGCTTGGGCGCTTTCGCGTCCGCCCCGGCATATTTCTGCAGCATATCAAGCTGGGTTGCCAGGATGTAAAGGTTGCTTCTGCCCGAATACTCGATCTTGATATAATCCTTGACTATTTTATCCACCGTGACTTTCTCTATGCCGCGGTATATACCAAGGCCATGGTTTTCATGGACTACATAGTCCCCCACACTCAGTTCGGAAAAACTCTGGATCTTCTTTCCGCTGTACTCGGTTTTCTTTCTGCGCTTTTTCTTCTCCTGTCCGAAAATATCGGTCTCGGTGATCAGCACAAATTTGATCAGGGGGTATTCAAACCCTCGTTTTGCATGTCCGTAGGAAGTCATGATCTCTCCGGGGGATATGGCCCTGTCCATGTCCTCCGTGTAAAAGCTGCTCAGGCCCTCCTCCTGAAGGTCCTGGGCCAGCCTTTGTGCCCTTGTCCTGGAGCCGGAGAGGAGAAGAACCTGGTACCCGTTTTTCTTCCAGTATTGCAGGTCCTTTACCAGCAGCTCAAAGCTGTTGTTATAGGAATTCACGGACTTTGTGACTGTGCGGTATTGGCCGTTTATTTCCCAGTCCGCCTTCTGCTGTTCCATTGTGCAGAGGGACACGCAGTTTTTCCGGTTCAGGCGGTAAACCACCTTCTTATAGCCGCATAGAAGGTCAGTCTGTCCTGCCAGGAGATATCCCTTTTCCAGACGGTTCTTCATGCTTTCCCGGAATTCAGCCTCCACGGCTTCCCCTTTTTCCAGAAGACGGTTTGTCTCATCCAGGAATACCAGGGTGCTGTCCTCATCAAAATAATCCAGGAAGGTTACGGGTTCTTTATAAAAATACCGGATGAAGTGTTCTGCAGCCGCAAAATCCTCGAACTCCTTCATGGCATTTACGGCTTCCTCCACCGTATTCTTCAGCCTGCCTGCCTCCTCTGTGAGAAATGCCTCCCGCAGCTTTTTCACAGAGGTATTCTTTTCCTTCTCTATGGCCTTTAATCCTTTTTCCAGTAGCTCTTTGGTAAGTACCATCTCCGCTGCGGGATAGATGGTGATCTCCTCCAGATTTTCTATGGAACGCTGGCTCTCTGTCTCAAAGCTTCGGATAGAATCAATCTCATCTCCCCAAAGCTCTATACGGATGGGATTCTCCTCTGTGAGAAGATAGAGGTCCACAATGCCGCCCCGGATGGCAAACTGCCCCGGCGCCTCCACCTGTGCACTATACTCAAATCCCATGTTGATCAAATCTTTTTTCAGCTTGCCCAAATCCAGCACACTGTCATTTTTGAAATGCAGCACATGCTGTTCAATGACAGACAGCGGAAGCAGATAGTCCATACAGCCGCCCATGCTGGTGATGACTGTCACGCCCTTTTTCTGCAGCAGGGACGCGATCACCTGCATCCTCTGTTTTGTCAGCAGATTGCCGTGAATATCTGCCTGGAAGAAAATAAGGTCCTTTGCGGGATAGAGAAGCACATCCCTGTCATAGAAACGGTAATCCTCGTAAAGTTCTTTTGCTTTCAGGTCATTCTCCGCAATAATAAGACAGTTGGCATTCTTTTGCTTTTCATCCTGCCTCATTCCCTCAAACAGGCCGTACATCACATGGGCTTTCTGGGACTCAATGCAGCCGGATAACTGCAGAACGCCTCTGTTTTTAGGGAGACGGCTCCTGATCTCCTGATATTCATTTAGATTTAAAAGTGGCTGTATGACTGCTTGCATATCCCTCTCCTGTCACCTGCCGTTCAATAGTTTCATACGGTCAGCGCCGTAAATGCGCAGACCTGCCAGGTAGTTACTGTATGTTTTTATCACTGCTTCTTCTTTGCATTATATTTGTTCATGGCAGCGTCTATGCCTTCCCTGAGAATCACTTCCACAGCATCTGCGGCCTCCTCTATGGCTTTGTCCACCTCTTCCCTCTCCTTGGTGGAAAAACGGCCCAGCACATAGTCCGCCAGATCCCAGCCTGCCGGTTTTTCCCCCACACCTACCTTGACGCGGTAAAAATTCTGAGTGCCGATCTGGGAGATAATGCTTTTCATGCCGTTATGTCCCCCTGCACTGCCCTTTTTTTTGATGCGTATCTGACCCGGCTCCAAATCTATATCATCGTAAATGACGATCAGTTCTGTTTCAGGGTCCATTTTATAGTAATTGATAAATTCCCGGATAGAATCTCCGCTGAGATTCATATAGGTAAGGGGCTTTGCCAGGATCACTTTCTCCCCGGCGATCATCCCTTTGCCGTACATTGCCTTGTGCTGAACGCCTGATCCGGGAATCCTGTGCCGGTCAACCAGCTCGTCTATGGTATCGAATCCCATATTGTGACGGGTTCTCTCGTACTGTTTTCCGGGGTTTCCAAGTCCTGCTATTAAATACATATGGTTCTCCTTAGGTGTTTTCCGCCTGCAGTGACGGAGGAATCCTGGTTTTTAGTTAAAATATACCAGTTCATCTTTCAGGGGTTCTGTGCGCTCCACAGAGACGGCTGTGAGCACAGGCCCTACTTTGTTGTAAAAATCCATGTACTTATAATCTACTGCTGCCACAACCTTCACCCATTTTCCCGTTCTCAGGGCACGGGCTTCGGGGCTTTTGCATACATAGCCGATAAATGTAGTGTCATCCGCGCAGCAGGTCATTGCCATACGGCCGGGTACAAACATATCTTTTTCAAATTCCCTGGATTTTAAAACCATGCCGGTGAAGGATACTTTTTTCCCTTTATAGGTTTCAGGGTGGTCCATGGCGTCAATAAACCAGATGCCGTAGTCCTCATCCATGATCTCGATAATATCGGCATTTACGTCAAAGGGCATCTCATCCTCAAAGATATTTTCAATCTCGCCTTCCCCGTCCTCAAAGATGATCTCTGCCGCCTGGTTCACCACTTTAACACTTCTGCGGAAGGCTGCTAAAGGCATCCCCTGTTCACAGCGGTTGAAAAGGACCATATCCGCATTTTTTATCATCTCCACAAAAAGGGATTTCATGTTATAAATATACACCTGAAAGGTGCTGGCATCCACAGTCACAATGTGCTGGACAATTCCCCAGCCCTTGGGCATATCCAATTCTTCCAGCTTGCTCAACTGCCACATGCCGTTGTATTCAATAATGATGCGGGCAGGATTGTAAAACGCATCGTATGCCACCAGCCGTTCCGGGGTCAACTCCTCCGGGTTGTCCAGGATTTCCACAGATGTCCTGCTCTTTTTCATGGCTTTTTCATCAAATTCTTCCTCCCCTTCTTCACAGAGAATGAGAAGTGTGGGGCCGTCTATCTGAAAATAATCCTGCTCAATGGTAAAATTCAGGAAAGAGGTCTTGCCGCTCTCCAAAAATCCTGCCATGAGGTAAATAGGTACTGTTATTTCATCCATTTTTCCACATCCTTTCCCGGGCTTTATGCCAGTTTAAAAAGTTTTTCCAGGCTGCTTTCTTTTAACTTGGAGCCGATGACACAGATCCTTCCCGTGTATTCCGGTGAGCCTTCACGCACATCCGCCTCACCCGGTACCATGTCAAAATAAACCCAGCCGCCGTTTCTGCCTTCCACCATTCCTTTTGCCCTGAGGATCATGCCGTACTCCTCAGCATCGGAAAGGGCCTCCAGGATCGTGCGGATTTCCTCTTCCGTATAAGTTTTGGCAGTCTCACGGCCCCAGCTTGTGAAGACTTCGTCCGCGTGATGGTGATGGTGGTCATGATGGGCATTGTCGTGGTCACAGCCGCATTCCCCGTCATGATGCTCATGGCCGCATTCTCCGTCATGGTGATGCTCATGGCTGCTTTCCCCTTCATGGTGATGCTCACAGCCGCACGTTTCACGGTCATGATGCTCACAGCCGCACGCTTCTCCATTATGCTGCTCACAGCCGCACGCTTCCCCATCATGATGCTCATGGCCGCACGCTTCCCCATCATGATGCCCATGGCCGCACGCTTCTCCATCATGATGCTCACAGCCGCACGCTTCCCCGTCATGATGCTCACAGCCGCACGCTTCCCCATCATGATGCTCACAGCCACATTCCCCGTCATGGTGGTGCTCATGGTCGTGGTGTCCGCCGCATACGGGGCATACTTCCTCCTCCAGCAGCTCTTTTTCCAGAGAGCGGTTATTCTCCATAGTATCCAGAATCTTCGCACCGGAAAGCTTTTCTATGGGAGTTGTGATAACTGCCGCGGATTTATTCAGGCCGCGGATCAACTGCAGGGCAGCGATCACCTTTTCCTCCGTGGACTTGTCGGTTCTGCTTAAGATAATGGTTCCCGCGTATGCTATCTGGTTGCTGAAGAATTCACCGAAATTCTTCATATACATTTTGCACTTCATAACATCCACAAGTGTTGTGAAGCTGTTGAGCTTTATGTCAACCTCTCCCTCCACTTTTTTCACTGCCTTGATCACGTCGGAAAGTTTTCCCACACCTGACGGCTCAATAATAATGCGGTCCGGCTGGTATTTTTGGATCACCTCTTTTAAAGCCTCACCAAAATCCCCCACCAGGGAACAGCAGATACAGCCGGAATTCATCTCACGGATCTCAATCCCTGCCTCTTTCAAAAATCCCCCGTCAATGCCGATCTCCCCAAACTCGTTTTCAATGAGCACAACCTGCTCACCACTGTATGCCTCTTTCAGAAGCTTTTTGATCAATGTGGTCTTGCCTGCTCCCAAAAAACCTGAGAAAATGTCAATCTTTGTCATCTCTGTCTCATCCTTTCAAATCAAAATTTATATTTATATTCTGTCAGTATAACCGTCGTACAGTCCGTATAACCAGCCGGTGTCTCCCATCTTGGCTATCACACGGTAAAAGGGGACGAAAGTACCACTTCCGCCCCTGCTGTGCATGAATTTGTCCGAAACGCTTTTGCGCTTTTATCATATTATCATATATTTGTAGAAATTGGCAAGATTTTTATTCCTATATCATCCCTTGGGAATACACCTCCCGAAACAGTGGCATCCCCGTTCCGCTGTCCGAATAGCGCTGTGAGCTTCTGAGATAAGTCACTTTTAATGATTGGCCTCTGTATGATAATATCGGCCTTTCCCTCACCCTCCAAGGAACTACTGTCCCCATTCTTTTACCGACGCCCCTGTCAACGCCTGATCTCCTCCACAACAGAGTCTTTCAAGACTGCTCTGACGGGCATGGCCACTGCCGCCATACTAAGCAGGACATTCACCGCTGTCAGCCCCAAAATAAGCCACACGGATACCTCTTCCTTTGGCAGGACAAAAAGGTAAACCTTCTGCATCAGATAGAGCAGAAATCGTCTCACCAGCACATATCCTGCTCCCATCACCAGGCTTGCATAGATTCCATACCGCAGGGCCTCTTTGAGCATCATCCACATGTATCCCCTGTCACTGATACCCATGGCACGCAGAATGCCAAATTCGTGCCGCCTGGACAGCACCATGGAGCTGATACTGTTCATAATATGCAGAACACTGATGATCAGAAGGATTACACCCACACCGTAGAAAAATAACATTTTCTGCTTCAAAAAGGTATTCTCTCTGGCAATATCCGCAGTGTAGTCCTTCAGAACACAGCGCGGAACACTTGACACAGCTTCCCTGACCTGCTTCTCCACCCCGTAAGATCTTGAAGCAGAGGCTTTATCCATACCGATGATCTGATATCCCCGCACGCCAAAATTATCTTTCATCTGCTTGTTTGTAAATATAAGACTCGGACTATCGGGGCCCTCTCCTATATAAAAATCTGTTTTTGCCATTGTCCGGTTCACAAGTGCGGCTACCTTGAACTCTTTCTCCCGGTACCACTCCTCCCCGGACTGAAACTTATATACTTCTTCGGGAACCTCCTGATCCTTTGGTACTTTTAAAGTGATGGTATCCCCCGGGCGTATCTTCAGTCCGTCATAATTTCCCTGTCCGTCCATAATGGTCTGAAGTATCACTGCGTTTTCTTTCTCCAAAGCCTCCGGGTCAATCGTTCCCTCCAGCAGGTAATCTGAAAGTTTCCTGATCATTTCCGGTTCATACCCATACACGTTGGTTTTCAGGCGAAAATCGCCGTTCGCATCCTCCACTGCCCTGCCTCCATACAGCTCCATATTCCTCTGATTGATACGTTCCGCACATTCCGGCTCATATTTAACACCGATTTCCGGGTAATAGGTAAGCCATTTAAAATCCTGCCTCTTAACAGGTATTTCACCCAGCAGATAACTTGTAGGAAGCACTTTTGTGATTCCCCGGATTTTTTTCAGCCTGTCCGCAGTATCTTCCGGGATCACCATTGACAGATCATTGGATTCCTCATACAAGAGCATATCTGACCCCAGACCGTCATCTGCTTTCATTGTCAAAGTATTATTCGCCTTTGTGTTAGCGGTCATATAGGAGGTTCCCAGAAATATGATCCCCCCAAGAGACAGTGAGAATAAAATCCCTACAAAAACGCCTTTTCTTTCAAGCATAAATTTTTCGGTAAGGACTTCCGGCATATTTTCTGTCTTAAGGCTGTATATTTTCCGGCTTCTCTTTCTTGCCGGATTCTTTCGGAGTATTTCCATGAGGTTCATTTTAACCAGTTTCCTGCAGAGTGTTATACTGACCAGAACCAGTAATACGGACAGGGCCACAAAATTTTTTACAAGGGAATCCATATCTGTCATAAAGCTGCCGGGAACCGTACCCTCACCGGTAAACACCCTGGAAAAACGGCTGTATAAAGCCTTGGCTGCCAAGTTTCCCAACAGACTGCCCGCGGGATAGCCTATCAGAAAAATCCCCCACAGTTCCAGAAACATCATCTGAAAAAGACGTATGCCCCCAATCCCCAGCACATTTAACACACCATACTGGGAGATCCTTTTTTGCAGGGAAATACGGTATATACTGTAAATAATAAAGAGACTGAACAGTATCAGCACAACGGATATGACATTTCCGTTTTTACCCGGATTATCTCTCAAGATCGAGGACAAGATATAAGTGAATTTTCCCTCCGGAAGACTAAGCCCTGTCTTGATGATATAGGCAAATGCCATGGGTATGGTCCCTTCTACATAGGCAGTCAGCCCATTATTTCTTTTTAATTTTTCTGACGGAATCTTAAAATGATCCATCAGGGCTTCCAATTGCTTATATACTTTTTTCTCTTCGTCAAAGCGCAGATAGAGCCGGGTCCCCTCCGCTTCACTCGGTGTGTCTTCACTGACAAAAGCCATCATCTCTTCCCCGCTGTTTGCCGGACGGCTTTTCACGATCCCGCAAAGGGTGTATGTCTTTTCACCCAATGTAACCTGGGTCCCCAGCTTTTTTTCAACCTGTAAGTTACGGATAGTATAGGTATCCAGGGCAATCTCATCCTGCCTCCCGGGATATTCCCCCTCCTCCAGTGTCCGGCCCATGATGTCCATATAGTTCCTGTCCCCGTAGATCAGAGAGATCACATACGGTTCCCCTATCACAGCCTTGGTTTCCATATGTCCTATACGTTTCAGTTCATATCCTTTCTCTTTGGGATGTCTGTCAATCTCATCCCTCAACTCCTGGTCCGCATCTACATAATAATGCCAGTCTCCCTCCGTTTCCCTGGCCTTCTCCCTGCTGCTGGACCGGCCGCTGTATATAAGGGAGCTGATCCCTCCCAGAAGTGACATGGAGAGTAGTATACTGAAAAAGATTGATAAAGTCTGGCGCAGATAATACCGGCTGTACTGCCTGGCAAGTTTTGCGGCTGTCCTCATCCCCATGCACCGCCTCTCTCATAAACCCTTCCGTCCTCAATACGGATAATGCGGTCACAGGTCTGGGCAATGGCTTCGTTGTGAGTCACCATTAGTATGGTCTGGTGGTACTTGTCACTGCTGGCTTTCAGAACCCCCATGACATCCATAGTGGTCTTGGAATCCAGGTTTCCGGTGGGTTCATCTGCCAGGATAACGGCAGGCTTATTGGCTAAGGCTCTGGCTATGGCCACCCTCTGCTGCTGCCCTCCGGAAAGCTCATCCGGGTATTTTTTCCTCTTTTCCCAGAGTCCCAGATTCTTTAAAAGTTCTTCTATATACCGGTGGTCCACATGCTTTCCCTTGTCAAAGGTGACGGGCAGAGTGACATTGTCATATACATTTAAGACGGGCATCAGACTGTAATTCTGAAATACAAACCCTATATTTCTTCTTCGGAAAACAGTCAGCTCCCCGCGCTTCAGGCTCTGGATCTCCCTGTCTCTGATGGTTATTTCCCCCTTGGTGGGAACATCCAGACCCCCGATCAGATTCAAAAGCGTACTCTTCCCGGAACCGGAGGTTCCCACCAAAGCAGCAAATTCTCCCTGCTCTATTTCCAGTGTGATCCCATTCAAGGCCTTTACCGCGTTCTCACCCTGACCGTAAATCTTAGTCACATCTTTTACCTGTAAAATCATTTTGTATCCTCCTCCTTTACAAGTCTGATTTTATCAGGCCCGCCTTTCAAGCAGGCTACAGAATAGGGGATTTTCACTTACAGTTCTGTAAGAATACGCTGAAGGTACTCCCATGCCCCGGCTGTGAATCTACTGTTACATATCCCTTTTCCTTTTCCAGGATCAGTTTCACAAGATACAGGCCAATGCCCGAGCCTTCTTCCTCCGATGCCTTCGGGCTTCTGTAAAAACGTTTGAAGATCTCTGTCTCTTCCGCTTTGTCTATCCCTGCTCCCTGGTCAGTTATCTGCAGTTCACTGTACATCTCGTACGGCTTTACACGGATGGTGATAGTGCTGCCGGACGGTGAATATTTTACTGCATTTTCCAGAAGGTTTTCCAGCGCTTCGGCTGTCCAGGATGGATTATGCCACAGATATAAGGAGGGAAACTTCTCCACCTGAATTTGTATCTGCTTTTTATCCGCCTTTTCATATATGCTGTTCACTGCCTGCAAAAGTGTGGGCTTTATATCTGCATCCTTCCCCTCAAAGGTGATGACATCCTGTTCCAGACGCACCATTTTCAGAAGGGAAGTGAGCACCCACTGTATTTTCTCTGTCTGTCGGCGCAGCTTCCCGAAAAAATGTCTCCTCTGTTCTTCGGAAAGTTCCTGGTTTTCCAGTATTTCGCCGTACATCCTCACATTGGCAAGAGGCGTTTTTAACTGGTGGGACATATTGGAAACCAGCATCTTGACCTGTTCCTTTTCCCGGCTTGCCCCTGACACTTCCAGATTCTGCCGCTCCTGCAGCCTTCTTGCTTTATACGATAAGGCAGACAAAGGCCCCTCCTTTAAATCCGAGATCGTGACCGGCTCTGCACTTAAAATTTCGTCCATCATCCGGTCAATCTCCCGGTACATTACCCTGGATCTGTGCCGTTCCCAAAGGGCAAAGCCGGTACATAAAACAGCAATCCCCAGAAATACTGCCTCCATATCACGTCTCCTTCCACATATATCCCATGCCGCGGATATTCCTGATAAATACAGGGTTATCCGGGTCTTCTTCTATTTTCCTGCGAAGGCGGCGGATATTTACGGATACTGCGTTCTCGTCCACAAAACGGCCTTCCCTGTCCCAGACGTAGGCTAAGATCTGTTCCTTGCTGACGATCCGGCCTCTGTTATCTATCAGGTAGGTGAGAAGCCTGTACTCCACTGTACTTAAAGATATCTCCCTGTCACCGCGCAGCACACGGCAGGTTCCCCTGTCTATATAAAACCCATTGGAAAACTGGGTCAATTCCACATCCTTACGCTTTAACTGCTTCTTGATCCTGGTTTTTAAAACTGCCAGGGAAAAGGGCTTTGACATATAATCGTCCGCTCCCGTCTCCAGAGCCTGCACCTCATCCATCTCCGTGTCTCTGGCAGTCAGCATCAGTACCGGAACCTGACTGTTTCTCCTGACTTCACGGCAAAACCCGTAGCCGGTTCCATCGGGCAGATTACAGTCTAATATGATAAAATCCGGAGATGATTCCCGGAACTTTTTCAGGCCCTCCTCCATTGCGGATGCACAAATAACCTCATATCCCTCACTCTCCATAGAAAATGCCAGTCCCTCCAGCAGGTCCCGGTCATCCTCCACGATCAATAATTTACTCATTTCCTTTACCTCCTGACAGTCCATGTGATAATGAATCTCCTCCCCTAAAGGGAATCTTTGCCCCCGGCATCTTTTCATAAGTATAGCAAAAAAGAGGAGAAAATGCACTCGTTTCCTATTGCCCCAACAGGGGCCTGAGAACAGTAACCCACCCGTTACAGTGAAATACCACGGGACTATCGTGAGACGCACATCTGCCAGGAAGCCAGCTTCAAACACACGCTAAGGCTTTTCATGGGGTATACTCCATGAAATCTTTCTTTTTGCTTGTTGACATTGGTTTTACAGGCTATGATAGTCTTAATTCATCAAAAGCTGAAACGTTACACCATTTTCAGTTAGAATGGAGGAAAAAGATTAATGAACGCAAAAAAGAAAGTAAAGAAAGAGCCTACCCTGCTTCTGGCCCTGACCCCGGTGGTGCTGACTGTCATCATCCTGATCTTTTCCGTATCTGTGCTTCAGGTGGATGTACAGGTCCCGCTTATTCTGGGTACCTGTATCACTGCCTTTATCGCTATCGTATTTATGGGTTATACCTGGCAGGATCTGGAGGACGGCGCTGTGGAATCCCTGAAGAGTATCATGCAGGCTGTCCTGCTGCTGATCATCATCGGTGCCACCATAGGAACCTGGATCGTGGGCGGTATTGTCCCTGCTCTGGTATATTACGGGCTGCAGATCCTTACCCCTGCCTTTTTCCTGGCTGCCTGCATGATCCTGTGCAGTATTGTCTCCCTGGCCGCAGGCGGTTCCTGGGCCACTGTGGGAACTATCGGCATTGCGCTTGTGGGAATCGCCAAAGGTCTGGATATCCCTGTGGGTCTGGCTGGAGGCGCCATCATTTCCGGCGCCTACTTCGGAGATAAAATGTCTCCCCTCTCTGACACCACGAACCTGGCTGCTGCCATCGCGGGGGCCAAGCTTACAGACCACATCAAGCATATAAAAGAATAAAAACTGTTTAGAGGAATTTTATGAAAAAGCTAAACCGGGACCATGTGGTCTATACCATGAGCAGACAACATGCTCCTGTTCTCACCATAAAAGACGGTGAAACCGTTACTGTACATACCTATGACTGTTTCCGGGACAGGCTGGTCCCAAAAGACAGTTCCTTCGACTCTCTGCGCTTTGATGAACTAAATCCTGCAACAGGCCCCATTTTCGTGGACGGGGCAGAGCCGGGGGATACCCTGAAGGTGGAAATACTGCGGATTTCCCTGGCTGATATGGGCGTTACGGAGATTGATCCGGACTTTGGCTGCCTTGCCCGCCTGGTAAAAGCCCCTGCCTTTAAACGTCTCCCCATTGAAGACGGGAAAATCCGCTTCAGCTCCCGGCTTTCCCTGGACCAAAAGCCTATGATCGGAGTCATCGGTGTGGCTCCCGCGGACCGTGAAATCCCCACGGATACGCCGGACACGCACGGGGGCAACATGGACTGCACCCAGATCAAAGAGGGTGCAAGTGTCTATTTTCCCGTATCTGTACGGGGCGCGCTTCTGTCCCTGGGTGACCTGCACGCCTGTATGGGGGACGGGGAGATCGGTGGGTGCGGTGTGGAGACTGCAGGTGAGGTGACCTTAAAGCTCACTGTGATTCCCGGCTGCCAGAAGCCCTATCCGGTTGTGGTCACAGACAGCCGGGTCATGGCTGTGGCTTCCTGTAAAACAGTGGACCAGGCCTGGGAAAAGGCAGTGGAGTACCTGCATGATTATATGGTGACTGAGACGGAGCTGACCTCTGATGAGGCCATTATGCTGCAGTCCATTGCCGCTGACCTGTCTATCTGCCAGACGGTAAATCCAAATAAAACGGTGCGCATGTCTATCCCTCTGCGGTATCTGGAAGCATACGGCTACCGTCAGAAATAATCTGCTTGCCAAAGCATTTCCCTCTCTTGTATACTAGGTATAACGTAACTTTTCAATGCCTTCAGGGTTACGGTGTATCAACATTTGCAAGGGAGGGATTTTTTTGGAATATCTGAAGAAAGCAAAGCCTGTGGACCGCCAGAGAGCAAGCTCCCACTTGGCTCGCTGCGCCCATTATATTGCGAACTGCGTTCCCAATCTCCTGCAGTCGCCAAATGTGAGCAAGCTCCCACTTGGCTCGTTGCGCCCATTATATTGCGAACTGCGTTCCCAATCTCCTGCAGTCGCCAAATGTGAGCAAGCTCCCACTTGGCTCGTTGCGCCCATTATATCAACAAAAACGGACATTTTCAACGAAATGATTTGTTTTTCCGGGAAAGTGTGATAGAATGTAGCTTGAAACAGCAGCATGTCATTTTGGGTTTATATATGAACTCTGAATGGGATCGAATCACGGAAAAAGGGGATGTTTACCATGTATAGTTTTCAGAATGATTACAGTGAAGGAGCGCATCCAAACATACTCAGGGCGCTGGAAACCATCAATTATCACCAGAACAATTCATACGGACTGGATGAGCACAGTGACAACGCAAGGGAATTGATTCAGGAAGCACTTGAAGATTACAGCGTGGACATTCACTTCATCGCCGGTGGGACTCTCACAAACCTGACTTTTATCTCTCACATTCTGCGGCCTTATGAAGCTGTTTTAAGTGCTGATACCGGTCATATCAACACACATGAGACCGGAGCCATTGAAGCTACGGGACATAAGGTTTTTTCCATTCCCGCAGATGACGGAAAACTGACACCGGACCTGATCCGTCCTGTCTTAAAACTGCATGAAAATGAACACTGGGTGGAACCCCGCCTGGTTTATATATCTAATCCCACAGAAGTGGGAACTGTCTACACCAAAGAAGAGCTGGAAGCTCTGTATACCTTCTGCAAACGTCACGGCCTGTATCTGTATATGGACGGTGCACGCCTTTCCATGGCAATGGCTGTGGAGGAGACACATCTGACCTTCCCGGACCTGCCGGATCTGTGTGATGCCTTTTACATCGGCGGAACCAAAGTGGGGGCCATGTTCGGAGAAGCTCTGGTCATTGTAAAAGAAGAATTTAAGGACCATTTCCGGTTTAATATGAAACAGCACGGAGCCATCCTTGCAAAAGGCTGGATGATGGGCGTTCAGTTTGAGGAACTGTTTAAGGACGGGCTGTATCTGGAGCTTGGCCGAAAGGGCGTTGCCATGGCCCAGGTCCTGAAGGATGTGTTTGAAAAAACCGGCATTCCCCTTCTGGCACCTGCACCTTCTAACCAGGTATTTCCTGTTTTCCCGGATGCCTTGGCGGAGGCTGTCACTGAAAGATTCCTGACTACCTTCCAGTGCAAGCCTGACCCGGAACACACCTGCCTGAGATTCTGTACTTCCTGGGCGACCAGTGAGGAGGCTGTCAGAGATTTTGTATCTGAATTTGAGGATTTGGCCTCCAAATTCAACAGATAATGTAAGACAGAGCGTATCTGAAACTTAATGTAAAGGCATTCCGGAAGTTTTTATCCAGAATGCCTTTTTTCTGTAACTGTTCAGACAGGTCTGCGCTTTCACCGCGCTGACCGTATGAATGCGTGATGGCAGTCAGCAGACAGCCCATCACAAAGCGATCTGCATGTAACTATTCTCAGACCACTGTATAGGAGGCTCCATATGAAGATCCATCCGGCCGTTAATGACAACTTAAAGGAACGGGCAGCCCACGGAAGCCACAAGTTTCCCCTTCAGGTATACCAGGACATGGAATACTGCGAAAACGGACTGATCCTTTACAATCACTGGCACGAGGAGGCGGAGATCCTTTTTGTGACAGACGGCATAATGGAACTGGTGGTAGACGGGATTTCTATTCTTGCGGGAAAAGATACCGTTGTCCTCATTCCTCCCAACCAGCTTCATGTTGCCTATCAGTACCGCAGCCAAAAATGCCGATTTTCTTCCATTGTGTTTCATCCCGACTTTATTTCCAGCAAAAATCAGGACACCATCCAGGCTGAACAGCTGAATCCCTTCCTTGAAAACAGTTTTATCTCCTCCTATGTCATATATGGCACGGATTTAAAGTGTGAAGCCGTACAACATCTGCTAAAGGAACTGACAAAGAACTATTTTGCCTGCACCCCCTACCGGGAGCTGCTGATCAAGGGATACCTTTACCAGATTTTATTTCATCTCCTGATCAAAGAGGAAAAACACAATGTGAAGTCCACATCTGACTACATTAATGAGGAACGGAAAAAGAAGATCTTACGTTACATTGATGAAAACTACCAAAACCCCTTAAGCCTTGACGCCCTTGCCGGATCTGTTTCCCTTAGCAGGGAACAGTTCTGCCGTTTTTTCAAGAAATCCTTCCGCTCCACTCCCATATCCTACCTGAACCGCTACCGCCTGAACCGCTCCATGACCCTGTTAAGAGAGACCAGCCTTCCGGTCATTGATATTGCAATCGCCGTGGGTTTTGACAGCAGTAATTACTTTGCCATCTCTTTCAGAAAAGCAACGGGGATGACTCCCAGCCAGTTCAGAAATATGACATGATTTTAATATGATCTGACATCATCCTAGATGTTTTTTTCCTCTGATAATTTTATAATACTGGAAAATACACAGCGGCCGGCACTGTCCGGCCCCCAGATTTTATTTATCTATTTACAGGAGGAAAATTATGTCATTCTTTACCCAAGGCGAAAGCTATATTGAATACCGCAATGCAGGCGAAACGCTCCGTATTATGGCATGGGGCGAAAACAGCCTGAGAGTCGTTTCCATGCCCTCCGGTCCGCTGGACCTTTCAAGCAGTGCCCTGAAAGAGCAGGCACCAAAAAATACACAGATCCGGTCAGATGAGGAGACCGCCACGATCACAAACGGAAAGATCTCAGCCCTCATTGACACCAGAGGCTGGAACAGCGCTGCGGTTGTGACTTTCTTTAATGACAAAAAAGAAATACTGCTTAAGGAGATGGACGGCGGCGGTGCCCTGAACCGCAAGGCCCGGAAATTCTCCCCTTACATGGGCGGTGATTTCCGTCTGAAGGTCACCTTTGAGGCCAATAAAAATGAGAAGATTTACGGCATGGGCCAGTATCAGCAGGACATCCTGGATCTGAAGGGCTGCAACATTGAGCTGGCTCACCGGAATTCCCAGGCCTCCATCCCCTTCTATGTATCAAGCAAAGGTTACGGCTTTTTCTGGCATAATCCCGCCATCGGAAGCGTATCCTTCGGCAAAAATGTGACGGAGTGGAGAGCTGACAGCACGAAAAAGATGGACTACTGGATCACAGCAGGCAGCACACCTGCCCAGATTGAATCCCAGTACAGCCAGGTGACAGGAAGGGCACCCATGATGCCCGAATGCGGGCTGGGCTTCTGGCAGTGCAAGCTGCGCTACCACAACCAGGAACAAGTGTTGTCCGTTGCCAGAGAGTATCACCGCCGCGGCATTCCCGTGGACGTTTTTGTAGTGGACTATTATCACTGGCCGCGCTGCGGTGATTACCGCTTTGACGAGGATTTCTTCCCTGATCCCAAGGCTATGGCCGAGGAGCTGCGGTCATATGGCATGGAGCTTATGGTGTCCGTATGGCCCCAGATTGACTGGCGCAGTGAGAATTTTAATGAGATGCGCCAGAAAGGGCTTCTTGTCCAGACAGAACACGGCCTGAACGTGCAGATGGATTTCCAGGGCAACAATGTATTCTATGATGCCACCAACCCGGAAGCCAGAGAATATGTCTGGAATAAATGCAAAAAGAATTATGCGGAAAATGGGATCAAGCTTTTCTGGCTGGATGAAGCGGAGCCGGAGTTCACCACCTATGATTACGAAAACTACCGTTATTATGCCGGAAGTGTTATGCAGCAGGGAAACATTTATCCCCGTGAATACGCCCGCGGTTTCTATGAAGGCCAGAAGGAAAACGGGCAGGAGGAGGTCCTGAACCTGGTGCGCTGTGCCTGGGCAGGAAGCCAGCAGTACGGAGCTTTGATCTGGTCAGGGGACATTCACTCCACTTATCAGGATTTCCGCAATCAAATCGTGGCAGGCCTGCAGATGGGTCTTTCCGGGATCCCCTGGTGGACCACAGATATCGGAGGCTTCCATGGCGGCAATATTTATGACAAGGACTTCCAGGAACTGCTGGTCCGCTGGTTCCAGTTCGGCGCCTTCTGCCCGGTTATGCGTCTTCACGGATGCCGCCTTCCGCGCACGCCTCTCTACAAAACAAACGGGGAGGAGACAGAAGGCACAGGCGCTGACAATGAGATCTGGAGCTATGGGGAAGAAAATTACCAGATCATGAAGAAGTTCATTGAGATCCGTGAGATGATGCGGGATTATACCAGAAGCCTTATGGCAGAGACTCACACAACGGGCGCTCCGGTCATGCGTACTATGTTCTACGAATTCCCGGAGGATCTAAATACCTGGGAACTGGATACCCAATATATGTACGGCCCGGACATTCTCGCCGCCCCCATTGTTAAACCGCATGCCTTCCAAAGAAAAGTCTATCTTCCTGAGGGAAGCACCTGGACCAATGCCCATACAGGTGAAATCTTAAACGGCGGACAGTGGACAGAAGCAGAGGCTCCTATTACATCCATGCCTGTATTTTTAAGGGACGGCAGACAGGAATACCTGATCAAAAATATTTAACGAAAAATACAGGTTGACAATTCTTTCCTGCCGCTATATGATTATGGCAGGAAATACCTGAGAACAATTACATACGCAAGGGGAGCTGACGCGTCGGCTGAGAGGAAATACGAACGGATTTCGACCCTGGAACCTGATACGGATAATGCCGGCGTAGGAAGCGAACCAGAAGTTTATAAATATTTGGTGCATCCCATCCGGGGTGCACTTTTTTTGCCCCCGGCCTCCTTCCGCAATTTCCGTATCCTTCACAGAAAGGAGATCTTCATGCAGTACACAACACAGATGGACGCTGCCAGAAAAGGCATCATCACCGGTGAGATGGAAGCAGCGGCAAAAAAAGAACAGATGGACGTACAGGAACTTATGGCTCTCATGGCAAAGGGCCAGGTCATCATTCCCTGCAACAAAAAACACACTTCCCTGGAGCCAAATGCTATCGGCTCCATGCTCAGAACAAAGATCAATGTAAACCTGGGCATTTCCAGAGACTGCAAAGACATGGATATAGAAATAGAAAAGGTGAGCCATGCGGTAAAAATGGGGGCTGAATCCATTATGGATCTAAGCTCCTACGGCGATACCCGCACCTTCCGCAGACGTCTGACCAAGGAGTGTCCCGCTATGATCGGAACTGTCCCCATTTATGATGCAGTGGTCTATTATCACAAACCCCTGAAAGAGATCACCTCCCGGCAGTGGCTTGACATTGTGCGTATGCATGCAGAGGACGGCGTGGACTTCATGACCATCCACTGCGGCATCAACAAAGAAACCGCCGGCAGATTCAAACGCAATAAACGCCTCACCAATATCGTCTCCCGCGGCGGCTCCATCATCTTTGCCTGGATGGAAATGACAGGCCAGGAAAACCCTTTCTACGAGCACTATGATGAAATCCTGGAAATCTGCCGGGAATACGACATTACCATGAGCCTTGGGGACGCATGCCGCCCCGGGTGCATCCGGGACGCTTCCGATATCTCCCAGATCCAGGAGCTGATCACCCTGGGCGAGCTGACAAAACGCGCCTGGGAAAAGGATGTTCAGGTTATGGTGGAAGGCCCCGGACATATGCCCCTTGACCAGATCGCGGCAAACATGAAGATCCAGCAAACCCTCTGTCAGGGCGCCCCTTTCTACGTCCTGGGTCCCCTGGTAACAGACATTGCCCCAGGCTATGACCACATCACAGCCGCCATAGGCGGTGCCATCGCTGCTGCCTATGGCGCTTCCTTTCTGTGCTATGTAACCCCGGCGGAACATCTGCGCCTGCCCAGCCTGGATGATGTGAAGGAGGGCATTATGGCCTCCCGCATAGCAGCCCATGCAGCCGATATTGCCAAGGGAGTGAGAGGTGCGGCTGACTGGGACAATAAAATGAGTGCCGCCCGCAAAAAACTGGACTGGGAGGAGATGTTCCGGCTCTGCCTGGATCCGGAAAAAGCAAAACGCTTCCGGGCGGAGGCCAAACCGGAAAAAGAGGATACCTGCAGCATGTGCGGTAATTTCTGTGCCGTGAAGAACATGAACCGGATCCTGGAAGGTGAGATCGTAAATATTTATGACGAGTGACAGGTGTGGCAGCAGCCGCGCACTTACTCCACATGCACTGGCTTTTGAGTTCTTTACGCAGGAGGTATATGACATGATAAAGATCAATGGAAATGCAGTTCGGCTTTCTGACCCATGCACCGTAGGGACACTTCTTTTGGAACAAGGTTATGACTTGCAGCGCATCGCCGTAGAGCGAAATGGTGATATCCTTCCCAAAAACCGTTACGCTGACACCAATGTCCGTGATGGAGATATTTATGAGGTTGTCAGCTTTGTAGGAGGCGGCTGATTTGGAAGACAGACACACAATCCTTACAAAAGCTGAAATCGAGGCAGTTCTTACAGCGCGCCACACCCTTCCCGTACATAGAAAGCTTAAACATGCCGGGGCTGCCGTTGCCGGCCTTGGGGGACTGGGTTCCAATGTGGCTGTCATGCTTGCACGGGCCGGGATCGGAAGTCTTCATCTGATTGATTTTGACAGGGTAGAACCAAGTAATCTAAACCGCCAGGTCTACAAAATGAAGCACCTGGGGAAATATAAAACAGACGCGTTGAGGGAAGAGATCTCAGAGATCAATCCTTATATTTTTGTCCGTACAGATACGGTTAAACTGACGCCTGACAATGCAGGCGCCATACTTGCAGATGACAAGATCATCTGCGAAGCATTTGACAGGGCCAAAAATAAAGCCATGCTGGTCAATCATCTGCTGGAACACCGTCCGGATGCAGTTATCGTATCCGGCTCCGGCATGGCCGGTCATGGAAGCAGCAACACCATACAAACACAGCAAAGAATGAAGAACCTGTATCTTTGCGGGGACGGCACCAGCGATATCGCCTCCGGCATAGGCCTCATGGCGCCCAGAGTCACACTCTGCGCGGCGCATCAGGCTAATATGATACTGAGACTTATTCTTGGAGAAAAAGACGTATAGAAAAGAGGCAAGTGACATTATGAAAGATGACAAATTTATATTGGGCGGACACCAATTCCACTCCCGTTTTATCCTTGGCTCCGGTAAATACAACCCGGAACTGATCCACGCAGCTATTGAAAACGCGGGGGCCGAGATCATCACTCTGGCCGTGCGCAGAGCCAACAGCGGTACTGACAGTATCCTGAAACATATACCGGAAGGTGTAACCCTCCTCCCCAATACCTCCGGGGCAAGGACCGCCGGGGAAGCAGTGAGGATCGCCCGTCTGGCCAGAGAACTGGGCTGCGGTGATTTTGTTAAAGTTGAAGTCATCCGCGACTCTAAATATCTGCTTCCCGACAACCAGGAGACCATCCGCGCCACAGAACTGCTGGCAAAAGAGGGATTTATTGTCATGCCTTATATGTATCCCGATCTAAATGCTGCCAGAGACATGGCAAATGCGGGAGCTGCCTGTATTATGCCCCTGGGTGCACCGATCGGCACCAACAAGGGATTGTGCACAAAAGAATTTATCCGAATACTGATTGAGGAGATTGACCTTCCCATTATCGTGGACGCAGGGATTGGCCGCCCTTCCCAGGCATGTGAAGCCATGGAAATGGGTGCCGCCGCAGTTATGGCAAATACGGCCATCGCCACTGCGGGCCACATTCCGGCTATGGCGGAAGCTTTTAAAAAGGCGGTTGAAGCAGGGCGCACCGCGTATCTCTCGGGCCTTGGGCGCATGGTAAACGGCAGGGCCAGTGCCTCCTCCCCGCTTACCGGATTTCTGGAACAATAGGGAGGGGAGCAAAATGACTGCAGGAAGAACGAATCATATGGAATATATGGGGGGTATGGAAGCTCTGGGTTCTGATGTAATGGACAAGGTGATCCGGGACATGGACCGTTATGACTACAATGCTTTTTCAAAATCCCATGTGCTTACTGCCCTGTCCCATGATATCCGTACACCTAAAGATTTCGCTGCGCTTTTGTCCCCTGCCGCTGAACCTTTGCTGGAGGAGATGGCACAGGCTGCCCAGGCTGAAACCAGGAAACATTTCGGTAACTGTGTAAATTTGTTTACACCGCTTTATATCTCTAATTACTGTGAAAATCACTGTATCTACTGCGGGTTTAACTGCCATAACCAAATCCGCAGGGCAAGGCTGAACGCTGAAGAAATAGAGATGGAAATGGCGGCCATTGCCAAAACAGGGCTGGAAGAGATTCTTATACTGGTCGGAGAAAGCCGCGGAAAAAGCGATGTGGAGTATTTGGGGGAGGCTTGTAGGATAGCAAGGAAATTTTTTAAGATGGTCGGGCTGGAGGTTTATCCTATGAACAGTGAGGAGTACGCTTATCTCCATGAATGCGGGGCGGATCATGTGACTGTGTTCCAGGAAACCTACAATTCTGATACATATGAAACACTGCATCTGGCCGGACATAAGAGAGTTTTTCCTTATCGCTTTCATGCACAGGAACGGGCGCTGCTGGGCGGGATGAGAGGGGTTGCTTTTGGGGCGCTCCTGGGACTGGATGATTTCAGAAAGGATGCGTTTGCTACCGGGATGCATGCGTGGTATCTGCAGAGGAAGTATCCGCAGGCTGAGATCTCGTTTTCCTGTCCGCGGCTCAGGCCTATTATTAATAATGATAAAATCAATCCGAAAGATGTACATGAACCGCAGCTTCTTCAGGTGATCATGGCTTACAGGCTTTTTATGCCGTTCGCGGGGATCACGATTTCTACCAGGGAAAGAGCTGAGTTCCGGGATCATGTGATCACTATCGCGGCGACTAAGATTTCTGCGGGAGTTAGTACAGGGGTTGGGAGTCATGTGGATGAGTTGGAGGATAAGGGGGATGAGCAGTTTGAGATTTCGGATGACAGGGGGGTTGAGGAGGTCTATCGGGATGTATTGGAGAGGGGGATGCAGCCGGTTTTGAATGATTATGTGTTTGTTTAGTTGGGGATAAAAAAGGGGGACGGAAGCAGTGGAGGGGATGGGTTTATGGATGAATGTCTGAATGGGATTTCGTTTGAGAAGATGCTGGGGGTGACGAATCGGGGGATTTGTGACGGGGATTTTCTTGGGAGGGTTGAGAGGATTGCGGCGAAGGGGCCGGGGGGGATTGTGCTGAGGGAGAAGGATCTGGATGGGGAAGAATATTTTGAACTGGCTGAGAGGGTTTTGGAAATCTGCCGGAGGTATGGGACTGCCTGTATTTTGCACTCCTGGCCGGAGGCTGCGCTAAGGCTTGGGTGTTCGAGGATCCATATGTCATTTGACCAATTCCGGTTGGGTAGTGAGAAGGGAGATCTGCCGGGAGACTTTGCGATGGCCGGCGTGTCGGTTCATTCGGTGGCGGAGGCTGTTATGGCGGAAAGGATGGGAGCAGATTATGTGACGGCGGGCCATGTGTTTTTGACGGACTGTAAGAAGGGGATTCCTGCAAGAGGATTGCCTTTTTTGAGAAGTGTTTGTGAATCGGTTCGGATTCCTGTGTATGCAATTGGCGGAATCACACCTGGTAATGTGGATAGCGTGCTGGGAGCAGGGGCGGCTGGTTTTTGTGTGATGTCCGGAATCATGCGTGATTCGGTCTGGGGAATTTAGATGAAATCAGGCATGATCCCTTTTTACAGTTCAAGTGGTTTAAGGCACCTTCCGTGAACTGTCACCCTAGAAAAGGTTCTCTTTTAGGAACCTTCTTACATTGCCTCCCAGAATTTTTTCTGTCTGGCTGTATGTAAAACCGTGTTTTTCCATTTGCTCTGCCAAAAACTGTATCCGGCTGCAGTCAGAGATTTCGGGTAGTTCCAGGATACCGTCGTAATCGCTGCCAAGGCCCAGGCATTCGGTTCCGCCCACGTTTGTGATGTAATCTGCCATCTGTATGATCTCTTCTACTGTGGTGCCGTTCTCACCCGGCTTCCAGGCAGGCCGCATGAAAGAGACGGCATAGTTCAGGCCCATGACGCCGCCCCGGCCGGCCAGGGTGCGGATCATATCGTCTGTGAGGTTTCTGGCAGAAGCTTTTGCCAGGCCTCTTGCATTGGAGTGACTGGCAAGAAAAGGACGGGTGGAGTGTTTTGCCACATCCCAGAATCCGCCGTCCGACAGGTGAGAGACATCCACCAGTATGTGAAGGTGCTCCAGTTCTTCCAGAAACCGGATGCCTTTTTCTTTTAATCCGCGGTCATCACCCCAGCTCCAGATTTCCTGGGTTAAGGGATTGCCCATGCAGTTGGGATACCCAAGATCGTTTTCATAGTTCCAGGTCAGGGTTGCCATTCTGACTCCCTGTTCCTGGAACCATCTGAGGGAATCCACAGAGTCCTGGAATATGGCGCCCTCCTCCAGGGAGAGAAGGGCTGACATCTTTCCTGCTCTTTCGTTTGCTTCCAGCTCCCTGTAGGTTCTGATCTGGGAAATCAGGTCTGCGCTTTGCTGCATTTCCCGCCGAAAGATTTTCAGGATTTCTCTGGCGGCTGCCTCCGCGTCCGGCTCTTCCTCCCAGTTGACGTAAATAGCAAAGGTCTGCAGGGTATAACCCCCTTTTTTCATTTTTTCCAAATCCACACTGAGGGCATTTTGGCGGAGGCTGGCGGGACTGCCCTCTTTTTCCACCCGGCGGATCTTGCTGATGGTGTCACAATGCATGTCTATGATCTGCATAATAAAACTCCATTTCTGATGTTTTGTTCAGAATATCTTTTTAATTTTATTATATATGATTATGCCGGGATATTCAAACATATATCTGTACAATTTATGTTCCACCTGCAGCACAGGAGATATTGATTCCGGGATTGTTGGACAACGCCGCCAGAACTGCCCCGATGAGTGCACTGCTGCTGCTGGTGCCTGTCGATTTGGGAAACAGACGTTCCAGTACCGCCTGTATCCCTCCCCTCCCCCATTCTTTCATAGTATCTTGAAGTGTTTTTCTACCTGAATCAATAAGCTGATCAATAAACTTCATTCCTCCGTAAGCCACAAGACCTTTCATCAGAGTTTTGGCTGTTACATTCTTGATCAATTTCTTCTTTGCCTTAGTCACTATCTGTTTCCACACTGACGAAAAACTCCCTCTTCCTGATGTTATACCCGGGATTTTAATGTATTTCCCTACATTTCCAAAAGTAAAACTGCTGATCCCTCCTATTATTCCGTCAACTGTTTTCTTGATGCACATTGTTCCAATCCATTTGTATTTACTTTAAAATCCGCCATGTTATACCCGTCACAGGACAACACGCATACCATAACGCGTTGCATCTTTCCTATAAATCTCATCCATCCTCTGTACAGCATCTCTGTGAAAAATATAAAGGCAGCTTTTATTCTGTCTGACGTACCAGTCAAAAGCCATATATTTTCCTTCCTGATCTAGGCACTTCTCCTTCATTTCTTCCTCAAAACATTTGTTCAGATATCTCTCCTGGCGCGTCAGACAGCGAAGTCCGCTGCTGCCAGCTCTGCTGTTACACCGATGCTGTTCCTGCCCGTAATGCCAAGTATCAGGTACAGAAGCAGCATTGGCCCTAAAATACAGGCAATAACAACTGCAGGTATTTTCATGACACGCCAGAACAAATTTTTCTTTGTGATACCACTGCCTTTTTTCATGAAAGCCCCCCTTATGTCATATGTATTCTATAAAATATCTATATATATTCTATAGAATGACAGAATATTTTCTTAAACTTTTATAAAGCCCAATTATAGGATGTATATTTTACTCTCTAATTTGCCATATTCATTTACTGAGTTGTCTTTAGCATTTGTCTAGTTATTCCATAGAATATGTTAATTTTCTAATTTTTTAGTACAATTTTAGTATATATGTTCATCTGTTGGCCATGGTTATTGTATAAGGAAGGACTTGTCTATGGAGCTTAAAAATGATTACAACCTTACCGTAGGACTTCGGATACGAGAAATTCGTGAAGCTCTTCACCTGACGCGGGAACAGTTCAGCGAAATTTGTGATATATCAGACAGTTTCTTGGCTGATATTGAGCGCGGAAAAAAAAGTATAACAATCAAGACGTTAAACAAAATCTGCACCGGAGCCAATATCAGTGCAGATTATATTGTCTTTGGGAATAAAAGTGACTTTGCTTCCGACGCCATTATTGAAATCCTCCGCGCTTTACCCCATGATAAACTGGTATCCGCGCTGGTGATTCTAAATGAATACGCCAGGGCAGTCAAAGACTGATACACAAAATTTCTCACCACATCTTCACCCGGAACTCCTTCCTGCCCAGCCTGAGTACATCACCATTCTGTATCGGCTGGGCAGAAGTTATTTCTCTTCCATTTAGAAAGGTTTTATTGGTTGACCCTATATCCTCTACATATACAGTATCTCCATGCATAAAAATACGGCAGTGTTTTCCTGATATAGAGGTGTCCAGTATCATGAGACTGGGATATCCCTCCTGATCCATCTCTTTTCTGCCTATGATCAGACCATTTGCAAAAACTGATTGATACACCCTGCCATCTGTAACTTCTGTCAGACGGATCTGCTTTCTCCGAAGGCCAAAGGTCTGCTCTCTTAATTCTTCGCTCATACAGACTGTCTCAAATCTCTCTTTTCCCGTACCACGAAAAAAATCTCCGCTGCCCAGATGTCCGCTTTCCACATTAATACCGTTCTCATTTACAAAGACACCTTTTTTTACCTTTACTTTTGGAACTACATAAGACTTTCTCCGCCTCCGGATAAGCAGGAAGATCAGAATAATGAGCAAAACTGCAAGTAAACCAGCCAGCAGATACAATACTTCTACCATGACCTGCTGCTCCCTCCCCCGCCGCTGCTTCCCCCGCCGCTTCTGAAAGACCTTTCCTCAGCCAGTCTTTTGGCATACATCTCAGCGTCGTATACCTTTTTTGCCGTAACACGGATACTCTCCGCTGTCTTATGTATCTCCTTCACAGTCCTCACCAATTCATTCTCCAGCCGGGCTCCCTTCTGAAAATAGGAGACTGCATTTTCCCCTTTCCAATGACCTGAAAGATTCTGCATTACATCCCTGAATTCATTGGCTGCCATACTTTCCAGTCTGGATGCAAGATCATCCAGGCTCTCCGCCTGCTGCTTCGCCTGTCGGAAATCAAACTCTATTGCATTCATACAGATTTCCTCCTATCAGCTGATCACATCCGACGGCAGCTCCTGTATCATCTCCACAGCCTCCTGCTCCATCTGGAGATAATTCTGGGCCATAAGCTTTAAATCCGTACTGTGTTCCCCCAGTCTTTTCAGAATCTCTTCCAGCACAGTATGCTTGTCTTCATATGTTCTCCGATGCATGTCACCCGCGTCTCCGTTCCAGTATCCTCCGGAGCGTCCCACAGCTTCCTGCATAGCTGCCAGATGATTCTGTACAGATGACACATGGGCAGATACAGAATCCGCCTTTTGGATCAATTGTTCAGGGGTAACCCTGAGTATTCCCTCCAATGCCATAACCAATTCCTCCGTATTTATATCCGAATTGCCGATATGAGTTCAGCAATGGTATTTTCACACTTGTTATATTCATCTGCAGCATACTGCATACACTGAATAAACCCTTTCAGATTCTCTATAATGTCCTGCATGATCTGGTAATCGGTCTGGAACTGCACTGCAAACGCCTGGCTGGCAGGTCCATCCCACATAGAATCCAGCTCCTCCATTTCCTGAAAAAGCTGCTGTAGTTCCGCGCACACAGCATTCAATTCCGCCTCCATGGTTCCTTTATCCGCGCTGAGCGGTTCCGTCGCAGCCTCTATATATTCTGCCATCAATAAACACCCCCTTCCTGAATCTCGTTAATATATCAATATATCATCCGGCAGCTTTTCCCACGCCGCACAGTCTACCAATACGGTCTTCGGGGCTGTATAGCTTCTGCTGCTGCCCTCGTACTGTTCTGTGATGCGCACCTCTGTCTGTTGTTTATATGCAGTGGTCATTTCCAGTGCCCTTTCCATCTGTCCCATGATATTGGACAGCTCTGCCAGTCTGCCAGCTCCTTCTCCCATTGCCGTGCCTGCGTACAGTAGCACTTTGTTTCTTTTTAATTCCTGTGAAATCTCGTCCAGCCCGGCACTGATCATTCTAAGTGTCCCTGTTTGTTTTTCCAACAGAGCGGCTGCTCTTTGAGCTTCCCCTAAATCTATACAGACCAAGTCATCACTCCTGTTTTCTTATTCGGATATACCAATCCGGCGGGAGTATCCGCCCCCGCCGGCTGTATTTCTCTCCCACAGATTTTTATGATATCACGTCAGAAGACAGGCTCTGGGTCTCCTGCACTACAAAATTATCCGCTTCCATGTAGTTCCTTGCCATTTCTTCCAAATCCGTGGAATGCTCCTGCACCATGCGGATCATTCTCTGGATATCATCTTCCAAACCTCTGAATTTCGCAATGTATGCAGTGGATGCCTCACCTTCCCAGGAGGAAGACAAACCTGCCACAAGATTTGTCATCTCTGAGGTAAGATTGCCGATCGTTCCCGCTTTGTTTCCAAATTCCTGTGCTGTCTGTGACAGCTGTTCGGGTGTAACTTTTAATGTACCTTCCATAATTCCATCTCCTTTTCAGATTGTTATCGGTAGCTTCTGGTATTTGCGATTTCCACATTGGCGTTTTCTGTCTGTTCATACTTGGCTGCAGCCGACTCCAGTCGGGCCACATAGTTTTCTATTGCATTGTAAAAATTGTCCATCTGCGCCTTATCGGACTGGAATGCGTTGTGAAATGCATTCTTTGCCTCGCCTTCCCACATGCCTGTCAATTGTCCTTCTGTTCCTTCCAATTCACTGACTGCAGATTTGAACTGTCCATTGAGACCTCTCAATTCCTCTGCTTTGGCCTTCAACTCCTTTGCAGTTACTCTGATCAATGCCATATTTTTTTCCTCCGTTTTATTTTATTTGGTAGTTTTATCCTACCATTTATCTCACGCCTTTAGATAGAAAGGCGATAAATAACAGACTTACATGGATGAACTGCACCTATACCAGCATAAGCCGTTCCCCTGAATGGATGCCGTTTTCAAATAGGGTTCCTCTCTTATCCAGTTTCATCTTTCTCTCCGTCATCCACAGAGCAAGCTGTGACAGCTCTCCCCTTAGTCGATACTGCTCTTTCTGACAGATCATATCTGCCATATCCTCTATCACGTTCCATACAACCGCGTTTTCGTCCAGATGAAAATCATAAATCTTATTGATCACCGGTACATAGACATCAACCAATATCATAAAATCCGCCTCCTGTCAGGGCACAAAACATCTGCTCTATAGCATCCTCCGAATAGAGCTTCCCGGTTCTTCCCTCCTCTGTTTCCAGCAGCAAAACCTGCTCCAGGCCAATTCTCTGTAATGTGAGACTTCTCTCCAGGCTTCCTGTGCGGTTATCCAGCAGCTGCAGGCTCCCCTCCCCCATGGCAGGGAAATATCCCTCTTCTACCAGCATTTCATAGAATTTTTCACTATCTGTCTGTTTCAGTTTTACATAGCCGTCCCTTCTGCTCATCCACTCACAAATTACGATCTGCCGTCCCGGATAGCAGCAGTACACTGGCAGCGGAGGGTCCTTAACAGACACCAGAAGCATCTTTTTTGCGTCCGCAAGGATGCGGACACAGGAGGCCAAAGCAGCGTCCATTAAAAAACGTTTCCCATCTGAGATCAAAAACCCCTTTTTCACCATTTGATGCAGCTTGAGCAAAAGCTCCTTTCTGTTCAGGCTGTTCCCCTCTATTGGAAATCCATAAAAAGCGCTGCATCCTGATGCTCTGAGCAGAATACCGAATTCCTCCTGAGAGAGTAGATATGCCTCATAAACTTCATGAATCATGTTCCGAACTCCTTAAACACCTGGCGGAAGCTTCTGGAAATGGGAATCTCCTCTCCATTTTCAAGCAGGATCATATTCTTCCCCAGGCGTATACTGTCTATCTTGCCGCTGTTTACCACAAAGCTTCTATGACTGCGCAGAAATCCATCAGGAAGCGCCTCCAGAAGGTGATTGATCGTGTCGTAAAAGGCAATTTCCCGAGTCTCTGTGATCAGAAAAATCTTCTTCTCTCTGGCCTCAAAATAATAAATCTGGGAATAATTGATCAGCGTCCTGCCTTCTCTTGTCTCTATCACGAACTGTTCTTTTATACTATTGTCCGCAAATCGCTTTACAAATACCTGGAAAGCCTCCGTCATGACCTGCCGGACCTGTTTCTCTGTCAAAGGTTTCAGCATCAGGGAACCTGCCATGATACCAGGCCGCATATAGACAGCCGGTGATATATCCGGACTTGCCACAATTGTAATATACGCATGTCCGTTAAATTTTCTGAGTTTCTGTACCGCTGTCAGGGCATCCGACATGGTCAAGTCCACACAGATCATATCCAACAGAGGCTTCTGATCTACGAACCCATTGAGACTGTCTGCAGTGCAGAAACAGTAGTATTCCCACTTCTCCTCCGTAAACTTTGCTGCCAGCTCTCTGGAACATCGGTAAATGCTCTCCACCTCCTGTTTCCCTCTTCCCGATATCAGCATCTCAACCATTCTTATCCATCCTCCCGGCAAGTGGGATCACTACTTTTTCAGCCACAGAATCATCCTCCCTGTCAGGCACATATCCCAATCCCCTTTTCATTCCTTTGTTCAATTCCATATAGGGTATATTTTGGAAGTTAAAAATTCTTTGTGAAGCCAGATTTCCACCCAGATGGATTCCTGTCTTATATCCCGTAAAACAGGAATAGGCTTTATAACCCGCTATTTGAGCAGCTTCCTCCGTATTCAGGCACCCAAAGAAATATATATTATGTAAACTTCCTTTCTCCATAATATTTTCCACAAACCCATTCATAGGGCTGATGGAGCCATTCTGCCTGTAGATCATCTTTAAAAACCCTGCCAAATCTGCAAGGAATAAATAGATTGGAGGTGTTTCCTTCATGCGTTCAAAAATATCTTCCTCTGAAACACCCTCCGCCAGCCATGCCTTCTTTTTCTTATTGCGATTTACAAACTCAGGTGTCAGCTCCTGGAAATACCGGAATACATCCTCAGGCGTATTCAGATAAGATACTTTATATTCCTGTGCTGCCCGTTTCAGTTCCGTGCTCTCTGTCTCTATGACCTTCACATCCGCGCTCTGCCCGCAGGCTGCATGAAGGAGCAGTTTCAGTACATTGGTTTTTCCTGTCCGAGGCCTGCCCATGATAAAGTAACAGTATGTATATTTCAGATCCACACTATACAGTGACGCATCCTCCATCCTGTAGGCAAAGGGGAGCTGCTCTCCCTGCCGGTTTTCTTTTGCATACTCCTCCAGCCCGGCCAAATCGGAAAGTTGTGGATTTACCGGTATATATGGAATGGTCTTTGCCTTTTTTCCGGTCCAATGATCACTTATTTTTCTGCAGACGTCAGCAATCGCCTTCCCCCTCTCAAAGTCATCCTCTGCCGGAAGCGCCAGCGCTGTCTGAAATTCCAGAAGATTCCCTTCCACAAAAGCCAGACCTCTTCCCTTTACCTCAGCTTCAGGCAGAACCGGGATCTGGGTTGTGCGCAGAACATCCATATATTTGAATTTATCACCCATCTCCAGGGATATCACGGTGCGGATATTATCGCCTATACGGCTCTGGATCTCTGAAAGTCCAAATCCTGCCGCAGCGATCAGCAGATACATTCCGTATCCTGCCCCCTCCCTTGACAATTGAATGAGGGTTTCCTCATATACATTGTCTGTCTTCTCCTTAAACCCTGCAAAATTATCAATAACGATCAAAATCGCGGGCAGCTTTACCCCATAAGCCTGCACATACTGGCTGTAATTTCCACCTCTGAAAAGGGCCTTTCTCTCCTCCATGAAAGTACGCATCAAATGAAAAAATTTCCCCAGCTTCTCCTCCTCATCCTCATAGATAACACCCCCCACATGAGCCAGCCCCTCAAAGGGAGCCAGCATCCGGCTGCTGAAATCAAGGACATATATGTTCAGGTAGTCCGGCGAATAATTTGTTATCAATGAAAACAGTAGTGTCTGCAAAAATGTACTTTTTCCACTCACTACAGTTCCGCATACAGCATGGTGCCCATTTTCAGAAAAATCCACAGACAGAGGTCCCTGTGCCTGATTGACCGGGTCATCACAAAGCCCTGCATAAGCGGATAAATTCCATCTTCCTTCCCGGCTTTTATATACCCTGTCCTCATACCCCGCCGCCTGATATCCGGGCAGATCCATCAGATACAGCACAGACGGCAGAACCGGGAGCCACAACCGCATGCGGTAATCATATCCGTTTTCCGCCGCGGCTGCTGCCAGATACTCCACTACGGCGTCAAGCTGGGTAACTTCTTTTACTTTCCCGGTATCCTCTGTCTTCTGTTTCTTCTTTTTCCGATTACCGACCACAGCAGCTTTCCCTGTCCTGGTGAGCAGCACCGCACTGTCCTGGTCATTATCCTGCATATTTTCACTGTAGATAGCCCCACTCCACCCAGACTGGAACAATTCATATATCTCATCATTCCCTACCTGTAAGTAACAACGGCCAGCCTGGGTGATAAATGCCGCATCCGGCTTGTGAAGCATATCATTACTGTCCTGCCTGTCCTGAACTCTTAAACATAGCCGGAACTTGGAGTTGCTCCAGATATTATCATCCACCGTTCCGCTGGGTTTCTGCGTCGCAAGGATCAAATGTACACCCAGGCTTCGTCCAACCTGTGCAACACTGATAAGTTCCCGCATGAAATCCGGCTCCTCCCGCTTCAGCTCGGCAAATTCATCAATGATTATGAACAGATGGGGAATGGGGAGGGATGCCTCATGGTTTTTATACAGTCTTGTGTAAAGGTTGATGTTATTGACACCGTATTCACCAAAGATCCTTTGACGCCGCATATTTTCACTTTTTATGGATATCATGGCACGCCGCACCTGATTGCCTGACAGATTCGAGATCTGCCCCACCATGTGCGGAAGATTGGAGAACAGATTTGCCATTCCGCCTCCTTTAAAATCAATGACAAAAAATCCTATATCATCCGGACTGAAGTTTATAGCCAGGGACAGCATATATGTCTGCAGGGTTTCACTTTTTCCCGAACCTGTGGTACCTGCCATCAGGCCATGGGGGCCATGATATTTTTCATGGATATCCAGATAGCAATCCGCGTCCCCCACCTTTTTTCCAATAAGCGCTTTCATACTGTTATATGTCCTGTTTTTTCTCCATCTGTCAGCCACCTGTAACTCTTCCAGAGAATGAACCTGATACATCTGGAAAAAATCAAGGCTGTTTGGGATATCCGCATTACTCTCCACCTCATTTACCCTGAGCCTGGAAATCTTCCTTCCAAAACGTTCCAGACGCGCCGGACTTACTGTATCAAACATTATTTTCTGCCTCAGCGTGCTGGCTTCCATAGCATTATAAAACCCCTGGTAATATGTATCATTTTGAATGATATCCTCGCATACGTTAGGCAGTTCCTCACAGGTCTCAGCCATGATGCAGGTGGTGAATCCGTATTCCGCCTTTGGTTCGTAGATATATTTTCTTATCAGTTCCCCTTCCAGCAGTCTGGCGTCCCACAAAAACAGAATGTAATAAGGTTTTACCCTCTCTTTCTTTCCGATACCGGAACTCTGCTCCTTGCGTAACCGCAGGGTATTGGCCAGTTCAAAAAAAACATCTCCCTTCTCAGGCTCGTCACAAGCCAGATAACGTATCTTCCTGTCCTCTGACCACACATGAGGAAACCATTTCATACATTCCCACGCTTTTACGGATGGTACTTCTTTACGGTCATAGACAAATACCATTTTTACATCTGTATAACTGTTGCCGGCTGCGATTCCTGCGGCAAGAATGTGCATGAGCTTTACAGCTCCATCCTTCCCGCTTCCTCCCACAAGCCCTATCAGGGGATATCTGGAGAGGTGTATACCCACAGGAACACCTTTTAATATTTTATATTCATCCCTGATCAGCGCCGGCTTCTCCTGCAGGGAATCATTGATCAGTGTAAACTTTTCCTTCGGTATAGAGATGTCAACCTGAAATGGTATATCTCCGGTCCCCAGTCTGTAATAGAGGAAATCCGGGTGTGTATGGTTTCTGTTCCACAGGGCTGGTGATGTCTCCCCATATCCACAGCGCTCTGCTGCGGACGGATACATTTGGTGAAGAGCCCTTTCATTCTGCTCGTACTTTGCTTTCAGTGAATCTGCAATTTTGATCAGGTAATTTCCATAGGCATTAAACCTCTGCTCCTCCTCTTCCTGCAGCTCTTTCTTAGAATATTTCAGATTCATAAGTGCCCAAAAAACTCCCAAAACAGCAGAAGACACTGCTGTGATCAGGCCTGTGAACATATACGCACCGGAGGACCGTCCCCCGATCCTGGAGCTGAGAATGGCCATACTGCATCCTAGGAGCATTGGGACTGCCATAGTAAAGGCGGGTCCAATGGAGAGAAAAACAGGTTTTTCTTGCATCCTATGGGGATTGGGAGGCGCCTCAATCTCCACCGGTTCCGTGGCTATGGAAGGTATATTACGCGGTGAGCGGTTAAAATACTGCACCTGGGCTTTACGCAGGTTTCTTCCCCCACCGGATCCCGTTTCTCCCTGAAGTGCTTCCGCCTGTTTTACAGCCCTTAAGTCCGCGTCAATATACGGACACAGACTGTTTTCCTGGATGCGGAACTCCCCATAACAGGTTCCCACTGCCAGGACATTCTCCAAATACAGAAGCTTAAGGCCGAATATATTAATGCAGTCCCCAAATTCCAGTTTTTTATTCCCTGTGATCCGTCTGTATTTATAAAAGATGCCGTTTGCGCTGGTATCCTGGATATAAAGGCTTCCGCCTCTTCTCTCCAGGATACCGTGGCAGCCTGATATAAGATGCTGAAAGTTATAGATGATACTGTTGTCCTCATTTTTACCAATGGTGATATAACTCTCACCGCTGATATCAAACTTCTGCATAACAGGGAAATCAAAATCAGCATCCGCTACAATGAGCTGCATGATTTCTCCTGCATTTGTTATAAGATCAATAATATCCCCGTCCATGATGACTCTCTCTGTCAGCACCTTTTGATCTTCGCTGATGGTATATCCCTCTCCCGACAGCAGTTTCCATGTGTCTGCAGTGATCTCCATCAACACCTCCACATTCTTTGTCAGACCAAGAGATGTCTCTCCCAGATTCAGTGTATAATCTGCATTTGTTATATTAGGAAGCAGATATTCTTTGTAGACCCCGGAATTATATACAATTACTATCATGTTTTCCCCCTGCTATCACCCGTGTTTTTATTCTGCATCTATGCTGTAAGCATGTCACAGTAGAAAATAATAGTCCTAAACACCGTATTTCCCACATATATCCTGTCCTTATTGCGGAGCATCTCCGCATTTCCATGCAGGGCACAAGGCCTGCGGGTTCCTTTCTTTAAAAAAGTCCCATTGGCAGAATTACAGTCCTGCAGATAAATCTGGTTCTGATACAGAAAAATCCTACAGTGTTCCCCGGAAACCGTTACATCCTGGAGGCAAATTTCATTTTTTCCGCTGTCCCTGCCAATATGGATTCCCTTCTCCGGATCAAAAACATAGCTGTTTTTTCTGGCATTCTCTGTCTTCAGGCAGATCATGATCTTCTGCATCTGCGGTCTGGCCCCATGACTGTTCAATGGATTTTTTATGGCATAATTCAGGTGTTCCTCCTGAATGATCCTGCGCGCTGCCTCGTAACACTTCTGTGTTTCCCTGCCGTGTATGATTTTTCTGACTGCTGCTGCCAATCCGGCTGACAACAGCAATAAAACCGCTGCGATCATCAAAGCCGCATACATGCTATCACCCTGCTTCCTGTTATCAAGTTTTTATCCTCCTATTCTACTGAATTGATTGGGGTGATCTTCCCGTTTTCTATCTGGCATACATCCCACAGGTTACCGACTCCGTCAGGTACCTGGAAGACAGTTGGCTGTGACTGGTCCGGAAGATATATCTTCACCTCTGCCCCTGATGCGGAAATCTCTCCGGAACGGGTAAAATCATTTACACGGAACCGATAACTGCCGTCCGCATAGATGGTGGTAGTCTCCGGTCCGTATCCATTCCTGTCATCCACATCCAGCTGGGCTGCCGTACTATTCCCGTAACGGCTGATACTTCTTGCAAAATAAACGTACACGCTGTGACCGTCGGTTGTGGTTCCATCCAGATGGGAATCCAAATCTGTGGGATATGCCCCCCAGGTGAGGACGATCCGGATTTCTCCCTGAGCAAGCTTGGGGGAGAGTGGAAACGAATCTCCGCTTTGCTGTTCCTCTGCTGTTATCTCCAGGTCAAAGCTGTCCTGGATAAAGCCTTCTTTGCTGACCTCTACATCGTATGTTCCTTCCGGCAGCTCTGCTTTATAAGCACCCTCACCGTCTGACTGTACCCGGACGGTTTCCTGGCTTCTGTCACGGGGCATAAATCTCACATCAGCCCCCTGCAGTCCTTGTCCTGTAGTGGCATCCACGATGACGCCCTGGTACACTCCCTTTTCTGCTTCCCTGTCCGGCCTGGGAGGAATAATTTTATTCCATGCCGCACTCTTGATAATGTTTCCGTCTTTGTCAGACTGGATCTGGATGCCGCACTCCTTATAGCTGAATTTTACAATAGTAATACCTTCTTCTTTCATTTCATTCTTTTCATTATCTGTACATTCCACCTGGCCCCCGGCTATTTCCCTTAGACGTGTATATGTAATGCCTGATCCAAAACCCCTGAAAAGCAGTTCCACATTATCCAGACGTATGTAGGCGGGCTTTGCATCTTTATATGGAAAGCTGCTTTTGACGTCTATGGAGTTATCTTCTTCATCTATATCCCTGTAATAAAATGTACCTGCCAGCTTCGCATGTTTTATTTCCAGAACTCCACTTTTCATTTCATGAGATACGCAGTTACCAAATTCACGCAGGTAATCCTGATATGTATAATTAGCTATCTTCTGCATAAAAGCTGTGTTAATGGTGATTTTCTGGGATTCCTCTGCCAACAGCTCAATTCCTCCTGCAGTCTCTGTGCTTTGTTCCCCATCACTGCCGGAAGGATGCTTTTCCAGATAGTTGGCAAGAAGCAGATCTATCCTGTCACTCCTTGTATTGGCATAGCCCTTCTGCAATATTTCTGCTGCCATCAGGTATTCTCCCTGTGCGTCTCTGACCTGAAAGATTCCGATGTATGCATTCTCTGACTTCGGATCCTTTTCAATGGCAAATTCAAAGGACGCCACCGCCTCCTCATATTTCATCTCCTCCAGGTACTTCTGCCCTTCATTCAGGTGCGCCCTGTAGGCTTTTTTCTCTGTGGCATTTTTTATCAAAAACACTCCTATGACTGCCAGTACCAGAAAAAGAATTCCCAGAACTATAAGCAGTATGATATTTTTCTTTTTGTTCCTCATGCTATTTCCCCCCGTTTTTCTCACAAATTAGTGATTACTATAATCACAAGCTGGATCAAATTCAAACACAGAGCAGCACACAAAAGCCCAATATAAATATTCCTCCTATACCTGTCAATGCGCCTCCGTTCTCTGTTATAAGCTGCCTTATAATAACGGAACTCTTCATGACTGCAGACGGTATCCGGCCTTTCACCACTCTTAATACCGGATAACTCTGTCTGCACACTGCCAGCTCCCGGTTCTTCCATATACTGGCCCACATCAAATCCACAGTACCGGCAGATTCCCCAGCTATCGCCCACGATCGAATGACAATTCGGACATCTCATACGTTCTCCTCCCATTCATATACTTTTCTGAAATCCTGGATCAACTTCCTTTTTCTAAGGAAAAGCACAGCTTTTCCCACAGTAAACAACAATACCGATATCATTGTCAGCACACATCCCGCCGCAAAATAGATCTCCCCATCCATATCTTATCCTCACTCCCTGTCCATCTGTTCTATAATATTTTCCAGATCTTTCATGGCACTGTCAGACTGCGCTTTGCCGGAACGGTAGAGAATTTTTGCCTTTTCATAATATTTCTTCGCTTTCTCAAAGTCCCTCATCCCCACTTTTTTCTGTTCCTCCTGCTTGCAGCAGATATAGGAGAGATGCATATATACCATGTAGGAATCGGGATTTGACCGGGATAGATTTTTCAGCATATCATAACTCTTTCTGTATTCCCCCTCCAGCTCCCAAATGATGGCCAGATTAAGAGAATCTGTGAAGGAAGGGAGTGGATTTTCCTGAAGACGGACATAACAAGCTTGGCCTTTCTGCAGATATTCCTTATAATGCCTGCTTTGCTTTTGCTGCTGCGCCAATTCCAGGCATGTCTGCCCAATCTGCCGCAGGCAGCGTGTCCCTCCCTCCGCCTTGTATGCTTTTTCCAGGTAGAGAAGCTGGTTTTCCATATCTCCCTTTTCTTCAAAAGCCGCGGCTGCAAGCAGGGCACTTCTTCCCGCGATCTCTGCCTTACCTGTGTCTTCCAGTTGTTCCCCTATCTCTGTAACTTTGCTGTACTCCTTTTTTGTAAACGCGATCTCCTGTTTTGCCAGCAGAATATCCTCATCTTCCGTCCCCTGCATATCAGCCTGTTCCAGCACATAAGAAGCTTGATAGATATCCCCGCTTCTTGCCCTTGCAATGGCCTCATCCCTGTAATAAACTCCAGTCTTTGGATCCTCTGTCCTGGCCTCCTGGTAATAATCAGCAGCGGTTTCGTACTGTTCCTGTTCAAAACTGGCATTTCCCAGTTCATAAAGAATTCCGGCCTTCTCCTGACCATCATTTTCCAATATGGTTTTGTATTTTTTATTATTCAGCATATCAATCCCTGTTGATATGATAGTTTCGTTGTCATAGTTCTCACAGGCAGAATAAAATTCTGCGTAATCCTTTTCATAATCCTCTCTGCACATTCCCTTCCATCCATAGGCAGTGCTCCATATTCCCAATAGAAATAAAAGGCCGCAGCCCGTGTACAGGCATATGTTTAAAATGCGCAGTTTCTTATATTCACTGTCTGATCTGTAAATATGAAGCAGCGCTTTATGCATAGCGGCTGCACTGGAATAGCGTTTCCTGATATCCCATTCCATAGCTTTTCCAACAATTGCTTTCAACGCCTGGCTGTAAGGCAGGTCCATGGCTGTCACAGGAATAAATTCCCTGCTGTCCTGTGTGGGGATTCTTCCTGTCATCAGTCTGTAAAAGGCAGCCCCCAGGCTGTATATATCCATGCGCCCATCCAAAACTATACGCCGGGTGTCCTCTCCGGCCTTCTGCCGCACTGCTTTTTCTACCTGTTCCGGAGCTGCATACCACTTACTCATGCCCCGGACATCTGCTTTTTCTCTGCTGTCCAGAGATATATTAAAGTCGATCAAACAGATATTACCCTCTGGTGTTATCATGATATTTCCCGGCTTTATATCACTGTGAAGTACCGGTGGTACTCTGGCATGCAGATATTCCAGGACTTCACAGAGCTGTAGAAGCCAGCGTATCAGATCTTTTTCTTCAAATTCACAACCTTCATCCAGATAATGCTGCAGATCATATCCCCGGATATGTTCCATTACGGTATATACCTCTGTGCTAAGCTGAAAGAAATCATATACCTGAGGAAGACCTGTATGGTGAAGACTTTTCAGTATATCCACCTCTGTGCGGACATTTACCTGTCCCACAAAGTTGTCATGTATTTTCTTGACTACTACATATTTCTGCAGCCGCAGGTGATAGGCCAAATATACGACACCTGTTCCGCCCTTACCTATTTCTTTTATGATCTGATAAGTATTGTCAAGCACCTCTCCGCCGTAAAACATGGCTCATCCCCCCCTGCCGATCTGCAAAAAGAGGCTGTTGCATTTAAATCTGCAGCAGCCTCTTTGCTCAGGTCTCTTAATGTATATTGCTCTGTTATCTGTTCTGCTGTTTCCGTCTCATGATGATCACTACGATCACAGCCGCCAGTGCGGCCAGAACGCCCAGTGATCCAAAGAATACCGGTTTATTCATGTAGTACTGTACAACTATGTTTGGTGTGACCAGGACCGCCATCACCAGCGGCTGGGCTTTTTCACCGGCTTTTTTCTGCCCCAGAACATTTCCCGCTGCATCCTGGGCTGTGATCTCCAGATTCTGCCACTTATTGGCACTGTTGATCTGTGTCTTTATAACACCATTTAAATCTCTTAATTCCTCGTCCCGGTAAGTTTTCGTCTCACCGTCAATGGTGATGCTTACCACTTTCAACGACAGGTTGTCTTTGGCGTCAACCGTCATACTACGGTTGGATACTCTGTACTGTCCGCCATCTTCCACACCGGACACTACCACAGTGGGCGCTGTCTTATCCACGGTGAATTCCAGAGGAAGTTTCTTTCCAGCCTTCTTGACACTTTCATTGTTCATGCTGTTCTTTGCCTTGTCCTCAGAATACAGCGTAACGGTGTAGTTTCCTTCTTCATTGAAGTTGTCTGCCGCCAGCTTATAGTAGTATTCCTTCCACTGCACTTCGCTTCCGGATTTTTTCACCGTATAGTTGGTGTTCTCCTTTAGATTGGTAAGTTCGCCGTCCCGGTTGGAGGTGATCTTGCTTACATCTACATCATCCACATTATATTCCATGATACCCAGTTCTTTTTCCTGGTTGATGTATGTGTATTCCTCATCGTCTGTGCTCAGCCAGTCTTTTGTGTCATTGTCAAGCACATATACGGAACCGTAGCGGTTGACTGAGAACAAAATGGATTTTTCTGTGGCATTTCCTGCCCTATCTGTGACTTTTGCCGTCAGTTTATACAGGTCATCCATCTTTTCTTCCCGCGGGAAGTCATTGAGCTTGATACTCTCACCATTGGTGATGGCACCTGCCACCCGGCCAATATCTACAGAACCGTTATTGGCCCCCTCAATTTTGATGCTTACGTTCTTCTTGTCATAGTTATTATCCGAATATTTTACACCCGGAGCCACCACATCATTGTTGGCTGATTTATCTTTTACATCAAAGATCTGGACCTCTGGGGCGGTGCGGTCCACAGTGAATCTCTCCTGTGTATAATCTGCGGCAGCGTTGCCTGCCAGGTCTGTATAATCTACATCAAAGGTGTAATCACCGTCTGCCTCATATTTTATTGTAGCCGTGTGTACATCGCCGCTGTTGGAGAATCCGCTCACCGACGGTGCTGTGATCCCCTGTCCGAGAAGGCTGGCTGTAATGGCAGTCTTCACTTCCGACGCGTTAAAGTTGTGTTCCTTGACGCTGACTGTGGCAGTTCTGGCCTCTTTGTAGTAGTTTCCATTTTTCGCGTTATGATTGTCATAGGAAACCGTGATGACAGGAACTGTCTTATCAATCGTAAACTCGTCAGTCTGTCCGTACTCCGCGCTGTTGCCCCCAAGGTCTGTACAGCCGAATGTGAAGGTATAATCCCCATCTGAAGGGAAGGATACCTGGCAGGTATTCACAGCATCATCGGATACGCCTGCGCTGTCTATGCTCCAGTCACCAATGGAAGCCGCCGCACCGTCTGTGTTGGTAATCGAGAAACGTACATTGTTAGGGTCAAAGTTACGTTCACGGACTGTGATGGTTGCGGCGCGGGTGTCTTTGTAGTATCTGCCGTTTAGTGGGTTGGTGAGGTCCCAGGAGACGGAGATCACCGGATCGGTTTTGTCTATCTTTAGTTGTGTAACTTCGCTTTCCGCTTTATTTTCAGCAAAGTCCATAGCAAAAACCCGTACCTGTACATCGTTGCTGTTGTAAGTGTCCGCTGAAATTGTGATGATCTGACTGAACGTCTTATGGCCTTGTACTTTGTTGCTGCTGTTATCCATAAGAACAGTCTCTTCACTAGCAGAAGAATTCCCTGTGGCATTTACGGTATACCAAACCTTTTGCAGCCCTGAATAGGTATCACCTGATGTTGGGTCTTCTACATCAATCTGCAGTTGTACATCTCCATTAAAAATCCCATTCTGAGCCTGACTTAGATTCGTAACTGTTATCCTAGGTTCCGGGCTTACAGCATCTAACACAGTGCCTTCAATTGTATTCAGGTATGTAACATTACCTGCTTTATCTGTTATTTTTGCATATACGACAAATTGCTGATTTGGCCCCATAGGCACATTTCCGGTAGTAACTGTCCTTTCGTTTACTGCCGGTGCAGCATCTTCCCATGTGTTATATGACCGGATATTTTCATAAACATCCGTAAACGTTACATATTGGATAGGTTCTATTGGTGATATACTGTCACTTCCGGAGAAATCAACATTAATACTGTGATTAAAAAACCTTCTAAAACCATTAAAAGTTATACTGTTTAGTATTTTCTCCCATAACGGTTCATCATTCACATTAATAGTGCCTTCCGGATCTGTTCTGTCTATAGTAAACTCACTACCCTCCATTTTTACAGTATGACCTGCCAAATCCGTATAAGTGATAGACTGCGTGTACTTTGCCTCCTCTGTGTAATTAAAGTCATAAGTCCACTGTAATTTACTGCCGTTACTGCTTCCCTTCCATTTCTCTCCTTTTTCTATACCCTTATTTTCAGGAAGATTTGTAATGCCATCATTATACTGCGGATTTGAACTATTCCACACATCAATAGAATCATCACTCTTTTTAAAGTTTCTCTCTGCAATCTCAACTTTCATTGATATCTGTCCGGCATTTGTATAAGTCCTCTCAGCAATAGGTCCACTCATTTTTTTACCGTCTACATCGTAAGTCACCTTCATTACAGGAGCTGTTTTATCAATCACAAAATTTTCCTGCGTTTTTCTGATAGTTTCATTTCCCGGTATATCTGTACAATCGAAACTTATATTGCTATAGTGCTCATCTCCATTAAATACCAACGTAATAGTTTTAGACATAATATCATCTTTATCCATCACCGTTTTTCCCACTGTAACACTGTCAAAAATTTTATCTTTCTTACCCAGAGAAGATGTCATATTTCTAAGAGCCTCAACATCCTCTTCTTTTAACAGGTTATATGTCTGGCCGATCCCGGTATCCTCTGTTTTCATATGGAAATTTAATGCATCTTCTGAATCATCCATTAACAAATTCCAGTCACTATAGGTAACTTTAACTGTTCGTTTTCCGTCATAATAAACAGCCTCTTCCGTATCATAACGATATTCTTTTGTTCCATTTCCATTACTGAAATTAATTTTTATTTCTGGTGCTGTTTGATCAATAATAAACCGTTCTTGTTTACTGTCACCGTTTTCGTCTAATAATCCGCCTAAATCTCTGCAGTGGGCATCAAAGGTATAATCATTATCTCCATTAAACTCAATTTTTATAGTAGTCGTTCTTTGATCTGTTCTTAATGCCTCTCTGACATCCCTCTCTGAATCAACGATACCGAGCAGTTTGATACCAGGAAGTTTTGTCAATTTACTCAGACTGTAAACAGAAGCCTCCTCTTCACCTTTCCTTTTCAGAGTAAAGAATACACTGTCTTCATCCTCTACATTAAGATTTCTTTCTTTTATAGTGATTGTAGCTGTACGCGGTTCATTATAATAAAATTCATATGCAGGTTCTATTTCAGACGAATACTCTATATCCAGAGTGGGCACGGTTGTATCAATTTTAGTGGTGACAGCTTCACTCTTGCCTATATTCCCGGAAAAATCCTGTGCAAACATTTGAATCTTAACACTGTTACTATTATACTTGTCGGCATTTATTATATCGGTACCAGAGAAAGCTTCATGACTCTGTATCCGATCGTCAGAATTATCCATGAGCACTCTTGTCTCGGATTCTGTAACATTACCTACAGATTCTATCGTGTACCACACTTTTTCCAGTCCTGAATAGGTATCCCCAGCTTTGGGATCTACCGCTTCAAACTCCAGCTCTGGATTTTCTGTAAAAATTCCATTTTTCGCTGTCGTTTGGTTTGTAATTTTTATAGATGCTTGCGGCTTCTCACCATCCAGCACTACTCCATGAGTCGTTTTCAGATATTTAGCATTTCCGGCCTTGTCGATGATTCTTGTATATATAACAAATTGCTGATTAGGTTCTAATGATATCTCACCACTCAACGCCATGAGTTCCGGTAAGCTCTCTTCACCTGACAAGATATCTTTCCATTCGGAATATGACTCAATATCTCCATCATATGGATTTGCCAGCTTTATATATTGGAATTTTTCGATAGGTGATAAACTGTCTTCACCGGTAAATCCAACCCTGATTGATTTATTAAAAAATCTTGTAAAACCTCCAAAAGTTATACTATCCAATAGATCTGCCCAAAGTGGCTCATCACTGACAAGGATCGTGCCTTGAGGGCTTATCCTGTCAATTGTGATCATACTTTTCCCAAGTTCGGCTTCGTGTCCGGCTAAATCTGTATATTTCATACTCTGTGTATACTTCGCCTGCTCTGTATAAACAAATTCATAATGCCAGCAAACCTCATCACCCTGTATGGTTTTTGTCCAGTTTTCCGTTTTCTCTATACCGTTTTTTTCCGGTAAGGCTGTTATTTGATTGTTTTCTTCAGCAAAAGACCTGAAATCAATCTTAACATCATCCCCACCGCTAAAGTTCTGCTCCGTTATATCAATATTTAATGTAACAGCCTGTGCATTTGTGTAATATCTGTCTGTTATTGGTCCCTGAACCATTTCGCCGTTCACATCATAATAAAGATTAATTTTAGGAGCTGTCTTGTCAATAACAAAATCTTTATCCAAATTCCTGTCATTTGCATTTCCTGCAGAATCTATAGCTTCAAACTTAACATTTTTATAATGTCCATCTCCTTCAAAGAACAGAATGAATGTTCTCTCTGTTATTTGAGATTCTGCTATGTTATTGTCTTCATCAATCTTAGAAACTGTACTTTCTTCCGCCCGTATTCCTAATTCTCTCAGCTTTTCTATATCATCCTGCTTTAATAGATCAAATTCTTCAGGTTCTTCCTCATTACCTGTTTGTAAATGAACCTTTAGGCTATCATTTCTATTGTCTTTTGGAAGATTCAAATCACTGAAAGTAACTGTGGCTATACATTCTCCATTATAGTATTCGGGATTATCTGGGTACTGATATACCTCTGCTCCCTCACTCTGTTTAAATTCAACATTGATAGCCGGTGCAGTAAAATCAAACTTTAATTGTTTTTCAAACGTCGTTTCATTTCCGGCGTTATCCACAGCAATTGCTTCAAAATATACAAAATTAGAATTATATTCATCTGTCACATGAAAAGAGCATTCGTTTTCCATATACACATAGTTGACATCATTCTTTATACTTAAATCATTCCAGCTATATTCTTTTTCACTGAGATCAATGATCTCCTGATCCTTTAAAACTTTCTCTTCTCCTTTTTCTTTTTTGTATACCCTGTACTTTAAGCACTTTATCCCTGAGCTGATCGTCTCCGGTATCTCATCATTTACTGCCTCTACGCTGTCAGCTATCACAACATTATAAGTGATATCTGTTCCCTTATCTTTTATATTATAAAAATCAGGTATACTGCTTTTTATAAATACTACCGGCTCTTTATTTTCCAGAACCATACCATTGGAACAATATATTTTACAGTTACCAAGCTGGTCATATGCTCTTACGGCAAGTATGTAATGTCCTTCTTTATCATCCCTGAAAGAAACGGAACCCTCTGTATTGATATCGTCTTCTCCCATTTTCTCCCATTCTACTTTATCTGCCGTAACAAAGGACTGCAATTCTGCTTTACTTTCTGAGTAATCATTCAGATAAAACTTTGCATATTCCCATCTTCCATCCTTTTGCATACCCACACCATCATCTTTTATGGAAAATGATTGACTGAATGTGATGCCATCATTACTCTCTGTCTTACCAAATAAAACAAAAAGAATATCTTTAATCTTTGTACTGAGGTTTGTGGATTTTTTCTCTATTTCCCCAAACTCGACAATTGGTGCTTCTGAATCAACCTTCAGGTTTACCTCAAATGGATTACTGCACTTTACAGATTGACCATTATTATCACTGCTGCATAATGTAATGAACACAGAAGCCGATACGGTATCCTTAGACTCCGGAATGATAATATTACCATCCTCTATTCTGGTATTCTTTCCTGCTTCTAATATAATACTTTTATATAGGACAGCCCCTGGTGTTAATACCACAGCAGCCCCAAAGTTTTTGTATTGCACACCTTCCAGACCGCCTCTGATCCATATACTATTATCCTCATCAACATATGCATTATTGAATTGAACATACTTACTGAAATCGTCGTATCCGTCTATATCCATAGGTATAATTTTCAATGGATAATTATATGTTTTTTCATTGACTTTATAATTCTTACAGCCTTTAATAACATTTCCACTATCTTTAATAATGTTATTCTCATTTAAATCAGGTACAATGGCATCATACGGTGAATCCGAGACAAGAGTATTGTCTTGGGTCATATCTTTTACTTCCAGTTTTTTAACCCATTCATTAATTGCATCTTTATCTTTATCCAAAACTGGCATTTGGGGATTTTCCCGTACCTGAACAGCAAGTTTTGCCTCTTCTCTGCCATTCATAAATGGGCCTCCCGCCTTACCATACTGCCTGGTAACATACCCGTTTGTATTCAACTCGTCCTTTGAAACAACTTCCAGATCGATACCTCTTGGTTTGATCGTTATGTCGGCCCTGATAGTTTTGGGGCCATCTGGCCACAGTATTTTATAATTATCTGCGTCTGCATCCTGAAGTGTGATATCACTAACTGTTACTGTTGTATTCTCTTCTGCCTTATATTCACCTGCTTCTTCCTGTATCATCTGTATCTGTATATTCTTAACTTTAAGATTCACAGTATTTTTTGCATCTTTAAATACTAATTCGCTTGTATTGTCACGCACCGTCAAATTATACGCACGTTCCATGTCATATGTTTTCTCAACGACAAGCTTACTATTATCCTTATCAACATAGACTGTTTTAGCTCCAATTTGGACATTTATTATTTCTGTTGCCTGTGTCCAGGATTCTGTCTCCTGTCTTGTGACAATAATCTTTTCTTCGCCTGCCTTCACAGCTTCAATTGTGGCGGAATATCCATTGTTTTCATTTATCTTCAGGCATTGTCCTTCTACCGCTATAGTATAAACAGGGTTTTCCGCCTTACCTTTAAAAGCCTCCTTATCTATGGATATATTAAATTCATCACCATATACAACTTTCTCCGGTACATTCGCTGCAAAATCAATCTCCTGGCTGCCTTTATAATTTGCATTGCCAGTCTTACTGACTACGGCATATTTTCCTTCCTCTCCCGTGTATTCCGCTTTAAAGACATGATTTCCATTACTTGGAGCATAAGACATCTGCGCCACATTATTTTCAACAGGGACTTCTCCTATCAAATCACTATCACAATAGAATTTAACGGTTCCTGTCCCAAAAGTAATTTGTGCGGTTAATACTACCTTTTCAATGTTTACACCACTTAATGGGTCAACAGAAAAAGTCATATCCGGCGCTGCAATATCTACGCCTACCGTAAACTCCTTCTGCTTTGCTCCATACGGCGTATTCATGGTAACAGTTCCGGCGGTATTTCCACTTTTTACTCCTGTTACTATCCCTTCTGTTACCGTGGCAACGGTTTCATCTGATATTGTCCAGCTATAGGAAGCATAACTGACAGGATTTATAACATTAACTCTGTCTGAACTGTCAACCGCAACACTAACCCCTTCCTTATCCAGCACAATATCTGCCAGCACGATCTGGATGCCTACAAGGTTAATATTTTCCTCACCTGCGGTTAGAGAAACTACTTTTCTTTCAAAACCTTCTTTTTCAATTACCACCTCATAATTTTGGTTTGCTCCGACTTCACAGGAGAATACCCCTTCTGTATTAGTGGTCACTATACTTTCACCAATTGAGATCCTGGCACCCTCAACTGCAGTTTCACCGCAAAGTACCTGACCGTTTACTACTATTTTTGTTACTGACGGAGCAGGAGGTATCACATCACCGCTATCCCCTGCGTCTATTGGAGGTTCTTGTGTTTCCGGCGGCGTCTGCTGAGAGTCCTCTGCGGATGCCTGGGCCATACTCTGGGCACCTACCAACTCCTCCGGCAAGGCGCTGACACTAACCGGTTCCATCACCATCCCGGCGGTCATAGCAAACGCTATCAAAAACGCAGTCAGCCTTTCCGATAATCTTCTTTTCCCTTTCATTTTCCCTGTACTCCTTTTCCTTTATTTTGTGTTATATATTGAAACACTCTTCCGTTCAGCAGAAAATGCATATACACGGAAGTGGTAAATAAGAACATGGCAGCAAGTTCAAGTAACTGGTTTACGCCAAGAGTACGGATACAGTAAATGTTCAGACAAAGGGTTACGATCAGTATCCCATCTGAAACCGCTGCAAACCGGTTGCTGAAAAACCGAAGTCCGGAGGGTATCTTTTCCTTTGTCATGGTCTGCTTCAGCAATTTATGTTCTTTCCTGTACAACCAGAAATACAGGAAACACCCGCCTGCAATTCCCAGCCAAAATAAAACTCCTATTAAATATCCTGCCGCCTTCTTTATCCCCTCATCTCCACTTAGGGGTGTAAGCAGAACCGCCAGAGATGTAAGAGCAAAGCAGCCGATAGATATCCATAACTTCTTTTTCATCTGTTGTTTTTCCATTTCCTACCTTCTTAAAATATTACGATCAAGTTTCTTCATAGCTTCAGACTTGTCCTCTTACGGACAGTGCAGCAGATACACAGACTGGGGGAACAGCTACACCGTTTCTTCTGTGTGGATCAGCATCACGCTGTTAATAATTTCAAATCTTCCATAACGTTCATCCACATCTGCCTGGGCTGTCTCCAGGTCATATCCGCCTGTGTCCCCTGTGAGCACCTCTGTGGAATCCTGACCTGATGTCAGATCTGAAGAGGTCCTGGGATTCTGTATGACATTCTGTATATCAACTTTTCTCACCTTATTCAAACGTTTGCTTGTTCCTGCAGATGGGGCAGTCCTTCTGAGCTGGCCTGTACGCGCATTGACTTCTTCCATCTCCTTAATTGTCTTTTTTATAGAACGTCCAGTGCGAACATTGAAGATATTCCTTATATCAAATTTGAGAAAAAACATCAGGCTCAATACCAGAAAGAGAAGACACAGCCCCATGCATATTAAAAATAGATCATGAAACAGTTGTATCTGCTGTTGAATTTGCTGCATTAGGTGTACCTCCCTCCTCAGTCAGTCCGATATTACTCATATTAAAAGCTGCGCTGACATTATCGTTTGCCAACTCCAGGTTCTTTGTGATGTCCTTCTTGATTTCTTCTTCAAAGGATGCGTTGGCATCTCCTTTGTTGATCTGTAATTCATTTATCCATTTTTCTATATTTGCCAGCTGGGTTATCATCTGCTCCTTTGTGATGCCTGCTTCCTTGAAGTTATTGGCATTGGAGAAGATTTGGGATGTCATCTCTTTATAAAGCTGTAAGGTATTTAAAATATTATCGGAATCTCCTGTTTCTTCATCCACCATCCGTGTAAGATCCAGCCAATAGTCTGAGTATGATACCATAGAATCTCCGGCCTGATTACGGACTCCCAGACTGTCATAGTAGCTGGCGATTTTATACAGGTTCTTAGCCCGCTCTATATTCTTTGCGTTCAACTGGGCTGTGGGTTCTGCCTCCGCCGCAATACCCAGCCATTTTTTTGATGCCGCTTTATTTCCCACTCCGTTATAAGAATAGTAATAAGCTTTACCCAATTCAAAAGCGAATTTGTGGTAGGCATCCGTATCATTTTCCAGATATTCCTCATTGCTCCGATTGGTGTCACCTGTGATCCCAAGCATTTTACGTATTTCCTGTTCTTCGTCTTCTGTAAATTCACAAGCCGCGGCCTGTGGTTCTGTATCAGAAGCTTCATTATGTTTCCAAAGGAAAAAATCCAGAAGCTTTTCATAGGCATCTCCTTTGGAGGGATTCAGACGTATGGCATTTTCATAGTATTCCATACACTGCTGTGCGTCGGTTGTCTCCAGTGCCCCGGCTTCTCTGATATAAGAATCATAGGTACTTGCCGTAACCTTTCTTTCTGCAGTCTTAAATCCCACTGCACCAATCCCTGTTACCACCGTTAATGACGCCGTCACTAAAAAGGAGACCCATTTTTTGTTCTGTTTCTTTCTGAATTCAATATCCAGTTCTTTGTAGTGCTCCAATGCATACATGAGTTCCGCACAGGACTGATAGCGGTCCTCCGGATTTTTTTGAGTACACTTTAAAACAATCTCTTCCAGACCGGAAGAAAGAGCCGGGTTCCAAGTTCGTATGGGATACATTTCGTACGGAGGTTCACTGGGGTTATGCCCCGTTAAAAGATGATAGAGTGTTGCACCCAAACAATAAATATCTGTTCTGGCATCTGTCTGCCCATGTCCTCCGTACTGTTCCGGTGCTGCATATCCCTGTGTTCCCAGGCAGGTGGTATCCGCCACACTGCTTACCTTGAATTCGCGTGCTGTACCGAAGTCAATGAGCATGACCTTGCCATCGGGCTTCAGCATAACGTTGGAAGGCTTCATATCTCTGTAAATGATCGCAGGCTTTCTGGAGTGAAGATATCCCAGAACATCGCATAGCTGCTTTGCCCACTCTACAACATCCTCCTGTGCCTGGGCACCGTACTCTTTCAGAATACTGCTCAGAGTTCTTCCCTCTATGTAATCCATAACGATCAGGAAAGTCCCCTCCCCATCTATCACATCAATAATACTGGGAAGATTGGAATGGTTCAGCTTTTTCAGCAGGTCTGTCTCAACAATCAATCCCTGCTTTACCACCTCAAAGTTCTGTACGCCGTCCTTACGCACTTCTTTGATTGCCCACTGTTTATTAGCTCTCTCATTCATAGCCAGGTAAACAATGCTCATACCACCCTGACCTATCTTATTTAGTATCTTATATTTTCCATCAACAACTGATCCTATCTGCAGCATAGGCTCCCCCTTAATATGCGCGAATCAAAGCGACAGATATGTTGTCTTCTTCTCTTCTCTTTTTATTGAGTTCCGTAAAATAAACCGCACTCTCTTTCATTACCTCCTGGGTGGTAAGTGCCTGGGGATTGAGCCTCTGAAAAAATTCTTCCGGTGTTATCACGTGACGGAAGCCATCCGAGCACATCATAAATATACTGTCCGAAGCAAATTCTCCCACGTAAAAATCGGGTGCGATTACGCTGCTCGCCCCTACACACTGTAAAAGAACATTTCTCTGAGGGCTTTTCCTGGCCTGCTCCGGTGTCATACGTCCAAGCTCCATCTCCCTCTGCACCACTGTCTGATCCACAGTGATCTGCTGCATATTGTCTTTCAGCAGATATATCCTGGAATCCCCAACATTGACCGCATAATATAAATTGTCAATCAGCAGAAGAGCTACCGCAGTGGTGCCCAGACTCACGTGGCAGTCCAATCCATAATCTGTGATCTTCTTATTTTGTTCCAGTATAAGTTTTGTCCAGCTCTCCCGAAGGCGGTTTGGATCAATTCCTGTATAAAGAAGTTTTGGGAATTCTGTATGGAACCATCCGGCAAATGCCTTTATTAATATAGCACTGGCGACCTCACCTTTTGCGAGGCCGCCCATACCATCACAGATTACGCCCAGGAGCACCTGGCCGTAATCTGTTGCAGCAGTTTCCATAAACAATGAATCCTGATTGGTTTTCTTTTTAATTCCAACGTCCGTATGGACAGCAGATATATAATTCATAATATTCCCGTCCTTATCCCAGATGGAATTCAAATTCTTCATCAGACAGACGCAGAATGTCATTATCTGATAAAGCTTTTTCCTCACCCGGATTCACTTTCATACCATTAATAAAGGTATAGTTTGTGGAGTTCATATCTGCGGCCATGTACTGTGAACCCTTTCTGCTGATCCTCGCATGACATCTGCTGACCGATGTATTGTCATCCACACAGTAATTCACTCTTCTTCTCTCTTTTCCAATTGTAAATACAGGGCCGGTGATCATGATCCGCTCTCTGTTTTTACGCCGAATCAGATATGCCCCTGCATTGGCACTTGCGCCTAATACAGTTGTCTCTCCTGCGCCTTCATTCAGTACGCTTGTCTCCCCATTTTCGCCGTAGCCTGAAGGTGTTGTGGGCGGTGTGGGCTGGGGCGGCACAGGCGAACCGCCTCCGCCGGATGGAAGGTTTCTGGCAGGTACAGGCTGTTTTTTATTTCCTTTAGAAACCAGTACAATAATAACCACAATAACAACGATCGCCGCGGCTACCCCACCAACAATAACCCAAAGCCAAATTCCTAAACCACTTTGCTCTTCCAATTGTTTTAACGCATTATCGAGTTCCTGTGTGCTTTTGTCTACCATTTCCTGTGACATTTCATCATCTGCTGCCACATCTTTTGCATCTTCCAATTTCACTTCCAGAACGCCCATGCTCTCTTTGGTATACTTGGAGGCGTCTACTTTTTCAGCCTCTGCTATCTTGGATTCCAGGGAGGATTTGTTGACTTCCTCTTTTTCAGGTTCCTTGTTTTTCTCCCCCTCCTCCTGTTGACCATTTAAATCTGTATTGTCATTGTTAGATACAATTTTATCAACCGGTACTGTTTCTCCTGCACTATTATAAGTAACCCCAATGGCATCGAGCAGCTTCTTGATGTCATTGATCTCCATTGCATAATAATACTCATCCCCATTTGTCCTAAACTGGTTAATACCAATTACCTGACCACTTATATTGAGAAGCGGACCGCCTGAATTACCCCCGGATAGTTTCGCACTGTGCTGTAAGAACGGAGTTCCGTTTACCTCAACCTTCTTGGCAACAATACCATCTGTCACAGTAACGTCTGCATTGGTATAATAATTTATATCCTGTGCCAGTTCTGCTGCCTGGGGAAATCCAAGAGCATATACTTTCTGCGCTTCTGTTGTAGATGCGCTGTCCCCCAATTCCAGCGGTGTTCTGTCATAAATCGGTTCGCTCAAATCTACGATAGCAACATCCATCTCCGCACTGCTTTTTTTCACAGTAGCATCGATCACAACATCTCTCTGTACGACTACCTGTAAACGAATATCCAGCTTATTATCATTGACAAAATCAACCCCATACGCTTCAGATGCAGCCTGTTTTGTCTCATCTGACATCTGAACAACATGCTGGTTTGTCAGCAATACCTGGTCGCTGATCAAAAATCCGCTTCCGCCCTGCAGCGGATATGTAGTCCCGTTCTTATCTACATATACCAGATTCACCTGCAAAACACCGTTACGTGCTGCGTTGACGCTGTCAGATTCATCCGCCAGCACCGGTACTGTAAACAGCAGTGACAGGCAGACGGTCAGTATAACCATCAGCATTTTTTTACATCTACTCATTTCTTTTCCTCCCGTCATTTACGAATTTATCGTATTTTGTAATAATTATATACTTCCTGGAATGCCTTGTCAACGCTATAGAATATATTAATATGCACTATAGAGTATATTTCCGGAAGTTTTATGTGATCAGTTTATACTACTGACTCAATAAAAAGGGAACTATCCGACAAATAACATGTTTTGACTGACAGACAGCAAAAAATCCGGGATTCTGACCTTCAAAATGTCAGAATCCCGGATTTCTCCGCATACTCAATAGAATAGGTTATTAAATTATAATAGAAAAATTTAATACAGGAACACAGCCACCCCATAAGCCGGCAGCGGATAAGCAAAGGAAAAGTCCCTTCCATCGCATTCCTTCTTCACTGCCTTATAGACCGTCTGCTCCACCGGCGTATCTCCGCCGAATCTGGGGTCTTTGCTGTTCAGGATCAGCTTATACTGTTTCTTTTTCGGCACCCCAACCCGGTAATCCTCTCTGGCAACCGGTGTGTAGTTAATGACAAACAGCAGATTGTTCCTTCCGGTAGGAGACTTTCTCACAAAACTGAAGATGCTTCTCGCCGCATCATCCGCGTTGATCCACTCGAAGCCTTCCTGATTATCATCATTGGCATAAAGGGCCGGATATTTCTTATATAAAGCAAGCAGCTCTTTCACATAAGCCTGAAGCTGCTGGTGTTCCGGCTCTGCCAGCAGGAACCAGTCAAGCTCTCTGGCCTCGCTCCACTCCTGAAACTGGCCGAATTCCTGTCCCATGAACAGCAGTTTTTTGCCCGGATGACCGAACATGTAGCTGTATCCGGCCTTCAGGTTCTCAAACTTGTCCTGTCCCAGCCCCGGCATCTTGTTGATCATGGAACATTTCAGATGCACGACCTCATCGTGAGATAATACAAGAACATAGTTCTCGCTGTAGGCGTAACTCATGGAGAACGTCATCTTATGGTGATTATATTTGCGGAAATATGGGTCCAGCTTCATATACTCCAGGAAGTCGTGCATCCAGCCCATATTCCATTTTAAGCTGAATCCCAATCCGCCTTCCTCAGCTTTTCCGGTTACCATAGGCCATGCTGTGGATTCCTCTGCGATCATGACTGTGCCTTTGTTTTTCCCAAGGACCACAGAGTTCAAATGTTTGAAGAACTCAATTGCCTCCAGGTTCTTGTTTTCCCCGTATTTATTTGGTATCCACTGCCCTGCATCTCTTCCGTAGTCCAGGTACAGCATGGAGGCCACAGCATCCACACGGAGTCCGTCAATGTGGTATTCCTGGATCCAGAACAGCGCGTTGGCGATCAGGAAATTCTTTACCTCATTTTTGCCGTAATCAAAAACTTTTGTCCCCCAGTCCGGATGCTCGCCTTTTCTGGGGTCTGCATACTCATATGTGGGGGTTCCGTCAAAGTCAGCCAGCCCATGGGCATCCTTTGGGAAATGGGCCGGCACCCAGTCAAGGATCACACCAATCTTGTTCTTATGCATGTAATTTACAAAATACTGGAAATCCTCAGGCGTTCCGTACCGGGACGTAGGAGCATAATACCCTGTTACCTGGTATCCCCAGGAACCGTCATAGGGATGTTCCGCTATGCCCATCAGCTCCACATGGGTGTACCCCATCTCTTTGATATAGTCTGCCAGAGAATGGGCCAGCTCCCTGTAGTTATAGAATCCGTCCTCATCCCGGTCATTAAGCGGATGTTTTTTCCAGGAACCTGGATGCAGCTCATAAATAGACATGGCATCCTTCTTCTCATCAAATTCCAGGCGTTTTTTCATCCAGACAGAATCACCCCATTTGAATTTGGAAATGTCATATACACAGGAAGCTGTACCGGGGCGGTGCTCCGCATAGTTTGCATAGGGATCTGCCTTGAAGAGCAGCTTGCCGCTGTATGTGGTAATGCAGAATTTGTACAAGTCACCCTCCCGCACTTTTGGCACAAAGAGCTGGAAAATACCCATGTCATTGTCACATTTCATCACATTTTTGTAGGGGTCCCATTTGTTAAAATCTCCCACAACGGATACCGATTCGGCGTGAGGCGCCCAGACGGCGAAATATACGCCGTCTTTGCCCCGCTGTGTTGTGGGATGTGCACCCATCAGCTTATAGATTTCATAATGTGTTCCTTCTCCGAATAAATAGCGGTCCATCTCCGAGACTTTCATTGTTTTTCTTTTAGCCATAAGTCCTTCCCCTTTGTTTTCCTCTGATTTTACAGCACTTTAATCCTGCTGTAGGATTTCCAGCAGAACGCTGCCTGCTGCTTCTATTGTAAAATTCAGTCTGCCGTTCTCCGGCTCTGCTTTCTCTTGCGTCAAAAGGTTTACATAACTTTTATTATCCATTGGCACCGGCACACTGACCTGTACCGGATCTTCGTCATTGTTAATGGCAATGATAAGGCCTTCCTCCTCTGTAAATCTGGCAAAGGAAAACTGTCTGTTGGTAAGCAGCAGCTCCCTGTATCTTCCTTCTGCGAGACAAGTTTTATACTTCTCGTGTATTTCCCCAAGTGTCTTGACCCACAGCATGATCTTGGAATCTTCCTGCTCTTTTAAAGCTTTCTCAATGTCTACCGCAGGTCTGAGCGCGTGGTCCCCGCCATTATTCTTGCTGCCCTCAATTCCCCATTCGGAACCATAATAGACGGACGGGATTCCGGGAAGCATATACAGAAGTGTATAAATAGGGAAAATGTGCTCCTTCACGTTAATCTTACTGTAAATTCGGTCCACATCGTGATTGTCAACAAAGGAATAGAGCTTCAATCCCCTGTAGATACCCCCGTTTTCCTCAAATTCTCTTCTTATGGTATGTGCGATCTCGAAATAATTGTGGTCATTGTGACCGGAATAAATGCCTTTGTGAAGCTCATAGTTTGTGACACTATGCAGCATGTTCCGTCCGTCCTGGATATAGCGGCTGTAATCTCCGTGAATGACCTCCCCCATAAGCCAGAAGTCCTCTTTTTTCTCCTCTGTGCGCCTGCGCATTTCCTCCATGAAGCCAAAGTCCAGACAGTCCGCGCAGTCAAGCCGGATGCCGTCTATATCAAAGGTATCGATCCAGTAGTGGATCACATCCAGAAGATACCCTTTCACCTCAGGATTCTGCAGGTTTAAGTTCACAAGCTCAAAGCAGTTTCTCCAGGCCTCATAGGAAAATCCGTCATTATACGGATTGTTCCATCCAAAATTGATGCCCTTGTACCATCCGCAGTATTTGGAGCCTTCCCGGTTCTGCTGAATGTCCCGAAAGGCAAAAAATTCTCTTCCCGTATGGTTGAACACCCCATCCACCACAACCTTGATCCCCATCCCGTGGGCTTTTTCCACAAACCGGGCAAAATCCCCGTTGTCCCCAAGCCTCTGGTCCACGGACTTATAATCCTTGGTGTCATACCCGTGGGTGGTGGACTCAAAAAGGGGGCCCATATAGACTGCCGTTGCCTTGATATCCGCAAGATGCGGCAGCCATTTTTCCAGCTCCTCGAAACGGTGTACAACGCCTTCCTCTTTATTCACCCTGGGGGCGCCCGTCATCCCGATAGGGTACATATGGTAAAATACTGCCTCTTCATACCATTTTGCCATTCTTATTTCCTCCTTTTCCCGGCTCTGCTTCATACTGCAGGCCCAGACAAACCATGCAGGAACGCCATTTCCTTACTACGAATATATTCCATACATAAACTGATGCACGATCTCATATGTGGTCTCATCAGAAATTTCAAATCTTTCATCCTCGGAAAGCCCGTAGCTCACTGTCATAATATGATGGTTGAGCACACCTGTAAATCCCACGGCAAATAATTCCTGCCGCCCCCGCATGTTCCCCAATTGGGGGGACGCATCCTCAAAAATCTTAACAATGATCTTATAATACCTCTCAATAAGAGGTGAAACCGTTTTATAGGCCTCATTTTCCCTGCCGGAATAAAACAGAGACAGCATGAATAAATAGAATTTCTGGTTGGATGCAGCATAGTCAAAAAAGGTACGGGCTGCCTGATAAAGCACCCCCGGCAGACTCTCCCCCGGCTTCGCAATATCAATGAGCCTGCTCTCAAACTCCTGATAACCCGCCTCCAGCAGATTCTGCAAAAGTCCCAGCTTGCTTCCAAAATAGTAATATAAAGTTGGCTTTGATATCCCTGCCTTATCCACGATTTCCTGAACGCCTACAGCATCATATCCCTTGGCATAAAACAGATCAAGCGCTGACTTTAAGATCAATTCTTTATTATCCATAACTGCCTCCCGGCTGTCCTGCATTGTATCTAACTTTTGTTTTTATTCTCCATTATTTGTTCTGCCTATTATTATACCAATCGGTATACAAAAAATCAAGAGGGTGTTGTAAAATCTGCTCACCTGTGATCCCATTTTAACGCACAGGATCCATTCGATTTCCTGCGTCATTCATTCCAAAGGGGAATCAAACACAGGGCGCAAGACGAAGAAACCTCCTGCACACAGAAAAAGGTTCCCGGGATTTACTCCCAAGAACCTTCTAAATTATCATATTCCAAAAAGCTTCCCTGCATTTTCCCTGGTGACATCCACTACAGTCTCATAAGAGACACCTTTTATATCTGCAATCTCCTCCGCCACATAAGTCAGATACGCGGAACAGTTTCTATGCCTCCTGTACGGCTCCGGCGCCAGATATGGGGCATCTGTCTCCAGCAGCAGATATTCCAGCGGCGCGTACTCTACCACGTCCTTCAGCCGTTTTCCGTTCTTGAACGTGACAACTCCGCCTACACCCAGATAATATCCCATATTCATGTATTCCTTTGCCTGCTCCACGGAGTAGGAATAACAGTGGATCACCCCTTTCAGGTTATCTGCCCTCTCGGCTTTCATAATATCCAGGGTGTCTTTAGCCGCATCACGGCTGTGGACAATAATAGGAAGTTTTGTCTCCTTCGCCAGATCCATTTGACGGATAAACCATTTTTTCTGGATATCATGGTGTTGCTTATCCCAGTAATAATCCAGGCCAATCTCACCGATGGCCACCACTTTCGGAAGGTCACACAGGCTTCTGAGCCATTTTATTTTCTCTTCGTCCAGGGTCCCCACCTCGTCAGGATGAACGCCCACCGCGCCGTAGACAAAAGGATATTTCTCGGTCAGCTTAACCGTATCCTCCACCCCCCGCAGGCTGGCGCCCACATTGATGATCTTTTCGATGCCGTGCTTTGCCAGGGAGGGAAGCAGGCTGTCCCTATCCCCGTCAAAGGCCTGGTCATCGTAATGTGCATGTGTCTCAAATATCATGGATTTTCCGCTCCTTCAACTTCTTGTAAACAGTCTGGCGGAACAGCGCATAGACAACCGATGTAAGCGGTATGAAGATCAGCATACCCACAACCCCCATCAGACTGCCGCCCACGGTGACTGCCACCAGTACCCAGATGGAGGGAAGCCCCACGGAATTTCCCACCACATGGGGATATATCAGATTGCCTTCAACCTGCTGCAGCACCAGAAACAGCACAATAAATGCCAGCCCTTTCATAGGGTCTACCACCAGGATCAAAAAAGTACCTACAACACAGCCGATAAAAGCCCCAAAAATAGGAATCAGCGCCGTAAACGCGATCAGGATTCCAATGAGCATAGCATACGGGAACCGCAGCAGCGTCATGGATACAAAAAACATGGTTCCCAGAATGGCGGCCTCCAGGCACTGTCCTGTAACAAAGCTAGCAAAAGTCCTGTAACTGAGAGAACACACGTCCAGAACTTTCTTCACAGCTTTCGCAGACAAAAATGCATAGAAGACTTTCTGGATCTGCACCGTCAGCTTCTCCTTCTGCAAAAGAATATACACGGCAAATACAAGGGCAATGAAGAAGTTCATAAGTACATTGACCACCGTACGGGCCATTGCCATAGTGGAATTGAGCACATTTCCGGCACCGTTTTTCAGGAAGTCAACCGCTGCTCCGATCAGGGAATTCCAGTCAAACTCCAAGTTCTGAATCCATTCTGCAATCTGCTTATTGTTATGGAAGGTTTCCACAGCCCAGGTCTGGAGCTTTGGAATAGCGGCTTCTATGCTGGCACTGACACTCATAAAGGTCTGCCCCATTTCCGGGACTACCACAAGAATGACAACGAGCACTACGCCCACAACTAATATAAGGGACAGGATCAGACTCAGGGGCCTTCCCAGCTTCTTCATCTTTCCTTTACTCTCAGCACTTCCAAAGAGTTTCTTCTCCAGAAAACTCATGGGCACATTCAGGACAAAGGCAAACGCAGCACCCAGAAGGAAAGGATAGGCAATCCCAACCAGGAAACGGGCAAAAACCAACAGCACATCCGCCTTCTGTATTCCCACGTAGACTACCACAGCAAACAGGATCAGAAACATAAGATTCTTTATATCTTTTTTATTCAGGTTCATACTTCTCCTCTCCTTCTCCCCTCTTGCTACTATTCACAGCCCCGAAAAACGCAGTGCCGTGAATAGTAGCCCACTCTTTACTTTTTCAATTTCACACGAATCCATTTCAGTGCCTGAACAACAGGCAGATTGGCAATTGACAAGCCAAATACTGTGAAAAGCTGTGCCATGTTCAATGTCTGCACGCTGAAGATCTTATGCAGACCCGGTATCATCAGCACAGAGGTGATCAATACTAATCCTAACACAAATGCACCTATAAGGTAAATATTATTAAAGAATTTCTTAGTAAATAAAACAGGTCTTACGGATTTGCAGTTAAATCCATGGACCAGTCTGGAGGTACAAAGAGTTCCGAATGCCATAGTCATAGCCAGCAGCGGACTCTGCTGATATCCGATGTAAAAACCAATCATAGTCATAATACCGATCACAAGACCTTCTGTCCCGATATAGGAGAGAAAATCCCTGGTCAGTATGGACTCATTCATGGGACGGGGTTTTTCCTTCATGACATCTTTTGTATGAGGTTCCAGTCCCAGGGCAATAGCCGGAAGGCTGTCGGTCAGCAGATTGATAAACAGCAGATGCACGGGCGCAAACGGTACCGGAAGATTTGCAAGGGATGCATACAATACCGCCAGGATTCCAGCAAAGTTTCCGGAGAGCAGGAACTGGATAGCACTTTTAATGTTCTTATAGACATTTCTTCCGTTTTCCACGGCTTTGACGATGGTTGCAAAGTTGTCATCCGTCAGTACCATAGAGGCAGCATCCTTGGAAACCTCAGTTCCGGTTATCCCCATAGCCACACCAATGTTGGCCTGTTTTAAAGCCGGAGCGTCATTGACGCCGTCCCCTGTCATGGACACAATATTTCCCTTTTCCTGCCATGCCCTTACAATCCGGATCTTATGTTCCGGTGAAACACGTGCGTAGACGGAAATGCCTTCCACAAAGTCCTGCAGCTCCTCATCCGTCATGTTCTCGATCACAGCGCCCTCACAGGCCTCTGATTCATCCTTCAGAATGCCGATACGCTTTGCAATAGCCGCAGCAGTTACCTTGTGGTCACCTGTGATCATGATAGGCTTGATCCCGGCGCTGATACATTCCGCAACCGCGTCCTTTGACTCCTCACGGGGCGGGTCCACCATTGCGATAAGTCCCAAAAATACCAGGTCCTTTTCATCCTCCACACAGAGCTGTTTACCATCTTCCACTCTTTTATAAGCAAATGCCAGAACACGGAGGCCATTTCCGGAGAAATTCCGGTTCTGATTTTCGATGGCAATGCGGTCCTCCTCTGTAATGGGCACGATTTCACCATTTTTCTGGATGGAACAGACACGGTTCAAAAGAACATCCACCGCGCCCTTTGTGATCATGGTTGCACCCTCTCTTAAATTATGAAGGGTGGACATCATTTTACGGTCACTGTCAAAGGGCACCTCACTGCATCTGGGGTATTTGTCACGTACAACCTCTGCGGGGCGCCCCAGTTTATCCCCCTGATTGATAAGGGCTGTCTCTGTGGGATCCCCAATCTCCTCGCCATTTTTATTGGTGGAGTCATTGCAGAGGATACTGTGGCGGAGAAGCTGTTTCTGTGCGGCATCATCCAGGTCAATATCCTTTGCCGGAATCTCACTGCCCTCCACATAGTAGTATTCCACAGTCATTTTGTTCTGGGTCAGGGTGCCTGTTTTGTCTGAACAGATGATAGATACACTTCCAAGACCCTCCACAGCCTGCAGTTTCCTGATAATTGCATGTTCCTTGGCCATCTTCTGCGTTCCGAAGGAAAGAACAATGGTGACGATAGAACTGAGTGCCTCCGGAATGGCGGCTACAGCCAGAGCCACGGCAAACAAAAAGGCCTCTCCCCAGGATTCTCCCCTGAAAACACTGACTCCAAACAAAACGCCGCAGAAAACCAGGATTATAATGGACAGCTTCTGACCAAACTGATCCAGGTTCATCTGCAGAGGTGTCTTTTTCTCTGAGGTGGTTTTCAGCAGTTTTGCAATTTTTCCCACCTCTGTCTCCATACCGATGGAGGTTACCAGGAAGGAGCCACGACCGTAGGAGACAAAGCTTCCGGAGAATACCATATTGGTCCTGTCGCCCAAGGGCACCTCCCCCTCGATGGGGTCCTCTGTCTTATCCACACCCAGACTCTCGCCTGTCAGTGCGCTTTCATCCACCTTGAGGCTGGCGTTTTCCAAAATACGGCCGTCGGCGGGTACATAGTCACCTGCCTCCAGCATGACAATATCGCCTACTGTGACCTGGTCAGACGGGATTTTTACCACATCCCCGTTTCGCAGGACTTTTGCCTCAGGCCCTGACATGGCTTTCAGGCTGTCAAGGGACTGTTCCGCCTTCACGGTCTGCACAGTGCCCAGAATGGCGTTCATGGTAACGACCACAAGGATAACAATGGCGCTCTCCATTTCTCCCAGAACACCGGAGACAATGGCAGCCACGATCAGGATGATAACAAGAAAATCCTTGTACTGCTCCAGGAAAATCTGTGGAATGGATTTTTTCTTTTCCTCCGTCAGCGCATTGGGACCGTATTTTTCCTGGTTCACCTTGATCTGCTGGTTTGTGAGAGGCTGCGTACTTCCATTGACGGTTTTCTGCGCCTCTGTCCTCGACATTTGATAAAATTCTTTCATTCGCTCTCCTCCAAACGTTTTTGCGGAGCACATGCAGTGCTGCCCTGGTTCTGTGTGTGGCTCCGTACTGCTTATCTCTAGTGTGCATTGTAAAAACCTCTTTCATACCACTTTGCCGGTATGCACTGCCAAAACCCACGGTTTTTTATGGCCTGTAACGCAAAAAAAGCGAGGCTTTTACTGCACAACCAGCATGCAATAAAAGTCTCGCTGTTTCATCACGATACGGACGGGATCTCTCCCATCGAGATTGACGATATCGCAAACGCCTGCGGCGCCAGCTACTCCCTCTTATTAATGGATACTATAACCGATTGGCTTTCAGCTGTCAATGACAAATTTGGAAAATATTCCTGCCACAGCGCCATCTGCTGCTTTACGCTGTCCTCTACTCCAGATACATATCCCTCAACATCTCTGTTTTCTCATCCGTAAGCCCCAGCCGCTCTCTCAGAAAAGCTCCTGTACTTCCACACTGTCTCTCTGTCTCCGCAAACATGGACTCTATGTAACTTCTCTCCGCTCCGTTTAAAATGCGGATTCCACTGAGAATACGTTCGTTCTGAACCTTTGCAGCCACCTTTGCGGTCATGGCCTCTGTCTCCGGCTTCAGATATCCGTTCGTCAGGAGATAATCCCGGATGATCACTTCCCGTTCCACACCCAGCGCGGTCAGCAGAAGGGCTGTGGCTGTGCCCACCCGGTCTTTTCCTGCAGAGCAGTGCCAGAGGACAGCCCCTTCTTTTTGAGCTGACAGGATTTCAAAGAAATGTTTCAGCCCTTTGATAGAAAAGGGGTCTGATGCAAGCGCCAGATAGATGGCTTCCATTTTTTCCTTGGGATGGTTTTCTGCCTCTTGCAGCAGTTCCAGGATCATAGCGGAAAGGCTGTCCGCCTGCTCCTGGCCCTCCCTGGTGATCCCCAGCATGGCGTCACTTAAAAGGGGGGTATGTATGAATTCTATTCCCTTTATCTCCGGGTCCGGCAATTCGGCTCTCTCACCGTTCGTTCTTAAGTCGACCACTGTTTTCAGTCCATATTCCTCTGTCAGACGCCTGATATCAGCCTCCGTACATTTTCCAAGGGCACCGCTCCTTATCAGGCGGTGAGGTCTGATGGTCCTGCCGTCCTTTCCTGTATACCCTCCCAAATCCCGTGTATTATAAACAGGGCCTTCCATTTCAATCCTGCTGCACATAGTATCCTCCTCCATAAATAACAGTAATATGTAACTGTTTTCTTCCCTCACAGTTACAGGCAAAAGTCCATGCCAAACCGCCTCCGGGCAAAAAATTCCGCGTACGAAAATGGGGCTGCCGGCCGTCCGCATCCCCATTTCATATTTACAGTTATTCTATTATTTTACCACCGGAAGGAGGCTGATTGCAAAGGTAAATTCATTTTCAACAAAGCGGTACTGCTCCAGAAGTCTGGGACCGCAGCTGTTGGAACCGATGCCGTTCTGGCGGTGATCCAGACAGAGCACGGTATAAGGTGAAGCGTTCAGCTCATAATTATGGGCCTTTTCTGTCAGTTCCTCCTGGGTATATACCGATGCATTAAAGGAGAATGTACATGAACTTACTGCTGCAAGGCTGATCCTGCTGCCTTCTGCCTTCACATAATCACAGTCATCATGACTGCCGTTCTCCTGGGGACGGATATAATCCTCATGCAGGTCTTTTACACTGGCATGGAATTCATCATGATAACTTGCTTTCCGTTTATCCTGATAGCTTTCCACAGGGCCTAATCCATAATATCTGATCTCAGCCATATCACGGGGCAGGAACAGGCGAAGACCGAATCTTGGAAGCTCCGGGAATTCCGGATCTTTCTTCACATCCAGCTTCACGTCAATCCTTCCGTTGGCATGAATGGTCCATGTGGCATCAATGTCCAGAATTCTCTGGATGATGATCGCTGAAACCGACAGAACCGTGTGGATCTGCACTTCATCCTCCAGGACTGTGTAGTCTGTGCGGTAAGCTCTGGCCACAATTTTGTCGTATTTTGCTTTTCTCCAGATATTCTTTATGTTTCTGTCGTTGTCTGTTGGTGCTCTCCAAACGTTGTATTCCATTGGGCATTCCAGCACTCTGCAGTTTACATAACTAAGTTCGGAAAATAATCCGGTAAGCTTGTCGTAGGTATAGGAGAATTTGTCTGTGCTCACAAACAGGTTTCTGTCATCCTGAGCCACGCTGAATACAGGGGGCTGCCCGGCTACTTTTCCTGTTTCCCCTGATTCCTCTGTCACTTCCAGAATCTTGACTGCTTTCTGGTTTCTCATATCCGCCGTCTGAAGCTGCACTTCATCAAAGCCCAGTTTAAAGCCCTCCGGCAGGAATTTTGTTGCCTTCTGCAAATGGTATTCCAGCTTCAGATAGCATTTTCCGGCTTTGGGCACCTCATAAGAAAGTGCAATGCTCCCCTCCTTGTGCGCACTGATATCCGGCATATTGTCCGGGCAGATCTCCCCTTCTCCAATAATGGTCCCGTCACAGTTTACAGTATAAGTGATATAGAGATAATCCTTTAAGTTTACATAATCCATGTAATTGTGAAGAACTGCCTCTTTTTTCTCCTGGTCAAAAGAAACCACTCTGGCCGGGCGGTGTACATTCTTAAATTCCCGAAGTCCGGTGTGGGGTGTACGGTCAGGGTACACCAGGCCGTCCATACAGAAATTGCCGTCCTGGGGATATTCCATATGGTCCCCGCCGTAGGCGTATTTCTTTTTGCCCTCAATGGTCTTGCCCATATAAATGGCATGGTCGCACCACTCCCATACAAAACCGCCGCAGGCGCCGTCATACTGCTGGATAACCTGGAAATAGTCCTCAAAGTCACCGGGGCCGTTGCCCATTGCGTGGCAGTATTCGCACATAACATACGGTTTGTCGGGATTCTCCGCAAAATACTGGTGGATCTCCTCAATGGCAGGGTACATCCGGCTGTGCAGGTCTATGTTGGAATAATCATACTTTTTATCTTTTGCTGTATAGCGGGCGCTCTCAAAATGGGTCAGTCTTGTATGGTCAAATTCCTTTGTCCAGGCAAGTGCCGCCTCAAAGGTACATCCATATGCACATTCATTTCCCATGGACCAGATCACCACGCAGGGACGGTTCTTGTCTCTGTGCACGCAGCGCTGTGTCCTGTCCACAGTGGATTCTGTAAAGGCAGGATTGTCCGCTATGGCATGGTTCCATCTGGATGCCCTCTCCTCCCAGGAATCATCCTCCATATAGATATCCGCGGTTCCATGGCTCTCGTTGTCCGCCTCATCTATGACAAAAAAACCGTATTCGTCACAGAGCTGATAAAACTGCGGCGCATTTGGGTAGTGGCTGGTACGGATACAGTTGATATTGTGCTCTTTCATGAGCTGCAAATCCTTTTTCATCTGTTCCAGGCTGATGGTAAATCCTGTGACAGGGTCACTGTCGTGACGGTTGGTTCCGTGGAATTTCACTTTTTTTCCATTTATGTAAACCACTCCGTCTTTGCTGCAAATTTCACGGATACCCATGCGGTCCGTGATGACCTCTCCACCCGCTTCCAGAACCAAGGTGTACAGGTATGGTTCCTCCGCGTTCCAGAGAACCGGATCCTGAAGGGTTATACTGATTCTTCCATCCTCTGATACCTGGCTGCTCTCGGCTGCCAGGCTTCCCTCTGCATCATAGACAGAGATTTTTACAGGTACCGCTGCATTAAAATACGTCACTGCCACGTCCACTGCCGCGCTCTTTCCATCCGGCGCAATGTCTGTTGTAAGAAAATAGTCAAAAATACCCTGTGCAGGACGTTTGAGCAGATATACATCCCTGAAAATGCCGCTCATGCGGAATTTGTCCTGGTCCTCCAGATAACTGCCGTCGCACCATTTCAGGACCAGCACCGCCAGGGTGTTTTCGCCCTCTCTCAAAAAGCTGCTCACGTCAAATTCACTTGTGGAATGTGATACCTGGCTGTAGCCCACATAGCTGCCGTTTATCCATACATAAAAGCAGGAATCCACTCCCTCAAAGTTCAGGTAAGTCTTTGGGGCACTATCATTTTGGGCATAGCTGAAGGAATGTACATAAGCTCCGCAGGGGTTCTCCTGGGGCACATACGGCGGGTCCATGGGGAAGGGATAACGTGTATTGGTGTACTGGTGTTTGTCATATCCGAAATTCTGCCAGCACCCCGGTACAGGGATCTCATCAAAGCTTTCTGTATTGTATCCCTCCCTGAAAAATTCCTCTTTCAGGTCATAGATACTATCAAAATATTTGAATTTCCAGTTACCGTTCAGAAGCTGGAATCTGTGGGAATTCTCTCTGTTCTCACACAAATCGTCTCTCTGTGTGCCGGCAGGTATATAGTAGGCCCTGTTCGGCATGGTGTTCTCGTGCAGCATGTGAAGGTTTTCATAATATCTGGGTACAATCATTGGTCATAGCCCTCCTGAAAATGTATTTTATACTGTGACTTTTCCGAACCGGCGCAGAAAATATGCAGGCCCGCCGAAAAGCCGCCTCATACTGCCTATTATAAAAGACAGAACAGCAAAATCCATATCCTGTATTAGACAAAACATGCACAAAATGATACAATCAAGAAAAGAAAAAACAAAACTCCAAGAGCAAGTAAGGAGAGTCATCCTATGTATGTAAACACCGGATACTTAAACCATGCGGAAACAGATTTGGAAAATATGCAGGTCCCTCTGCGCATAAACAGCAGCGGGGTATACAGAGTCATCACCCGCCCGTCCATGTCCACATTAAGGCCCAAAGGCCGGGCTGATTACCAGCTTATTTACATTGCTTCCGGGAGTGCCTGGTTTACCATAGGCCAGGAGAAAGTGGAAGTGAGTGAGGGGAATATGGTCCTTCTGCGGCCCTTCGTCCGCCAGGAATATATGTATTACGGAAAAGACAAACCAGAGGCCTTCTGGGTGCACTTTACCGGATACCGGGCAGAATCTCTCCTGGAGGAAGCCGGGTTTGCACAAAATCAAATTGTCTATGCAGGTGTTTTTTCTGAATACAGGGACCTTTTCTTCCGGATGATACGGGAGCTTCAGGTGTTCCGCCCTGCCTATGAGGACCTGCTCCCCCTGCTTTTACAACAGCTCCTTCTGCTGGTGCGCCGCCACTGCATGGAAGGGCCGGGGGAGAGACACCGGATTCAAAAAGAGATGGAAAAGGCAATACATTACTTTAATGAAAATTATTACCAGGACATAAAGATCGAGGAGTATGCCAGACAGCAGCACATGAGCACATGCTGGTTTATCCGCAGCTTTAAACAGTACATGAACGTCCCGCCCCTCAAGTATCTCACCTCCGTCCGGATCCGCAGGGCCAGGGAGCTTCTGGAGACTACGGACTATACGGTCAGTGAGATCGGCGCCCTGGTAGGGTATGATAATCCTCTGTATTTCAGCAGGATCTTCAAAAAGCAGACAGGGGTGTCTCCGGCTGGATACCGGAAAACATGACCCTGTCTGCACAGATATTTCCTATGACTCTGCCAGCAGCCCCCGGATTCCTTTGGCGGCATCTTCATCCAGCACCACCAGGCCTCCCGGAAGAAGCTTCAGGACTGTACCCGGAAGTTCCTGCGTGGGCTGTGAATCATACATTTTCTTTACAATATCCTGCTTAGCTTTTCCCGAAACCTGCAGGATCACCTTCTTTGCCTCAAACATGTGATGTACTCCAAGTGTGATTCCCCTGGTCAGTTTCATAGGTCCGGAAAAATATTTCTGCCCTACATGCATGGTGGTCTCCGACAGGTTTACCACCTTTGCATAATCCTCAAAATCTCCTCCCGGCTCGTTCAGTCCCAGGTGTCCGTTCATGCCCAGCCCCAGCAGCATAAGGTCAATACCTCCGCGGCTGGATATGATCCCATCTATCCGTCTGCACTCTTCCTCCAGATCCTGCGCGTGAACCTGAAACAGATGCATCTTCTCCGGCTGGATCTCCAGCGGACCATACAAGTGCTGCTTTAAAAAGTTTGTGCAGTTTTCACTTTCATCCTCCAGATCCAGCCACTCATCCAGCGCAACAAATTCCGCCTGGGAAAAGTCAATAAGTCCCTGTTCTTTCATTTCCTTCAGTATCTCACAGGTCCTTACCACCGTGCTGCCTGCGGGAAAACACAGCAGTGCGTCCCGCTTCTCATCCAGACACGCTTTCACAAGCTCTGCGCACCGTCTGGACATACCTTCCATATCCGGCATAACCTCTGTTGCCGGAATCTTAATGGGAAGACATGCTCCCATCTCTTCCGCGATCTCTTCCATGCAGTTAGGCAATGTTTTATCCTCCTTGTTCTGTATAATACAAGCCGTACAGTGATTCCTGTATTTGCAGGGAATGTACGGACATCTGCATATTTTTTTCATGCTCTCACCTCTTTATTATCTGCTCTTATCCCTTCACTGCCCCCATTGCCAGACTCTTCTGAATGTTCTTGCTCAGAAATACATATAAAAACAGCGTTGGAATAGTGGCAATGGTCAGCCCTGCACCGATAAGTCCCCATTTGGTAGAATATTTCCCCACCATATCGTTGACGCCCACGGTGATGGTCTTATACTTTTCTCCGCTTACAAACGCAATGGCAAGCATCATCTCATTCCATGCAGACAAAAAGGTAAGGATAGCAACCGTAGACAGTATGGGCTTTAACAGCGGCATAATGATCTGCCAGAAAACCCTGTAAATATTTGCCCCGTCGATAAATGCGGCTTCCTCCAGCTCTTTTGGCAGCGACTCCAATGTCCCCACCATCAGCAAAATAGCCGTGGGCATGGCAAATGCCACATAAGGGATAATAAGCGCCCAGTAAGTGTCCAGCACCGGTTTCATATTTACAAACAGAGGAAGCAGCACTGCATGGATGGAAAGCATCATCCCTGTCAGGAAAATGAAATAAACCAATTTGCTCAGTTTCCATTTCAGCCGCACAATAGCATAGGTAGCCATAGCGGACAAGATCAGGGTAAATGCTATGGTAAGCCCCGTAACCACTGTACTGTTAAACAAATATCTGCCCAGATGGGCCTTTTCAAATACCTTGGAATAGTTTTCCCACTCCCATTTCTCCGGCAGCCCTATAATATTCCCCCCAAAGATTTCACGGTTGCTCTTCAGGGAAAACGTAAACATCCAGTAAAGCGGAAACAACTGGATCACTGTAATAAAAAGTAAAATGATCGTTTTAACCGTACCGGTCTTCTTTCGTTTTGAATTTCTCCTTTTCATACCGGCTCCTCCTAATCTTTCTGGATATGATTAAATATTTTCTGCACCACAAACGTAAATACCAGGCATTCCAAAATAATGAAGATTGCTATGGCACTGGCGTACCCATATTCATTTGTCACAAATATTTTCTTGTACATCAGAAGCGATGGCACTTCTGAGGCGTGGACAGGCCCGCCGTTGGTCAGAATATATATCAGATCAAAGGATTTCAGGGAACCGATGATGGCAAAGATCACACAGGCTTTTATCATTGGCACGATCATGGGTATGATGACCCTCACAGCAGTCTGGAATCTGTTGGCACCGTCCACATGGGCCGCTTCGATGATTTCCGGTGATATGGACTTGGCTGCGGAATACAGCAGCAGCATATGATATCCGATATACTGCCATACCATGGGAACAAAACAGGCCAGAAGCGCTGTCCCATTATCCCCCAGCCATTCTCTCTGCAGGGCATCCAGTCCCACCGCGCCCAGTCCCATGTTTAAAAGGCCATAAGAAGGGTGGTAAATTTTCAGCCACAGATGGGCAATGATCGTGCCTGAAATAATCACCGGGACAAAAAATGCATTCCTGTAAAAATTTTCACCCCGGACGCCGCCGGCAAGCACCAGCGCCAAGATCATGGAGATGGGGAGCTGGATAAACACAGAAGCAGCGGCCAGTAAGATTGAATTCCAGATGGATTTAAAAAACAGAGGGTCCTGGAACATTTTAATATAATTTGCCGCACCGATAAATTTTGCCTCAGTCACCCCGTCCCAGTCCAGCAGGCTGTAGCCTGCTGACTGAAACACCGGGAACAGCGCGATCGCGCAAAACCATATAAGTGCCGGCAGTACAAAAATACATATTACTTTTTTATCCCTCAATGCTCGTTCCATACTACTGCCTCACTTTCCCTCTCTGTACTTACTCCGTATCCCCTTTTTTCACCTGAACCTGCGCCTCCTGCATTCCCGCCGCAAATTCTTTTGGTGTTGTTGTACCAGCGATCAGTCCCTGGAGCAGTTCGTAATGTTTTTCTATTGCGGTTCCTTCCAGGAAAGTATCCCAGGCCAGCACATAACCGTCCGCATCTTTGATCAGGTTTTCAATCTGCTTTAAGGTGGGGCTGACCTCAGATTCATCTACATCTACCTTCCATGCCGGAAGGCTGTCCCCAATTTTGTATGCCTCCTCAGACATATATTTCGTGATCCCTACTGCAAATTCATATGCCATATCCGGATATTTCGTGTTTGCGTTCAGCATGATCATATCAATGGCACCGCCTGAGAAACTGTTGACACCGCCTTTTCCTCCATCCACGGTTGGCATTGGCACTGCCTTGATCTTTCCCTGGATATCATTCTCATCGCTGTCGCAGCCGGATGCCACCCAGCTTCCGCCGTAGTACATGGGGACCATTCCCATATAGAACTCCTCCTGGGCTTCCTCAGCTCCAAGTCCCAGCGTTCCATCCGGAAAAGCACCTGCTTCATTTAAGTCGCACAGCAGTTGTGCGGATTTTATGATTCCCTCTGTATCCAGAGTCTCTTCGCCCTGCAGCGCACGGTTCATGTAGTCCGCGCCTTCTGTGCGCACTGCAAGGGCATTCTGGATCATTCCGATATGCCATCCGTCCTTTGCCCCCAAAGCCATGGGTGTCACATCCCCGGCCCGGAAGGCTTTTACTGCCTGAAGCAGGTCTTCGTATGTCTCCGGTATCTTTACGTTGTACTCCTCAAACAGTTCTTCATTGCAGAACAGGGCTCCTGCCCACTGTTTCAGCGGCAGACCGTACACTTTATTATCATATGTGCCATATGTAAGCGTACCGTCCAGCAGCTGGTCCTTTGTATTATTTTTCTCCATCAGTTCATCAAGCCGGAGCACATTCCCTGCGTCCACATAATTCTTCGCGTAACCCCCGCCCCAGCACACAAATACATCTCCCTGGGAACCTGTTGCGGCTGCAACTTTCAGTTTATTATTCTGATATTCAACCTCCTGTGTGGCAACAGCCTCAATATGCACATTGGGATGCTCTTCCTCAAACTTATCCACATAGCTGTCTACGATCTCCCCCATCTCCGCATCCGGCCATATATGCCAGAAAGTCAGGTTGATCTCATCCTCCGAAGACTGAGTGCTCCCGCTTTTCCCTGTATTCTTCTTTTCTTCTGCATTGCCCCCGTTTCCGCCGCATCCCATCAAGGCCGCCGTCATAGTTCCTGCCAGTACAAGCCCCAATACTTTTTTTGCTCTCATATTTTATCTCCTTTTCCCACTAGATATTTTCCAGCCTTCTCACCGGAAATCTGCCTGCTCCTTCTTCAATGTTCCCATAAATCTTACCCGTCATGATCTTGTTCGTTCTTTTCAGCCCCATCAGCACGGCTCCTATTACCGGCTCATATTCGGCTGCGATCACATTGGCTCCGGGTATCCTTTTTAATATTTCTTCCTCCACTGCTTCCTGAAATTCCCGGAATTTACACTTAAAGATACTTCCCGAGAGTACAATATCCGTGTCGCACCCCAAAATTCCCATTTTGTTCATGCGCGCTTCCAGAAAGGACACTATTTTTTTTCCATACTCTATCCAGATGTCCCCTGCCGTCCTGTCACCCTCCCGGGCAGTTTCCTCAAGTATGATCGGAAGGCTCAGATAGTCGCTGCTCTTGATTTTTCCCGTGACCTGCATATAGAGCAGTTCATCCACGGTACGTGCCCGAAAATGTTCCAGCAGACGCGGTGTCAGCGCTGTCTTTTCCAGCAGCCCCATATGAGCGTCAAACACTGCCTGGACTGCCTTTCTGCCCAGACTCCAGCCTCCCTGATACTCATCCGGAATATAAAATCCATACACAAAACAGTCCTCTCCGTTCTGTACCGCACAGTTCAGACCTGAACCTGCGCACAGGATTCCGCACTGCTGTTTTCTGGTTGCGGCACGCATGGCAATGATACAGTCATTTACAATTTTCACATCCGATTTCGGAAAGTGTTTCTGTAACTCATTTTCCAAAAGTTCTGCCTCGTAATCCCAGTCGATCCCTGTGAGGCCTCCCAAAACTGCTGTCACATCCTCTCTTCCCAAGCTGTATCCGCAAAGAGCCTGGTCAGCAGCCTGGAGGATTGCCTGCACCGCATATTCCAGGCTGGTGCTGGAATGGCACGCCCCGTAGCTTTTCCCCATTCCCAGAAGGTTTCCCTCCTGGTCGGCTAAGACGGCATGGGTTTTACTGCCGCCCTGATCAATACCCAATACATATTTCATACTTTGCCTCCTGGCTTATAAATGAAATTGGGGCAGATATTCTTTGTTGGCTTCCAGAAGCTCAGGCACCAGCTTCTCCACATATTCCCATTGGCGGACAAGGGGATGTGCCAGGAGTGCCAGCTTCATCTTTCTCACGTCGCCCTCCACTGCCGCTTCCACGGCAAGCTGCTCATAGTTCTTGACCGCTGCCACCAGGCCCCAGCACATGGATGGAACTTCTGTCACATGCAGCGGCTGCATCCCGGTCTTGTTTACAAGGCACCCCACTTCCACCACTGCGCTGTCAGGCAGGAAGGAGACAGCACCTTTGTTCGGTACATTTACCACCATCTTAGTATCCACATTATTATAGACTGCATTCACGAAGCCCATAGCCACCTCAGAATAACCGCCGCCCCCTCGTTTTGCCAGGGCTTTTGGCTTCTCGCAGTTTGTCTCGTCCGCATATGCGGCGTATACATCCTTTTCCAGTTCCTGCACATACTCCCCGCGGGTCTTTGGGGCGGCTTTAAACATGGCAACCTTTTCATTGGTGTGGTAATACCACTGCAGATATGGGCTTGGGATCACGCCCAGCAGTTTGATCAGCTCCAAATCCACATCGTCATTCTGTGCCGCTATTTTTTCAAACTCCGCCTCTGTGACAGGGCGTCCGTCAATGGTGATATTGCTGATGAAATTCATATGGTTCAGCCCCATGTAATCATACTGTACCTGTTCATAGGGGATGCCCAGGGCCCGCTTTGCCCACATTTTGGGGAAAATGCCGCCGGAACAAAATCCTGCGATATTGGCGTTGGTGTAACGGGTGACAGCCTCTGTCACAAGACCGGTTGGGTTAGTATAATTAATGAGCCAGCCGTTTGGAGACAGCTCCTCCATTTTTTCTGCGATTTCCAGCATAACCGGTATTGTCCGGAACGCTTTCATCATTCCCCCCGCTCCTGTAGTTTCCTGGCCTACCAAATTGTACCGGAGAGGGATCTTCTCATCCTTTACTCTTTGTTTGTTGCCCCCCACTCTGATCTGGGTATCCACAAAATCCGCACCGTACAACGCCTTGTCCAGACTGGTTGTTGCACGGATCTCCACATCCAGTCCCAGCTTTTTTGCAAATCTTTGGCAGAATCCCTCCATAATGCCCAGACGTTTTTCATCAATATCATAGAGCATAATCTCTTTTACCGGAAGCTGTTCCTTTCTCATTCCCATTTCGTCCAGCAGTTCCGGGGTATAGGAGCTTCCCGCTCCCACAATTGTAAATTTCATTCCCTCCATATGATTGACCTCCTTTATTGTTTGTGTAGCGCTCCACATTTCCCGATAGAAAAAACACATCCTTCATATGTGCCTGTTTCTGTTGTGTATCGTTACACATTTATCTGAAAGAACAAACAAGGAATATTCCTTGTTGTCCTAATCATTCATTCTGTTGTCTCACGGATGACCAGTTCCGGTTTTATGATGATCTTCTGTCTCGGTGTCTCCGGGTTCTGTATCTGTCCAAGGAGCACCTGCACTGCTTTTGCGCCCACTTCATACAAGGGCTGGCGGATCGTTGTCAGCTTCTTCAGTCTCTTCTCCACACCCCAGGGCTTGTCATCATCAAACCCTACGATCTTAATCTCTTCCGGTATGCGGATCCCTGCCTCCTCAAGCGCTATCATGCCTCCAAAGGCTGTATTGTCCGCACCAAAGTATATGGCATCCGGCAGTTCCTCCCTGCCGTGCCCCATAAGCCAGGTCTTCACAGCCTCATATCCCTGGTCAACACCAAACTCCTGGCACTCCACAACGGATATGTATTGTGCCAGGCCCTGCTGCTCCATGGCTGCCAGATATCCCTGCCATCTGCGCAGTGCCGCTTTTGTCCCTTTAGCGCCTGTGACATGCATAATGCGCCTGCATCCCTTTTTCACTAAATGGTCAACAGCCAGCTTGGAGCCATAAGTATTGTCCACCAGGACATTGTTTACATTGGCATCCTCCACCTCATTCTCCACTACCACAAAAGGAAATTCCATCTCCGCGCGTTTGCGGATCAGATCCGCATCATCCAGATCACTACCATAGATGATAGCCCCGTCTGTGGCCCCGTTGCTGAAAAAATCTATATAGTTTTCCTTTTCTCCTCTGTCATTTCTCCCACTGCAAAAGATAACCCGGAAATGGTTTTCTTTCACGGTATCTTCCACCCCTCTGATCACATCAAAGAAATACTGTTCTGTCAATGAGTCCAATATAACCCCCACAACATTTGTCCTCTGCAGTACCAGGGACCTGGCCAGTGTATTTGGCTTGTAGTGAAGCTCTTTCATGGCCTCCCGAATGCGGCTCCTTGACTCCGGGCTTACACCTGACTGGTTGTTAAGGACCCTGGATACCAGTGTCTTTGACACACCTGCTCTCTTTGCCACATCATATATTGTCACCATATTGTATCTCCTCTTTTCATGTACAATCCTATCATGTGTATCGTTCCACGTCAATATCTTTTTGTGCATTATATCTAATTCCTACCTATTACACAAAAATATATCTTGATTTTCTGTAATATTTACTGAAAATAAAGACTTTAATCTGCTGCCAATAAAAGAACCTCACCTGGAAAATCGAGTAAATAAATGCCCCGGGAAATGTGCCATGATGCAGCACATACCCGCGGCATTTTCTCTTTATCTTCCGCTCAACAAATCTCGGCACCCGCCGGCATATCCTTATCCGGTGTCATAAGTGCCAGTTCTCCGTCCGGCCCCTCTGCACACAAGATCATTCCTTCAGATAAGATTCCTGCCAGTTTTGCAGGCTTTAGATTCACCAGGACCATTACTTTTTTGCCCACCATATCTTCCGGCTTGTAGTTTGCCTTGATACCGGAGACGATCTGTTTCACCTGACTTCCGATCTTCACCTGGGAGCAAAGAAGTTTTTTTGATTTTTTCACTTCCCCGCAGGCAATGATCTCACCCACCTGGAACTGCATTTTCATAAAATCATCAAATGTCACTTCCGGTTTTGCCTTTATATCCACAACCGGCTCTTCTTCCTTATTCTCTTCTTCCGGTGCGTTTGCTGCCGCCTCGGCTGCACGCATAGCTTCCACTTTTTCTATGATCACTTTCACATCAAGACGTGCAAAGAGAATTTCCGGCCTCTCTGTCACTTTGCTGCCTGACGGATATAAACCAAAGTGATCCAGTTCCTCATAGGATCTCTTTGCCGCGTTTAACTGGGACAGAATTTTCTCTGTCGTCTCCGGCATAAAGGATTCCAGCAGGGATGCGCCCATACAGATGCCTTCAACCAGATTATAAAGCACCTCTGCCAGACGGTCTTTCCTGCTCTCGTCCTTCGCAAGGGCCCAGGGCATTGTCTCATCTATATATTTGTTGCAGCGTTTGAACAGGGAGAATATTTCTGTGATGGCGTCCGCCACACGAAGTTCTTCCATTTTGTCCTCTGCTTTTTTCTTTGTTCCAAGTACAACCGCCTTCAGATCCTGGTCAACCGGCTCGGCCACACCTGTACTGGTCACAATGCCGTCAAAATATTTGTTGGACATGGAGATCGTACGGTTTACCAGGTTTCCAAGGGTGTTGGCCAACTCGGAATTCAGGCGCTCCACCATCAGTTCCCAGGTAATGACACCATCATTCTCAAAGGGCATTTCATGCAGCACGAAGTAACGCACAGCATCTACCCCAAAAAAGTCTACAAGCTGGTCTGCATAGATAACATTTCCTTTGGATTTGCTCATCTTGCCGTCCCCCTGTAAGAGCCAGGGATGTCCGAATACCTGTTTCGGAAGGGGCAGGTCAAGAGCCATCAGGAAAATGGGCCAGTAAATAGTATGGAAACGGATAATGTCTTTACCGATCAAGTGCAGATCAGCAGGCCAGTCCTTCTTAAACTGCTCTGTACTCTCCCCGTCACAGTTGTATCCGATTCCGGTGATGTAGTTTGTCAGGGCATCCAGCCACACATACACCACGTGTTTCGGGTCAAATTCAACCGGGATCCCCCATTTGAATGAAGTCCTGGACACACACAGGTCCTGCAGTCCCGGAAGCAGGAAGTTGTTCATCATCTCATTTTTTCTGGAAACAGGCTGGATAAATTCCGGATGTTCATTGATATGGTCAATCAGGCGCTGGGCATATTTGCTCATCTTGAAGAAATATGCCTCCTCTTTGGCCGGAGTTACCGGACGTCCGCAGTCCGGACATTTGCCGTCCACAAGCTGGGACTCTGTGAAGAAGGATTCACAGGGAGTGCAGTACATCCCCTCATAATGCCCCTTGTAAATATCACCCTGGTCGTACAGTTTTTTGAAAATCTTCTGTACTTGTTTTTCATGATAATCATCTGTGGTGCGGATGAACTTGTCATAGGAGGTGTTCATCATATCCCAGATATTTTTAATTTCCCCTGATACCTGGTCCACAAATTCCTTGCAGGTCACGCCGGCTTCCTCTGCCTTCATCTCGATCTTCTGACCGTGCTCATCTGTTCCTGTCTGGAAGAACACGTCATAACCCTGCTGTCTTTTAAATCTGGCGATACTGTCAGCCAGCACTGCTTCATAAGTGTTGCCAATGTGCGGTTTGCCTGAAGTGTAGGCAATCGCTGTGGTGATATAATATTTTTTCCTGTCCATTTGTATCTCCTTTACTTTGCTGTGGAACAAAAAAAACACCCATCCCCTCATTCTGAGAAGACGAGCATTTCCACCCGTGTTACCACTTCTTTTTATCCGCGCCTCACAGCACAGACCTCATCAGGTACCTGCATACCTTCCCGCTGTAACAGGCGGAACCTGTCGCAGCCTTGCTGCCCCTGCTGCTTATGTCAGGTTACAGTTCGGTGCGCCTCTCAGGAGCCATCTTCCGCACAGTCCTCTTTGTTCCTCTCAGCACCCGGAACTTCTCTGTAAAAGAAAATCTGCACATACTCTCTCCGTCCTCGTGTTTCCACTATAATTTTCATGCTAGCACATTTCCTGTTTTTTGTAAAGCCGGAAATTTTGTCTTTACGGTCAGTGGTTCATACCTATGACCATGCCCAGAATATAAGGTACCAGCCAGACAAGCCAGACAAAAATACTGAATTTGTGAAAGCTCTCCTGTTTCTTCTTATCCTTCTTCACTAGCACCAGGGTTGCCCACAGTGCATGAAAAAGCATCAGAACAATTGCCAATGCACCTGTTATGCCGTGGAGCCCCATACCGTTCTGTGCCCCAGCGCCTTCTTTTGTGATTAAGCTCATAATTGTAGTGCCGGTGGTGTCAAAGACAAGGCCAAGCCAGAAAATAAAAACATGCTGCTTTTTCAGAGTATGTGCCTTTCTCTCTGAAAAAACGCCTATGGTATAGAAAACAAGCGCCAGCGTAATGGTTATAATGGCCATGATCAGTTTGATATCCATAGATATATGCCCCCTTTATTTTTATATATTGGTAACCATCCGGTCCCCTGCAGGTACTAAAGTATTACGCGCATTACACTATTATAGCACGCCTGCCCGGAAGCACAAGAGAAAAGCCGGAAGACAGGGCAATTTCTCCTTGCTCTGTCCTCCGGATGTTATGGCATACCTGTTATCCTCTTTATGGTTATCATATATTTATGTATTATTATAGCTCACCGCGGGACTCACGCTCAATAAGTTCCTGCATGACCGCAGGATATTTTTTATCCAGCTTATAGAGGGTCAGTGTTATAAGGACTGTCACCCAGACAACAAGAGGTCCGAATTTATAGATATTGATGATCATATCCACTGCTGACTGGGGCTGCATGACAGCACCTGCGGAGGAACTGATGTAACCCGCCGCCGATAAAAGCCCTGTGATAATTGCAGAAGACAACCCGGCTCCCAGTTTCATACCCACGGAACTCCCCGCAAAGATCAGGCTTTCCTGACGAATATGTGTCTTCCACTGCCCAAATTCAACCACATCCCCGAGAAATCCAAATACTACCGCGTTCAGCGGCGCAAGTCCAATGGCACGGACAATGCAGCTCATGACCATCCAGGGGAAGCTGGTTGGGTTCAGGAAGAAAACAAGCTGACCCATAAGCGCCAGCCAGATGCCTGCCAGGGACATATTTCTCTTCCCAAACTTTTTCAGCAGAACAGGACAGCAAAAAGTCACTGCTACAATTAATAATGTCTCTGTCAGATACAGGGTACTGTACATCCAGGTATCATTACCAAATATATATTTGCAGTAATATGGGAGGATCGTTCCGGTGATGCAGTAAATTCCGTTCTGCATAGTCCATAATACCACAACTGCCCAAAAATACTGGTTGCATACAAGTGCTTTCAACGCATGTTTCACAGGTACCTTTTTCTGGTTTTTCTTTGCCTCGATCTCTACTTTTTCTTCACATTTGAAAAAGCAGATAAGCAGGAGCACAAGAGCTATGGCTGCCCACATTGCCATGGTTTTCACCCAGGCTGCCTGATCGTCTCCGAACAGTTTCACCACCGGCATGGTACAGGTCACAGCCAAGATCCGGCCAAAGGGGGACAGCCCCATCCTGACAATACTCAGCATATCCCTCTCGGATGAAATCCTTGTCATCATGGCAGAAAGACTGCTGTAGGGAAGGTTGATAGCCGTATAACAGACTGTATTGCAGAAGTTATAAGTGACAAACATATATAAAAATTGAATGCTCACCTTAGACTGGGGAACCGCAAACAGCAGCACTGCCGAAATTGCAAAAGGTACGCACATCCACAGCAGCCAAGGCCTGGATTTTCCCCACCTGGTATTGGTCTTTTCCACAATGATCCCCATTATGGCATCCGAAACACCGTCGAAAATACGGGATAAGAGCATAACTAATCCTACGGTTGCTGCATTGATGCCCACATAATCCGTATAAAACAGTGTGAGCAGCGTACTGATCATACCGAAAACCACATTGCAGGCCGTATCTCCGCATCCGTAAGCTACACGTGTTCCCCAGCCCAGTTTCCCGCCTGACTGCTGTATTTCCGTAGTGTTTTCATTTTTCATACCACATCTCCATTCCTTTCTCTTCTCAGAGAAGTTCTCTCTCGATCCTCTCACGTGCTTCCGGGGCCTGCCGATTCATTTTTTCCGGGAATCCAAACATGGATACACAGGCAATGTTGTCCCCGCCTGTCTTGGGCGCATCCTCACGTAGCTGCTTCTTGGCAAAATCCATCTCCCGCAGGGTCTCAAAAATCCCGTCAAAATCCACATCGCCCTCCCCCATAGCCAGGTGCTGGTGAATGGTCACGTCAGCCTTTCCCCGGCCGTTCAGCCACGGGGGATTGGCAATATAACGGCAGTCCAGGGTCTGGTTAAAGGTATCCGCAAAGAGCACATGGGTCAGTTCATCCCCTGCGTAGTGCAGCATGGAGCGGACATCCCCTTTTCCCTCATCATAGAAAAAGCCGTGAGGGGATGAATACACATATCCCAAATGTTTGGAACGGAAGGATTTGACCATGTCACATGCCTCATTGTTAAGCTCACAGAAATCATAGGGATGAGACTGGATCTCCACCCGGATATCTTCTTTTTCCATTATGGGAAGCAGCTCCTCCATGGACTGAAACCACATACCATTGCAGGTCTCCTGCCTGTTTGGGTCACCGGACAGCTCTGTGTTGATGACTCTCACACCCATATCTCCGGCGATTTGGATCATACGCTTCCAGTTGCGCACTGCAAACTGGCGCTCCTCCTCTGTGGGGCCAGACCAGCGGTATACCACAATGAAAGAAGAGATCTCCACGCCTGTCTCCCTTAGGGCTCTGCGGTATTCGGCCTCACATTCTTTTGAAAAGAGGGGATGTTTGTAAAAAGGATTGATGCGGGGATGGGGGGACTGTTCGATATACTCATATCCCCAGTCCGCCACCTGATGCACCATCCGGTTGATGTCCATCTGCTTTGCCAGGACATCAACGTCAAATGCTATCTTCATGTTAATTCCTCCTGTTTTACTGGCTGATGGTCTGGCGGAGCGCATCAATCGAGGTGTTTACCCCTGCCTCCACAGACATAGTTAAATCTTCCATCTCCAGGGATATATCCCCATGATAACCCATCATGCTGAGAACAGAGAAGAATTCCTTCCACCACTGCAGGTCTTTTCCGCAGCCCACAGCGACGTAATTCCACACCCGGTCAGAGGATTTGGTCACAGGTTTTGGTTCCAGGATACCGTTTGTGTCTGCCAGGCCCCGCTCGATGCGGGCATCTTTGCCGTGCACATGGTAGATACAGCCTTTCAGGGCACGGGCCGCCGCAATGGGGTCTGCTCCCAGTATCATCATGTGGGACGGGTCAAGATTGATGCCGATGATGGGATCTGTGGCCTCTCTCAGCTTCAGCATGGTCTCTGCTGACCATACCATGGTTCCCGGAAATTCCTCAATGGCAATCTGTTCAATCTTATGGTTCTTTGCATACTCTGCGAATTCTTTCCAGAAAGCAATAGTGACTTTCCACTGATATTCATAGGCAGGGGCCATAAAATCCGGCCATGATACGGTTGAAGTGATCCAGTTGGGTGTGGTGTCCGTCTCGTTTCCTGCCGGCAGCCCTGCCATGGCTACGATTTTTGTAACACCCAGTTTCTCTGCCAGGTCCACACAGGCATACATGGATTTTTTATACTCCTCCCCTGTTCCGGATGGCCAGAGAGGGTTGCAGGAGGTATTCAGGGCCGCAATGCGCATGCCCCTCTTCTCCAATTCCTCCTGTAACACTTTAAGCTCTGCCGGGTTCTCCAGAAGTCTGGCTGTGTCACAGTGTTTACGGGCACCCCATCCTCCCGCTGTCATCTCTACTGCGTCGATTCCCAGAGATTTTACTTTGTCCAGCATCTCTGTGTAGGATAAATCTGCAAAAACATCTGTACATATGGCTAACTGCATTTTCTTTCCTCCTCTTTTCCGATTATTTGTAGTCTACCCAAACGCCGCCTTTGTCAGCGGATTCCACACATTTTGTCACCCAGCGGATACCTTCAATACCAGCGTCGATCCCCGGGTAAACAAGATTTTTCAAGGTTTCCTCATCGCCTCTGTTTTTAGCGTCAATGGCTATGGCAAATTTCAGATAAATGTTTGCCCAGCTCTCCGGAAGCCCCTCTGCATGCAGGGCACCCAGGCGCTCGTCAGCATTGCACGCATCGTAAAGGTAGGGCATGGAACGGATCATTTTGCGGATCGGCTCACCCTGAACCTGATAGAGCACTTCGTTGGGCTGGTTGTCGGAAAATTCAACAGAGGCCTTTGATCCCACAATGCGGATCCTGTGTCCGTCCATACAGCCTGCATTCACAGCGGAAGCCCACATACGGCCCACGGCACCGTTTTCATAGCGCATCAGAACGTAAGCATTATCCTCAAGGGGTTCCCGTGATTTTACAAAACTCTGGCGGTCACAGAGAACTTGTTTCAGCTTCAGTTCCGGGCAGATTAATTCTGACATATAAAAGGTATGTGTGGACAGGTCGCCCAGTACAAAGGATGGGCCTGATTTTTCCGGGTCAACACGCCATTTCTGCCCTTCTGAAACTTTATCACCAATCTCATCACAGGCGAAACCGTGTGTGTACTGCAGCTCTACCATGTGAATGTCTCCCAAATCTCCGTTCTGTACCATCTGGCGCATCTGAAGCAGGAGCTGGCTTCCTGAGAATCCGTATGTAACACCCACGATCTTATTCATCTTCTCTGCCAGGGCTTTGATCTCTTCGCCCTGCTCCACTTTGAAGAACAGCGGTTTTTCACAGATCACATGAAGTCCTGCTTTAAGGGCTGCCTTTGTGATCTCATAGTGCGTAAAATTTGGTGTTGCGATGGAAACCACTTCCACACCGTCCGCACGCTTTGCCTCCTCCTCAAACATGGTCTTGTAATCCGGGTATAAACGGTCTTCAGCAACGCCCAGGTTCATACCAAAATCCTTACAGCGTTCAAAGTCAAGGTCAAAAGCTCCTGCCACCAGTTCATATGCCGTGTTATCTCTCAATGCTCCCAGTCTGTGTTTGTAGCCAACATTTCCTGTTCTTCCTCCACCGATCATTCCCCAGCGAAGCGGTCTTTCAATTCTCTTTTCTCCGTTTAACATTTTATTTTCCTCCTGATAAATTCACATTAATTTGCTTTTTTATAAATTGTTTATTCTTTTGATGCTTTTAAACTGCACGCAGTTATTCCACCATGAAAACGGCCATTTTCTTTGATATAACGGTGATTTTTTGAGTTCGATTTTGCTTCGTTTGTTTTGATACTTGTATTATACGCATATACGGCGTGCTTTTAAATATGGGTTTTTGCCAAAAAGTTCATGGATATTGCTTTTATTAGTGGGGGGGATTATAATGAGATAAAAAAGACAGGGAGAAAAGAAAATATGAAAAGTGTGGATACCGGTGTCCTTGCCCGTTCCGTATGCTTCTCTTTTACACCTTCCGATACAGCCAGGCAGCTTTATTTTTATCCTACCTGGTGCGGGCATTATTTTTGTACAGGCAGATATTTTATGAAAAGAGAATATTTCCCGCCGCTTCTTGTGGCCTATATCAGGGAAGGAACTCTGCATGTGGAGTATGAAGGGGAATCCTTTGACGCGAAGAAAGGGGATGTGGTGCTGCTGGACTGTGCCAAACCTCACTATTACCAGGCAATGGATGGGCTGGAGTTCGTGTATATCCATTTTGACGGTTCCAATTCCCATGAGATCTGCGGGCATATCCTCAAATTATTCGGACCGCTGATACGCAATCAGAACAATGCGCTGGTTGGAAATTTAATTTACAATATGGTGAAGTTTTATGAACAGGATGGGGTTGAAAATATGTTTGACAGTTCCATGCGGATTTACAAACTGCTTCAACTGCTGAGTGAGAGGGAACTGCATAACCAGAAAGAAGATACTTCTATAGAAAAGACCATCCGCTATATCAGAGGTCATGTGGGGGAAAAGATCACACTGGAGGAACTGGCGGACATAGCCAATCTGAGCACTTATTATTTCTCGCACCGTTTTAAAGAGGAGACCGGATTGTCCCCCATCGATTATGTGATCAATACACGGCTTGACCAAGCCAAAATACTCCTGGCCCGCACTTTCATGACCGTGGAGGAGATCGCCTATGAGGTGGGGTATCAGAGCAGCAACAGCCTGATCAACCTGTTTAACCAGAAACTAGGGTTTTCCCCAAAGGAATACCGGAAACTGGTACAGCATCGCGTAAGCGTCGGTGAATAGCAGGTGCTTACTACACTGGAACCTATGGAATGCTGTACCAGAGGGCAAAGATACTTTTTGCAAATAGCTGTACAAAAAACCCGTCTGTGCAAATGCCATGGCATCCAAAGACGGGTTTCTTGTTCAACTGGTCATATATTTTTGTAAAACGTTCTCAAACTGGGGGTCCTGCTCTTCATAAACCACACGAAGCTCCTCATCCCAGTTCAGGCTCAGCATACCCAGAATAGATTTGGCGTCAATCACGATTCTGCCGCTGACAACGTCGATGTCAAATTTACATCGGCATGCCGCGCTCACAAACTCCTTAATTTCATTGATCTCACTGAAGCGAACGGTCCTCTCACACATGCCGGTTCCTCCTTTATCCTCTGTCTTTTTCTCCTCCCCTGCAGGGTCATATGCGGCTCTGCCTGGTATCTCCATTTCCGCTTACGACTCTGGAGTGGGTTGTCCTCGGCGGTAATTATAAGAATATAACAAAGTCAAAAAAATAGCAATGTGTATTTTCTTTAGATTTTCTATCCGCTACATACTATCAATATCTAAGTTCAAAAATCCTGGCACTTACCCTTCCCGGCAGTTCAACCGTCAGGCTACCTGCCTCTTTATTCCAATGAAATCCGCACTCCGCATTCTCCGGTACCTGGACAGCATAGCGTAATCCATACGCAGGCCGCCGGAGGAACAGTTTTCAATAATAAGGTCAGGATACTTTTCAAAAATGCCGTCCAGCCATTCCAGATATGCCCGGTTATGCCCCAGAAGTCCGTCCCCATAACTGTCCGCATCTACTTCTGTGCCAATACCCGGTTCAATGTTGTAGTCCATTTTGATATAACCCACACCATACTCATTTACCACCCGGTCTATGACCTCCGTGGCATGGGCACGCACCTGAGGGTTGCGGAAGTCCAGCTGATAACGGCTTCTGTCATAGACACGTTTTGCTCTTTTACGTTTTAAATGGCTGCAAAAGCGGACAGATATTATTTACTGGTAAAGCAGGACAAAAAGTTAAAAGATTCGGTAAACCTTGGTCCCATATGCATTCAGCATTACGCTTCCCTGCACTTCATCTTTTGTATCCATGTCCATTACAGGTACTTTGAGTACGATTTTCTGAGGCTCCTTGTCATAATTCAGGACAAAGAGATATTTTCTGCCCTCTTTCACCCTCATGGCGGTCTCACAGGCTTTTGGTACTTCTGCCAGTTCCTCAAAAGGTTTCAGCACCCCTGTATGATCCAAAAATTCTTTTACATTATCCCGGGTAAAGGTACCGCCAAAATGCAGGACCTTGCCCTTGCCCCAGGCTGTCTCCACCAATGCAGGGCGGCCTTCGTAATAGTTGGAGCTGTATTTTGCCAGTACCCTGGCATCCGGACCTGTGACTGCCAGGATATCATTAAACAGCCCTGTTTCTACCTGTTTATCTTCCCACTCCATGTAAACGGCGTCATCCGCCGGACCCACAAACGTGTATTCTTTCACATCCGTCTGTGTCAGGGGCAGGAGCAGACCCGGCATTGGCTGCATCACACATTTTCCCGTCTCATCCTTCTGCCCTGTTCTGCATCCCAGGATCAGGCATCCGCCTGCCTCCACATACTGTTTCAGGACCTCTGCTCTTCTCTCTGTAAGGATCAGGGGATGAGGGTAAATAAGCACCGGATATGCAAGCAGCTCTTCCACATCTGTCCCTTCCAGGAGATATACCATATCCATAGGCGTATGGTTTATCTGTGATGCCGTAAATATTTCCTTTTCACTCTTCTTGGCAAACCGCATATGCCAGGCATCCAGCTGTGCATCCCAGATATTGTCGTAATCCCGCACAAGTCCAAAAGCTGCCTGATACTTGGCCCCTGCCATCTCATTTATGGCCTCTGTTCGTTTCCATATCCTGTTCAGCTCAGACAGCTTCCGGTTATCCCTGTTGTCATAATCCAGGATTCCATGCCAGTAGATTTCGGTTCCCATGACAGCGGTCCTCCAGCGGAAAAAGCTCACATAATCTGCCCCATGGGCAATACTCTGCATGGCCCAGAGCATCATCTGTCCGGGCTTGGGAGCCGGGGCCTCCATGCGGGTATTCCATCCGTTGGCCCCGGACTGCTGTTCCATAATGCCGAAATGGGGGCAGATAGACCGCACCTCCGCCAGATTTCTGCTCCATTTCCTGTCGTTCAGGTCATCGGAATGTTTCGGATCCTCACACAGACAGTACGCAAAATTGGGATAGGAGTCATAAGTATATACATCCAGGCATTCATCCTGCATCTTATGATTGTCCAGATTCCCAAACATGCCGTTTGTGGTGATAAAATCCTGCGGTTTTTTATATTTCCTGATAATGTCACTCTGCAGTCTGCAGAACCGGACTGCGCTTTCCGATACAAAGCGTGTGTAGTCCAGCACCTGATGGGGATTGGTGGAGTCATGTACCGTAGGCCGCGGCACGTAAATCTCCTCCCACTCTGTATACGTCTGATTCCAGAACACCGTCCCCCAGGCCTGGTTGAGGGCGTCAAGGGTCTGATATTTTTCCTTCAGGAATATCCGGAACGCTGCCGTATCACTCTCTGAATAGAAGACATCCACCTCGCAGTTCATCTCATTGTCGATCTGCCATCCCACAATACAGGGTCGCTGTCCATAATGTTCCGCCGCTTTTTCCACAATAACAGCACACAGCTTCTGATAGACCGGAGAGTTATAATTATAATGTCTTCTCATCCCATGCCTGAAAGGCGTACCGTCCAGACGGCAGTTCAGGACTTCCGGATACTTCCGGGTCAGCCAGGCCGGCGGTGTGGCCGTGGGGGTGCCGAATATGACTTTCATCCCTTCCTCCTCAGCCACATCAAGGAATGAATCAAAAAATCCAAAGGTAAATTCCCCTTCTCTCGGTTCTATTTTACTCCACGCAAACTCCCCGATCCGTATGGTGAAAATACCATTTTCCTTCATTCTTTGAAGGTCTTCCCTCCACAGGTTTTGGTCCCAGTGCTCCGGATAATAACAAGTTCCAAGAGACAGGCCGTCCCATTTGAAATTCTGCGCATTTCTCATTCAGTTTTCCTCCTTGTGCTGCCCCTTGATCATCATGGGCAGAATAAAATTAATTTTCGTTCCCCTGTGCTTCTCACTCTCTATATGAAGCCTGCTGCTTTCACCATAACACAGGATAAGTCTGCGGTAAACATTTTTAAGCCCTATATTTTGATTGGTCTCATTCATCTCACATTTTTCATAGAGTTCCCGGATTTCTTCCCGGCTCATGCCCACGCCGTCATCCGCTATGCAGAACACTACTGTGTCCTTTTCCAGCTTGATCCGCACACGGAGCATCCCTTTTTCCAGCTTTGGTTCCAGCCCGTGAATGATGGCGTTTTCGATCAGCGGCTGAAGAATGAAATTGGGAACCTGACAGGGATAAGCCTGTTCATCCACATCATAAAGGACAGATATTTTATCCCCGAACCGCTGTCCCTGTATCAGAAGATAATCCTTCACGGTCTTCATCTCCTCCTCCACTGTGACAAACCGGTCCTTCTTGATCATGGCTCTGAGTAAATCCGCCAGGGATATGGTCATCTCCGAAATATCCAGGTTTCCCTGCATAATAGCCATCCAGCTAATGGTATCCAGTGTATTATAGAGAAAGTGCGGATTGATCTGCATACATAAAAAATCTATCTCCGCCTGCTTCTGGGTGATCTCCATCTTGTAGACCTTTTCAATCAGAGTCTCTATATTTTCGGCCATACGGTTGTATTCGCTTCCTATCTGACCAATCTCATCCGTGGTCTTTACCTCCACCCTGTGAAAGAGGTTTCCTTTTCCGAACAGCTTCATACTCTCCAGCAGGTCCTGGGTGGGCCTGGCAATATGCTTTGTGGCCATATTGATAGAGAAAAAACTCAGGATCAAAATCCCCAGAAGAAAAATGCCTGTCAGCCCTATGACCCTGTATGTATTTTTATAGAACTCCTTTACCGATACCGCTTCCACCAGGGTCCAGCCATTTGGCATCTCGTTTCCCACATAATAGAAGGAATTTGTATTATTTAATATATCATATCTGGATGTGTCCGTTTCCCTCAGTGCCTCGATGGCCACGGGAAACCGGGTGCCCAGATATTTTTCATGGTTGGTGACAACTATGATCCCATCCCGGTCCACCACATAAGACGCGCCCGAGTATTCTGTGGAATTATCCTTTACAATGTCACCGAAATACTCCCTCTCGTAAACAATATTAATATATCCGATAGGCTTCATAGTGGTCAGGTCCAGAATTGCCTTAGCAATGCAGATATCCTTGTCAGGTCCCACCAGTCCCCAAAGGGTGGTCCCATTGGCCTTATAAATCTCTCCCTCCAAAAAAGCAAGGTCAGTCCCGCGCCCTGTGATCTTTTTAACGGAAAACTCCAGACCGCTTTTTGAGAAAACACTCAGTGATACAACATCTGAACTGAACAAGGCGTTTGTCTCCAGCTCCCGCTCCACGATTTTACTGATATTCCTCATACTGTAAGGCTCCATCTCCTGCCCGTTTACAATCTCCAGCTGCTCCTGAATCACAGCGCTGGAGAGGATCTGAATATTAATGTCCTCTATGGTCTGGATCATATTTTCAAGATTGTTGGTGGTCTGCTGTGTTACATCCTGGAGATACACTCTGGAAATCTTACCGTATCCCTGCCTGAAAACCGCCGCGGAAAAAACAGAGATGCCCGCACCCGTTATTGTAATAAGGACAGCAAATACGAACAGCATCTTTTTTCGGATCCCCGTGATCCTCAGCCTCCGTTTTCTTTTTTCTGTCATCACATGCCCCCGGATACCCCTGCACTTACAAGCTGCGCAGACCTGCCAAAGAGTAACTCATTTCTTCTCCTGAATCAGCTCCAGTATGCTCTTAATACTGTGATTTTTCTGCTGTCCGGCATTTTTTCTAAATTCGCCCGGACTGCATCCAAACGCTTTTTTGAACACCTGGCTGAAATATCTGGCATCCCGAAACCCTGATTTTTCACACAGCAGCCCGATTTTCACATTGTCTTCCCTGAGCAGCCACACTGCCTCTGCAAGACGCATACTGTTTAAGATCTCGCTGAAAGAGTACCCTGTCTCCTTCTTGATCATTCTGGAGAGATACGCAGGTGAAAAATGATAGGTATCCGCAATGGAATTCAATGTGATATCCTGCGTAAAGCTCTGGGCCATATCCTGCAGGATGTCCATACATTGTGTATTGATGCCTCTGAAATGATGCCGTATCTGGTCACCCAGATCCACGCTGTCCGCGTCGGTCTCATACCTGCGCACTACATTTTTCTGATAGCGTCTCTGCTCCAGCCGCTTCATAACACCTGACACGGTTTCCAGAATATCCTTAGGCCGCAGCGGCTTTAGCATATAGTCAAAAACTTCATTTCTGATTGCCTTCTGGGCATAGGAAAAGTCAGAAAATCCTGTCAGAAGTATCACTGCCGCGTCCAGGTCATACTCCTTCACATACTCGGCCAGCTCTAGTCCCGTAAGTCCGGGCATTTTAATATCGCTGATCATAATGTCCACCCGTTTTTGCCGCAGGATATCCTTTGCCTGCAGGCCATTTTCCGCCTCATATACTTCCTCAATGCCAATACTTGTCCATGGAAGGGACAACATCCCCCTCCGAATCGCCATCTCATCATCTGCAACCAGTAAATTCATGTCTCCTCCTCTGGAATGTCTGAAAATTCATTCTATCCCTTGACCGCCCCGGCTACCATGCCCTCCATAATGTGCTTGTGAAGCCATATGTACACAATAATACTTGGTATTATGGTTATGATCACTGCTGCGATCTCCGCCACATAATTCGTTGCATACTGACCCTGGAATTCTGTCAGCCCCACCGGAAGCGTCATCTTGGAAGCATCCGTCAGGAAAATCTGCGGAAGCAGCAAGTCATTCCATATATTAATAAAAGTCACAACCGCCACTGTCACAACCGACGATTTTGAAATAGGCATAATGATCTTAAAAAATATCTGGTAGATATTACACCCATCCATAACCGCTGCCTCCTCCATCTCCTTGGGAAGAGACCCCATAAATCCTGTCATTATAAAAATTGCCATTGGAAAAGCCATGGCAATATGCGGTATGATAACCGCCAAATGTGTATTCAAAAGGCCCATCCTGTTAAACATGGAAAACAAGGGAACCACCATGGCATACACCGGGATCATCATCCCCAGTAAAAATACATTCAGCGTCAGCTTAGACAGCCTCCACTGCATTCTTGTGATGGCGTAAGACACCATGCTGCTTAACACAACTGCCACCAAAACGGCCGATACTGCAATCATAACAGAGTTGCCGAAATATTGCAAAATGTGCCCCTCTGTTATGGCCTGGATATAATTATCCAGCCTGAACTGCTCCGGCAGCCCCCAGGGATTGGCGTACAGTTCCGTATTGGTCTTAAAGGAACTCAAAAACAGCCACAAAAGAGGATAAAGACACAGAACGGTAAAAATCCCCAGCACAACATATTTCAATACAAGAAAAACCTTATCCTTTGCCGATACTTTCATCTTTCCGCCCTCCTCCTAAAATTCAACAGGTTCCGAACGGAACACCAGATTTGACAGCAGCACAGAACACATACATAAGATCAGCAGGATCACACCAATCCCTGCGGAATACCCATACTTCAGCGTCCTGAATCCCTGATAAAACATATAGGTTGACATAAGTTCCGTGGCATGATTTGGCCCGCCTCCGGTCATAACCGCGATCAAATCATAATATTTTAGAGAACCTGTAATGATCAGTACCGCATCCACCTTCAAAATAGGCTTGATCAATGGAAAGGTAATACTCTTAAACTGCACCCATTTACTGGCCCCGTCAATCTCCGCCGCCTCATAATAAGAGGCCGGGATATTTTTCATAGCCGCAAGCTGAATGATCATGTGATACCCGACAAACTGCCACATAACAACCACAATGATACAAAACAGTGCCAGATTTTTATCCGACAGCCACACATGCTGCAGACTCTCCAGACCGATCACTTCCAAAAACTTATTGAGCAGCCCAAACTCCGAGTTATACACAAACGTCCAGGTCAGCCCCACAGCCACCCCGCAGATAACACTCGGCAAAAAAAACACCGTCTGAAAAAAATGGCTCCCCTTAATCTTCTGAAACAAAATATTTCCAAACAACAGCGCCAACGGCAAATGCGCGATCAGCGACCCAATCACCATCAAAATATTATTCCTCAAAGCCCCGGTAAAAGTAGAGTCCCGAAACAGGTTTACATAATTCTTAAACCCCACAAACCTGCTGGGACTCATCAAATCCGTCTGCAGGAAACTAACATACACATTATACCCAATAGGCACCAACACAAAAACCGCATAAATCAAAAAAGCCGGCAGCACAAAAACCGCAATACTCCTCTTATTCCCTAAAACCTTATTCATCTCATCTACCTCGCCAACCCAAACTCAATCCATCCGCGTCCTACCACAGCCAACCTCTATATCCCTTTCCTCCCACTGCATCCTACCGCAGACACCTCCTATATCCCTTTCCTCCCACTGCATCCTACCGCAGCCACCTCCTATATCCCTTTCCTCCCACTGCATCCTACCGCAGCCACCTCCTATATCCCCTTCCTTCCCCGTCCTTTCAGCCGTCCCCTTCAGCCGTCCATCAATTACCTATCCGCATTATCCTCCGCAAACTGCTGCAGCCCATCAAACGCCGTCTTCGCATCCTCCCCCCCAAGCACAGAAACACAAGTATTATTAAACTCAACCCCTTCTCCAGCACCAAACTGTCTATCCCACCAGGGAGTCAGTCCTACCTGCTCATTGGAGATCGTCAGCACCTCCCCCATAAGCGGTGTCAGCTTACTGGTATCCAGTTCAAAATTATCTGCCGGGATCCTGCCGTTTTCATACAACAGCATTTCCTCCATTTCCTGGGAAGTCCAGAATTTCAAAAACGCCACAGCCGCATCCTTATTTTTACAAGTCTCTGAAACGGCAAAGCTGGTATCCACAGACCCCACCGAAATATTATTATACTGCGCATCATAAGCCGGCAACACAAGCGCCCCCGCATCTTCACCTATACCGCTCTTCTGGATCTTATCCGCATCCCACGCTCCCATAAAATACATGGCGGATTTTCCATTGGTAAATAAATCTGTTGACTCCTCCGGCCCCATGCCGATATATCCATCCTGAAAATACCCTGCATCTGCCATTTTCTTCACTTCCTCAGCTGCCTTTACATGCGTTTCATTATTCCACTTTTCACTTCCGTTACAAATATCCTGGAATAGTTTATCCCCCGCCATTCCTCCCGCTATCTGCTGCACAAACTGCGCAGGGATCCAGGCATCTGTCCCGCACATAGCCATAGGAGTCACCCCGTTACTTTTCAGGGTGTCACACACGCTCAGAAACTCATCATATGTAGAGGGCACCCGGACTCCGTTTTCCTCAAATATCTTTTTGTTATAAAACATAACACACAGTGATTTCTGGGTGGGAATTCCATAATTCTTACCGTCATATGACAGCAGATCCAGGGTTCCGTCTGCAAAACTGTCCTTCCACTCTGCATCCTTCTCCAGATATGAGGTGATATCCGTTACCTTACCTCCCTCCACAAACGGCTGCAGATAGGACAATTCCCAGGTAAAAAACACGTCTGGCACTGCGTTTGAGGCCATCAGGGTAGTCAGCTTTGTCTTATACTGTTCATTTTCATAGAAATCAATCTTTACCTTTACGCCATACTCGTTATCCTCTGAAAACTTCTCAGCAATGGAGTTGTAGGCATCAATATAAGTATCTGCCTCTGTCCCCACACACATAACGGTCAAGGTATCGCCGGAAGCCTCTTTACTGCTGTCCCCCTGGCCGCCGCACCCTGCCAGCATGCCGCAGGTCATTGCCGCTGTAAGCAACATAGCTACTGTTTTCTTTCTCATTTTTATTTCCTCCGTGATCTTTTTGATGAAACCATTGTAACTCATGTCATTATGACGGAACAGGTACCTTTCCTACCAAAAATGTTTGATATTTTGACCACCATTAACCCGCAGCGCATAAAACAAAAGGGAATTATCACCAAGCGTCACATCCGCCGCCCGCGATAATTCCCAAATATGATGAACCCTTCCAGCAGTCCCCTACTATCTGCTCTTAATATAGCAGATATTACTGATCAGAAAACTACTGTGTTTCCTCACATAATTGTAATACTCCTGCCTGTTGATATAATATTCCTTTCCCCAGGAGGAAACCCGCATCCAGGTCTCGTCCATACCTGTCACAGTGACAAAATGTGCCTTTATCTGGCAGGAAGGGGAATACTCTCCCCCCGCTGACCGATGGTACATATCCAGCCTATGCTTCCCCCATACGAAAGGAAAATTAGGCCCCACCAAGAGAATCACCGGGATATCATGTGCCAGCATGGCACTGATCCGCACCCATAGATTCCTTGGAAATACCCCGAATGCTGCCCTGAGCCTGATTCGTTCATGCCTGAAATAACGATTCAGCCCCAGCACCAGCATCCACCCCGCCATACCGAAATAAGGGATGACCGGCAGATACCTTTTCCTCATATAGTTTACATAATTCAAATACTCCGGCAGTTCAAGAATACCGTTTTCCAAATAGGCTTCCTGAAATAATTCCGTCCGGCAGATATCTTTATGTAAACTTAAATACAACAATAAATCTGTCCCGCCTATCACACCGCACCCACATTTCCTCATAACAGCAGAATCTGACCAGGCCTGATTGCCGCCAAAGGAAAGGGTGCCGTCCTTTTCAATTACTGGATATGGATTATGTAAACTGCTTCTCTGCATATTTATGTCAACCTTTCTTCTTCCTTTTACATAAACTTCTGTCCCACCGTTTTATTCTGCACGGCACAGAATCTCTGCTTCCAGTTCATCAGAAATGGAAACCTTACCGCCCATTCTGCACTCTGCTGTTTTCCCTTCCCGGCGGATCACGGATGCTTCAATCAGCCCGTCCGGCTGTTTTAAAATATAAATATAAGTCCCGTCTTCCTTTTTATCCGCCAAATAAGCCGCGCATGCCATACTCCCGCTGCCACAGCTTGATTCCCACACCAGAGAATCTGTCTTGTCCACATATACAACCGGTGTCATCCGGTAACATTTCTCCATACCGTCCCCGCTGGGTTCCAGAAACATGATACCGTATGCATCGCATGTTTCCTGTTCCTTAGCCGCCTTCAGCACAGTCTGCACAAACGCATCACTTCTTCTTGGTCCTTTCACAATAATGTGGCTGATACCCTCAAAGCAGACCATAGGACAGCTTCCCTGGCCAGGCACCAAAAGACTCACCATCTTCCGTGGAAGCGGCATGGTGGTGCGGCTGGTGCCCGCCTCCAGATCCACCTCAACCTTCAAGGGGGAATCCGCGCCGCTCACATCCACCTCCACAAGTTTGGGATGATCCGGGCTCAGAAGGCTTTTCAGATATCCGAAACTCCTTGTGGCATTTCCGCAGAATTCTCCGCCCATCATCTGCATCCGGCAGGCGCCGTTCCTCATCTCCTCCATGAACCCCACCTGTTCCGCCTTATATTCCCTCTGTTTTAAAAGCTGATTGGCAGCTTCCGCGTACCGGCTTCTGTCAAGAGGCGTCATGACAAAAATTGTGATATTCCCTGCAGGGTTAGCTACACGTATTTTTACTTTCATAAGTTCCTCCAGTCTTACCCCAAACAAAATTTTTCTGCCTATATCATACCACAAAACGGTTACTGTTCACAGTAAATTTAAAGTGTATTTTTTGTACAGCAATACGCCCTGCAAGGTGCCTTTCTAAACCGTGTGACTGTGAGGTAGGGAACCATTACGATCCATTAAAATATATAAAACTATTTTAACTTATCGACTTTCTCGAAGAACTGTGTTATATATGTATATATAGGGCATAAGGCAGCATATCTTATGTGCTTTTTTTTCGATATGAACACACGATAAACAGGGGGGAACATGATGAGTACAAAGCAATCCGGTCAAAATCAGATCACAGAGGGAGTCATCTGGAAACAGATTCTCCTGTTTTTCTTTCCCATTATGCTGGGCACCTTATTCCAGCAGCTATACAACACAGCCGATGCCATCGTGGTAGGCCGGTTTGTGGGCAAGGAAGCCCTGGCCTGCGTGGGCGGTTCCTCCGGCCAGATCATCAACCTGGTTGTGGGATTTTTTGTGGGGCTTTCCTCCGGTGCCACGGTTATCATTGCCAGATACTTTGGGGCCAGAAACAAAAAAGACCTGAATGCCACCCTGCACACAGCAGCAGCCCTTTCCATCGTGGGAAGTGTCATCATTACTGTCCTCGGACTGCTCCTGACTTCTTTTATGCTGCGGCTGATGCACACACCGGAAAATGTAATGGCCGGTTCTGCCTCTTATCTGCGTATATATTTTGGAGGGATCGTCTTTGTATTTATTTACAATGTAGGCTCTGCGATCCTGAGAGCAGTCGGGGATTCCAAACGCCCCCTTTACTATCTGATCGTATGCTGTTTTATTAATATTTTTCTTGATGTTCTGCTGGTTGTGGGACTTGATCTGGGTGTAGAGGGTGCTGCCATCGCCACCTTGATCGCCCAGGCAGTCAGTGCCATCCTGGTCGTGCGGGCCCTGATGCAGCCCGGAGACATGTATTTGCTGGAAACCAAGAGTATCCGATTCCACAAGTTCCTGCTCAAATCCATTATCACCATCGGTCTTCCTGCCGGTATTCAGTCTGTTATGTATAATATCTCAAATATGATTATACAGACTTCCCTGAACAATCTGGGGACAGATACCATGGCTGCTTACACGGCCTTTGGCAAAATGGACGCCATTTACTGGATGATATCCGGTGCCTTTTCCATTGCTATCACCACATTCGTGGGGCAGAATTACGGGGCCGGAAAATACGCACGTATGAAGAGAAGTGTATTTGTCTGTCTGTTTATGGACTTTATTGCATCCATACTGGTAAGTGCCATGTTTCTGCTGTTTGGCAGTTATATTTTCCGCATGTTCACCCAGGACCCTGAGGTTATCAAGGTGGGCATGAAGATCATCCAGGTGATCGCACCCAGTTATGTGCTGTTTATCTTCATTGAAATCCTCTCCAGTGCCCTCCGCGGCATGGGAGATGTGCTGATTCCAATGATCATGACATGCGGGGGTGTCTGCCTGCTGCGGATATTCTGGATTTTTGCGGTTGTGCCCCATATTCCGGGGATCCAGAGCATACTCATGAGTTACCCCATCTCCTGGGCGCTTACGGCTGTACTGTTTATTATCTATTATTTTATACGGCAGAAGAAGTTTTACCGTTCTCTTCCCAGCGAAGAGAATTAAAAAAGCCGCGGGGCTGTCCTCTGTTTCCTGGCACCCCGCGGTGTTTTGTATTAGGCATGTGCTATGTCTGTAAACTCAGATATTTCCCGGCTGATGGTACATAAATCATCCACCTGCATTTCATGCACGTCTTTATGCCCTGTGATCCTTGCAAAGGTTTTCAGTTCCTCCTTGCTGCAGTTCAGGAAATTGGCAGTCCTTTTTGCTGCTGCATCCACTTTCAAACGTTCCCTCAGCTCCGGATCCTGTGTGGCTGCGCCAACCGGACACTGGCCGGATCCGCAAATGCGGTACTGCTGGCACGCTGCTGCAATCAGAGCTGCCGATGCAACCGCAACCGCATCAGCTCCCATGGCAATGGCCTTGGCAAAGTCCGAAGAGACACGCAGACCCCCTGTGATCACTAGGTCAATCTCTGCTCCCACGCTGTCCAGATATTTTCTGGCTCTGTGGAGGGCATAAATGGATGGTACGCTGGTAGAATCCCGGACCAGTTTGGGGCTGGCTCCTGTGGCGCCGCCCCGCCCGTCAATTGTTATAAAGTCAGGTGCCGCGAACACACAGTACTCTAAATCCTTCTCAATCCTGCCCGCCGCAATTTTTATTCCTATGGGACGACCGCCGGACGCCATCCTTAACTGGTCTACCAGTTCTTTTAAATCTTCCTTTGAATTGACATCAGGAAATTTGGAAGGACTGATCACATCCTGGCCCAGAGGTTTGTTTCTGATGGCCGCGATCTCAGGTGTCACTTTCTCTCCCGGCAGGTGGCCGCCCATTCCCGGTTTTGTGCCCTGTCCGATTTTTATTTCAATAGCATCCGCTGTGGAGAGATTTTCAGGTGTGACACTGTAACGATTTGGAACATATTCAAATATGTACTTGTATGCAGCCGCTTTTTCCTCCGGCAGGATACCTCCCTCACCGCTGCACATGGCAGTCTTCGCCATGGCACTGCCTTTTGCCAGGGCTGTCTTCATTTCCTTTGACATGGCTCCGAATGACATATGGGAGATGTAGACCGGCATGTCCAGAACCATTGGTTTTTCTGCATGTTTTCCAATCACCGTAGTGGTACTCACCGTTTCGTGCTCCATAAGAGGCGGGGGATTCAGCTGGGCCCCCATTATCAGGATATCATCCCAGCACGGCATCTTCCTCTGTGTACCCATGGCCTCAATGATCGGTTTACCTGTGACTGCCATCTGGTGGATTTCTGCCATATAGCGGCAGGCGGAATCACGGCGCACATATTCCGGCGGATAATCAAGGGAGCTTTTATCTTGGGTATCCTCCGGTGCCTGGGCCTCCGTTTCCTCCTCAATACACACAAATACCGACGCCGGATGTTTACATACAGGACACTGCTTTAAATCCTCAAACTTTTCACTTTCTGTCTCTTCAAAAATATACCCGCACACACTGCATTTGTATTTTGCCACACTTATATCCTCCTTTGTATCTGCGGCCCTGCAGGCAGAACCTGCGGCCTGTGGTTTATAACTTCATCTTACCACAGCGGCCTGCAGAATTCTACTCATTCTCTGCATGTACGGCTTTGGGATTATCTATTCCTGCGTTTAACGGCGGAAGTGTAAATTCATCATCATCCTTCATACCGTTATAGATAATCTGCCCGTCAATAATGGTATAGAGCGTTTTGGTGAAAACTTCCATGGGATTTCCTGTGAAAATGGCAATATCTGCATCCTTTCCGGCTTCCAGGGTGCCCACTCTCTGATCCACACGGCAAATTTTTGCTGGATTTATGGTAATAGCTTTCAGTCCCTCCTCCATGGGAAGTCCCTCTTTCACAGCCAGCCCGGCACACAGGGGCAGATATTGGATCAGTGCCACCGGGTGGTCTGTGGTCACTGCAATGAGCACCCCCGCCTCAGCCAGGATCTTATTGGTCTTAAAATTCATGTTCTGTATCTCCAGTTTGGAGCGCGAGGTCAGGTCGGTTCCTACGATCACCGGGAATCCCGATGCTTTTACCTCGTCCACCACCAAATGTGCCTCTGTACCGTGGTCTATGGTTATATCTATATTGAATTCTTTTGCTATACGGATAGCTGTCAGTATATCATCCGCCCGGTGTGCATGTACCTTCATGGGAATCACCCGCTGGAGCACAGGCATCCACGGTTCCTTATCAAAGTCTTCCCTGTCCAGCCTGCCCCTTTCCTTGTCTTTCCGGTATTGTACAGCTTCCAGCAATGTCCTGCGCAGCAATGCTGCCGCCCCCATTCTGGTAGCCGGACATTTTCCCTGGTCCCCGTAAATGGTCTTGGGATTTTCCCCCAATGCGGCCTTCATGGCCGCCGGAAAAAGGACTGTCATATTGTCCACACATCTGCCCTGTGTTTTCATAAATACAAACTGTCCGCCCACTACATTGGCACTACCCGGTCCGGTCATGACGGAGGTGATCCCCGCTTTGATGGCGTCATGAAAGGCCGGGTCCATGGCATTTACGGCATCCACAGCGCGCAGAGCCGGGGTCACGGGGTCTGTCTGCTCATTGCAGTCATCTCCTATAGCACCCCATTTTTCCTCGCAAATCCCAATATGGGCGTGAGCTTCGATCAGCCCGGGCATTACCCAGGCACCGTCTACGTCCAGGACCTCTTCTCCTTTATGTCTTTTATCCAGAGCCGACATGGTTCCCACCTCTGTGATAACTTTCCCTTCTGTTCGTACATATCCGCATTCCACCGGTTTTCCGGTCATTGTCAGTATTTTCCCGTTTATAATAAGCATATTTTGCCTCCTTTGCAGATATCTGATTTTTTTAGTATCCGCAGAGGACGCTTTTCATATTCTTCGTGATAAAAAAAACAGGATGTCTACATATCCACCAAAAAGAGGAATGTACATCCTGTTTCCATTTCCTATCTCATTTGCGCACCTGCTGATACGTTTGCCGGCACATGCTCAAGCTTCCTTAAAATAAAGTGCAGCGGTTTATATAATGCCAGGCATATGATCACATTGGCCACACAGTGCACCACATCAAAGTACATGCCCGATACCCAGTAAGCCATGCCTCCGCCTAAGCCGCCTGACATGAAATACGGCAGGGAACACAAAAAGCCAAATGCCAGCCCATACGCGCCGGATATAATGCTCCATACAACCGGAGACTCACTGCGTACAAACATCACGATCAAAGCCAGGATGCTCCAGATGTACAGATAGTTGAACCACCAGATGCCAAAGCCGTAAAAAACACCTTCCAGCAGTGCAAATGCATAAATAATAAAGAAAACCCTTTTCCTGTACACCTGTGTATACAGGATCACCAGCAATGTGACGATTTCAATATTGGGAAACACAGCCATACACACCTGACCTGCGAACAATATGGCTGTCAGCATTGCCAATATAACCAGAGACCTTGTTTTCATTGGTACCCCGCATCCTTTCAATCAATAACCTTCGGTCAAAGTCAGTTCAAAAGTGTCCCCGTCCTCTATGGGCGTCTGATCTGCCGATGTATTCACCTGCTCCCCGCCTTTTGTAAGACACCACCACTGCTGTTTGGATTCATCTGCTTTCTCGCCGTCCACTGATGTTATGAAAAGCCCGTACTCTCCTTCTTCCCCTTTCACCAGCTTGTTGTCCTGGATCACAGCTCCCAAATATGCCTCGTCAGTTTTATACTCAAAATCTTTTTCACTGCTGTCCCCATGTACTACTTTTACAGTGATCGTTTTTGCACCCTCTGTACCTTTTGGCATAAAGTTCTTGTAAACCAGGAGCAGGGCTACGCATACCAAAACAAGGGCGGCGGCTCCTATGATCACTTTTTTATTGCTGCTTTTCTCCTTCATGTTCTACTCCTTCCTTTGTAAAACAATTCCCGGTTTCAGGATTTCCGCACCGAAGCCAGTTTCACAATAAAAAACAGGCCGGCTTTCCACTGCCGACCTGTTTCCGAATCTATATATGTGCTTATAGAGAGTCCGGAATGCATGGCTTTGTACGGAAGCTTCATTCCATCCGGCGCAAGGTATTCTGGCTTATAGGACTTTGATCCTAATTACAGTGACCACATCGCTCAGGATTCACACCTGATTCCCCTTACGGCAGATTGCGTTATTTTATTTGGCAGCATTCTTTGCATCCTGTCCGCTGCTTACATTAACTTCATATTATCACATGGGGGAAATGGTGTCAAACCGTGTTTCAGGATACAGCTCCGATTCTTTTCATCCATGAATTCCCATGTCTGACTAAAATCATATAGCCCTTTTGATAATACGCAACAGGTATTTATCAAAAAGGCTGTATTTTATACTTATCCTCAAAATGACTTTTATATTTCTTTATTTCCCTTCATACAAAGATGAACCGAAGCCCTCTTAAACGCCAGCGGCAAAGCCAGGATATTCGGCTTATCCCCTACATATTTCTTCATGGCATCCTCCAGTGCCTCCTCAAATGTGGCCCGGGTCTTCAATCCCATTCCCCTTGCGATTCCAGGCTCCTGCGCCCCCACAATATATATGGCAGATGTATTCATCTCTGCTATATGGCCGCAGCTCATCATAGAAAACCCATGATAAGGGTGAAACGCGCCGGCAAAACGGTATTTCCTTATATATTCCTCATCCGTAGCAAAATACTCACCGTACTTATCCATATCAGGAAGTATATTCATATGATCATGCTGGAACATTTCATAGAGCTTCCGCAGATAGGGCCAGCGCTCATCGTGAAAATAGCCGTTGCAGGTGGATGAACATAGGATCACACAGTTGTCGCTCATGACTCTCTTATGACGGACGACCTGTGCCGATAAAGCCTGCATCATCTGAATTGGATTTGTCCCCATGCCATCCCCGTAATGAAAATCCTGAGGCATGCCAAATACCATCACATCATATTTCTTTTCCGCCCAGGGCACATATGTCCTTCTGTCAGCAGTCTGCCAGGAGAGTGGCTGCATTTCTTTTGCATACCCGCTGTTGATTTCTATTTGCCGGGATATGGTATCCAAAACAGCATCGCAGCAGAAAAATTTCTTACCCATACATTTTTCCATATGCATTCCAATCTCATCGAACTTTGTTCTCATGAGCGAATGGTTATTGACAGGTGTAAAATCACTTCCGTGCATCACATCAGGGATATGATGTGACGCAATGCTTCTCCAGTGTGTAATTCCCGTGGCGCAGTGCTTATATCCCCCGGAATATCCGCCATAAGGGTTCCCCTGGGTGTGCCCGATCAATATGGGGATGTCAGAATCATAGACGTATTTATTCATAAGAACTCTGTCGCCCCGTTCCGTGCAGCCCAGATCAACCAGATGTTCGTAGTCCTCGCTGTCATGGCTGATGATCTGATGGGAATAGTAAAATTCATGAAAAAGTTCATCCCCCAGAATCTGCCGCATCTCCTTTTTGTTTGTTCTGGGATGCAGGCCATTGGAAAATATCAAAAGAATATCTTTCTTCTCCACACCAGCCTTATATAATTCTTCCAAAATCAGCTTAACAGACAGTTTTCTATGTGAGGTTGGCTGGCAGCCCCCTTTTACAATATCCGGAATTGTTATTGTCACGGTACTTCCTTTGCCGGCCAGTTCCGAAAGCGGCGGCATTCCTATGGGGTTTAAAATAGATTCCCTTGTCTTATTTACCAGTTGGTTCCTGGAAATGCAGGCAGGATCAGAGACCGTTATGCCCGGAATAAAAACATCCGTCAGTTCATCCGGCAGATCAGCCGGCATGGTGCCGGTGCCATATTCAAAATCCAGTTTCATACCACATCACCTTCCCCCAGATATTTTTCTATGATAGCGGCAAATCCCTCCGGATAAAATCCGATCTCACCGCTGAAATTCGTAAGTCCGATCAGGCCCCCGTCCACGCACGGGATCTCTGCCAGCATACGGGCATTTTCCTCCTTCAGTCCACCCCCATATATTACCGGACAGCCTCCAGTGCGTAATTTAATAAATTCAGCCACCTTAGTAATATAATCAGCATCCGGAACGGGCTTCCCGGGTCCTATTGCCCAAAGAGGTTCATAAGCCACGGCGATCCCTGACAGATTCACTTGATACAGCCCCACATCTAGCTGCTGCCCTATAACCTCCTGCCATCTGTCCTGTTCCTCCTCAGTCTCCCCCACGCAATACAAGACAGAGAGACCTGCCTTTACCGCACAGGAAACTTCTTCGTTTAAAAGCCTGTTCACAGCTTTCGGATCCACCACTCCCGCCTCTGCCAGAATCCCGGCCTTGTCCATGCGCTCCTCACAGTGTCCGATCAAAACGTATTCACATCCCATGGCTTTCACACTTTTAGCTGTCCTGTTAGTGGTAAATGCGCCAAAGTTTCCTTCCTTTTCTGTATCCTTCCGGTAAATACCCTGCACCCCTATCTTCCACTTATCCTCTGCCCCTTTCGCCTCCGCTGCCTGAAGAAGATAGGCTTCCGGATAAAAAATTCCAATTTCTGCCTGGGCAGCATATTGATCCATAGTCTCCCGTATCTGCTCGGTCAGACAGCTTCCCCACTTACTGACCGGGGCTAAACCATTAATCCCATCCAGTTCCTTTGGTATATCGAACCGTTTTAAGTTTGCAAATATATACTTCATTTTTTGAATCCCCCCATTCCTTCTATCTCTGTATCATCCCGTGCCCGTGATCATCTTTTGTGAAAGCTGCATCAGCCCCATGTTTTCTGTTATAATGTCTGTGGGCCACGGCTCGTTTCAGAGGTTGTACGTTTTTATCTATGCACAGCATATGAACCGCCATTTTGCTTATCTCTTCCAGCACAACGGATTTGTGGACAGCGTCCCACACATCCTCTCCCCATGTAAACGGACCGTGCCCAGGTGTTAGGGCGGCCGGAATATCCTCCGGAGAAATATGGTTCTCTTTAAAGTAGTCCACAATTGTCATCCCTGTATTCCATTCGTACCTGTCAAGGATCTCTTTCTCCTCCAGCTCCCTGACGCAGGGAACATCGCCTGCAAAATAGTCTGCATGTGTGGTCCCAAAGCAGGCTAACGGGAGTCTGAGCTGAGCCAGAATTGTTGCATAAGTGGAATGTGTATGGACAATGGCATTGACACCGGGGAAATTCTCATAGATGGCCCTGTGAATATCCAAATCCACAGATGGCGCCCAGGATTCCCCCAGTATTTTTCCATCCTTTGTCACAACACTGATATTTTCCTCTGTCAGATTTTCATAGGGCACTCCAACAGGTTTTATGATGATAATACCCCTTTCCCTGTCCGCTGCACTCACATTCCCCCAGGAATATTTGACCAGTTTACGGCGAGGCAGTTCTTTATTTGCCTCCACCACCATCTGTTTCAACTCTTTTAGTTCCATACTACTCATCCCCCGGTCCGGCATCCTTCTACAGCCCTCTGAAATGCCTCATAATTATCCTCTATTGACTTTCCCTTCTGAAACAGTGTAAAATATCCTCCTACCACAACATCACAGCCCGCATCTATACATTTCTTTGCAATCTCATTATCTATGCCGCCGTCAACCTCGATCAAAAGCTTATGTCCTTTTGCCATTGCCCTTAACGCTCCAATCCTGCGGTATGTAAAATCCATAAAATTCTGTCCTGAGAATCCGGGTTCCACTGACATAAGTGTCACTGCATCCAAATAAGGGATCAAATCCCGCAGAACATGGATCGGCGCAGCCGGATTCAATGCAATGGCCGGTTTCATGCCCTGTACCCTGATTTTTTGGCACAGCCGAAACGGGTTCTTGACCGCCTCATAATGAAAACAATAATATTCCACCCCGGCCTCTGCATATAAATCCACGTATTCCTCCGGTCTGGTGACCATTAGATGTAAATAAAAGGGGCTTTTCCCCACTGCGGTCATCTGTCTAAGGAAATCCGTACCAAAGGCAAAATTCGGCACAAAACTCCCATCCATTACATCTATATGAAACCAGTCGATTCCCATCCGGTCCAGAATATCCATGCTTTCCCTCATTTGAAAAAGGTCTGCGCACAGCAAAGTCGGCGCAATATGATACATTCTCATTCCCCCTCAAAGTCCATGATAGTTTTCATGTTTATCCCTTTATTCTCCATTGCCTGCTCCATCATCTCCTGAACCTGTGAAAAACAGTATCTCTTTGATAGAAAACCATCCAGATAAACTCGGCCTTTCTCTATCAACTCTTTTGCCCTTATAAAATCTTCCTCCCGGTATGTGATACATCCTTTCACTGTAAGTTCATTTCTCTGGATTTTTGCAATGTCTGTTTCCACCAAAACGCTGTAATTCCCAACGATCACAATGGTGGTCGTCTTTCCGGCCAGCTCTAAGATCCCGGAAAAAACTGACGGGACGGCTGCGCAGTCAATGATCACATCCGGAAATCCGCCAAAGCATTTCTGTGATGCCTGTTCCAGGGTGAGTTCTGATGTATTGACGCACAACGCGATCCCCGACCGCTTTGCCATTGTGACTTTATCCTGACTGATATCACAAACTGCAGTTTTCTCTGCGCCGGCCAGCCTGCAGGCCTGAGCCGTAAAATTCCCTATGGTCCCTCCGCCCACAACCAGAACTTTTTTGCCCTGCACCTCCCCCTGATAGGCCGCATGTACCCCTACAGCAAAGGGTTCAATAAAAATAACCTTGTCTAAATCAGCGTCCCTGTCCAGCGGGTACACATATTCCCTGCTGATCACAAAATACTCCGCGCCAAGTCCGTCGGACTGTACGCCCAATGAATTAAAATTCATACAGGCATTTTCCCTTCCCCTCTTACAGGAATAACACGTATTACAGCTCAAAATAGGGCGGATAGTAACCAGACTGCCAGGCTCTATATCACACACGCCCTCTCCTGTCTCTTCCACCACGGCGATTCCCTCGTGGAACGGCACTATAGGAAACTCCATATACCTGTTTTTTCCCGCAAATACCTGGATATCTGTTCCGCACACCCCAATCCGTTTCATCTTGAGCAGCACCTGCCCGCTCCCGCATATAGGTTTTTCGGCCTGTTTGATCACCGCTTTTCGGGGACTTTCAAAAACTATTTTTCTCATGATTTCCCCTCTTTTCTCTTTATTGTCCTTTGTACTGCCTCAATTATATTTTTACTGGTCAGTCCATAATGTACTGCCAGCTCACCAGGCACACCTGAACAGCCAAACACATCCTGCACTCCAACCATTTCCACCGGAACCGGATACTGTTTAGAAAGCACTTCACTGACGGCTCCCCCCAGTCCTCCCAGAACATTATGATCCTCTGCCGTCACTGCACATCCTGTTTTTTTCACGGATTCCAGGAGCATTTCTGCATCTATCGGTTTGACAGACGCCATATCCATCACTTCCGCACAGATGCCGTCCTCCTGCAGCCTTCCTGCAGCCTCCAGTGCCCTGCTCACCATATCCCCCACAGCCACAATCGTCACGTCCTGTCCATCCCGCACCAGGGTCCCCTTTCCGATTCCGGCTCTGCACACTTTTGCACCAGTATATATCTCCGGCGAATCCAGTCTTCCAAACCGGAGATAAACAGGCCCTTTATATTTTATTGCCTCCTCAACACACCTTTTTGTCTCTGTAGTGTCTGCGGGATAGAGAATAGCCATATTGGGAACTGCCCTCATAAGGGCCAGATCCTCCACACACTGGTGAGAGCCGCCGTCCGCCCCAATCAGGACCCCGCCGTGTGTGGCTGCAATCTTTACATTCAGATTTGGATATGCGATACTGTTCCTGATCTGGTCATAAGCCCTGCCCGCCGCAAACGCAGCAAATGTGCTTGCAAATACCACTGCTCCGCTGGCCGCGTATCCTGCCGCATATCCCATCATATTACATTCAGCAATGCCCATATCTGTAAACCGGTCCGGATATTTCTTTGCGAAATGCACTGTCTGGGTAGCCTTTGATAAGTCGGCGTCAAAAACAAAAAACTCATATTTTTCAGCTAATTCTGTCAGCGCAGCACCATATGCCTCTCTTGTTGAACTCATATGCATTCCTCCCCCAGATCTTTCATGGCCTGTTTAAATTGTTCTTCATTGATGGCTGCCCCATGCCATCCTGCCTGGTTCTCCATAAACGATATTCCTTTGCCCTTCACCGTTTTTCCTATAATGAAAGCCGGCTTATCTTTTACCTGCCTGGCATGGTCCAGTGTCTCTATCAACCCTTTCACATGATGTCCGTCCGTCTCCTCCACATTCCATCCAAAAGCCTGTAGTTTTTCTTTCACGGGATATACAGACATGACTTGGTCTACTCTTCCGTCAATCTGTAAATTATTGTTATCCAAAAGCACTACAAGATTATCAAGTTTAAAATGTCCCGCACTCATGAATGCCTCCCACGCCTGTCCTTCCTGCATTTCCCCGTCTCCTATGATGCAGTAAACTCTGTAGTCTGCCCCTGTTCTTTTTGCGTAATGGGCCATTCCACACGCTGCTGATATGCCCTGCCCCAGTGAACCGGTGGACATGTCAACCCCCGGTACCTTTTTCATATCCGGGTGCCCCTGTAGAATACTTCCCATTTTCCTGAGTGTTTTCAGAACACTTTTTTCAAAATAGCCTCTTTCTGCCAAAGCTGCATAATAAGATGGCGCTGCATGACCTTTAGATAGGACAAAGCGGTCACGCATCCTCTCTTCCGGTTTATCCGGACTGACGTTCATCTCATAAAAATACAGAACTGCCAACATCTCAACTATGGACAGAGCGCCCCCCGGATGACCGGAACCTGCGCTGTGCAGACTGATGATCGTATTCTTCCGTATTTCCTGTGCATACTTTGTTATTTCTCTCTCGTTTTTCTGCAGCCTCATCCCTGCACCTCCTCATAATCCCATATCCGGCAGTCCCAGGGCATTCTGTCCCCCGTCCACAAACAAAGTCTGGCCTGTCACATAACTGGCCTCATCGGATGCCAGGTAGACAACAGGCCCGGCGATCTCTCTCACATCAGCCAGCCTTTTCATTGGTACTGCTGCCAATATCTGTTTCTCACTGACGATTCCCATGTTCATCCCATCCAGCAGCAACTGGGTCAGGATCCACCCTGGGGCTACGGCATTTACCCGGATGTTATATTTTGCCCACTCAGCCGCCAGAACAGCCGTCATGCCGTTAATGCCCGCCTTGCTGATGCAGTACGGTGCCCTTCCGGGCAGGGTCTCTGTTGATGTCCCGGAGGAAATGTTTACAATGGCCCCACCTCTGTCCTTCATCATACCCGCTGCTTCCTGGGCACAATAGAAAGCTCCTTTTAAGTTGATATTCATGAGCAGATCCCACTTCTCCTCCTCAAATTCAAGGGAAGGCCTGCGGATCTGGATACCCGCGTTATTGATCAGAATATCCAGGACATGCTGCTCCTCCTTGAACCTTTCAAAACAGGAACGAATCCCTTCCCTGCTGCTCACATCCAACTTGTATGCTTTGCTGGCAGTTCCATACTTCTCCTCCAGTGTTTTTGCTGCTTCCACTGCTTTTTCAACCCGGATATCTCCAATAAAAACATCCGCGCCCTCCCCGGCAAAACACTCTGCCACTGCAAATCCGATTCCCTGCGCACCCCCGGTCACCAGCACTTTTCTGCCTTTCAGATTTTTCATGTATATCCCTCCGCCTCTTCCGGCATCAATCAAACATACCCTACCACCACTTAATCTCTTCTGTTATCTTTTTTCTAATCTCAACAAACTTTTCATCCGCGATATCTCTGGGCCTTGGAAGTTCCACAAATACCTCATCCTTTATCCTGGCAGGTTTATTTGATAAAATCAGTATTTTCTCTGCCAGGTATACTGCCTCCTCCAGATTATGGGTGATAAACAAAACCGTACTGCCTGTTGCCTTCCACAGTTTGATCACCTCATCCTCCAGAAAATACCTCATTTTAATATCCATCTGACCATATGGCTCATCCATCAGCAGCAAGTCGGGATTCATGGCAAATGCCCTGCCGATCACCACTCTCTGTTCCATACTCACTGACATTTCGTGGGGATAAGCTTTGCGGAACTTTTCCAGTCCGAGAAGTCCTATGATCTTGTCAGACTGCGTCTTTATTTCACGGACCGGCCTCTTTTTGATCTTCAGCCCGTATTCGATATTTTCCTCCGCGGTCAGCCACGGAAAGGCCGAAGGCTCCTGAAACACAAAGGATATGTTATGTTTCTGAGGGTCAGCCGGTTCACCGTCTATGTAAATTTCTCCTGAAGTGGGCTCCGTAAGTTTTGTTAAAAGCCTTAAAAATGTAGTCTTACCGCAGCCTGTAGGACCTACTATACATACAAATTCACCCTTTTTAATCCGGAAGGAAACCCGATCAAGAACTTTCAGATCCCCAAAACACTTTGTCAGGTTTTCTACTCTTACCTTTACCTCTTCTCCCATATGTGCATCCTGCCTTCTATGTTATAATGCCAAATCCATATTTTTCTCTATCGTTTCCCTCATTTTAAGAAACTCTGTATCCACATAATCTCTCGGGCGCTGAAGGCCTTTCAGTGGGTAAATCTCTTTTACTGACGCCGGACACTCACTGAGGAGTATGATTCTGTCACCCAGATATACTGCCTCCTCAATATTGTTGGTGACAAAGATCACAGTACGTTTTTCCTTCTCCCAGATTCTGAGCACTTCCTCTTCCATCTGATACCGGGTCTGCGCATCAAGAGCCCCGAAAGGCTCGTCCATCAGTAAAATATCAGGATTGCTGCAGTAAGCTCTGGCAATACCCACCCTCTGCTTCATTCCTCCCGACAGTTGACGGGGATAGGAGTCTTCAAACCCTTTTAATCCAACCAGCCCGATCAAGTACTGGGCCTGTTTTCTTCTCTCCGCTTTATTCACACCCTTCAGCTCCTGAGAAAACTCCACATTCTGCATGACTGTCTTCCAGGGAAACACTGCTGTTTTCTGGAAGACAAAACCCACCTTTTTTTCATCCTTATTTGGAAACTTTATCTCCCCGGCAGTGGGCTCTTCCAGGCCGCTTATCATGTTCAGCAGTACACTTTTCCCGCACTGGCCGGGTCCCAGTATGACAAGGAATTCATTTTCATAGACATCCATGGAAATTTGATTCACTGCTTCGAAGATCTCCTTCCTGGCATAGAAGGATTTTGAAATATTTTTTAATTTCAGTTTTACCCGTTTTTCTTTTCCGTCCACGGACACAACCACCTTTCCATTAATGTGAAGACCGCACTTAAAACTGCCCCGACAAGGCCGATCAGTATCATTCCGCACAACACAAGAGCCACGTCATAGCTCTCATTTCCCCTTGTGATCAAAAAACCGAGGCCTGATTTGCTGGCTATCATCTCTGCTGCCACTACCACCATCCAGCCGCTGCTCAGCGCGATCTTAACTCCCGCCATGATTGCAGGAAGCGCTGCGGGCATTACCACATGGCGCAGCATTTGAAATGTATTGGCATTATAGACACGCCCTGCATTTAAATACATGGGGTCTACCATACCCACACCCGTCGCTGTATTCAATACAACCGGGAAAAAAGCACCTATGAACACCAGTAAAACCTTAGAAAATTCTCCAATTCCAAACCACAGGATCACCAACGGTATCCAGGCAATGGGCGGAATCGGACGCAGTGCTGTCAAAATAGGACTTAACACGGCGTTCATCCGTTTGCTCCATCCCATGATCAGGCCTATGCCGATACCTGAGACCACTGCCAGAATAAGAGCTGACAATACACGCTTTAAGCTGATCAAAATATGTCCCGTTATAGTGGTCCTGCTGATTGGCCTTTCCGCCATCTTTACAAATCTCTCCCAGGTCGCCTGAGGAGTTGGAAAGAAGTCCGGCTTGCTGTTGGAAACAATCACCCAGAGAATAATCAGCGCAGTAAGTGATATACATGTCAGGCAGAGGTCTTTTATCTTGCGTCTCTCCATTATTCGGCCCTCCATCGGATTACCCGGTTCTCCAATTTATTCAGGACCGCTGTGAGAACAGCCCCAATAACTCCGATGGTAAGCATTCCCACAATGATTATGTCTGACCTTCCAAGTGCCCTTCCCTGCTGGATCATATATCCTAATCCCGCGGTTGCAGAAAGCATTTCCGCCGCTACCAGAGTTGACCAGGCATTGCCCAAAGCTACCCTGATCCCCGTAAATGCCAGGGGCATGGCGGAGGGTGTACAAACAGTGATGAAAATTTTCCATCTGCTTGCCCCGCATGTTTTTGCCACGTCAATCAGCACCGGATTGGTCAGCTTCACTCCTGTATAAGAATTGATCACACAAGGGACAAAGGCAGCCAGAAATATAATGAAACACTTTGCCGTTGTCCCTATTCCCAGCCAGATAACTGACAGCGGAATCCAGGCAATAGGCGGAATCGGACGGATAATTTCAAAAATAGGGTTTATCAGTCTGTCGAATGTACGATAATATCCCAACAGCAGCCCCAGAGGGACTCCTATGGCCGCTGCCGCTACATATCCTATAAGTGCCAGCTTCAGGCTTTCCCAGATATGTATACCCAGAACCGCCCCGTCAGGGTTTGGCTGGGTAAGCTTGTCCACAAATGCTGCGAATGCCTCTGACGGGGAGCAGACAAACTGGGGGTTCACCCAGGCCAAACGCACAGCCGTCTCCCAAACACCTAAAAACACCATCACGCTGGCAGCGGAGATCAAAAAAAGCTGTACCTTCTCCCTTGCCCTCTTCCTCTCCTCAATCTGAACAGAACTCACATTTTTTTTCGTTTCGTTCATAATAACTTACCTCATTAAACACCTTAATCCAGTTTAACGTTTGCCATAAAAGTCCCGTCAACTGCTTTATTGTCAATCATGGCCTGTTTGTCGGCCTCCGTTAATTTCCCTTGTGATATCATAAAGTCAGCAAACTTCAGCAAATCCTCCTGGGCACTGATGTTTCCTTCCGCGTCCTCCGCAAAAGCTTTTTGGTTCTCCTCCAGGGACGGGAAGATACGTGTCTCTATATCTCTTCTGGCCGCTGCTTCTGTCATGGAAATCCCTTCTTCCTCCTCAAAGTCAAACAGCAGTTCAGCACTGCCCTCCGGGTCAGCTCTTAATTCTTCCACTGACTGCAGATAGCAGTTCAGCCACTCCTGTACCACTTCGGGTCTGTTCTTAACCGCATCCTCAGTGGCAACGATCAGCGTGGGCATCTTTAGCCCCATACCGCCTGCATCGGCTGCTTTTACCCAGCCCTCATCATCCTCCGCCTGGTATCCAAACGGTGACCACAGGCACACGATATCAGCCTCCCCCGCCTTAAAAGCAGCATATGACTGTGCTACTGCCGTATCAATGATCTCAACGTCATTCATAGTAAGACCCAGGTGTTCCAGGGTAGCGATCAGGGTCATATGACACGTTGTCCCTGTCTGGCAAAGGATTTTTTTGCCTTTCCAGTCCTGGGCAGTCCCTCTGACCCCCATCTCGTCTGCCTCCTTGCCGGCCAGTGCACTATCCTCCCTCACCCAGATATCCAGCGCCTGCGTATCATCGCAGGAGTACCCGATCACTTTCATATTGTACGCCGGACACCCAAGGACAGCCCCGCCGATTCCTGTGGTCCCCACTTCCCAGGCCCCGGATGCAATAGCTTCGTTCTGCACCGGCCCCCCTGCGTACATATCAATCGTATAGTCAAATGCATCGTAAAGCCCATTGTCCTCTGCATAAATACTGGGCAGCGCATGCAGATATGGATGATGACTGATCTTAAGCGGTATTTTATCTTCGCTTTTGCTCTCGTTTCCTGCAGTCTCCAAATCTTCTTTCCGTTCATTTCCGCTGCCGCACGCAGCCATGGTTACACCTAAAATTCCCGTCATTAACAGTACCGCTAATCTTTTCTTCATGTTTTACCTCCCAATATGATTTGATCCACGCTCCATTTGTTACTATCTACAATTTATCTTGAACTTTCTCTCGTTTCAACGCCTATTTACACAAACGTTTTTCCTATTTTTGTTATTTTTACTGTCAATTTGTTTATTATTTTCGTATTGTCTTATACTTTTTTATCCGGTCCCGGACAGCATATATATACGCAAACGTTTGTATTATTTTGCATTTTATTATTTTATTTTTCCAATATAATAAAAACAGGACAGCTTCAGCTGCCCATACCTGATGAATCCTTAAAAATATAAACCGCATATGGGGATTGGTTCCTGCACCTGCAGAATGTATATCAGGCTTTGCAGGAAGATTTGATTTTCAGACATGACCAGGACGAGGAGGGAATTCTATGATCTTGAAAGATATCGCCAAAGAAGCAGGTGTCTCCATCTCAACTGTCTCACGGGTGGTCAATGGAAAGGAACAGGGTGCTGCCAGTAAAGAAACACGTGACAAAATCTGGTCCATTGTGCGCCAAAACGGCTATAGCCCCAACCTTCTGGCCCAAAATCTAAAACGCAGAACATCCCTTACCGACGCAAAAGAGAATCCGTTGTACTATATAGACTGCCTCCAGGCCCGCACCTCTAATCTGAATACCGATCCGTTTTTTTCTGAACTGGAGCGCGCGCTGGAACAGGAAGCATTTAATTATAATTATATTGTAAAGCATACATACCGCCCCATGGATCTCAAATCCCTGGATTCCATTATACGGGCAGATGAGCGGAATATATGCGGCCTTGTCATACTGGGAAGATATATGTTCACAAAAGAACAGTTGAAAATTTTAAAAGAAGTCTACAAGAACATTATCTATGTAGGCCTCAATGCCATACCCCTGAAATGTGACCAGGTCATCTGCGACGGTTATAAGGCAGGTATCAGTGCAGTGGAGCATTTAATAGAGTTGGGGCATAAAAAAATCGCCTATATCGGAGAACAGGCGAATGAATGCCGCTTTCTGGCCTACAAGGATGCTCTCTCCCTGCATAATTTAAACTTTACCATTCATAATACAGCCAATGTGCTCCAATCTACAGACGGCGGATACAGAGGTGCCCAAAAACTTTTGAACAGCAGCTCGGAATTCACAGCCGTTTTCTGCGCAAATGATTTAACCGCCATTGGCGCCATCAAAGCCTTTCACGAAAATAAAAAACAGGTCAGTAAGGATATTTCTGTTATCAGCGTGGATGATATTGACCTGGCCCAATACATAACTCCCATGCTCACCACTGTGCATATCCCCATCGAAGAATTAGGCCGGCAGACTGCACGTATATTAATAGACCGCATAAACGGCAGGCACACCCTTCCAATGAAAGTTGAACTTCCGTTTTTCATGGCCCAGCGTGACAGTTGTGCAAAGTGCCGTTCTGCAAACAGGTAGTTGTAAATTGATTCTTGATCAGTTGCTCCTGTTCTTTTGAGGCTGTCCGTGGTAGTATGAATTTTTCGTATTGGCTCATAATATAAACTACACAGGAGGAAATCAAATGACACTGAAGGATATTGCAAAGGAAGCCGGGGTTTCCATTTCCACAGTCTCAAGGGTTATCAACAATAAGGGATGTAATGCAGCCAGCAAACATACCCAGGACAAAATCTGGTCCATTGTCCGAAAAAATGGATATATTCCAAATGCCGCGGCACGGACATTAAAGAACGGCAGCTCTATTCCGGAAGAATCCGCCCCCACCTACTCCATTGACTGTATATACGCCGAACATTCTAAAACAGATGTCAACCCTCTTTACCAGGAATTAGAGCGGGCAATTGAACAAATAGCTTTTCGTCAAAAATGTATCGTACGCCGCTCTTTTTTTCTGGAAGAATTTTCCTTTCCCCCAAATCCCCCCAAAACACAAAAAAACAAAGTTGACGGCGCTGTCTTATTCGGAAAGCGGAACTTGTCACAGCGGCAGTTTGAACTTCTGGAAACCACCTACAGAAACCTTGTATATGTGGGGATCCATCCATTGGATCTGAAATGCGACCAGGTCATATGTAATGGTTATCTTGCATTCTTACGTGCAGTCAAACACCTGCATGGCCTAAAGCATAAAAAGATTGGATACATTGGGGAACAGAAAGATAATTCCTGCTTTCAGGGCTATAAGCAGGCTCTTAAAGAACTTGGCTTACCGTTTCATATAACAAACACGGTCAATGTCAAGCAAACGTTTGAGGGCGGATATCACGGTGCCAGGCTGCTTTTGGAACGTCAGGCTGACATCACCGCTGTGGTCTGCGCAGATGATTTAACGGCCATAGGCGCCATGCATTGTTACAAGGAATATAAAAAAAAGATCCCAAAAGATATTTCCGTCATTGGGATTGGTGACATTCCCCATGCCCAGCGCACTGCGCCTATGCTTACAACCATTCATGTTCCCATTGAAGAGATGGGTAATATTGCCCTTAAGGTTCTATTAGACCGCATCCAGGGCGGACATAAGCTGGAATTAAAAACAGAACTGCCTTATTATATTGCGGAGAGAAACAGTTGCGCCAGATTCGTCAGATAATTTTATGCCCTCTGTTTCCGGTCCTTAAACTTACAAAAAACAATGGCCACTGCTGTACTGATCAGTGTAGCCACAATTCCCGGACCGACGATACCGGCCGGATTGGTACTGCCATACTGACTTCTGTAAGCGATAATATTGACTGGTATCAACTGCAAAGAGGATATATTCAATATTAAAAAAGTACACATCTCATTACTGGCTGTACCCTGCGGGAAAATATGAAACCGCTTTTTCTCCATTCCATGCCCATCCTCCAACCGCCTTTCATCCTCCAGCTCCGCCAGTTTTTCCATGGCTTTCAGCCCAAACGGAGTTGCCCCCCAGCCCAGTCCCAGGAAATTTGCTATAATATTGGCAGAAATATACTCCATAGCAGGATGGTCCTTTGGCAGATTCGGGAATAAAAAACGCAGCAGCGGCTGCATTTTCTCCGTCATCTTCTCTATCATGCCGGAAGACCTGGCTATCTCCATGACGCCCATCCACATGGCAACAATACCTGCCATGGTAATGCAGAGCACAACTGCCTCCTTGGCAGACGAAAGTGCCGCATCCGTGATCTCCCCCATACGCCCTGTCATGGCGCCGTATGTAATTCCTATGAGCATCATTGCTCCCCAGAGAATATTAAGCATGTTCACGCCTCCGGAAGCTTTTTCTCTACTATATGTTTCTGCAGGATATTTTATTCTAATGAGCCGATTCTGTTATTCAATTAGTTTTTGCGATGGGATTTTCTCCTTCCGTTTCCCCTGGGCTCTTGACTTTCCCTGTACATCTGCTACAATAGCAAAAAACTTCTTCAGGAGGTAATGATTATGCCCCATACCATTGCACTTGCCCAGTGCGGTTCCCTTCCGGACACAGTGGAAAATCTGAAAACAGCAGAATATTTTATTCACCAGGCTGCCAATGCCGGGGCTGCCCTTATCGTGTTCCCGGAATATTTCATGTATCCCTGCATCGGCGATCCAACTCTTTATGTAAACCATTCCCAGAGCATAGAAGGCCCTTTTGTCTCCTGTATGAGCAGGCTTGCACAAAAATCTGGCATCTGGATTCTCTTCGGCATGAATGAAGCTGCCCCTAAGCGCAGCCAAGATAAGTGCTTCAACACCCTGATCCTTCTGGATGACAGGGGTATCCTGCAGGGAACATACAGAAAGACACATCTATTTGATGCCTTCGACTGGCATGAGTCAGATCACACTGCTGCCGGGGACGTTCTTTTTTCCCCGTTGGAAACACCCTTTGGCAAGCTGGGGTTAGGCACCTGCTATGATCTGCGCTTTCCGGAGCTGGCACGCAGTGCCGCATTGCAGGGTGCTGAATTTTTTATTTATCCCTCAGCCTGGGTACAGGGGGATATGAAAGCGGTCCAATGGAAAACCCTTCTGGCGGCAAGAGCTATTGAGAACGGCATGACTGTACTTGGATGCAGCCAGTACATAAAAGACACCTTTATTGGGCAGAGTTTCGCCTGTGACCCCTTCGGCAGAGTACTGGCAGACGGAGATGAATCCTCCCGGCTGATACTCGTCCCTGTCACCCCGGAGGACAGCATCAAGGCCCGGCACTTGGTTCCCTCCCTAAAAAATATGCGGAAGGATCTGTATTAGAATGCAGGATCCCCACCTCTATGCGCCGCCTGCATCCATTTTCCTCTTGCGCATAATGAGTACCTTTATAATGAATATACCCCGGAAGCCGCTGCCTCCGGGGTATCCCTCTACACGCTTATCCCTGCACCCAGGAACTATACTCTTCTATTTTCTGCAATATGTCATCCTTCTGCTCCCCCTCCGCAGGTGTAGGCTGATAATTATTATATCCATCCTCAGAGGAGATCCTGCACGGAATTATATTCTTCACGTTATCCTCCTGCAGTTCCCCGTCCTTTATGGTAAATGTCTGCTGAAATATCATGGTATTCATATCAGACGGATACGCGTTGCCGCCAAAGCAGAAATTACCCAGGCTGTACACAATATTCTTCCCCCGGTACTCCTCAATCCCTTCCAGCACATGAGGATGGTGCCCAAGAACTAAGTCTGCGCCGTTATCTACGGCCGCATGAGCAAGCTCTATCTGTGTGGAGTCCGGTTCATATGCCTTCTCCGAGCCCCAGTGAAAGCTGGAAATAATGATCTGTGCCCCCTGCTCTTTCAAAGACTGCAGATTGGCGATCATAGAATCTTTTATTCCCAGCCCCTCTCTCAGTACATAAGTGCCCAGCAGCCCCACTTTGACACCCTTCACATCCATCACGGCGATCCGGTCATAACCGAATGTGGTGATCCCTTCATCCTCCAGAGCCTTAATGGTATCTGTGTAGCTCTGCTCACCGTAATCATTGCTGTGGTTGTTAGCCATGTTGGCAGCCTCCACGCTTCCGGCGGTAAGTATTTTCGCGTAAGCCGGGTCTGCCTTGAATGCAAACTGCTTGTCCTCACGGTTCTCACTGTTGGTAAGAGTTCCCTCAAAGTTCACGATGGTCAGATCATCCTGCGAAAATATAGGCTGTACATTGCGAAAAAAATAGGCCGGGTCACCCACCTCCTCATATTTGGCAGGAAAACTGTCACTCCAGTTAAAGAATTCATCGGTTCCCAGCGTGCAGTCACCCGCTGCGCTGACGGTGATGGTCACAGGCTCATCTGTCTTCTTCTCCCCGGCATCCGCCCCCTTGTCAGTTTCCGGACTATCCTCCGATTTTCCGGCACTGTCCTTTTTCTTCGATTTATCCCGGGCAGCCTCTGTTTTTGCGGCTTCTGTTTTTTCGTTCTCTGTTTTAGCTGTCTTGGCTTCCGCGCTGGTCTCCTTTTCCGATGATCCGGCTGACATGCCTTTACTCACAGCGAAAATAAGGAGAAGAATCACCACCAGAGCTGCATCCACTCCGAAAATGATTTTGATCCGTCTGACTTTCCGCTCTCTTTCTCTCTTTCTTCTTTCCTGTTCTTTTCTCCTGTAATGGTACGCCATTTATATCCCCTTTTCTTTCGGACAGCAGAACACTGCCCAGTACCTCTATATCCCTCTATTCCTCTTCCAGGAGGGCCTGATAGATATCTCTCTTGCTGACTCCTCTGTCCTTAGCCACTCTCTTCATGGCGTCTTTTCTATCAGCCCCCTGGTTTACATAATAATCCATATGTTCCTTTAAAGGCATTTCACTCCAGCGCTGCTGTTCTTCCTTCTCCATTTCACTGCGGCTTCGTCCCTCCAGGACCAATACACACTCACCCTTAGGTTCATTTATCTCATAATAGGAAACAGCCTCCCTAAGCGTTGTCCTGAATATGGTTTCATGCCTCTTGGTAAGCTCTCTGCAAACTGAAAGCCTGCGTTCGCCCAATGCCTCCAACAGTTCCTGGAGTGTCCTGACAAGCCGGTGGGGTGCCTCATACAACACAATGGTCCTGGTCTCGTTTTTCAGCTCCTCAAGCACTTTTCGTTTCTCTTTTTTATCTGAGGGAAGAAAAGCTTCAAATGCAAACCGTCTTGTGGATAGTCCTGATAAAGTCAGGGCTGTGATACACGCGGCTGCACCGGGGAGCGCTGTCACCGTGACGCCTGCATCCCAGCACATAGCCACCAGTTCCTCACCGGGATCGGAAATTCCGGGTGTGCCGGCATCTGTGACCAGTGCAACATTTTTCCCTGCCAGCATCTGCTCCACCAGATATCTTCCCTTATCAATCTTATTATACTCATGATAGCTGGTCATGGGCGTCTTAATATCAAAATGATTCAGCAGCTTAATACTATTTCGGGTATCCTCCGCCGCGATCATATCCGCCTCTTTTAAAATACGCACCACCCGGTAAGTCATATCCTCAAGATTGCCGATGGGTGTGGCGCACAAATATAATGTTCCGCTCATGTTTCCTCTTCTCTCGCAGCTGTTTCCTGCCGTTCTCGACCATAAATCTCCAAAATTTCGTCTGTATACACTCCCGGTTTTTCGTAGACGATCAGCGGCTTCTCCACGGTTATCCGGGAATTTCCGCCCCTCATCCCCTCAATAAGCACAAGATTTGGCTCCTTATCCACATAAGGATAGACCAGACGCATCCTTTTAGGCTCCAGCTTGTACCTCACCATGGTTGACATAATTTCAGCCAGCCGGAATGGCCTGTGCACCATATAAAATCTCCCTTTCGGCACCAAAACGGATGCCGCCTGGGATATGACATCATCCAGGGTGCATAGGGTTTCATGGCGGGCAATGGTCTTTGCCGTGTTTTCCCCCACCAAACCATGACTCCCGATCATATAAGGAGGGTTGGTAGTAACCGCGTCAAAAGAAGACGGGCTGAAAACCTCAGAAGCCCTCTTGATGTCCCCTGTCTGAATTACAATATCGTCCTCCAGGCTGTTGTAAGCTACGCTTCGTCTGGCCAGCGCAGCGCTCTCTTCCTGGATCTCCAGACCGGTAAAACGGCCTCCGGGATACCTGGCTTTCAGCAAAATAGGGACGATACCAGTCCCCGTCCCCATATCCAGCACCTTCTCACCCGGTTTTACTCTGGCAAACCAGGCAAGAAGCACTGCATCTATTCCAAAACAAAACTGTTTGGGGTTCTGAATCAGCATATAGCCGTTCTGCAGATCATCCAGACGTTCATTTTCCATAATTAGAGATTTCTCTTCCACCTGACCGCCCTTCCTATTTCTCCAGTTCCTTTAATGCCTTCAATTCCTCGTCAGACAATTTTATTTTTTCTTTTTTCTGCCTCGGTTTGAATTTCAGATCCTCCACGGCATATTCTCTGATCTCCTTCTCGTCATCCACATCCACGATGACCTTCACAAGCTGACGCAGCACATTTACACTCTGCACCTCGCCTCTCAGTCCCTCCGGTGTGTTCACTCTGTCTCCGGCCACAGGCAGTTTCCGGTTCAGCTCCTCATAGGTCTCCTCCTCGTTCTTCAGACAGCACATCAGTCTTCCGCACACCCCTGATATCTTGGTAGGATTCAGAGAGAGATTCTGTTCTTTCGCCATTTTTATGGAAACAGGAGCGAATTCTGACAGGTAAGTATGGCAGCACAATGCCCGCCCGCAGATTCCAATGCCTCCCAAGATCTTTGTCTCGTCCCTTACACCAATCTGGCGCAGCTCGATACGTGTCTTGAAGATAGCCGCCAAATCCTTCACCAATTCACGGAAATCAATTCTTCCGTCAGCAGTAAAGTAAAAAAGGACCTTATTGTTGTCAAATGTATATTCCACGTCAATGAGCTTCATTTCCAGCCCGTGCTCTTTGATCTTCTTCAGGCAGATTTGATAGGCTTCTTTTTCCTTCTTTCTGTTGCCCTCCTCTTTTTTGTCATCCTGTGCGCCTGCGATCCGGATGACCTCCTTCAGAGGCTGGACCACCTTCTCATCCTCCACATCCCTGGGGGGCAGAACCACGCTGCCGTACTCTACGCCCCTGGCGGTTTCCACGATCACATGGTCACCCGATTTTATTTCCAGATCCTTAGGGGAAAAATAGTAGATTTTACCCACATTCCGGAATCTGACTCCAATCACTCTTGTCATTTTAGTTCTCCCTGATAGTAAGGAACAGAAGTTCCATTGTTAAGTCAAAATTAACATTTGCCTGCAGACGAGTCTTAGCAGTCTCAATGGCCTGGATGATCTTCTCCAGCCCCTCGTAGGAACTCTTGTCTGCACGATCCTTGATCGCATAATATTCCTGACGGAACACCAGCCCGTCCACCTCTTTTGTGGCTTTGAACATCAGCACATCCCGGAACCACACTAAAAACAGGTCCAGATATTCATACACGGTATGCTTTTCCTCGGAAAGTGTTTTGATGGCATCCACCATCTCATAGACTTCCATGCCGTCCCCCTTTTTCAGGATCTTAAGAGCAGCATCCATCATATCAGCAAAATCCTCTGCGGTAGCGATCTGCTTTGCCTTCCCTACATTGCCCTGGGCAAAGGCCACGCTGACCTCTGCCTGGTAATCCGGCACATGCAGTTCCTCCATCAGGTAGCTCTTGATCAGATCATCCCTGACCGGTTTAAAGTTCAGGGTCACACACCTGGATGTGATGGTGGGAAGCAGACTTGTGTTGTTGTTGGCCAGAAGCAGGATCACCGCATAAGCGGGCGGCTCCTCAATGGTTTTCAAAAGAGCATTCTGCGCCTGGATGGTCATCTTCTCCGCCTCGTCCACAATATATATTTTATAAGGCCCTGTATAGGGTTTGATCTCCACATCTGCAATAAGCTGTTCCCTGATATCCTCAATACCAATGGAATTGGGCTTCAGATGGCTGACATAGATAATGTCCGGATGATTCCTGTTCATGGCCTTTTTACATGAACCGCACTGCAGACACGGCTCTTTTCCGTGCTTCTCGCATTGCAATGTCATGGCAAACAGCTTCGCCAGAAGTTTTTTTCCGCTCCCTTTCTCCCCTGCAAAAATGTAGGAATGGGAAACCTGATCCATGGCAACCGCATTTTGTAAATGGCGGATAACCTCCTCATGTCCTAATACCTTTTCAACTTCCTGCATTGCAATCACCTCTATCCTTCCGCCCTGCAATAAGGGCATTTATGTTCAGAGCTGGTCTGCACCGGCTCGTTTCTATCATTATAGCACAGGTTTTCCGGGTCCTGCAACGTTTGGTACGCTTACTTTTCTATTAAGCTTCTGTTAAATAATCGGATAAAATGTTAAGCGTTCCGACTGCGGATATAATCCCGGATCTCCTTCATACAGCTTTCCAGCTCCACATTTTGAAAGCGCCTTCCAATCCCTGCCCTCTCCAGATTCTCCTCAGAGAAATCCTCCGTATCGGCCAGAAAACGCCTGCACATTTCCGCATAGCGGGGCTTCTCCTGTAATTCTTCCCTTGCAAGGGCACGTTTTAAACGCTCACCGTCCTCAACTTCCACATAAATGGGGCACACATTTTCCTCCCCATAGTATCTCTTCATATTTTCATAGGACTCCAGTGTTCCGATCGCCAGATAGTTATGGGCCTTCAAATCCACCTGCCCGTCATCCGCTGTAAAATAAGTCCATGGTCCGTGCACAGTCTCATAAGTCCTGTACTCGATCACTTTTCCCTCATCTTTAAACTTCCCAAAACGGCTTTGGTCCACAAAATAATACTCCCGCCCATCCGCCTCGCCCTGGCGGATAGGACGCGTAGTATATAACAAAATATGCAAAAGCCCCAGCTCCCTGTCATGGAGGAGCCTGCTGTAAATGGTATCTTTACCGGAAGAGCTTTTGCCCATAATATAAAAAATTCTGCCCATTTTTTGTTCCCCTATCTCTTGAGTACATGAATCTTCTTTAGAGTATAGTCACTTAACCCCTGAATGTCCAGCCCTTGTTGTTTCCAGATACGAAGCTGATCCAAAATATGGCTGCTGATCCTCTCTCCGGGCACCAAAAACGGGATTCCCGGGGGATACAAATACGCGTATTCGGAGGAAATCCTGCCTTCGCTGCCTTCCAGATCAATCTCCTCCTGCACGCCCTCCACAGCTTCCGCTATGGCAGTGCAGGCCTCCCCGGAAATATAACCCCTCATATTCTCAAAGTACAGCCCGGCTCTGCCAGGTGCACTCTCCCTACCGCTTCCCAGGGATTTCCGGGCCTCACCTGATGCACTCTCCCTACCGCTTTCCAGGGATTTCCGGGCCTCACCTGATGCGCTTTCCTTACTGCTTTTCAGGCATTGACAGGCCTCTGTGCCTCCCGCTCCCTCCAGCTCTCTGTCAATTTCCAGAAGGGCCTGCTCCAGCCTGGCAAAGCCTTTCTCTGTATCCATGACACTGGTAAGTGCGATCACGTACCGGCTTGCCGCCATTTCCATCTGCAAATGATACCGTTCCAACAGAATCTCATGAAGCTTCGCCCCGTCTATGGAAGTATTGGCCGTAGATACCACCATTTTGGACTCATCCAGGTCATACACAAAGCCCAGTCCTGTTATCTCACCTTTTCTAAGCAAATGCAGATTTTTAAGACCTGCCAGTCTCTCCCTGCAGCACCCCAGCCGTTTTGTATATGCATCAAAAAGCATCCTACCCTCCCCCTGCATCAGCCTCAAACAAGCGTCCATCCCCGCCATAAACAGATAGGAAGGACTGCTGCTCTGAAAGATCCCCAAAAAACGTCTGAGCTTATCCGCACTCACCCGCTCACTGTTCCTGTGCAGAAGAGCTGTCTGTGTCAGAGATGGCAGTGTTTTATGTAAACTATGGATCACCACATCTGCTCCGCAGGCAAGCGCTGACACAGGAAATGCCCCTGAAAACGGAAAATGAGCCCCATGAGCCTCGTCCACGATCAGAGGAACATGGTATGCATGTGCCGCCTCAGCAATCTTTTTTACATCTGAAACCACTCCGTCATAAGTGGGTGACGTAATAAGAACAGCCTGGATCCCGGAGTGCTTTTCCAGCATGTCTGTCACGTCCTCCGGGGAGATTCCCCCATTCAAACCCACAGCCCTGTCCGCCTGCGGAAAAAGATAATTCGTTTTCAGTCCCCTCAGATAAGCGGCGTGATAGGCCGCCTTATGGCAGTTTCTGGCCATCAGGATTTCTCCGCCCCTGGAAGTACACGCAGAGACCGCAGACAAAATCCCCGCCGTGCTGCCATTTACCAGATACCAGGATTCAAAGGCCCCGTAAAGAGACGCGGCCCTCCTCTGCGATTCCAGCAAAATCCCCTCCGCATGATGCAGATTATCGAACCCGTCAATCTCCGTTATGTCAACCTTATAAGGATTTTTAAGCGTCTCCGGACAAAACTCCCGCTTATGTCCCGGCATATGGAACGGATAATAATCCTTTCCGCTGTATTTATATAACGCTTCATCCAGCCACATCTCTTCTCCCATCCTTCCTCCTATCCCTGTCATTCCTTATCTGCGCATAAGATCATCTTCATAATTTCACTTACAACATCCGTGAGCACAATCTTCTTCTGAACCTGCTTATCCCTGGTAACAATCTCGCAGCACCCTTCCTTCATATTTCTCGGACTTGCGATCACGCGTATGGGCACTCCCATCAGGTCCGCATCTGAGAACATAACCCCGGCGCTCACCTTTCTGTCATCATAAAGCACCTCCACGCCGCGTCCCTGAAGTTCCTCATAAAGCTTATCTGCAAACTCCTTCACTTCCTTATTATCCGGTCTTACACAGCACAAATGCACCTGCCAGGGAGCAATAGCCATAGGCCAGATTGGTCCATACTCATCATGATGCGCCTCACAGACAGAAGCCGCCAGCCTTCCAATACCGATCCCATAACATCCCATGAGAGGATACTTCTCCTTCCCATCCTTATCCAGGTACTGCATCCCCATACTCTCCGTATACTTTGTACCAAGCTGAAAAATATTACCCACTTCAATGCCCCTGGACACCCGGATTGAATGCCTGCCGCATTTGGGGCACACACTGCCCTCTGTGATCTTTGCAAGATCATGATACTCTGCACCCGGGCAGTCCCTCTCCATACAAAGCCCCGTATAATGATGTTCCTCAATATTCCCGCCGCAGGAAAGGTTCATTCCGCTCTTCAGAGAGTTATCATAAAGGACCGTGAAATCCCCCTTCAGACCAAAAGGCCCAATAAATCCTGGATGCAGACCGGACTCCTGTGTGATCTCTGCGGGACGTATTTCACTTTTCAGAAAATTAGTGACCTTCGTCTCATTCACATCCAAATCCCCGCGGATAAACAACACCACAAACCCATCATCCGAATTCTTCTGATAAACCACCGCCTTACAGGACCTTTCCTTTGGCATATCCAAATATCCGCAGACATCCTCAATCGTATGCATATCCGGCGTATACACAAGTTCCAGCTCCTTCTGCACATCATCCTGTACATTTTCAGTGATACTCTCAGCCATCTCCACATTTGCCCTAAACCCACATTCCGGGCATACTGCAATAGAATCCTCCCCGACAGGAGTCAGCAGCATAAATTCATGAGACAGACTGCCGCCCATCATCCCGGAATCCGAAGCCACAGCAATGGTCTCCGGAATCCCGGCCCGTGCAAAAATCCTCTCATAAGCATGATAACACTTCTGATAATATTCCTCCAGGTCCTCCTGGGAAGTATGGAACGAGTAAGCATCCTTCATAGTAAATTCCCTCACCCGGATCAACCCGGCCCTGGGTCTAGCCTCATCCCGAAACTTAGTCTGAATCTGATAGATCATAAACGGATACTTGGCATAACTCTTCCCATACTCCCGCACAAGCTGCACCGAAGCCTCCTCATGTGTCATCCCCAGCACCATCTTACTCCCATTTCTATCTGTAAACCGAAGCAATTCACTCCCCACACTCTCATACCGCCCCGACTCTTCCCAAAGCGAAGCCGGCATAGCCACCGGAAACTGCACTTCCTGTCCCTCGATCCGGTCCATCTCTTCCCTGATGATCCCCTCAATCTTCCTGCAAATCCTCCTAAGCGGCCCAAACTGCGAATAAATCCCATTCCCCACATACTTCATATACCCGCCTCTCACCATCAAAGCATGACTATCAATCACACAATCCGCAGGCCTCTCCCGAAACCTCTCTCCCACAACTTTCTCCATCTTCATTACACATTTCCTCCATTTTCATTTTTTATGCCAGAGCCTTTCACTCCATTTACCTTCTAAAATTTACCATTCAGCTCTTCATAATCGCCACTCATCCACACACACACCAACCATTCCAGCTCACCATGATATACCTTTTACCTCCCCCTCCCACAGCCATCCCGCCATCCCCGATAACCTTCCGCCCTCACACGCACGAAGTGCTTTTTTCTGCCGCTCCCTGTCCCATCGGTCCGGGCAACGTGGTGTGTTGCCCGGACCGATGGGACAGGGAGCGGCAGAAAAAACAAAAACCCTGAACCAGCTTAGCCAGTTCAGGGCGAATAAACAAATATCCGTGTTACCACCTGATTTCAGAATCTTCATTCTGCACTCCACAAGTACGGGACGCCGATCCTCATAAATCATGGCCATCCGATACTCCATCCCCATAACGGAGGATACCCGTCAAAACCTACTCGTCACCTTTCAGCCCGCAGCTCAAAGACCGGTTCAGCGCCCCTAAATAAAGCCTCGCACCACCCGGCTTCTCTCTGGAACATTCGGACACGCTTACTATCTCTTCTCAACGCCTTTCTCATGATTCCGAATCTTATCACAAAATCCCTCCCATGTCAACGGTATGCGGCATTCACAACCGTTTCTGTTTACTCCGTGACCGGCAGGCTCCCTCCTCTTTCTCTCAGTCTTCTATTGAATTTATCAATTTCTCTCTTCTGCCATTCTCCCTTCTCCTGCGTCAGTGTAAAAAGTTCCCCATTCTGCACCTTACCTGCCCCAAACGGCACGAACCACCAATTGAATGCATAATCTTTTCCGAGCTTCTCGCCATGCTGTATTAGAAGCCAGCCACGATCTGCACTGACCGGCAGAACAATATTAGCCGCTTTTGGAATATAAAACGGCCGCCCGTCTACTCCCATGAGCTTTACATAATAAGTGATGTCCCACCCATATGGCCCATAATCGGGAACGGCACTGATCTCTCCATATGCGGTATCACTCTCATATCCGGCATTAAACAGACCATACAGTATGCCGTCCGTATTAAAATAAACGGTAGTAGGCGGACTCCAGAATTTCAGAGGCAGACTGGCAGCATTGTTCATCATATGTATAATACCGTTTGCTGCACTGATGGTCCCATTTAATTCCGCATTTTTAATTATATTGCTTCCATTCAGGACCGCCCCTGTGGCAGAGGACATATATCCTCCCACGCTCAGCCCTGACATTGCCCGCAGATTTCCCTCCACCGTCAATTTGTGCAGAGTGGGGTCCCGGACTGTGACTGTGATCGTATCATAGAGGACCTTATATGCCAGCTTCTTCTCCTCCCCCTCCGTCCGGGCATTCCCGGACAGATCCGCTTCCAGGATAAATGTGGTATCATTCACTACCCCCGCACCATATTCATAAAAAGTATCCCTGCCTGTATAGATGGGCCCTGCCTCCCCCTTCTTATAGATTTTATAGCTGGTCCCACTCCCCTCCCAACTAAAACGTATTGGCTGCCCCGGGGAAAAATCACAGCACGGGACTGTGGGAGCATCTGGTTTTGCAGTCATCAGATTTTTCAGATAAAACGGAACCGGGCCTTTCGTAAATTCATGGATACTCTCCTCCTCCTCCCACGCTTCCTCTTCCGCCGGGGAATATTCATCTGTAAAAACGATTCCCGCAGTACCGGAGGCATTGTTCACTTTGCCTGTCAATGTAAATTGTACCGGCTCTGTAAGCAGCGCCTTCCCTCCTCTATACTGCAGGCCAAGCTCCACATACCCAGTGGCTTCTCCTACTCTCCTGCTCTCTCTTGCTTCCAGTGCAGTCCAGCCCTTTGTGTGGGAAGTGATCGTCACCGAAGTACCCTTCAAAAACAGATCGTCCGCTCCGTTTCCAACAGGTATATCCAGGAAAACGGACCTGCAATAATATTTTCCACCGCCTGTGTCTGTCATCCTCCCGCCGATTGCTGCCGTGCTGCCGTAAGCCAGAACCGCCGTCTCCGCTGCCATCTCATGTAAAAACTTTAATTCTTCCATTCACCCTTCCTCCTATACATTATTTATTTTGAAAATATTTTAAAATGCCTTCCCGGACAGATACCCTGTCCTCTCCCTGGTCTCCCTTGTTTTCAGGTACCGTCAGTCCGTATTCCTCCTCCTGTTCTCCATAACTCCAGGTCCCGTGACTGTGCGGAAAAGCTGGAAGCCCTATCTCCGGCACCGCATGGGTGCCATCCGTTCCCGGAATGATCCTTGTGACAAATGGCCCTGCCTGGAACTGTACCTCCATCCTGCGAAGAGGTCCTGTGATCTCCTCCTGTGGAACTCTCACTTCTTTTACCGGAAAAATACCTGTATAAGCGTGGATGGTTCCTCTGGGATCTGCCAGTATAGTCATCACTGCTGCTCCTTTCTTTCCATAACCTGCCTCCGCGTAATTGCCGTCAGGTGTTCCAACGGGACCAATCTGCCGTATGTTTCCGCTCTTTCCCTCCGGCATGGCGATACTGTGATACTCATCATATCTGTCCTCCAGGAAATATCCCACCACTCCGTCATCCCGTATACTCTGATCCCCGATGCGTACAGGAAATTTCCGGCCGCAAAGCGCCTCCTGCTCTGCCTGGAAACCGCCTTTCCACCCGGCATCCTGCCTTGGCGTCCCATCCAGTTCAATGAAGCTTTCTGCCCTCAGAAGTGCCAGTGGACGTCCAAAGCTCAATGCAATATCCTCATCTGAATCACTCCCGAACTGCCCGATCGTCCAGATAGCTCTGTCGATGGTGTCCAGGAATTCCCAAAACGCCTCCGGTGTCCCCTCTTTTCTGGCCTGCGCCACAGAGCCCAGTACCGGGTATTTCTCTATTAACTCTTCTGTTGTTTTTACTCCGCTTCTCCCGGCCGGGCGGAACATGACTTTTCTCCGGGCAGAAGTCGTATAAATTCCAATCAGCTCCCCTGCCAGACTTCCATCCGGAGCGTAGAGAAGAAGACTGCGGTTCATATGGTTCACAATGATATATCCATGGACCATCTCCTTTTCTTTTGTCCTCAGGAATTCAAAATGCAGTCTACCGTATTGAAGAAGCCTGGGTTTCATCCAAAACTCATTTCTGTTCTCTGTCCTTGAAAATCCTCCTGTCCTCCCTGCTGCCATGTACTCCGGGCGGATCAAAGGAAAATTCTTCTCCTGGAACAGCCCCTTTTCCTCACCGGAAAGAATCAGGGGCATGACACGGCCAAACGCATCATACAAGAATAATTCTGCAATCTTCCCCCGCCCCGCCTGGAATGGCGTAAACGGAGGATAGCTGTCACCGCTTATAAGGGGAACACTCTCCAGCCTGCCTCCTGAAGCCTCCCAGAACCCTTCCTCATTCCCGGAAAATCCCAAAATCTCATCCAGCGTGTATCCGCTGTCGCCTACAGGTTCCCGGTACGGACGCCTGAATGTTCTGTAATCCTGCTGTGCCATACCGTCTTTCAGGCTGACCAGTTCCTGGCTCAATAACTTCCACCCGGAGATTTCCTTAAGAGCCTGTCCGATGCTGATGCCTGTCTGCTCTGATAACTGGCTGATCCTCTGCGCAAACACAGATTTATGGTGGGCGTCCAAATGAGAGATTCCCCCAAACTGCCAGAGTTCCCCTGTCCCGCTTTCACTTCCTCTGTATTGATAATCTGTCCCATCAAAGAAAAAGCTCTCCAAATTGACAGGCTGATATTCTATTATCCATTCCATAAATACCGGCTTCCACGGCTGATACCAGTCTGACTGTTCCTTTTTTATCTCCCCCTGCCCGTCTGCTGCTTCACTGCGTACAATTTCCAATATGGACTGCAGTTCCTCCGGAAGCTCCGGACACTTTGGTACCTGGCTGCAGTTATATTGCGGAAGAAGCTCATACTCCCCGGTCTTCAAATCTTCTGCCGGTTCCGTGCCGTTGATCAGGATCACAGGGTTTCCCTCTCTCCAATATCTTGGCTTTGGCAGTGCTTTTAATATATGACCGTCTTTTACTCCGTGGTCTCTTCCGTATTGTTCAAGCTTCTCCCCCTCTTTTGGCAGGTATTCATACAACATTCTCACCTCATGCATCTTTGCCATGACAGAAGATACCAGGCTGTCCTTTTGGGTCACATCAAAAAACATATCATAGTCTTCCGGCTTACGGGGATTTTTATGGCGGTGCAGCGTTTTCAGGTATCCCTTCTTCCACCACATCTCCAAAAGCCGCTGACGCATGGCTGTGAGTAGTTCCAGTTCATCGTCAAAACGATTGAGCCTGTCAAGAAGATCCTGTTCCTTCTGTGTAAGTTCTGCCCGCCCCTCCGTCTCGGATAAGATGACATACTTTGTTCCCCCTGACCTGCTTTCAAACTTATTATCGTGGATGATATTTTCCAGACGGTTCCTTCCGGCGGGGCTGGTCTTATGATCCATCACATTATAATAGAGGGCTGCCAGCAGCGCATCCAGTTCCCCGGACCTCTCCTCCGGGATTTTTCCATCCATAGTGAAACGTCTGTTAAGATACGCCCGGAATGCTTCCTCCGTGCTTGCTCCGACTGCCACGTTCAGCTTCTGGCCCTGTACAATTTCTGCAAGCTCGTCCCTGTAAATATCCTGCTCTTTTGTGACCGCCACGCCTCCTTTATTCCAATGGATACCGCTTATCCGGCCTGCATACACGTCCGGCAGCTGAAAATTGGAATACCAGCCCACAACGAAATAATCCAGTTCCCCCTTATCCATACCTTCCATCTCATCAAAAAATGAAAGTATGTTCCTGTTATGTGCAGCATACGCACTGAATATGGGGTTTCCCGGTGCGCATGCTGTCAGGAACAGCGGACTGTCGTCCCTCTCCCCCCAGTTGGCAGCCTCAAATGCCACACCCATATTCACATGATATCCCCCTGCCGCTGCACTGCTGGTCAATGCATTTTTCCGATAGGGGTCACTGGAGTTTTCCCAGAACTGTTTCTGCTGCTCTGAGATCAGATACATACTGGATGTTTCCAGAGCTGCAGACTTCTCATCCTGCTCCATATGATCCGATACCGGACAATCCCCCTCAAGGACCCATGATTTGACGTTCCCCATAATCCCGTCACTCCTGATGATCAGCCAGCGGTTGGGTATGCAGGGATAATCCTGCATATCTTCCTTCTTTGTACGGAGTTCCCGCGGGAGGACAAAACGTATCCAGACGCCGCGCTCCTCTATCTCATTATTTCTGTTGGTGGAACTGGGCTCAGGTGAATAAAATCTGTCCAGTGCGGCATAATTAAATTCCCAGCGGCGGAATATACTGTTCCCTCCCGTCAGGTCATCCACCACCATGGCTTCCAGTTCTAAGGATTTTACTCTATCCCCGCTCATTTCCCGCCCTCCTTCTCAAATACGGTACGTTCTCCCGTGGTCAGAAGTTCTGTCACAAAGGTCAGCACGTCTATCTCTTCTGCCTTTTTTCCCAGCCTCTTAGCCATCTGTCCCAGCAGCCCACTGCCCGCTTTATCCAGATCCAGGACATGGGCATCACTCCGAAACACTTCATAATCCTTATGGAGAATCTTCATCTGAAGGCTCTCCCCCGGCTCCTCCACCTGGATCCTTGCGGGTATTCCGTCCAGTATGCACAGAAGCGTCTCCCCCGCAAGGTGCTGCATGCGAAGGATTGCCAGCTTCTTTCCCTCCTTGTCATAAGCCTGCAGCGACAGTGTAGGCCAACTGGAAACCAGATGGCTCCGGATCATAAAGCCTCCTTTTGGCCCCCCATCATCACCAGGCACTGTCTCACCATAAAGGGCGGCCCGGTAAGCCAGCATCTCCTTTCTGGTACTTTCATAGAGTATCCGTTCCATCACACAGTTAAAATCTGCCTGTCTGCTGGAATCCAGCCCCAGACTCACAGCTCCGTCGAAGGCGGCCCTCTGCCAATTTTCATCCAGGTAAAAGAAACGAACACTTTCCCTGGGAAGCAGCTGCGGATGGGGAAGCAGATAATCCTGCGGTACAGGGTACAGCAGCAGCAGTTTGCCAAGCCAGGCTGCAAGGGGCGCTGTCTCTTCCTCTAAAAGGGGCAGTAAAAGCATATAATTCTCTTTGAGAAATGCCCTCACAAGAACCTCCGTCTCTGTCATGACCTCCCCCGTTATACAGGACGCCTCCCCTGCAAGCCTCATCAGCCCTTCCCCCTGTCCTATTGTATCCCATCCTGTCCTGTTAAGTGCCATGACCAGTGTCTCCGCATCTTTCCCGCCCTGCAGCAAACCGTCCCATTCCTCTTTCCCAAGTTGTTCCAGCTCTTTTCTGGCACTTTGGGCAAATTCCTCCGGTCGGTCCAGAGTATCTTTTTTTCCGCTTTCTGCTGCTCTGGACAGCATCCGGGAAAAAAGCACATCCGCGATCTGCTGGGCTTTTTTGCGGAGCGCCAGAATCTGTCTGACGTATACCTGATCCGATACAGCTGACAATCTGCCTGCCTCCCAGGCACAGGCCAGGGATAAATCAAAGACAGCACTCTGTGCATCATAGATCATAGCCGCATCTGCCGTAAAAAAAGGTTCCTTCTTCTCAATCTCCTTTCCGCTTACGGGTATCAGAGGTGAGCGGTAAAAGCACATCCCTTCATCGCCAGTCCTGGCATGGTAAAGCAGCGGCACAAACCCCTCTTTTACCCTTTCCTTTACTGCCCCGTCAGGGATATCTCCGGAAAGACGAAGAAGCATCCTATCAGCATCTTTCTCTGTCAGGTCTTCACAGAATCTTCTGAAACTGTAGGGCGTCTGCCCTGATACCTGAAACTCCCAGGAGTACAGGACTATGAAATCCTGGAACGGGCTGTCTTTCCCCTCCTCCCGTAACAGACCGTCCTGCACGATCAGGAAGGTATGATAAGACTGTACCTGTCCGGGAATATACTGGGGAACCCTGGGCGACATGACCACAGAGAATAACCCGTCCCGATCCAGACCCATCTCAGCCTTATTCCCTATATAAACCTGTCGGCAGTGTGCATAGTAAGACAGCTCATCCATGTGGGGCAGTACCTTTTTTGCCAGTGGACCTGCAATTCGTATATAACTACACTCCTGTTCGGCCATCTCTTTGGGTATATCTGTATAATCCGGACGGAACACCCCATTGTCCCTTCCTACTCCACCCAGATAATCCTTCACCTTCATCCTATGAAGTGTCCCACATCCGTTTTCCCTAAGCTCCTGTTCTGTCAGGACGAGAAGTCCCAGCGATGGGACTGCCTTTTCCTTCCACCTGCAGCGCCCAATCCATGGAAGGAACGGACCCTTTAATATAATGTGGGGAACACAGTCCGTCACCGCTGCCTTGGTACCGGGCAGAGGACAACGGTTCACCACCATCCCCTCAGTCAGAGAAAAAACTGCAGAGGGTACCAATATCTGACGGCGGACACGGATCTTTTCTTCATTGACAGCTTTTCGCTGTGCATCTTTATTTAGACTCAGCTCCTGTTCTATCTCTACCGTCCATATTCCCGCATCCATTTGGGGTACCATGGATGCATACAGACGCAGGTTTTCCGACTCATTCATGTACGGTTTCCTCCTTTTACAAACATCGGACGGTCGCGGAATATAGAATACAAATTCTTACCTATCAAGTCGAAGTCTCCCGACGGACCGTCATAAAACATGGCAAGCTGCGTTGCTGCATCCAGACGGCTGGCTTTTTCCTGCTCTGCCGCTATCCTCTCCAGACAAACAAAAGCCTCCTCCCCCTCACTGGGCCTGAACATATCCGATTCCTGATTTTCCTCAGCCAGCGGATTGGGCAGCTTGGTGCAGGTAATGAGAGCCTCCCTGTAATCTTCTATGTCTTTTGCGCCCTCGTTTAAAGCTTTTGGAGATGCAATCCGGTATCCTTTTACCAGACCGCCCAGCATGTTGGCTTTCGGACTGCCGGTGCCCTGAATGGGTCTTCCCCAGAGTGCTTCCGGAAAATCTCCGTGTATCTCCTCTGTCTCAAAGCCAAACTGCTCCGGCGGCCCCTGCCTCTTATCAGGTGAGATCACAGTGATCCTGTCTTCCGAAAAAACCTCCGGAAGTCCCATTGGGCGAACAGAGATATTCCCAAGAGGAATGACCGTCTCCGTAGCAAATTCAAATGTTCCGCTGTCCGCGATCCACGGCTCCTCCTGATCCTGCTGCGGCTGCAGGCCCTCCCTGGGGACTACGTGCACAATCTCTTTGGGAGCGGGTAGTACCTCACAAAATCCTTTCCAATCCAGTACCAGGCATTCGCCGTCTCTCCTTTTGCCAAAGCTGATATCAAAACTCAGCACGCACAGATCCACTGTGACAATGCCTCCCACAGGCGGACCCCATAACTGCAGCGCAGCCCCAAGGGTCAGTTTGATGGTCTTATGGCAGAAGAGCAGGTTCAGACGGCAGGATGCCCCCACTTCCACTCCTATTTCCGCCTGTAAGAAGAAGGGGTGCCACCGCATGACCATGTCTGCATATGCCGTGAACCATGCCCGCAGATCCCCTTTCTCAAAGACAAACTCCAGACTTCCCCCTGCCATGGCACAGGACGGCGTGACTGCCAGATATGCTTCCCCCTTTGCACTGATACAGGAACTCACCTTCCAGTGAAACCCTGCCCGGCATGGAGTGGGATAATGCTGCGGAATCCGGAAAGCCGGATGATATCCGCCCACGGTCACCACAAAATCTCCTGCATGGGGATTTTTACCGTACCAGGTATAAAAAGCCGCACCCCCGGTCAAATGGCAGTCCCTGCTTAAAAGGAATGAATCATCCGAGATAGCCGCATCAAGTGTAAATATCCCCTGACCCGGTTTCAATACTGCGGCCATCATGATTTTTATGTAGGCGTACGCTTGATCCCGCCCGGTACCTTTCGGAAATGTCATCTCACCACTCCCCAAAAGTGCTGCCTGTATCTCCTCCCCTAACATGAGAGAAAGGAGCAGTTTACCGTGAAGGAGTTCAAAGGACGTAAATTCAATGCCCACCGCTGCCATGTAATCCCCTTTTCGTACTTCCAGCCACGGTTCTTTCTGCCCATTGGGAGACTCCAGCTCTGAAAGGATCTGCATTCCTGTCTTTTTATCATCCATGGTCAAAAGCGGAAACGTCTCCACTTCCCCGATTTCAGGCATACGCAGCCGGCGGTTGATCCCAAGTCCTCCCATCAGGCCCGTCAACATAAAAGCCGGCGTCCCACCAAGTGCAGCCTGACAGTTCAGGAACAGGAAAAGGCTGGAGCTGTTATCCGTAAGCAGCGCATAGGATGCCATGCCGCTCAGCTTCCACCCTCCGGCTTTCACTGTGACGGTTCCCCCCAGCTTCAGACGAATACCCGGAGCTGATGTCTTTTCCCTGTAGATTCCGCCTTCCAGCGCAAGGGCTTCCGTGTTGTAAGACAGAGCCAGACCTATAAGTCCCCCAGTAATAGAATGGTCCGTTATATCATAACCGGCCGTCAAGCCTTTTATCTCCACTCCCACAGGCCCCATTTTCATCCCAGCATCCAACAACACCCGGATAACGCCGTCCTCCATGGATACCCCAACCCTGTGAAGGGCGGCCGTACCAATATTTTTATGTACATCAAACCAGCGGACACCCTCGTCTGTACAAATAGCACCTGTTTCGCCCTGTCCCTGCGTTTTCTCTTCTTGCCTCTCCTGCACAACGGCGGTACCGGCCGTCGAAAATGGTTCCTCCTCTTTTGAGTTGTCATTTGAATAGGCCAGAGAAATACAGCCCTCTGTTATGCTGCCATCCCTGTACGTCACCTTTATTCCTTCATCCTCATAGACAAATTCCCGGGGCAGCAGTTCTGCAAGCAAAGGAATCTCATTCAGACTGACCGGATTTTCAAGCTCTGCTTTTCCCTTGAAGGATACCATACAGCTGTTTTGGGCCAAATGGTATTCCATCTGAAATTCCTGAAGGGATATACAGCCCAGGAATCCAGGCAGGGATAGGCCTGGCACTGCCTTTCCCAGCGCCTCTGCCAGGTCCAGCACTGTGACACCAAACCCCAGACCTAAGCCTCCCGATATTACCCAGTCATCTGCCGCCGCATCATAAGAAGCGCCCGCGGTCAGCACCTTACCACTTCCCAGATCCATCATCCCGGCAAGTTTAAAACAGATTCCTTCCTCTCTCCGGTACTGCACTTCCATCTGCACATTTTGAAGTCTCAGCAGGCCTATCTGCCAGTCTGTCTTCAGACTGCAGTACAACCCGTACGCCTGCCCTTCAAGGTCCAGCTTTACCCTGCAGTCCTCCAGTTCCAGGTCTGCAACGGATGCTTCCGCCTCCATACTTCCCCCTGTCAGCTCCGAAAACAGCCTGCTTATCTTAACCGGGCTGTCTGTCTTCAGGCTGCCCTCTATGGTTTTGTCGGCCCAGTCAAAATCTACGAGAAATACCATATGCCAAAGTGTCAGCTGCAGTTCTGCTGTAAAATTCTTTAAACACCCCTCCTTCTCATCCAGGATGATCACTGCCCCGCACAGTGCAGCATCCAGGATTTCCTGGGAATCCGGGAGCCAGGATACCAGTTCCTCTGCATCGCTTTTTCCGGTGATCCATTTGATAAACGCAGAAAGCCCCGGAAATACACCTTCTTTTGATAATATACGAACCGTGATTTCCCGACCGGCCCCCCACCTGACATCTGCCGTCAGTTCCACAGCACCTCCTATACAAAAATACCCCTTCAGGTTATAGAAAAAAGCTGGTCCTGTCCTCATGATCATCATCTGTACCTGATCGAGAATTAGGATATCAGGCAGCAGCGTGATGCTTTTTGGATAACTGATAAAACAATTTTCCAGACATGTCTCTTCCTGATCCGAATACAGGATAAAGGAAAAGGAGCTGTCCAGATTTGACGCTGCTTCTTCCAGAAAACGAAACGATTCCGGGACATCTATGATCTTTTTTCCGGCAACGGTCAGAAGATCCTGTACATGCAGACTTTCCAGGGGATTGTGGCAGATGACCGCAATGCCTTCTGTCTCCCCATCCGTGGCAGTCTGTACACGCATACGCTCCCTGGCGCCCTCCTCCAGAATCTGCAGTTGGTCATCGCTTTTTTCAATCGTCAGGGTTTGTTCCGGAAGGCTTACCAACATCTGCACAAGCCAGAACGGAAGGCCCTCATCTACCGCAAATATCTTACACTGTCTCTCTTCACCTGACAAAAATCCGGCTATATTTCTTTTCTTCCCCATAAGACATGCCTCCTTCAGTCATGTTCTTTCAGTTCACCTACATGGCTGCAAATGTACATATTTCCATCTGCATTTTGGTCTGCCTCATCCCTGCGCTCCACTAGCACAGCCGGTATCATCGCAGTCCATCTATGAGGAGCAGGGCCTCCCCACAGGCGGTCATCATGTATATCGAGAATACTCACAATGGAGTCTTTGTCACAAAAAAGATAAAGCTGGGAAGCGCGTACCCTTCCGGGCTTTTCCGGTTCAAAATTGACCCCATAACCAATTGTGATATGTATATCCACATCTTTCAGACCCAAAATATCGGGTCTACCGGCATCTTTACATATGGATAGCCCTGCGGTAAACCTGTGACCAAAAGGAAAGATTTCAAAAACCGGAGTGACAGCCATGAATGGGGGCCTTTCCACAACAAGAGAGGTAAGTGTACTGACCTGGCACCTCTCAGGCAGCGGAAGATCTTCACCCGGAGAAGATATGGTGACCATATGTCTGTGTGCCTGCATAGAGCAGGGTCCATCCTCGTCTGAAATCGTCTGTTTATCCCAGGCAAACCAACATTTGTTTTCCCAGAATACAGGGGCCGTATTGTAATAAATGACTCTAAAACCTGCCGGAGTCAACTCATCCTGCATCCATATAATGGTCCCCGGCACTTGGAGTATCTTTACCTGGTTTTGGCGGCGGAAGGGTCTGAATCCCTGCTGTAAATCCTTTAAGCACACTCTGGGATGGCCGTTCCTACGCAGATTGAGCGTCCCGTACAGACAACTCCCGGAAAGAAAATCCCTTGCCACTTCAAAATAAACCGGCTCTCCTCCGCCCCTGGGCCAGTCAGCAAGCATGAATTCCGGCGCCAGAACCACAAACAGGTTCTCATCGCTGTTAGTCATATGGCTGGCTCTCATACATGCTGCTGCCGTATATTCATAAAACAGGTCTTCCTCCCAGGCCATCCACAATCTCTGCTGAGGCTCCCTGAATATTTTTATAAGATGGAAACGGGCCGCTGCAAGTTCAGACGCTATGTGGGGCCTCCATCTGATGAGATCTGATTCTATATACCTGTGCAGCCGTTCCCTTGTTCGTATGAGAAGATCAAGAGAAAAGGCAGCGTTTGCGTCTCTCCCTGTTTTGGGGTCTATACCCAATCTCTCTATTTCGTCACTAAGAAATATATCCAGCTGCCCTGTTGGAAGCCCCGGGTCATTCTCCGCGGTCTGTGCCGCCCTTTCCAGTAACACCACTGCCGGGATCTTCTGTCTGAATGCCACTTTCTCCTGATTCAAAACCGTCAACATACCCGGAGCGTGGAGCGTCTGCATAGCAGCCATCCCTATTAAATATACCTTCATCCCAACCCTCCCCGTAAAAAAAAAGACAGCCCTTTGATATGCTGTCTCAAGATTTTGTATTTCATTTATACTTATATTTGGTTTATATTTTTATTTTCCATGTTTTCACAGAGAAAGTCAAGGATTTTGTGAATCAGTCTAATTTTAATACCATAAGACTGTAAACAGTAAACAAAATGCATCCACAGGATCCCCCCTATGAATGCATCTGTTCCCGTTGTACCGGCCTCTGTATCTTTAAACCTTAAAGCGATACCCCACACCCCATATGGTCTCAATATACTGTGGTTTCGCTGTATTAAATTCAATCTTCTCACGGATCTTCTTAATATGCACCGTCACGGTTGCAATATCTCCGATGGACTCCATGGCCCATATCTCCTTGAACAGTTCGTCCTTTGTGAACACCCTGTTGGGGTTCTGTGCCAGGAAGGTGAGCAGATCAAACTCTTTGGTGGTAAAATTCTTCTCCTCACCGTTGATCCACACACGCCTCGCCGTCTTATCAATCTTTAGGCCACGGATCTCGATGATATCGTTCTCCTGCACACCGGTCCCTATAAGTCTCTCATATCTGGCCAGATGGGCCTTTACCCTGGCCACCAGCTCACTTGGGCTGAATGGCTTTGTCATATAGTCGTCTGCACCCAGACCCAGACCGCGGATCTTATCTATATCGTCCTTTTTGGCGGACACCATAATGACCGGATTATTCTTTACATTCCTGATCTCACGGCAGATTTCAAAACCGTCCACTTCCGGCAGCATCAAATCCAGGATAAACAGGTCATAACTGCCTTCCAGGGCTTTTTTCAGTCCCACGTCCCCCCGGTGCTCAATCTCCACCTCGAAGCCGCTCAGCTCCAGATAATCCTTCTCAAGGTCGGCTATTGCCTCCTCGTCTTCAATAATTAATATCTTACTCATTAATCGGTACCTCCTGGTATTTTCTAAGAACGAAGTACATTACCGTTCCAATATTCTCCTTGCTGGTTGCCCAGACTTTGCCGCCATGGTCCTCCATAACCTTCTTGACTATGGAAAGGCCAATTCCGCTTCCTCCCTTGGAAGAATTCCTGGAAGCGTCTGTGCGGTAAAACCTGTCAAAAATATTGGGCAGGTCTTTGGCTGCAATTCCTTTTCCGTTGTCCTCAATCTCCACTTGGACAAAATCACCTACGTCCTTCACCCGCAGGTTGATCCTCCGCTCTCTGCTGCTGTCCATGTATTTGAGGGAGTTGCTCACAATATTGTTTATAACCCTCTTAATCTGCTCCGCATCGGCAATGACAAGCACCTCAGTTCCCACATAATTGGAATACTGGAACTGTACAGACTTAGACTCCAGTTCAGAATCCAGCTCCTCCGCACAGTCATCAAAAAATTCTGTAACAGAAATCTTGTTGAATGTATAGGGGATTCTGTTGGTATCCATCTTGGAATAAAAAGTCAGCTCATTGATCAGCCTGTCCATGTCATTAGCCTTATTATAGATTGTATGGATATATCTGTCCATCTTTTCCGGTGTATTTGCCACACCATCCATAATCCCTTCCACATATCCTTTGATGGCTGTGATCGGTGTCTTCAGATCATGGGAAATGTTGCTGATCAGTTCCTTATTATCCTTGTCAAATTCCAGCTTCTCCTCCGCATTTTCTTTCAGCCTCTGGCGCATGGCTTCAAAATCCTGGCACAAGTCGGATATTTCATTGACACCCTCGCTGGCAATGGAGAAATCCAGGTTCCCCTCCTTGATCTTCTGCGTGGCTGTCCGCAGTTTATCAAGAGGAGAAATTACACCCCGGTATATCCACCAGGTAAGTCCCAGTGCTGTAACAGTAAGGATTATCACCACGGCCGCCAGCATATTCCGAATCAGCTCCTCTATCTGCGGCAGCGTCTTAAACACACTGGATACCACAAAAAGGCTGCCTTTCCCGTGCTCACTGGTCTCAAAATCAATCTGCTTGACCAGCGCCTTTATCTTGCCGCCCAGATAAAATCCGTCGCTGCTGTCACCGCTGTCCTCCTTGTAATCCGGCAGCCTGCTGATAAGCTCCGAGGGGTAAGGATCACATCCTATATATCTTATCTTATCATCTTCCCGGACAATAAGATAGGAGTGGACCTGCTCCAATTCCTTATTTACTGAATCCAGATATTCAATATTTTCCAGATCCTTGGGTGATTCCTTGGCTGCCTCTGACAACCGGCCAATGGCACCGCTGGTCATGCTGTTGATCACTTCCGCCGTGTTGGTCAGGCTTTCATATGTGGCATTCTCAATTCCATACTGCTTCTCTATGGCCTTGAGCTGATACTGGCTGAATCCCCAGAACGCCACACCGGTAAACAGCAGCGGCTCCAGTATGATGATGAAGAAAGAAACGATAATTCTTGTCTTTAATTTCATATTCCAGTACCTTTCTGCCCTTGTTAATGCTTTTTCAGTCAAACAGGCTCTAATACAAATGCTCTGAAACGGGCATAATGTCTTCTGGTAAATATTATAGCATAATTTTACACATTTTCTTCTAAACAAAAGTGAATCAAATCTAAACTTTCTATAAAAAACCTTACAAAATGCTTTGACTTTACCTGAAACACCTTCTAAAATATAAACAAACAGTTACCGGGGCCAACCCGCAGATTTTACCGAGGAGAAATTATGTTTTTAGATAAAGATAACCATCTTGCAAAATTAAATGAACTGTATGGGCAGAACTGTTTTCAGTCTGCAGCCATCTACTGTGATTCCGGTATGGGAAAGACTACCCTTCTCAGACAATTTTCTGCCGGCAAGCGGACTTTGTACTTTAAGCCCCTGGAGACCACGGACAATGAAAACTTTCTGGCATTAAAAAAGGAGGCCCTCCGCGTGCTGGGCCCATTAGAAAAACTAAAGGCAGCCAAAAGATTCGCCGAACTTTTCCGCACCATTGGAAAATCCTCCAGGGAAGACTCTCTCCTATTTATTATTGACGATTATCCACATCTGATCAATAAAAACAGAAGACTTTCCACATTGATCCAGTCCTATATGACAAAAGAGTGGAAAAACTCCCGGCTTTTTATTATCTTATGTAAACCTGCATCTCTTTACGAAAAAGAACACACCCAGACCGCCAATCCTCTGCTACTGAAACCCTTTACCTTTTTCGAGACACGCCAGCTTTTCCGCCATCTCCCCGTGGAACAGCAAATCTGGATCTTCGGCATAACAGGAGGGGTTCCCGGCTATCTGGCCTATTTCATCAACGATAAACCTTTTCAGGAAAACCTGTATCAATTGTTCTTCACAGAGGAAGGCGCTTTTTACCGCCGCCCCGCCAAATTTTTAAAGGTGCATCTGTCCGAACCGGAACTGGCGCACTCTGCCCTTTTGTGCCTGGGCGCCCAAAGGCGGAAACTGCATGAAATCTGTGAGCGCACAGAACTGACTCCCAGCGCTGCGGGAAGCCTTATGAACACATTGGATCTACTTGGTCTGGTGGATAAGATAATTCCCGTCACTGAGGAAGCCGGAAGCCGCAGGACACTCTACCGGACCTCTGACGGCGTATTTCGTTTCTGGTATACTTTTGCTGCCCCGCACCGGAGTGCCATTGAAATGGGATGCGGAAGAGAGGTATTTGACAAGGAAATCCTTCCTTCCCTGGACCGCTACTCTAGAGAAACATTTGAAGATATCTGCAGACAATATCTGGATCTGATAAGCAGCCTCGGCCAGGCTCCGTTTCCTTTTAACCATGCAGGAAGCTGGTGGGGACAGCACCCAACCAGAAAGCGTACAGAGTATGTACCTATTGCCGCCGCTGACGACAGCAATATATTGCTTGGTGACTGCTTCTGGACAGATGAATGGATCGACCTGGAGGGCCTGCAGAGTCTTCAGAAACATGCCAGCCTTTTTCCGCACAGTACAATCTGGTATTATCTTTTTGCCAAATCGGACTTTGTCTCAGGCATGGAAACTATCTACGGGGACACTGTAAAGGTCTTCACTCTGGAACAGATGTGTACCTGCGCGGATGCCGCGATCTGCACACCTGCTATCTGCTAAATTTAGCAAAATAGGTGCACATGATAACTGCCGTTTTACAAATGTTAATTATCAGTTCGTTTTTATCAAGTTTCCTTTTGGATATACTTAAAAGAAAAAAGGAGACACGGCAGTCATGGACGAGAAAAGAGAACGACAGTTCCGGGAACTGGGACTGACTATATCGTATTACCGGAAACTGAAAGGGCTCACACAATTACAGCTAGCAAATGCCGTAGGCCTGAGCCGGACCCATATCAGTAATATCGAGGCTCCCAGGATCAAAACATCCCTTTCCCTGGAAAGTCTGTTTGATATTGCAGATGCCCTGGACATCCAGCCCAGAGACCTGTTCAATTTCCGGGAACAGCAGCAACAGTAAAAAAGGTTCCGCATTCATCTGTACAGTGAATGCGGAACCTTTTCATACATGACCATAGAAGGTCCGTGGGGGGTACTTTCTATGATTTCTTATAAATATTTCTTTAAATCCTCTGCCTTATCCAGCCTTTCCCAGGGCAGATCCAAGTCGTTTCTTCCAAAATGTCCGTAAGCTGCTGTCTGCTTGTAGATCGGACGCCTCAGATCCAGCATTTTGATGATTCCCGCTGGCCTTAGATCAAAGTTTTCCCGTACGATCTCCGTCAGCTTCTGGTCTGAAAGTTCTCCTGTCCCAAATGTCTCCACCTGGATTGATGTGGGATGGGCCACGCCGATAGCGTAGGAAAGCTGAATCTCACATTTTCTGGCCAGCCCTGCTGCCACCATGTTCTTAGCCACATAGCGCGCCGCATATGCTGCGGAACGGTCCACCTTGGTGCAGTCCTTACCGGAAAATGCTCCGCCGCCGTGACGTGCGTATCCGCCATAAGTATCTACGATGATCTTACGTCCAGTAAGACCGCTGTCCCCATGAGGTCCGCCGATCACAAAGCGTCCTGTGGGATTAATGAAGAACTTTGTCTCCCCATCCACCATATGTGCGGGAAGAATGGGATCGAACACATATTTTTTAATATCCTCATGAATCTGTTCCTGGGTCACATCCGGATCATGCTGTGTGGAAAGTACCACTGCATCCAGGCGGATAGGGCGGTCATTCTCATCATACTCCACAGTTACCTGTGTTTTTCCGTCCGGTCTTAGATAGGTCAATGTGCCGTCTTTTCTTACCTTTGTAAGCTGGCGTGACAATTTATGCGCAAGGGAGATGGGATACGGCATAAACTCCTCTGTCTCATCTGAGGCAAATCCATACATCATACCCTGGTCACCGGCACCGATGGCGTCGATCTCAGCCTCGGACATACTGTTTTCCTTTGCCTCAAGAGCTTTGTCCACACCCATGGCAATATCCTTAGACTGCTCATCGATCGTAGTGATGACACCGCAGGTTTCAGCATCAAAACCATATTTCGCTCTGGTATATCCAATCTCGCGGACAGTTTCCCTTACGATCTTCGGAATATCTACATAGGCATTCGTCGTGATCTCTCCCATTACCATAACCATACCTGTTGTGGTGCAGGTCTCACAGGCCACACGGCTCATGGGGTCTTTTTCCATCAACGCATCCAAAATGGCATCAGAAATGGCATCGCACATTTTATCCGGATGGCCTTCAGTTACTGATTCGGAAGTAAATAATCTTTTTTCCATGTTTTTCTCCTTTTATAAGATTGTTTATCCTGCGGCGGCATATACCGCCAGTGACATACTCTGACAGAGATATAAACTTTCGTCCCGCTTTAAAACCACCCAGCAGAACAAAAAAAGGCCCGCATAAGCGGACCCATATCTTGCATAAATGAATCCTCTTATTGTTCGACTACTTCGCTCAGGTTGGCACCTTCCTTTTGTAAGGGGTTGCCGTGACTTCACAGATCCTATGTATCTCCATCACTCTGAATAAGGGGTACGATATTATATTGTTTTACTTGACTTTCACGTCGTATTATACACTTTATATGAAAAAAAGCAAGGATTTTTTAAATTTTTTAACCATTGGCGGCCTGTTCAAGCTCACGCCAAGGCCCATGCGGGCGGGCAGCCCTCCTGCGCCCTGTTGAGGAATAGGATGGCTGTCTTTTTGTTATTTCACCAGATATCCGCCATCTACCGGAATTACCGCACCGCTCACATAATCACTTGCATGGGAGGCCAGAAAGATGGCGGCTCCCTTCATGTCATCACCGGTTCCCCAGCGGTGTGCCGGGATTCTCTCAGATATAGATGCAAACCTGGGATTCTCCGGGTCCATGAGCGCCTTGTTCATCTCAGTAGCCATATAGCCCGGTGCAATGGCATTTACATTGATCCCTCTTGCCAGCCAGTCATTGGTCAGTTCCTTGGTAAGCTGTGCCACACCGCCTTTTGACGCCGCGTATGCCGGTATGGTCTGTCCGCCGAAGAAAGAATTCATGGACGCGATATTGATGATCTTGCCATATCCCTTTTTCAGCATCACCTTTGCAGACTCCTGGCAGAGGATGAAGATACTGGTCAGGTTCACACCAATGACCTCATCCCACTCTTCCATGGGAAATTCTTCCGCGCTGTGACGCCTCTGGATCCCGTGAGCCGTGAGGAGAATATCCACCTCACCGCCCAGCTTCTCCAGGCACTCACGGAAAACACGGTAAATATCCTGCCTGTCCCCCAGGTTTCCCTTGACGCCATGACATTTGAATCCCCGGTCCTTAAACTCCCCGGCCACCCGGTATACACTGTCAGAGGTTCCCACGATCACCACCTCGCAGCCTGCCTCCATATATCCTTCTGCCATTCCATAGCCCAGGCCTCTGGTCCCGCCTGTCACAATAGCCTTTTTTCCGCTGATATCAAATAAATCCTGTGCATGCATATTTTACTCCATGTATCCGCCCTTCATAGGAGAGACAGCCCTTTCTGAAAAGATTTTTAATACGCCCTTCTCATATTTCACCGGCTTAGGCTGCCATTTGCTTCTGCGCTCTTTTAAAACTGCCTCTACCTCTTCCTGTGTTTTCTTCTCCCCTGCGATCCCCACAATGCGGAGCACGCGGTTTGGAATATTTACCTCGATCAGGTCACCCTCCTCGACCAGTGCAATAGGGCCGCCCTCCGCCGCTTCCGGGGAGATATGTCCGATAGCCGGTCCCTTGGACGCACCTGAGAATCTGCCGTCTGTGAGAAGGGCAATGGATGCACCCAGTTCTGCGTCAGACGCAATGGCTTCCGTGGTATAGAACATTTCCGGCATACCGCTTCCCTTTGGCCCCTCATAACGGATGATCACTGCATCTCCCGGTTTGATCTCGTGGGTCAGCACCGCATGGATGGCATCCTCCTCACAGTCAAAGGGACGCGCTTTCAGAGTGGCCTCAAACATTTCCTTAGGCACTACGGTATGTTTTACCACTGCTCCTTCAGGCGCCAGGTTGCCATAGAGGATCGCTATACTTCCGTCTGTTCCGAATGGTTTGTCAAAGGGACGGATCACATCCTCTCTCTTCAGGCCTACCTGCTCCAGATATTTGTCACATTTATGGTAAAATCCGGTCTTTTTCAGTTCTTCCAGGTTTTCGCCCAGAGTCTTGCCTGTGACAGTCATGACATCCAGATGGAGCATATCCTTGATCTCTTCCATAATTGTGGGGACGCCGCCTGCATAATAGAAGAACTGTGCAGGCCATTCACCTGCGGGGCGGATGTTCAGCAGGTAATGCGCACCTCTGTGCAGCCGGTCAAAGGTATCCCCGTCAATCTCTATGCCAAATTCTCTGGCGATGGCCGGAAGATGAAGCAGGGAGTTTGTGGAACCGGAGATGGCAGCATGTACCATAATAGCATTCTCAAAGGATCTCATCGTCACGATCTTATCTGGTGTCAGGTCATGTTCTGCCAGCCATACGGACTGTTTTCCGGCTTCCCTGGCAACTGTGCGGAGGTCCTTGCTGGTGGCCGGCATAAGAGCGCTTCCCGGCAGCATCAGGCCTAATGCCTCAGCCATGATCTGCATGGTGGAAGCTGTTCCCATAAAAGAGCAGGCACCGCAGGAAGGACATGCATTCTGTTTGTAAAAAGTCAGTTTTTCCTGTGTGATCTCCCCGCGCTCGCACATGGCATTATACATACCGATCTGCTCCAGGGTCAGTAAGTCGGGACCCGCGTCCATGACGCCGCCTGTCACAATAATGGAAGGAATATTGACTCTTCCCACTCCCATAAGATGTGCAGGCATGCCCTTGTCACAGCTTGCCACAAAAACACCGCCGTCAAAAGGTGTGGCATTGGCATGGATCTCGATCATATTGGCGATCATATCTCTGGATGCCAGGGAATAGTTGATCCCATCGTGGCCCTGGGCTTCCCCGTCACAGATATCTGTGGTGAAATACCTTGCGCCGTGTCCGCCCGCCTCTGCAACGCCTGCCCTTACCTCCTCCACAAGCTCCATAAGGTGCCCGCTGCCGGGATGGCTGTCACCAAAGGTACTCTCAATCATAATCTGCGGTTTTGATAAATCCTCCAGTTTCCATCCGGTCCCCAGACGGAGCGGGTCTAATTCCGGTGCAATTTTTCTTAATTCCTGGCTTCTTAATTTCATAATCGTTCTCCTTTGATTAAATGGATCTAATGGATCGCTGCTTGATTTGGAATGGAATATTTCTGCCTTTCAAGACATCATACGTCGTATCTGTTTGTATAGTACCACTTCTTTCTTCTGAGGTCAATAGGTCCGCTTATTTTATCCCTTTTGCTTATTTTATCCCTTTTATATTTATGCAATGTTCACAAAAATACAGACCCATAACAATCCGAGAAGCCCCCTCTTGCAGTCCTTTCCGTACAACAAAAAATTCCGGGCTGACTAAAGCCCGGAAAGTCTTTCTATTTTATCCTGATTACTTGCCAGATGCTCTATCATGGCATCCTTGGCCGCCTGAGGACAGCGCTCCCTGATGGCATCCACGATCATCTGGTGAGTGCGGACGGTTTCCTTCGTCAGGGAATAATCGGTAATGTTTATAAAAAGGGAAATACCTGTCTGGATCACAGGAATGATATTTGGCATGATCATATTTTTGCTCATCTTTGCCAGCATTTCATGGAACTCAATATCCTTGTGCATATGAGGCTCCTCTTTATCACAAAGCTCCTTCACCTCATCCTCAATTCTCTGCAGTTCTTCTATTTCCTCAGATGTTGCCCGCTCCGCGGCCAATGCCGCTATCTCCGGCTCAATTATCATACGGACTTCACACAGATCGAGGCCAAGTCTTTTCTTGTCTTTCACAAAAGCAAATCCCAGGGGGTCATCCACAACACCCGGCTTTTCACAGACAAAGGTTCCGCAGCCGCGGCGGATCTCCAGTATATTCCTGGAAACAAGAATCTTAACAGCTTCCCGTATGGTGCCTCTTCCCACAGATAACTGCTGTGCCATATCAAATTCATTTGGCAGCTTATCACCGGCCTTCAGCTCCCTGTCCGCGATCAGGCTGATGATCTGCTCTGCCACTCTCTCCGGCAGTAGTTTTTTACTCTCATTCAACGACTCTAACATATATTTTTACCTCTTTGATCATTTAGTAACTCTTCGGTACTCTCACAGTTCCCACATTGGCCGGAAAGCCAATCAGCTTGTATAACAATTATTAACGGAAATTTGCACATGTTTTATATGCCCTGCACGGACACTGCTTGTCGAAGGTTTTCTGCATTTTTCAGCATTTGTTTACATATTATAGCACGTTCGTTTGAAGAAAGTCTACCTGGCACTTCATATAAATCAGATTCTTCCGGCGGGATTCGTTGTTTTTCCTTTGTAATAAAAAATGCCGCCCGGAGGGCATCTTCCCCCGGACGGCATCTATGGCCTTATATGTTCACACTTACATCATAAGTCCCGGCAGGAAGCCCTGGAACAGAGAAAGTATGGATACAAATATCAGAATCGCCACGCCGGCAACAAAACCGCCGATACTCCATCCACGGATGGTATCCGTGACAGAAATCTTAAAGAACCGGCTGATCGCCCAGAATCCGGAGTCGTTCGGCAGTGAAAGGCCGATACCGCCTGCACAGATAGCGATCGCACACAGGATCGGGGATACACCGCCGGATGCAATTGTGCTGGACATAATGGCTGCTGTAGTCATAAGAGCAACCGTTGTGGAACCCTGTGCACAGCGGATGATCTGTGCGATCAGGAAACACAGTACCAGGATCGGGATGCTGAACTGTGACAGAGAACCTGCAACGTAATCAGCGATACCGGTAGCCTGCAGAACTTTACCGAAAGCTCCGCCTGCACCTGTGATCAGCAGGATCAAACCAACCTGGTCAGCAGCTTCTGTCATGATGTCTGTAGCTGTCTTTGTTATGTATTTTCTGGAGATGACTGCAGCGTAAATAACGCCTGCCATCATAGCAAAGTTTTTGTTTCCAATAAATGTGACAAACGGAACGATCGCCGCATCCTTGCCAACTGCCAGCGGAACAAAACTTCCCAGCAGAATCAGGATGATCGGAACCAGAAGGATAGAAAGTGCCTTTCCTGCGCTCATTTTTGCGCGTTCCTTTCCTTTTCCTTTGCTGCTCTTGGACATTTCTGCCTCTTCCTCATCCAGATCTTCAAAGGTGTAGAAATGGTTGTTCTTCTGATCCTGTTTGTTCAGGATAGAACCATAAAAGATACCGCCCACGATCATTCCCACAAAAGCGGAGATCAAAGCATAGAAGAAGAAAATACCAATCTCAATATTCAGCTCCTCAGCAACTGCCAAAGGCGGTGCTGTGGGGAGCACTAATGCGAAGGTACAAGTGGTAGCAACAGAGATCGCACAGGCAAATGTCACCATGGAAATCTTTGTTTTCTTGGAAAGTACACGAAGCATGGGGGCAAACATGATGTAAACCACATCGCCGAACACTGGAATACCTGTGATAAAACCTGAAAGCGCAACAGCGATCGGGGATTTCTTCTCGCCGAACGCACCTAAGATCTTATTGGAAATTGACTCGATACCGCCGGACTCAAACATGAACTTACCCAGCATTACACCAAGACCTGTTACCATACCGATACCGCCCAGTGTACCGCCGAAACCGTCTGTAACGGTCTGTGCCACATCAGCCAGCGGCATATTTACCAACACACCTGTGCCAAATGCAGTAAGCAGTAATGCCACAAAAGCATTCAGCTTAAATTTAATGATCAACAACAATAATACGGCGATCGCCAGAATAAAAATACCTATCAGCAATGGCCCTGTTACCATTTCTCCTGAAAACATATACGTTTTCCTCCTTTTTCCCTTTTCCTGTTATCCCTGTCACTTCTTTTACAAGTAATAACACGTATGACCTCTCATCCATTCCATAAACCGACTATAGCAAATCAGACGTCACACGTCAAGAGCAAATATAAATTATGTGAGATTATTATAAATTTTCAATAAACTTTTTGTGCATATTTTATACACACCCGCGCTTTATTGCTGTGCTAGCAGAAATACTCCGGGTATTTTTCTAGTATTTCCTGAAAATGCCTTCGGTAAGTGCCCAGGTGCCTGTCATAAAAGTCTTTCAGATCAAAATCCACAGAGAGGCCCAGCAGCAGCATATGATATATATCTTTGTGCTCCTGATGTATGGCTGCAAGGTCCGTCTTATTCATGATCGCGTCCAGATAGCGCACTCTGTCATAGTGGGAGCTGACTTTTTTCATGGCGTACCAGGTCTTCTGCTTCCCTGCCATTTCATAGATCAGATGGTGAAATTCATCATCAAGTTTAAAAAAAGGGTCTATTTTCTCCTCATTCTCCAGGGCAGCCTTTTGTCTGCCCAGGTTCTCCTTCAGGGCCGTCATTCCCTCCTCCCGGAGATTACCCGCGATCTGGCGGATAATCTCCGGTTCTATCACAGACCTGAGAAAATACCCTTCCTTCAATATATCTATATGTATCATGGATACCCTGGAGCCGCTTTGAGGGAAAACGTCTACAAGAGATTCTTCCTTTAACATAATAATGGCTTCATGGATAGGTGTTCTGCTGATCCCCAGCAGTTCTGTCAGTTCCCCTTCGTTCAATGTGGTCCCGGGCATGAGCTGCAGTGTCATAATATTACTTCGCAGCAGCCTGTAGGCATATTCCCGGTTGTTTTCCTTTGCTCTTTTTTCTGATATTTTCATCATCACGGTCCCCCTGTTGTCTTCTGTTTACTGAAGCGTAACACACCACAAACATCACGTCAACTTTTGCATACTGCAGGACAGAGGACGTCATACGTTTTGTGAATTCTATACAGAAATTCCATTTATATGTTGGCACTTTTTCATATTGTACTTTGCTTCTGCATTTGTTATAGTTATGCCAAGACAACTGATATATCAATTTATTCCATTCATCCATTCCATTTCGACCTGTTTTCTTAAACACCATGAAAACAGCAGTCGTCAATTAATATATCAGTTACGCCGCAAGAAACGGGGCGTGTTCTCTATCAACTTTTTATTTTTCAAACAAAAGGAGTGTTCTGATCAAATGAAAGCTATAAAAGTAATCGAACCATTCAAGGTTGAAATCGTCGATGTTCCAAAACCTGAGATCAAAAATAAAGATGATGTGATCGTACGCATTACGTCCGGCGGTATCTGCGGCTCTGACATCGGGATATATAACGGCACCAATTCACTGGCAACTTACCCGCGGTTGATCGGACATGAGTTCGGCGGTATTGTAACAGAAGTGGGCCAGGATGTAACTGCCGTAAAAGTAGGCGACAAGGTTGCTGTTGACCCGGTTGTAAGCTGCGGACACTGCTATGCCTGCAAGATCGGCCGCCACAACGTATGCTCTACCCTGGAAGTTATGGGGGTTCACAGAGACGGCGGATTTGCAGAGTTCGTATGTGCTCCCGAATCCAATATCCACAAATTCCACAAGGATTTCGACGAATCTTTCCTTGGTCTGGTTGAGCCTTTCACCATCGGTGTGGAGATCAACAGAAGAGGACAGATCACAAAGGGAGATAAAGTCCTCATCATGGGTTCCGGGCCGATTGGTATTGCGGCCATGCAGGTCGCCAAGAGAAACGGCGCTGAAGTCATCATGACAGACCTGGTAAAGGAACGTCTGGACAAGGCGCTTTCCATGGGTGCAGATGAAGTGGTCCTGGTATCAGAGGAGAATCTGGAGGAACGCCTTCTGAAGTTTACAGACGGTGAAGGTATCCCGGTCATTGTGGATACGGTCTGCATTCCTTCTTCCTTTGAGCAGAGTGTACAGCTGGCCTGCCCGGCAGGACGTATGGTGGTTCTGGGACTGAAAAACGTACCTTCCCAGATCACAATGGCTGACATCACCAAAAAGGAACTGACCATAGCCGGCTCCCGCCTGAACAACAACTGTTTCGATGAAGTCATCGCAGGCTTTGAGGACGGCACCCTGCATCCGGAACAGCTCATGACAAAATCCTATAATTACAAAGATGTTATGGAAGCTCTGACTATGATCACAGAGCATCCCCAGGATGTGCTCAAGCTGGTTCTGAAATTTGAAGACTAGAACAATCCCATTGATGGAAAACAGGAGGAATCTATGAACGAGATATACCTGACAAACGAAACTTCCGGCATCTCTCCTGCTGAAGTAGAGAAATGCATGGATGAACTGCTGGCACAGTATCCCGGACTGAAGAAAGTCCTGATCATACCGCCGGACTTCACCCGCTGCTACTCCTACGCCGGGGAACTTACCCAGGTCCTCTATAAAAAGCTCTCCCCCACCGCCACTGTACATGTAATGCCCGCCCTGGGCACCCATATGGCAATGGACGGGGAGGAAAAAGAAAAGATGTTCGGCAGTGTCGTGCCGGAGGAAGCATTTTTAGTGCATCACTGGCAGACAGACACCGTTTCCATCGGAAAAGTGCCACAGGAAGTCATTGAGGAAATATCCGGCGGTCTGTATTCCACGGATATAGAAGTGGAAGTCAATGAAAAGCTGATAAACGGCGGGTACGACTTGATCCTCTCTATCGGTCAGGTGGTCCCCCACGAGGTTGTGGGCATGGCAAACTACAGCAAAAACATCTTTGTAGGTGTAGGCGGACGCCAGATGATCAATAAATCCCACATGCTCAGTGCCATATGCGGCATGGAGAAAGCCCTGGGTGTTGCGGACTCCCCTGCGCGGAAAGTCTTTGACTACGCCCAGCAGCATTTCCTGGACGGAAAACTTCCTCTGGTATATATCCAGACTGTCACCACTTTAAAGGATGAGGAAATCTGCCTGAACGGACTTTACACCGGGCCTTCCAGAAAACCCTTTGAGCTTGCAGTGGAGCTTTCCGGCAAACTGAACATCTGCCATGTGGAGCGCAGGGCAAAAAAACTTGTCACCTATCTGGACCCATATGAGCTGAAAACCACATGGGTGGGAAACAAAGGTATCTACCGCACAAGAATGGCTGTGGCCGACGGAGGGGACCTGATCATTCTGGCTCCCGGCGTCAAGGCCTTCGGCGAAAACGAAGAGATGGATCATATGACCAGAACATACGGCTACAAAGGCCGGGACTATGTGCTGAAACTGTTCAATGAAGGTGCTTTTGAGAACAGGATCATGGCTGCCGCCCATCTGATCCAGGGCTCCTCTGACGGAAGATTCCGGATCACATACTGTACCAGACCGGAAAATCTTTCAAAAGAAGAGATTGAGAGTGTGGGCTATCAGTGGACGGATTATGAACAAGCCGCGTCCCTGTACGATCCGGAGACTTTGCATGACGGGTGGAACACACTGGAGAACGGGGAAGAGATTTATTTTGTGAAGACACCTGCTTTGGGGCTTTGGAAAGTGGACTGACTGTAAAATATAAATTGAATCTTTGCATTGTTTTATAAACAACAGGGTATTTTCTGCTGCTTTCTGCAGAAAATACCCTATTTTAGTATCTATATATACAATACCTGAAACGGACAAATCAACCCACAACAATTGCCGTCTTTTCCTGCTCCATAGCACTGCCGGGATATTTCAGCCGCCCGCTCTCCTTGTTTTTATATCTTTAAAGTATTTCGATAAATGTAATCAGCGTCATCCCTTAACACTGCCAAGTGTAACACCTGCAATGATATACTTAGATAGCAAAAGATATACAAGAATTATGGGAACAATTGCCACCAAAATCATCATATAGATTTTTCCCATATCAAAACTCATATAATCTGCGCCTCTAAGCGTCGCAATTAGAATCGGAACTGTCATTTTATCTTTTGACTGCAAAACAAGAGCCGGAATAAAATAGTTATTCCATGAACCAACAAATGTAAAAATGGCCTGCACTGCAACCGCAGGTTTCATAATGGGAATCACAATTCTATTAAAAGTCCTGAATTCTCCTGATCCGTCAATTCTTGCCGCTTCAACCAGTGACAACGGAAGAGATGCCTGCAGATAACTATACATAAAGTAAAATACAGCAGGAGATGCTATCGAAGGAATAATTAACGGAAGCAGGGAATCATACATTCCCATCTTTGTAATCAAACGCAGGAATCCCATTGCTGTAACCTGTGTCGGCATAACAAGAATGGCCATAATAAATGTAAATGCTGCCTTTTTTAACTTGAAATCATAAGCGTACAACCCATACGCTGTCAAAGCCGAAAAATATATACAAATTGCCGCACTGCAGGCAGATACGATCAAACTGTTAATAATACCGCGAATCATGGGAAATGTACCATCATTGACAACACTTTTTAGGTTTTCCAAAAAATTTTTTCCCGGAAATACAGAAAATCCTTTCTGCAGGTCTGCATGTGATCTCGTCGCATTGATGATCAGAATATAGAAGAAAAACAGACACATAAATGACAATATAATTAATAAAGCATGCGCTAAAATATATTTTAAACGATTGTAAGATTTTGATTTCACAGTCTCTTTTTCCTCCTCAGTTTGTGTGCTTTTTCATATTTTTTCATAGATTTTGAAAATTCATCCGAATCTACTCCATTTGTCATCCGATAGACAATAAAACACAATATTCCGCTAACAACAAACAAATACATTGATAAAGCACCTGCCATACCATAATTTTTACTCTTCAGATGACTATTTAAGAACATGATTAAAGTCATGGAGGTACGATCTGGACTTCCCTGACCATTCGTTAAAATCTGCGGAACATCAAACATCTGAAGACCGCCGATAACAGAAGTAATCAATGTGTATGCAAGAATCGGTCGGATAAGAGGTAATGTAATCTTAAAAAAGCGCTGTCTGCCGTTACAGCCATCCAGCTCCGATGCCTCAAATATATCCGGACTGATTCCCATAATTGCTGCCATAAGCATAATTGTGGAATTGCCAAACCACATTAAAAAATTCATAAGTCCGATCAAAGATCTGGTCCCAAATGTAGACCCCATAAAATCTATGGGATTCTTCATTCCCATGGATGTCAGAATTGAATTGATCGGGCCATTCGTAGAAAACATCGTGAAAAAAAGCATCGCAAATGCTGATGCCATAATCAAATTGGGCAGATAAATAACCACTTTAAAAAACTGTTTTGCATGAATTTTCATTCGGATATCAACAAACCAGGATGCCAGCAGCAAGGCAATCACTATCTGTGGAATAAATCCAATCAGCCACAAAATCAAAGTATTTCCTGCATATTTCAGCATATCCGAATCTAATAGCGCTTTATAATTTTCTAATCCGATAAAATTCGGTCCAATTTCTTTGATTCCTGAACGGTAAAATTCATAAAAACTGTATCGTACTGTATCTATCAGAGGAATCAACGAAAAAATTAAAAAAGACAGAAAGAATGGAAGAATAAAAATATATCCCCATTTTGCGTATTTCAGGCTTTTTCGTTTCGATTTCATAAGATCACATTCCTTTCATATAAACTATACTGTGAGGCAGCAAGCGCCTCACAGTATATGATTTTTATTCCGGCCAATGAATCTCCGTAATATCCGGATAACGTTCTTTTACTGCCGTTTCAAAGTTCGCTTTTGCCTTTTCAAAATCAACTTTCCCCTGGAAATAATCGCTGAAAGCGTTCTGGATCAATTCAACACATCCCTGATCATATGCAGAGAGCGGTGCGATTTTAATATTTTCGGCAACCGGTGCATAATATTCAAATGGATTTTGTCCACCCAGGAAGTCAGACGCAAAGCTGTCATCTTTTGCAGCCTCCTGCATACCTTTCTTGGTATTTGTAAAATCCGAATAATCTTTTGAAATTTTCAACAGGTTATCCTTATCGGCAGTTACTGCAAGAATAATATCCTTTACATGTTCAACATTGTCTGTACCTGTTGCAGCATGTACATAGGAACCCCCCCAGTTATACTCTTGCGGAGGAGTGGTAACAGCCCATGCACCAGCTTCTCCATCCCAGTTAGGATTTAAAACAAAATCTGTTCCCCACGCCGGTAGGAGGAATGCAAATACTTTTGACTCTGAACCCATTGCCTTATTCCAGTCGTCATTAAACTGGCCTTTAACAGTTTTATTAAAATATCCCGCATCCAGCCATTCTTTAGAATTATTTACCCAGTCCATGATCTTCTGGTCGACTCTGATAGTTGTCTCACCATTTTTAACCCATGGCTGTTCAATACTATTTCCATACAGACGGAACGTGTCCGCATAAGAAGAAAGTGCATAATAGCCTTTTGCACTCAGTTCATTTGCTGTGGCTTTCATGGCATCCCAGTCCTTTGTCTTTTCACCGATTGCCCCCGGATCGTCTGTACCAAATACCTCTTTTGCAATATCCCGCCGATATACTAACAAGCCGGGGCAGCATTGCCACGTAGAACCTCTCTGCACACCGTCTGCATCAGATGCTGTTACTTTTGTAAAATCATATTGGTCCGCAAGATCTTTATCCGGATCAATACCAATATCTTTAAGTGCCATAGCAGCACCCGCATCTGCATCTGTGTATTTATTTACATAATCTGTTTCTGATAAAAAGATATCTATTTTTTCATCTGCTGCTGCATCTGCCTGTTTAAGTAGTGCTTCATCTAATTTCTGCTGATAAACTCCATCCTGATTGGGATTTACAACCCAATGGATTTCTGTACCATCATTTAAAGTTGTTACTGTTCCATCTTTAGAAGTTTCTTTCACTTCAGGATAAACTGCTTCCACACGCTGGCGGAATTCATCATTCCAACTATAAATATTAATAATTTTTCCTTCTTCTCCAGATGCATCTGCTGTATTTTGGGAATCCGATGCGCCTCCACAACCTGCAAGTGTACCGGCAACTATAGTTGCTGTCATAAAAATGCTTACAATTTTCTTGTTCATTTCCTATATCCTCCTATTTATTTTTCCTAAGGTATCTGCCTTATTGTCCTTGAGGTGATTGAATTATAACTTATTTTTTTCTGTTGGTATATTACAATTCTTAATAAAATATCAAATTCATGACATATCTTGAATATTTTCTCATTGAGAAAACATGGCTTTTATGTCATAATTAAAAAAACTCTTCCTTGATCTAACGTATATGAGGGGAAAGACAGTTCTCCTCAAAGGTCAGAAAATACGAAAAGATGGAGGTAAATATGACTTTATCCAAAGACTGGTGTAAAACCGAATTAAGTAATATTGAACGTGATATTGAACACCGCTCCATCATTGAAGAATATCATTTTTATAATGCTGTAAAATCCGGTGATATGGAAGCTGTAAACAAAAACTGCGACGAAGGAGCTTTCACCAATCCGGCCGGTGTGGGAGTCCTCTCAAAAAATCCACTTACCAATATAAAATACCATTTTGTTGTCACAGCCGCCTTTATCACAAGATACTGTATTGAAGGGGGGCTGGAAGCAGAGCAGGCATATCGTTTAAGCGATTTTTATATTTTAAAGATGGACTCCTGTACCAGTATTGAACAAGTATCTGAACTGCATCATACTATGGCCAGAGACTTTACCGGTAAGATGATACTTCTTCAGAAACAAAGCATTATTTCTAAACCGGTAATGCAATGCGTTGATTATATTTACAGCCACATTAAAGAACGCATTACCATTCAATCTCTTGCAGAGTGTACTGGTCTTTCCACCGGTTATTTATCCCGGGTTTTTAAAGAAAATCTCGGTATCTCTGTAAGCGATTATATTCGTGAGAAAAAAATAGAAAAGGCCACTCACTTATTACGTTATTCTGATAAAAGTTTTGTGGATATTGCACACTACCTGTCCTTTTCTTCTCAAAGTCATTTTATTCATACCTTTGAAAATTTCACCGGCATGACCCCCAAAAAGTATCGTGAGAAATACTATAAAGCCATGTGGTGATCAAATTGTTATGAAATAAACAATTCAATGTCCGTCTGCTCTGTTAAGAGGTCCGCCGGAATATAACTGCCAGTAACCACGTTCCCATTAACCACCAGTTTTTCACAGCCCGATTCCACATGCCCCGGATTCTTTACCTTAATATGAAGATGACAGCCTCTGAAATCTTTTTCTACTTCATATTCTTCCCATTCCTTTGGAATAGCCGGGGCAAGCCTGATTCCGTAAAAATCCGGACGTATTCCAAGAATTCCTTCCACACATCCAACCATGATCGTCGATGCGGTCCCTGTAAGCCAATGCACATGCGAACGGCCAAAATTGGGACTGTCTTTTCCTTCTGTAAACTGTCCGTAACAATATGGCTCCAATTTACGTATATCTGCCCTGTCATTCTGTGCTGCAGGCGCATTTTCCATAAAGTAGGTAAATGCGCGTTCACCATGTCCTCTCAATGCTTCCGCCAGAATGATCCATCCCTGAGATTGTGAAAAAATACCCGCATTTTCTTTGGTACCTGGATTGTAGATTACTGCAAGTGCTCCGTCAAAGGCATGTGCATGGTACGGTGGATCCATCAAAACTAATCCATATTCCGTATTCAGTCTTTTCTCAACAACATCCAATACCCGATCAGCCTGTTCTTCATTTGCCACCCCGCTGATAACGGCCCAGCTTTGTGGATTCAGCCACAAATTTGCCTCCGGATCAGTGGATTTTCCGATTATCTCTCCATTTTCTGTGAATCCTCGGATAAATCGCCCCTCATCCCAGCAGAATTTCTGGATGAGTTCCTCAAGTTTCTTCTGCCTTTCACAAAGAAATTCCATATATTCCACATCTTCTTTATATTTTGCGAATTTTTTCAATATTGTCATGGCATAATAAAACTGCATTGCCACAAATGTAGATTCACCATCTTTTCCAAGTCTCAGGCAGTCATTCCAGTCTGCATATAACCCTGCAGGCATTCCGTGTCTCCCCAGATGATCCATGGAAAACTTAACCGCACGTTTCAGATGTTCATAAACAGTTGCTTTTCCACGGTTTGCAAATGGAATCACTTCGTCAATGAAATCCATATTACCTGTCTCAGCAATATATTTATAAACCGTAGGGAACAGCCACAAAGCGTCATCAGCTCTATATGCCGGATGGCCTGTCTCCTTTACATAGGAAGCATCATCCGGCGTATCTTCATGTCCTGGATTGTGCGTGAATTTTACAAGCGGAAGCCCACCGCCATTGTCTGCCTGGGCGGAAAGCATAAAACGAATTTTCTCCAACGCCATATCCGGAGCGAGATGGATGATTCCCTGGATATCCTGTACCGTATCCCGATATCCATATCCGTTTCTCAGTCCACAGTAGATAAAAGATGCTGCCCTGGACCAGATAAAGGTCATAAAACAATTGTACGCATTCCACGTATTCACCATTGTATTAAATTCCCGACTGGGTGTCTTTACTTGAAAATGTGACAGATAACCATGCCAATACTTCACCAGTTTATGAAATTCTTCTCTGCATACAGTTTCCGGAATTTCATATCTTTTTAAAATTTCCTCCACCTCTGCATCTTTCTTCATTCCCAGAACAAAAACAACTTCCTTGGCCTCACCTGGTTTAAGGACGAAATCCGAACTGAGGGCACCGCAGCCGTTTCCATTATAATTAGGCAGGCAGCTCAGCTTCCCCTCTATTACACCTTTCGGAGCATCATAACCGTGATATCGTCCCAAAAATCCATCCTTATCACCACACCAGGAGGTAACCGGATTTCCTGCCAATCCAAAGAACCGTTCTGTCACCTGCTTATCATCTACATCTTTCCCGGGTTCCAATTGATCCAGGTTTGCGTGTATCATCTGACAGATTCTGTTACCACGGAAAGCTGTCTGTGTAATAAACTGGGAATACTGCAGATTCACCTGATCCTGCTCATAATTACTGTTGTTTGTAAATTCTGCATATCCTGTCACGCATAGGTTTCTGGGCCTGTCGGAATTGTTGGTCAGACGGAGTCTCCACACCTCATACGCTGCCCCCAATGGTACATAATACAGTACCTCCGAACTGATTTCACTGTACTCTGCTCTCATGTTCGTGTAGGCAGTTCCATGACGGCACTCACACTGATATACATCCTGAGGTTTTCCTACCGGCTGCCAGGAGGCAGACCAGAAATCCTTATTTTCCTGATCTCTGATATAGATGTAACGGCCCGGCTGGTCAAAATTGTTAAACACATAGCGCAGAATCCGTCCATTGGCACCTGATTTTTCAAAGCTGTACCCACCTGCGTTATTGGAGATAATCGCGCCATATTCCGGAGAGCCCAGATAATTAACCCATGGAGCCGGCGTATCCGGTCTCGTGATCACATATTCCTTTTTTTCTTCATCAAAATATCCATATTTCATATTTTTCACACACTCCTAGCAGCTTTTTATTATACCGTATTCCTTTTTTATTCCGAATCTATTTTTTTATAATACTGATATCATCCACTTCAATCACGGATTCCGGTACGATATCACCTGTTTTCCCCATGGATAACACAAAATCTATAGACGGATCACTCTCCTTATCCACTGTAAAGGTATAGCAGACTTGTTTTTCCTCCTCCTCTGTCAGTTCCAGTTCCTCTCCGCCATACCATTCATATGACTGACTGAGCAATGCCCATTTCACTGTTCTGGATGCTGAAGACTGAATCCGCATGGTAACTTCATAGACTGCCCCTTTTTCCAGAAACAGATTATGCTGCTTCAGCTGCAGATGCCATTCCTCAGTGCCGGGATTTTTAACCTCACAAATAAACTTACCATCTGTAATCTGCATGGTCCCGTATTCGGGATCAAATATGTACTTTTCCCAAACACCGTTGTCTTCTGAAAAGTCCCCCTGAACAATCAGTTCTTCTTCAGGTGTCGGGACAACGGGGGGTGTGATGTCCGGCTCATCAGGTTCGTCTATCTTTTCCAGATTGATGTTGTCGATCACTATTTGATGTGGCTCCGTAATCCTTATCCCGTTGACAGCTCCCATAGAGATGCTCAGAATCGATCTCAGATCCGTTGGCTTTGTCATTTGAAATTCCAGCCGGAAGGACTGATACTCCTGTTCCAGTTTTACAATCTTTTCACCGGAATATGGATCCCAGTTGTCATCTGCGCTTCCATCCCTCTGTATCGCAAACATTATGTCTCGCTCCATACTGGATTTCGCATCCAGGGTAAGCCGGTACCACTGACCTTCTTCCAGCTCTACATTATTCTGCTTCAGTTGAATCTTCCAGGCCTGATCGCCTGTATCCCCTATTGTAAAATCCGCCGCATTTGCTTCTTTAAGGCTGTCCACCACTGCCGAGGCATCGGCACTTTGATCCTTATAGAATTCATATCCTGCGAATCCGGCATCAAAGCTGCCGTTTTTAATCAATTCATCCTCTACAATACGGACATTATCCAGATAAAAGGTTCCTGGCTCCTCAATGAAGAATATCAGATCACGGTCTCTGCTTTCCTCTGTAATGGTAAATTTGTATGTATAGTTGTTCTCCTGACCTATAAGCCTGGCCGGTTCAAGACTTTCACCGGCCACCTGTACACCCAGGTGCTTATTCACATCCCCCTCTGCAGTAAAACTAAGTGCATAAGAGGTACCGCCCACCATACCCAGTTCTCTCTGTGAAATAAGTACCGGCTTATCAGCAGATGTTCCCACCGGCGCTGTAACTTTTAATCTCCTTACATTATTCTCATTTGTGACAACAGCATCTGCCCCTTCCTGGACCTCCCAATAGTCCATTCGGCTGCTTCCCTCCTGAAATGCTCCGTTATACACGTAATTACCATCTGGTAACACCGTTTTCTTATCATCCGGAACCTCTGCTTCTCCCACTTGTTCCAGTCTCACATTCGTGATATATACATCTGCCGCAGAACCTTGGTTTCCCAGATTGAATTCTATTCTTCCATTTGCATCTGATTCACTCCGCATATCAAAGAAATATTCATAATGACTTTTTTCTGTTTTCAGTTCAGCCTTTGTATCCTGGAGGTAACGTCCGAAATTATGATCCGGCGCTGTTATGCCGGTAAAAATAGTCCGTTCCTGTGCTGCCCACGCATCAAAGCTGAACTTATACTTTTTGCCGTATTCTATCGGCAGCCCCGCCTGGACAAGCTGTACGCTGTAATCCAAATCACCTGGATTTTTCGTTTTAATGCAAATTCTGTTATCTGTAATAAATGCTTCTGCATCTCCTGCACCAGCCAGTAGGAATTCCCAGTCCTTATTGTCATTCAAATCCTCCGCCGAAGAAAAATCACCGTTGATACAGTAGTTTCCGCTTGCGTCCGGTTCTCTCAAATCCACCTCTTCAGGATCCGGTTTTGTCACATTTTCATCATAAGAATCCTTCTGATATACTCTGACGTAATCTACATGCATTTCCGCATTTTCATCAAATGCAGTACTGTCATCCGGGTATCCTACCCAGCTTCCACCTACAGCCAGATTCAAAATCATATAGAAAGGCTGGTCATAAGGTGCCGGATATGCTACCTCACCGAATCCTTCTTTTTTAGAAAACCATCTCTGGGCTGTATGATAAAGTTTTCCATCAACATAAAAACGGATTTTTCCGGGTTCCCATTCACAGGAGAATACATGATATTCATCAGAAAAATCTCCTTCCTCCAGGACGTAGGTTCCCTGATCCTGGGTGTGGGGTTCCCCAAAATGAAGTGTTCCGTGTGCAGTATCTGTCTTGTCTCCAAGGACTTCCATAATATCAATCTCACCGCACTTTGGCCATTGACCGTAAAGATTTTCATCCGTAGGCATCATCCAGAAGGCCGGCAAAAATCCTTTCCCTTCAGGAACTTTTATCTTTGCTTCAAACATTCCGTATTTATAATCCTGTTTTTTCTGTGTATTGATGCGTCCGGAAGTATAGGAGACATCTCCGCTTTCATCTACCTTTTTTACTGCCTTGAGTACCAGTTCACCATCTTTCACATAGATATTTTCCGCAGAGTCTTCATAAGACTGCAGCTCCGCGTTTACCCATCCCGGATTATGAAGCTCTACATTCCAATTGCTCCGGTCCAGCTCAGTTCCGTCAAAATTCTCCTCCCATTTCAGCGTATAGCCTTCCAGGGATAAATCTGTACTGTTTTCACTTTCTTTTTCTACTTTGTAAAAAATTTCTGCCTTCAACATCATTTCCTCACCATTGACCCATATTCTCTTTGTTACCTCTGCTGTCCTTTCTGCCAGTTCCCTTTCCTCTGCTTTTACAGAAGTTTCCATCCCCCCCAGACAGCTTCCCGCTGCCGCAGCTATGAGGATAAATGTGAGCAATCCCTTACCCTTCTTTTTTTTAACACAAAAAGCCACAACACCAAGACTCACTAATACCAACACGATCCACACGGATACCTGGTTAGAATCTCCCGTTTTTACGGAATCGTTTTTGAAAGGCTTGTTCCCGGGTTTTGCTGCATCTCCTTTTCCCTGAGGAGCAACCGATTTTGCGGGTTCTTTTCCTTTCTGAGGAGGCTCTGTCACCGATGGGTCTTGATTCTCCTTCGTTTTCTCTTTCGCCAAACAGACGGTTATTTCAGCCTCTGCTCCTGCTTTTACTTCCTTTATTTCACGATTCCACTTTTCCCCTTCTGTTTTTTCGCCATCTTCCTTATATCCCTGTGGAATACTTCCCTGGATTTTGATTCCGGTTATACTGCTTTGAACAGTATTTTGAATCCTAAAGGTTTCTGTAATTGATTCATCTCCGGAATACTCTGCTTTATCTGTTTCCAGAAAAAATTCAGGTTCTTCTGCCCCATTATCTGCTGAAACTGCCATATTTCCAGTCCCTGCTGCAATAATGGTGAGCATTGCCATCACTGCCAGTTTTTTTAATTTTTTCATCCTCTTTCTCCCTTCTCCGGTTTTCTTCCACTATAATTCATCCGCCATTTGGGGTATACAAAATTTCTTATAAAAATATCAAATCCATGACGTTATGATATATCGCTTAAAATATACCTGCCATAGTCTTGTTTGCTGCAATTGTCTATACAGATGACGGAATAGATTCGGAACTATCTCGGGAAGATTGGCTGGCTTTTCAGAAAATATATAAAATAACGACCTGTCATCAAATCATCCTTATGTTCAATAAAAATCACCCCGTCATATCCGCACTTTTTCAGTTCGCTGAAAATTTCTCTCCACACACTCTTATTATGGCCGTATCCAATAGTCCTGAAAAGGCAGGAGCGCTCTTTCACCTTGGCTTCTTTGGATACCGTATAATCTGCAAATGCTTTCATAAAAAGTCCTGTAACCCTGTTACTGAGTTTGAATCCGGTCACACGGTTTCCTGCTTTCTCTACGATCCGTTAATTTTCCCTGCTTCCTTAAGCTCTTTTGGTAACTTTCATCACATAGGAGCTACCTGAGAACTTTACGACACAATAAAAAGCTGTGCCGTTTAAAATACAGAGCAATTAGAGAATTAAATAAACCATTCTCAAAACAATCACTCTATAATTTAAACAGCACAGCCTTAACAATCTCTATATACAGTATCCCGAAAATACCGACATCTCTTATTTTTTATCGAAGAGATACATGCTGAAAAAAGAGGCCACATCCCCATTCCACTGCATATCCATATTGCAGTGTTTAGCCATTTTCGCTGCATCTATACAATACGCGGACAGGCATGAAAATCTGCTCTGCTCCTGCACGCATGGTTTTCCTTCCGGCATATTGCACGACTCGCATAAGTTACAGGGGCCGCACATGACAAGCATGCCGTTCTCATCCAGACCTCTTCTCTTTAATTCCTCCACCGTACGCAGTGTCATCCGCGTATGTATCTTTTTAATCTGTTTTGTCTCCTCATTGTCAAAAATGTTGCTCACCGGAGTTTTGGATTGGAAAACTACTGCCCGGCGGTACTGCATAACTCTGCTTTCCATCTCCTCTGGGGTTCCGCAGTAAGGTGGACATCCATAGTTACTGCCATAATTTCCGCAGTCATTTTGCTGGCAGAATCTGCGGAACTCATGTTGAAATACCAAATCTTCCGTGTTCATGACAGCGGCCTTTGCAAACCCTGCTTCCTCAGCTGCTGTGATCAAATCTTCTTCCTGCATATTACTGGTCCTCCTTTCCGGATCTCTTCTATCCAGCCTTGCTTCAGACATTGGTGAACAAAAGAAGGCTGGCGCAAAAAGGCCAGCCTATAGATTCAGCCTACACGAAGCTGAAATTTCTGTATTTCCTTCTCACTGGACACCTTCTCGATCTCAGCTCCCAGATTTCTTAATTTCTCCTCAAAGCGCTCGTATCCCCTCTGGATATAAACAATATCATCCACAATGGTAAGGCCTTCCGCTGCCAGTCCTGCAATAACAAGCGCAGCCCCCGCACGCAGATCGGGCGCACTTACCCTTGCACCTGTCAGTTTATGCACACCATCTATAATAGCTGTATTACTCTCCACCTTGATATTGGCTCCCATACGGGATAGTTCATCCGCATACTTAAAACGGTTCTCAAAAATGGACTCTGTCACAATGCTTGTCCCCTCTGCCAGTGTCAGAGCCACGGTAAACTGGGGCTGCATGTCAGTGGGATAGCCTGGATAAGGCATAGTCTTAACATGGGTGCGTTTCAGGCGTTTGGATGCCACTACGCGGACCGCGTCGTCGAACTCCTCCACCTCACATCCGATCTCTTCTAACTTGGCAGTGGTAGCCTCCAGATGCTTGGGTATCACGTTCTTCACCATGATATCCCCCATGGTGGCTGCTGCCGCGCACATGAAAGTACCCGCCTCGATCTGATCCGGGATGATGGAATAACTGGTGCCGTGAAGCTTCTCCACGCCCTTAATACGGATAACATCCGTACCGGCGCCTTTGATGTTGGCACCCATACTGTTCAAAAAGTTGGCCACATCCACCACGTGAGGCTCTCTGGCCGCGTTCTCAATGGTGGTATTGCCGTCCGCCATGGCTGCTGCCATCATGATATTGATGGTCGCACCCACAGATACCATATCCAGGAAGATATGCTTTCCTGTCAGCTTCTCCGCCTTGGCTACAACTGCGCCGTGCATAATATCAACGGACGCGCCAAGAGCCCGGAAACCTTTCAGATGCTGGTCAATGGGCCTGCTTCCGATGTTACAGCCTCCGGGAAGAGGAACTTCCGCAGTCTTATATTTTCCAAGTAATGCGCCCAGCAGATAGTAGGACGCTCTGATCTTCTTGATATATTCATATTCCACACTGATGTTGGCTATGGTAGAACCTGTGATCTTCACCTCTGTGGGGCTGACCCGCTCAACAGACGCGCCAATCTCCCTGATCGCCTCTAATAAAACATTGATGTCACGTACGTCCGGTAAGTTCTCAATGTAAACCATTTCATCCGTCATGATTGCCGCCGCAAGGATGGCCAGTGCCGCATTCTTCGCGCCGCCGATCTCTACTTCGCCGACTAACGGGTTACCGCCTTTGATAACATATTGTTCCATATTCACACCTCTATATTTTATTTATGCTCCCCGCCGGTATACTCGGTACCAGAAAACATAATCTCGTCTTCAAATTTGCTTGTAACTGTTCAGTGCCTTCACAGTTACGGGCAAAAATCCATGCAGGACCGCCTTTGGCGATGGGATCTTCACTCGGCTGTTGAACGTTTTCTTACGGTCAGTGCAGTAAACGCGCAGACCCGCTGAATAGTAACATTTACTTTACCTCTTTCCGAATAAAAGACAGACTTCCCGGCAGGTTATTTAATTAGCTTCCTGCTAAGATAGTCTACGACTTAAATATTATATTATAACAGATAAAGCAATTTGTAAACAAAAATTAATATTTTCATCTTTTCTTCATAAACCGACACTTTTTATTCTCTGTCACTGTTTCAGTCTCTCTACTATTTTCTGTAAAGTTTCCTCCACGTCCAGATTTTTCTCATCAACTGTGATATCCGCATATTTTTCGTACAATGGTATGCGTTCATCGTAAAGACCTCTCAGGTCCTGACCGTCCTTTAAGACAACGCCCCGCCCCTTCAAATTACAGAGACGTTTGTCAAGGGTATCATAGTCCAGCTTCAAATATACGATCTGCCCTGTCCCGGACAGGTGCCGCATGGCCTGTTCGCAGTACACCACGCTCCCTCCTGTGGCGATCACTGCTTTCTTCGCCTCCCCGGCAACCTGTATATTTGCCTTTTCCTCCGCTTTCAGGAATCCTTCCAGCCCGTCCTGGGCAATGATGTCACGGAGCAGCCGGTTCTCCCTTTCCTGGATCACCAGATCCGCGTCTATGAACTGATAGCCCAGTACCTTTGCCAGAATGACTCCCACTGTACTTTTGCCCACGCCGGGCATTCCGATCAATACTATGTTTCTTTTCATTTTCTGCTTTTCTTCTTTCTGCGCTTCTTAATACTGTATCCAAAGGTGCCCAGCTTTTTCCCCAGACCATAGTATTCTCCGTGGGAATAGACTATAGGGTTTGCAAGAGCCAGGTCAAATTTTCCCTTCTCATCCATGTATTCTTTGTCCACATGTACTGCCAGCACGTCTGCAAGAAACATGCTGTGGCTTCCGTATTCCGTAATTTCCTTCACGCGGCACTCTATGGAGACCGGTGATTCTTTTATCATAGGGGCACCCACATGGGAAGCCTCCTCCCTGGAAAGTCCGGTCATTTTGAACTTGTCCACGTCCTTTCCTGATCTCACCCCGCAGTAATCTGTGGCAAATGCCAGCTTTTCTGTAGTCAGATTTATGACAAACTCCCTGGTGCTGCAGAGCATCTTATAAGAATAGCGCTCCGGCCTTACGGAGATGGATACCATGGGCGGATTGGTACAGACCGTCCCTGCCCATGCCACAGTGATAATATTGTCATGCCCTTCTTCATCCGCCGCAGTCACCATGACAGCGGGGAGCGGATAAAGCATGTTTCCGGGCTTCCATTCTATTTTAGACATTTTGGTTCCTTTCTTCAAATGTTTTTATTCGCATTTTTCGAGCACGATCGGCACGCCTTCCTCAGGAGTAAGCTCCATGACGCCCCCTTCGCTCTCGATCACAGTGCCCTGAAAACGCCATCTGCCCTTTGGCACAGCCACATTTCTGGATGTCCTGCCTTTTTCACAGATGGGCGCCACTAAAATATCTTCCCCCAGCATAAACTGGTCATTCACTCTTTCATAACCGCCCTCCGGGAATTCATATGCCATATACCTGGCAGCAGGCTCCCCCGTACGGGCCGCATGATGGGCCAGCTCCAGGATCTTTGGTGCGTAACGCTCTCTCAGTTTCACACTTTTTAGTATCCTGTCATAGCTTTCCTTTCCCAGCACCCTCCACGGCGCTGCAGAAAACTGCATGACAGGCAGAAGGCAGGCGATCTCACTGTGGCGGTTAAACAGCTCCTGGTCCAGATTCCCGCTGTTCTCCTGGAAATTCATATATTCCCCGCCTCCGATCATATCCGGGCTTCCAAAAGGATGTCCTGTGATCCCCTGCATCAGAGTGTCAGGCACAAGTGCCCGGATGCCCTCCTCCCCCCAATTGTGGGGCTTGTCACAGAGCCTCTGCATCAGGGCCATGCCCCCGGCCTTAAAGGCCATGCGCAGCTCATTAAAAGCATACTTCTCCGCATAAGCACACCATAAGCGTGCCATGTCGTTAGGTGTGACACTCCCTGCGGTTATTATATCATCAGGATAATACAGCACATCTGCTCCGTCAAATTTAAAACCGTCAACGCCTATCTCCCTAAGGGCCTCCAACTGCTTGTCCAGCCATTCAACGGCAGCCGGGTTTGACAGATCCAGGGCAGCGGAATAACCGTTCCACCATTCTGTGATAAGAGGCTTCCCGTCCGGATTCTTGATCAGAATATCCATTGCTTTCGCCTGGCGGTACTGCAGGGTGTCTGGTGTGATGTAAGGACAGATCCAAAGCATCACAGAGAACCCTTTACTGTGAAGGGTTTTCAGCATCTCTTTGGCATGGGGGAACTTTTCTCATCAGCACCCCTGCAGACATCCCATTATCCAGAATACTGTCCGCATATTTTAGGATTGCCTCCTCATTCTGCCAAAAAGTAAGCTCTATCCAGGAGTTATAGACCGGATTCTTAAAGAATTCATCACTGGGCCCTTCTTTTCCGAACGGAAAGTGCTCCCTGCTGGCTGCCAGATATGCCCCCTTTAGGTTTACATAACCCTCCCGCAATTCCACATCCCGGTCAATTGTAATGTTTCCTCCCCCAAAATGGAGGAGAAAGCCCTCGTCACACCAAAAATAACGGCCCTTTGTAGATACAAAAAAGGGCATTGCCTGATTCGTGCTGTCATTTCTGCGCAGATTGATCTCCGCTTCACTGGAAGCGTCGTAGGGATATTCTCCTCCTGATCACAGTCCATTCCCAGTTCTAATTATTCTGCTGCAGCGTACTGATAAGGGCAGGGATCAACTGTTTCTTCCTGGATACTACTCCCTGAAGAATATAGCCGCCTTCCTCCTCCTTCACACCGAAAGCATCCTCCACCAACTTCCCGCTTCCATCCCCGTAACATATGATCTCAGAGGATTCATCCAAAATATTGGTAAGCATGATAAATACCATAGTGATACCATTCTTGCCGCACTCTTTCTTCATAAACGGAATCAGGCGCTTTTTCAGATCCTGCAGCTCCTCCTCGTTCATAGAGCTTATCTGACCCACCCCGAAATTGGTATCATCCGCAGTAAATCGTTTAAAATCCTGATAGAAAATACCTTCCGTTGTCTTTCCTTTCAGGTTACTACCCGCTGTAAACATCTCTCTTGCAAACTCTTCTATATTGACACCTGCAATAAGCGCCAGCGCCCCTGCCGCCATCTTATCCATATGGGTGCAGGTAGGAGAACGGAACATCAATGTATCTGAAATAATAGCCGCGCAGAGAAGCCCTGCTATATTCGGCTGTATTTCCATAGCCTTTTCCGTATAGATCTGATACATGATCGTGGCGGTACAACCCACCGGCTGATTCCGGAACATAATAGGCGAGATCGTTTCCAGGGACCCCAGTCTGTGGTGGTCAATAATTTCCAGAATATGGGCAGCGTCAATATTATCCACTGCCTGCGTCTTCTCATTATGGTCCACCAGGATCAGTTCCTTTTTCTTCATCCCCAGCAGATTCCTTCTGGAAACAGTTCCGATATACTTCCCATGCTTATTCACCACCGGAAATGCCCTGTGCCTGTTCTTAACCATCACATCCCTGATATCATCCGTAAAATCATCCGTCTGGAAGGTGATGAGATCATCCTTTTTCATAATATGTTTCACAGGAATACTCTGATTGATCAGTCTTGCCACCGTAAAAGTATCCAGAGGCGAACGCACAATAACACAGTCATTCTTAAGTGCTGCATCCTTAATATTCTCCTCCACCTCAGTATTATTGCAGACAACCACACAGCTTACATTCTCACGGATCGCGCACAGATGGTCCTCATGCCTGTCTCCCAGGATCACCAGGTCATCCTCCTCCAGAAACTCCCCCAGTTTGTCCGGATGCGCAGCCCCGATAACCACCTTCCCCTTCACAAAATACCCATGAGGGTTTCCTGTTACCACAGTCCCATCAACCGTATTGGCGATACTCCTGTACTGCGTTCTTGCATTTGACAAGAAATAGTTGTCATGTGCGTCCATATAAGACTTGGCAATATCCCCGGTAGTGATCAGCCCCTCAAGCTGTCCGTCCTCCTTTGTAATAGGCAGGGTCACGGCATTACTCTCCTTCATGATCGCCCAGGCATCTTTAATAGAAATACTGCTGGATACCCCAGGCGTCTCCCTGATCTCCATATCCTTTACCTGTGTACCCACATCTGCCAGATACCCCGGTGCCTCCATCCCAAAACGCTTCAGCACATACTCCGTCTCACTATTGATCTGTCCTGCCCGTTTTGCAAGATACCTTCTCCCATCACCCGAACGATTCTTAATATCCGCATAAGCGATGGCCGAGCAGATAGAATCCGTATCCGGATTTTTATGGCCCATTATATAGATCTTCCCTTGTTTTGCCATTCTCCGTTTCCTTTCCCTTACTTCTATATAATCATCACTTCATAACTGTTCCGTACCTTCACAGTTACCGGCAAAAATCCATACACCTTCGTCCCGGAGCATACCTGAAACCCCATCCCCACATACTCCAGTCCCCGAAATTCCCGCCCATCTGCAAAATACTTTCCTAAGACCAGCGCAGCCAATGCCCCAATCTACGGAACCGTTACATTATTTTCTACAAATCTTCCCACAACTATTCAGCCTTCCCAATTTCAAGAAACACTGTATTTTTATACTAGCACAACTATTCCGTATCCTAACAGATACAAAAAATCCATACAGCCTTGGCAACGTACTTCTTACTTTTCCGCAGAATACGCCCTCACAGCTAGCTGCCACAATAAATACGCAGCCCCGCTGAATAATTACATCCTAACATACTTTTAAAAGAATATCAATTTACCTCCCACTCCCCACCCTATTTTTTCTTTTATCTTTTTTTCATCCTGTGGTGGGCAGAGAAAACCAGGAGAGGTATGGGAGAGGGCCGGGGGTGAGAACTGCCTCTCCGTCCACCTCTCCGTCCCCCTTTTCTCCCCTATTTTCTGCACACAAACATTGCGGCCCTTCCCCTTTCTGTGATATAATCGAAGGCAAAAGAATTTGCTAACCGACACAGGAGGGAAAAATCATGGCAGAAGAAATGAAAAACCAGGAAACTATGGACGACTTCGCAAAAGAGATCGACGCTTCTTTTAAGAGCTTCAGAGATGCAGATATGGACATCTGGGAAAAGCTGGAGAAAATGAAAGAGGACAAGACCGAATTTGACGTAACCATCGAAGGCATTGTAAAAGGCGGCGCCATCGCTTATGTGGAAGGCATCCGCGCTTTCATCCCCGTATCCAAACTGTCCCTGCAGTACGTGGAAGACCCGGAGGAGTTCCTGAAAAAGACTCTGACAGTCCGTGTCTTTGATGTAAGCGAGGAGGATAACAACCTGGTACTCTCTGCAAGGGAAGTCCTGAGAGAGAAAAGAGACGCTGAAAAACGTGAGAAGACCGCTGAGATCAAAGTGGGCGCAGTCCTGGACGGCACGGTTGAGACCCTGCAGAACTACGGTGCTTTCGTAGACCTGGGTGACGGTATTTCCGGCCTGGTCCATGTATCCCAGATCAGCCAGAAAAGGATCAAATCTCCAAAAGCCGTATTATCCGTAGGCGACAAAGTAACTGTAAAGGTGATCAAGAATGAAGACGGTAAAATCAGCCTCAGCATGAAAGCACTCCAGGAAGTTCCGGAGGAAAAGGATACGTTTGAAGATATCGAGATTCCCAAAAGCGAAGAGCTGACAACAACACTTGGCTCCCTGTTTAAAAATATCAAACTGGATTAAGACAGGAGTACAGAACATTGAAAAAATTACTGAACCGCATTTTTGTGGACGGTTTAAGCGGCATGGCTTCCGGTCTTTTTGCCACCCTGATCATCGGCACCATCATCCAGCAGATTGGAAATCTCATTGGCGGAAACATGGGAACCCTGCTGTACCAGTTTGGCAAAATGGCTGCAGCCATGACAAGTGCCGGCATCGGTGTGGGTGTGGCATGCAGATTTAAAGAGGCGCCCCTGGTGGTTCTCTCTGCTGCCACCGCAGGCATGGTGGGCGGTTTTGCAGGCAAGATCACCGCAGGTGCCGTATTTGCTGAGGATGGCGCTGTGATCCTGTCCGGTCCCGGGGAACCTCTGGGTGCCTTTGTTGCCGCCTATGCAGCCATTGAACTGGCACGCCTGGTTGCCGGAAGGACCCGTCTGGATATTATCCTGGCACCTCTGGCAGGCATCCTCTCCGGCTCCGCTGTGGGCATTCTGGTGGGACCGCCGATCAGCCGCATGATGACGCAGTTAGGCTCCCTGATCAACTGGGGAACCGAGCAGCAGCCACTTCTCATGGGCATTATTGTATCAGTCCTTATGGGAATGATACTGACGCTCCCCATAAGCTCCGCAGCCCTGGGTGTGATTTTGAACTTGTCCGGCCTGGCAGCCGGTGCAGCTACAGTTGGATGCTGCTGCAACATGATAGGGTTTGCTGTGGCAAGCTTTAAGGAAAACGGGATCTCCGGCCTTTTAGCCCAGGGAATCGGTACTTCCATGCTCCAGGTACCCAACATCGTAAGAAAACCGATCATCTGGCTGCCGGTTATTTTATCCAGCGCAATTCTGGGCCCTATCGGTACCATGTTATTTAAAATGACCAACAACGCCACCGGTTCCGGTATGGGTACCGCAGGTCTTGTAGGCCAGATCATGACCTGGCAGACCATGGTTCCCGCAGAGGGTGCTGTGCTCGTAATGGTAAAAATCGTACTGCTCCATTTCCTGCTTCCCGGACTTTTGTCTCTGTTCTTCTGCAACTGTATGCGGAAGCTGAACTGGATCAAAGCCGGAGATATGAAACTGGAAGTGTAAAATATTGACAGACCTATAAAATTTTCATTAACAATCGTCAAAATTGTGACAATCTGACGCTTTTGTGATATACTTGATAAAAGTGGGAATGTTCCCGCCGGCAGTGAAAAGCACCTGTAAATACACTGCCGTGAATCGCGAAAGAGGATGTGAAAAGAATGAGCAGCGCCCTTCATATTACCAATTACGAGGACGTAAACAGCTGGGAAACTCTGATGTTCCTGTACAATGCCGCACTGAAGGAAGTGGGGACCAAGATTGATATTCTGAATGAAGAATTTCAGCACATCCACCGTTATAATCCGATTGAACATGTAAAATCCAGGATCAAAACGCCTGAGAGTATTGTAAAGAAACTGAGGAAAAACGGATATGATTCCAATATTGAAAACATGGTCAAGTATGTAAACGATATTGCAGGTATCCGGATCATTTGTTCTTTCACTTCAGATATTTACCGCATAGCAGACATGATCGCAAAGCAGACTGATCTGAAGATACTTTCCCTGAAGGACTACATAAAGAATCCCAAGGAAAGCGGTTATCAGAGTTATCATATGATTGTAACCGTCCCCATCTTCCTGTCAGACGGTGTAGTGGAGACCAAGGTGGAAATACAGATCCGCACTATCGCCCAGGATTTCTGGGCAAGCCTGGAGCACAAGATTTATTATAAATTTGAAGGAAATGCCCCGGATTATATAAGCAGTGAATTACAGGAATGTGCTAAAATAGCATCTCAGCTTGACCGACGCATGCTTTCCCTGAACGAGGCAATTCAGAAATGCAGCACCGGTTATGAAAACGAATAGACGTCCCGGCCGGCTTACACAGAGCTGCGGCTGTTAAACAGGTATGAAAAAGAGGCCCCGAACCACAGAGTGATCTGTATGTCCGGGGCCTTTATCTATTGTGGTTATACGGATGGCCAGCAGCAGGCCTCCATGTTCTCTTAGCTGAACAGATCCTTAAAGAATTGAATGATCTTATCAAAGAATCCCTGTACCTTTTCCTGGTTGATATCCAGCTTCAGTCCCAGGTCCTCAATCTTGCCGTACAAGTCCTTAGCCTGCTCTTTCAGACTGTCCACATCCAGATCCAGACCTTTGATCTTCTCCATCAAATCTACGATAGCCTGTCTGTCCTCATCAGAAAGTTTGATCTCCATCTCGTTTGCAGCCTGGTCCACCACATCACCGATTTCATCCTCTGACAGATTCCGGGCTTCCACTACTTTTTCCTTTACTGCGCCTACAAGCTGCTCTGCCTTTTCACTGTCACCCATATTTTCTGCAAGCTTTCCCGTGATGACCAGCTCATTTGTGGCTGTATCCGCATTTTCCTGTTCTACCTTCTCCCCGGTCATGTTCTCGTAGGATTTGATGGCACCTACCAAAGCGGCTGTTCCGGAAATCTTGAAGGGTCCTGCTACCACAATATCTGCATCCTTGATTCCGGCAGTTACCAGAGCATTCTGGTACATGCCCGTGGTGCAGTAGGAAATGTTGTGGGTTGTTACTTTGATCCCGTTTCCGTCCGTCTTGCCTTCAACCAATACGGAGGAAAGTGCCCTTGATCCAATCACACTTTTGTCCAGATAAGCGTCCAGATAGTCATGCTCATCCTGGTTGGTGATGGTGGCGGTCGTATAATTTTTCAGGTCATCCTCCGTCACCCCCAAAAGCTCCAGCACAGTGGCACGCTCCTGTGCATTCAGATCCGCGCCTAACGATACATATGGTTTTTCCAGTTTGGCGTCCTCACGGTCTGCCAGTACACTGACAGGTGACGCCAGCAGCATGATTCCCCCCACCAGAAATGCAAGTCCTCTTTTCATCATGATCATAACTCCTTTCTTATATCCCCCTTGTAACACGCAGGATGTCCCTGCCTGCTATAAGAATAGCATAAATCGTCAAATCCTGCATCTAAAGTTTCTCTTAAAATTTTCCTAGGATTTTCCTAAGGCTGCGGTTCACTGCCCGCCGTCCAATTAGGTATTTTCCCCAAGGGGATGCTGTGTGGTGCACATTGGAATATAGCTTTAATTTGTATAGTGGGTAAACAAATTACTTGCCCCAAGTATAGAAGAAGTGGTATGATTACTATAACAGTAATTACATTCTGCATTACGGAGGATTATTTATGGCGATCGCAAACCAAGAAATGATAAGAGACAACAACAGGCGGCAGGTCCTGGAATATATTGTAAACAATCCGCCTATCTCCCGTGCTGCTCTGGCTAAGGAGCTGCATCTGACAAAGGCAACCATATCCAACATTGTGCAGGAGCTGATGGACCAGAATCTGGTGGCAGAGATAGGCAGCGCCCAGACCGCCCTGGGCAGGAAGCCCATCCTTTTGGAGTTCCGGAAAAAATGCGGTTATGTCTTTTCCATAGATGTCCATCCCCGTCAGATCATCACACTGACCGCTGACTTAAAGGGTGAAGACTGCCATTTGAAGGAATATCCCTTCCGGGAGGAGGACAGTCTGCTGGAGCTGCTCCGCGGTATTATGAAAGAAGCCATTCCCCGGTGCAAGGATGCTCCTTATGGGATTGTGGGAGTATCCATCGGTATTTACGGTGTTGTGCGGGACAATGAGATCATTTTTACCCCCTACTACCCTCTTCCAGAACCTTACCTGGGAAAAATCCTGGCCGGGGAGTTTGGCATACCGGTACATGTGGAAAATGAATCCAATCTGTCCGTGCTGGGTGAGTCCGCATTTCATTATAATTATAAAAATATGATCCATCTGAACATACACGATGGAGTCGGTATGGGTATCCTTATTGATGAGCAGCTCTATAAAGGCCGTGACGGCTACGCCGGAGAGTTCGGCCACACCATCCTGTTCCCCGACGGCAAACCCTGTCCCTGCGGCAATAACGGCTGTTTTGAGCTGTATACTTCGGAGAGGGCTATTCTGAAAGAATATGCTGCGCGCACCCATCAGAACACCGTTACCATTGACAGCTTTCTCAGGGCATATCAGGATCGGAAAACAGATGCGCTGGAGATGATGGATCTGTTTGTAAAATATATGTCTATCGGCATTAATAATATCATCAATACCTTCAATATTGACCTGATCGTGCTCAACAGTTCTTTTTCCAACTATATTCCTGATATTAATCAGCGGATCGTGGCATACCTGGCCTCCCATCAAAACCGGGACTGCCGCATTATCCCCTCCAGACTGCAGGATACATCAGGGCTTATGGGTGGGATACGGCTGTGTGCGGAACGTTTTCTGGATATCAAACATTTGAAAATACGGGTTCCATTTAGTGACAATTTACGATAATTTTTTACATTCATAAAAGATTCGGTTTTCGTTCATGAATTCTTCACAAGTTAAACATGATTTGCACATATTTAGGGAATATACTTATATCATAAAAATAATTTAAATCAAACATTATTTTTATATTTTCTTTTTCATATGTCGGTCGTAAGACCGGCTCTCCTTCCTTTAATATTTATAGAAAAAGCCATCGCCCGGTTTGGATATGTCCGGGCGATGGCTTTTGTTTTGGAAAAATTTATTTAGGCGTTCTCACGTCTGCTCTTCAATTCTTCCACATTGGCTTCCACCTTTTTCTTACTCAGCGGATACACAAACCATAAGAACAGAGCCACAACGAAAAAGCAGATGGCAGGTATCAGTGTGGAGGTTGTGTACAGGCCGTTGATCACGGACGCTGTCTGTACCTTTGCAAGCTGGTCGTACCCGATAATGGACAGTGCCCAGCCTCCTGCGCCTCCGGCCAGTGCCTGGCCCAGTTTTCTTGCAAAGGAATATACTGCGTAAACGGTACCGTCTTCCCTCTGACCTGTCTTTACCTCCTGGTCGTCTATAACGTCTGTGATATTAGCCCAAATTACGGTATTGAAGAATCCAAGTCCCAGCATACCCACATTGGCAAGTACAATGTAAACCACAACGTTCTGCACATGCATAAAATACAGGACAAGGAAGATAACTCCTGCCAGAAGCACTCCTGCCGTGGATGCTTCTTTTTTCCCGAATCTGCGGCTGATGGGCACACTGAGTGGTGCAACCACCAGCAGCATAAGGGCTGTGTTCACTATGGTCACAATGGAGATCGCGCCTGCAGATCCAAAATATTCTGTGTACAGATAATTGTTCATGGCTTGTATGAGAAGCTGGCTCAGCAGAAGGAAAATAGCTGCCCCAATGATCCCCAACAGTGCACGGCTCTTGAAAATAGCTGCAAAGGTCTGTCCCAATGTTACCTTTTTAGCATTCGGATCCGGCTCCACTTTTACACGCTCTGTAGTAAGCTTATAGCAAATGATGTAGCAAAGGATTGCGCATACCGCGAACACACCGGCAATGATAGTGAAAATAGAGGTACTCCTGATAACCTGATTGCCGTCCGCATCCTTCACGTAGATCAGAAGCGGTGTCACCGTTCCGATAACCAGACCGGCCAGTGTGGCTCCCACAGTACGGAATGTGGAGAGGGCAGTCCTCTCATCCGGCTTCTCCGTAATAGCTGATGCCATAGAACCGTAAGGGATATTGATAGATGTATAAAACACACTGCCCCACAACAGGTATGTCACATACATATAAACAATCTTCAGTGTCATAGGCGCTCCTGCCATGCCGCCCTGGTACATTAAAAAGCTGGCAATGGCAACCGGACCGCACATTCTTCTCAGCCAGCAGCGGAACCTTCCGTCTCTGGACGGCTTCACAGAGTCCACAATACGCCCCATGGTGATATCCGTAAAGGCATCCACTACCCTGGCCAGCAGAAACAGCGTTCCTACCATAGCACCGCTGATCCCAAGTACCTTTGTATAAAATACCATTAGGAAGGAGCTGGCAAATATAAAGGTAAAATCATTTCCAAAGTCACCGAACATATAGCCGATTTTATCCCGTATCCCAAATGGCCTTGCATTATTTTTCTCGTTCATGGTAATCTCCCTGTTTTTTTTCTTATCCTCAGGCAACTGTCCCCCGCCTGCAGTTACAGGCAGAAATCCCGCCGAAACACCTACGGCAATCGGATCTCTGCTTAGTGCGGGCTGTATGCTTACTTACTTTTATGGTTCAGCGGCAGGCTTTCCCAGCGCTCCTTAAAGTAGAAGGCTGCATCTTTTGGCTGTCTCTGTCTGGTGAAGATTCCTTTTTTGTTGCCGTTTACACGCATGATCCCCTCTGTGGTCTGGAAATCTGCAAAATTCCAAACCTGCTCACCTTTGATGAAATCATAGGAGTCAAAGACTCTGTGGCACATTTCCAGATATTCTTTCTGGTATTCCTGGCTCCACATAACAGAAGGCAGTTTGTGCTCCGCGGCATACGTGTCAGCTCCATATTCGGTGAAGATAAACGGTCTGTCCAGGTCCTTGCCGGCCCACTTGTCCATCTCTGCCCTAAAAGCCGCCTCTGCGTCACACATCTCGTACCCGCCCATAAGATACCAGCCATAGTAACGGTTCATACTGATCACATCTGCCAGATGATAGCATTTGCAGGTATCCGGCAGGGAATTCATGATCAGCGCAAATGTTCTGGGGCGCTTCTGCACATCCAGCTCATGAGCCCGCGCAAACACTTTCTCAAAATATGGTACTGCGGCCTCATCTGTGGTCTCAGGCTCGTTTAACAGGGACCAGGCAATGACGCAGGCATGGTTCTTGTCTCTGGTTATCATCTCCTCCACTGCACGCAGATGATTTTCCAGCAATTCAGGGATGGTGTCTTTTGCAAAAAATGCCGTCTTCTTCCCAGTAGATGCCTCCATGAAGTTCATCAGACTCTCAAAAAGTCCCACAGCCGGAACCTCATCAATGACCAGGAAGCCTTCACGGTCCGCCATCTGGTAAATCTCGTCACTGTATGGATAATGGGAGGTACGGAAGGAGTTAGCTCCGATCCATTTCATACATTCAAAATCTCTCTTCATAACCCCAATGTGAAACCCGCGGCCCACAATATCACTATCCTCGTGTTTTCCGAAACCTTTCAGATAAACAGGAGAACCGTTGATCAGGATGTCTTTTCCCTTTACCTCCACAGTGCGGACGCCAATCTCCTCACTATATTCATCCAGCACTTCCTCTTCGTCCTTGATGCGCACCGTAAAGGTATAGAGATAAGCGTTTCTCACCTGCCACAGATGTGCATTTTCAATGTGGAGGATTCCCTCTTTTCCCTGGGAAACTGCCACTTCTCTGCCGTCCTCATCATAAACCGTAACCTCCACCGGATGCTCTCCTGTGGTAACTACGCTGTAAGAAACCTCCGCGTCTCTGCCGTTTATCCTGTGGTCCACTGTCAGGTCAAACACATATTCCTTTGGATATGCAACCAGCTTTACAGGGCGCTGTAACCCGGAATAGTTGAAAAAGTCAAAATACGGACTGTTCATTTTCTTTCCATTGCTGAGAACTTTTGTTTTACCGCAGGGGATATTGGTCTCACTCAGCTCATTGTTGATTTTGACAACAACCTTATTTACTGCATTGTATCTGGCCACATTTGTAATGTCAGCCATAAAGGGAAGGAACCCGCCCACATGAGATGCCACATGGACACCGTTTAAATAAACCTCTGCTCTGTGGGTTGCACACCCAAAGCGGATAGCTACATTTTTTCCCGCATATTCTTCCGGAACAAATACATCTGTCTCATACCAAAGATCACCCGCATATTCCCTTGTGTCTTTGTCTGTGTAAAAATCCTGAAAGCTGGCAGGCACGGGAATAAGGTCAGCCTGGGGGATTCCATCTGCCCACCCGTTTTCTGTTCCCTTTCCTTCCGGGTCCAGGCAAAATTTCCACATGCCATCCATGCTCACGGTTCTTCTGGATACGGACTGCTTCGGGTATAACATTGAATACTGTAACATTTCTTCTCCTCCTCGTTTCTTGTATGGCTAGATTCTAGCAGTTTTAAGCCAACAGCATTCTTACATTTTTTTGCTTTATTCGCATTTTTTTATTTAGGACTTGAACATTTCAAAAAATTGTATGATAATAATTAAAAATAGTATGAGGGGGCATATGTATGGCGTCGTATGACACTGTTTTGAATTTTTCCCGGAAAGTGTTGAAAAATTATAATTTCCAAACCTACATCTTAATGGAGGATGAACTTGACCATATTGATCTGGATTTGGGATTGAGAAAGAAAATCGCGGCAGACAGTGACTCCAGGGATAACGCACTGCATTTTATCAGAAACAGTAAAGAGCATGTGATGTATTTTTCCAAAGATTGTTTTAACTGCCATCACACAGTAATGCGGCTGCCGGAGACGGAATCACCTGCCTTTTTTATAGCCGGTCCTTATCTGCAGCACAGAGCCGATAAAAAATTCATCCTGAAGATGCAGCAAAAATTGTCCATCCCCACAGAGTTTTCCGGATTTTTGAAACAGTATTATGAACTGATCCCTTTCATTAACCACGAAGATGATGTGCGCACCATACTGCTTCTGCTGGCAGCGGAAATATTTGGCGGGGCTGAACATTTTTCTGTTGAATACTGTGATATGTTTATGGATGAAATTACAAAGGTTTACTATGGACAGGCACAGGTCAATCTGGAAAACCGGGAGCTGATCGAACAGAGGTACCAGTCAGAGCAGGAGATGATGCAGGCAGTGGCTTCAGGAAATTATAAAAAGATCGAGCTGCTGGCAGCCGGGGAGATGACGGTTTCTCTGGAGCAGAGGCTTTCCAACCGCATCCGGGACTCCAAGAATTATCTGATCATATTAAATACCCTGCTTCGGAAGGCCGCGGAGTATGGCGGGGTGCACCCGCTGTATTTGGATGAACTTTCTTCTAAGTATGCACGGGAGATTGAGACGATCACCAGCGAGGATGAGGACGGGAAGCTGAAACGGGAAATGATGCGGAAGTATTGTCTTCTGGTGAAGTCCCATTCTTTGAAGGGGTATTCACCAATTATTCAGAATGTGATCAACCATATTTGTCTGTATTTGACAGATGATCTGAGTCTTAAAAGGCTGGCGGAGGAGTTTTCTATCAGTCCCAGTTACTTGTCTACACTGTTTAAGAAGGAAACAGGGAGTACGCTGACGGATTTTGTGAATAAGAAAAGGATTGAGAATGCGGTGTTTTTGCTGAATTCTACGGATTTGCAGATACAAAGTATTGCGGCGGCGTGCGGGGTGGCGGATTTGAATTATTTTACGCGGTTGTTTAAAAGGAATATGGGGAGGACGCCTAGTGAGTATCGGGAGATGATTCATCAGAAATGATGGCGAAAGGGACGGGGAGGAGGGGAGAGAACGGTAAAAGAATAAAGGCGTTAGTTTGGGAGATGGTGTGGGGCTGGATGCGGATATGTGGATTGGAAGAAGAATATGGATATTTAGAAAGAACCGCACCGGTGTTGGATTTGGGGTGCGGTTCTTTTGGGAATTGTTAATTATAGGAGGTCTAGGAGGCCCCGGATGTCTTGGATGATGTGGTCGGCGCCGGCGGTTTTGTAGGTTTGGGCGGCCTGGGTGAGATGGGCGGACCTGTCGGCAGGGGACAGGGCGTTGTATTCGGATTCGGTGAGGCCCAGGACGGAGCTGCCTTCCAGGACACCTACGGAGAGCATGCCTGCGTTTTTGCCTTCTTTGATGTCAGCTACCGTGTCTCCTACTTTTATGATTCGGCGGACATCCATGAGGTGCATGGATTCCATGTTGCGGAAGATCATGTAGGGGTAGGGACGGCCAATGCCGCCTACGTCGTCAGGGCTGAACCAGAAGTCGGGAGCATAGCCTTGTTCTGCGGCTCTGGGGGCTACAATTTTCATCATTTGCTCTGTGTAGCCTGTGGTGGAGCCTATCTGCAGGCCCAGGCTCCGCAGTTTTTCTATGGTCTCAGGGACGTGGGGCTTGGGGGACGCAAAGTCCGGGAGGATCTCCAGGATGGCGGTCTCGCTGTGCTCGTACACTTCTTTTACGTCGTCCTCGGTCCAGGGGGTGCCGTGGATCTGGGTCCACAGGTTTTTAATGCGGTCCATGGAAAGCATGGTGCGGATGTGGTCTATCTTCAGCATACCCATGGGGGCGCGTACCTCCTCTATTGTGGGTGTTATGCTAAACTCTTCAAAGGCTTTTATGAATGCCTGTACGGGAGCAAAGCTTCCGTAGTCTACTGTGGTTCCTGCCCAGTCGAATATGATCGCGTCAAATTTGTTCATTTTTTGTCTGCCTCCAGAAATTCTTTGATGATATTGTAAAGGTTTTCCATGTCTTCATGGTAGATCTCGCCTATGTTTCCAATGCGGAAGGTATCGGCATCTGTGACTTTGCCTGGGTAGATGGCATAGCCTCTCTCTTTGATGTACCGGTACATCTCCTGGAAGGAGAAGCGGCTTCCCTCCGGATAGAAGAAGGTGGTGATGATGGGGCCTTGGTATCTGCCTTCTATGTAGGGGCGGATTCCCAGTTCCCGTAGTTTTTCGATGAGGTAACGGTTGTTCTCTGCGTAGCGTTTGGAACGGGCCGGGATGCCGCCTTCCTCCTCCAGTTCCTCCAGGGCTTTCGCAAAGGCCAGAACTACGTGGGTGGGGGATGTAAAACGCCATTTTCCGTCTTTGTTCATGGTCAGCCACTGGTCGTACAGATCCAGGGACAGGCTTCTGGCTTTTCCGCTGCTGTCCATGAGTTTGTCTGTTCTGCAGATGATGAAGGAGAATCCGGGAACGCCCTGGATGCATTTGTTGGCACTGCTGACCAGGAAGTCAATACCCCATTGGGCTGCCGGGATATCTACGCCCCCGAAGCTGGACATGGCATCCACGATGAAGGTCCTGCCCATTTCTTTTACTACTTTTGCAACTGACTCTATGTCGTTGAGGATACCGGATGTTGTCTCGCTGTGTACCATGGATACATGTGTGATCTCCGGGTCCTCTTTCATGATTTTTTTAATGATCTTGGGGGAGGGGACTTTGTCGTATTCCTCACGGTAAAGTACATAGGGGATGCCTGCATGAGCGGCAATGTCGGCCATTCTCTCCCCGTAGGCACCGTTTGCTGCAATGAGGAGTTTGTCGCTTTTGCCGATCACGCTGGTGATAACAGACTCCACGCCAAAGGTTCCGCTGCCCTGCATGAGGACAACTGTGTATTCCGGCTCGGATACATGGGCCAGCTTCAAAAGCTGGCTACGGATTTTCAGGGTGATTTTTTTATAGTCATCATCCCATGTGCAGTGGTCAAAAAGCATCTCTTTTTTTACGGTGTCTGTTGTGGTCAGAGGGCCTGGGGTTAATAATTTATAGTTTAACATTTTCATTTCTCCTGTGTTTTTATTTTGTTTTGGAGTGGCTGCTTATTTACATTCCTCTGAAAGCTCCTGATGGCGTTCCAGAAGGGATACGGTTAACTTCTCTGAGAAAACTTTCGGATAGGTGGACACATTATCCGGGTCTGCTTCCTCGCCCTGGTAGATTGGGTTTGGATATGTCTTGATCAGTTCGCTTCTTCCCTTTTCCACCATGCACTGGGCCATTTCCATAGCCAGGGGATTGGCGTCTTTCTTGTCGACCACTGCAACGGACTCTGTGAGGGAGAAATTGCCCTCTTTTGGGTCCACATAGTCTACAGGAAGGCCGTCCTTTTTGTCGGCAACTGCCTGGTGGCGGAGGCCGAATCCAACTGCAACCTCACCGGCACGGATTTTTTTCAGCGGCGCGGAGCCTGAGCTTTCGATGTGTGCCCCGGCATTTTCATAGATGCCTTTCAAAACGTCCTTGGCGCCGTCCTCCCCGTATTCGCTGACAAGGGCCTGCATGAGAAGCCATGCCGTGGATGAACTTTTGATGTCTGTCACAGACAGCAGGTCTTTGTATTCCGGCTTTGTCAGGTCTTTGAGGCTCTCAGGCCTGTCCAGCTTATTTTCACTGAGCATCTCTGTATTCAGAAGAATGGCTCCCTCCTGGGAGGTGATAGGTGCATAGAATGCAGGGAATTCTGTAAGGGTGTTATAGTCAAAGGTCAGATCCCGGAACATGTTGTTCTGCTCCTGTGCACTGTCCAGGTAAAAGGAACTCATGGTCACCATGTCCGCCTCAATATTTTTCCCCTCTGCCAGCAGTTTGCCCCCAAGTTCGGAGGTACCGAAGGTCTGGAACAGATATTTTCCCTCGTAGCCGTTTGCGTCCAGGGTCTCTTTCATGGCTTCTACAGCCTCATCATCTGCGTTTGAATAGATGACTACCTGTTTCTCACTGCCTGAGCCGCATCCGGCAAGAATAGATACCCCCAGGGCTGCTGTCATTATGAATGCCGTTACTTTTTTCATTTTCATACTTTCTGTACTCCTCTTTTCTTTTTTAATATGGATAAGTCCGGGATTTTTCCCGGATGGAATTCCCTCTGGGACAGATATCCCACAAATCCCTTTACCAGCAGATTCGTTGCCAGGATCAGCAGGGACAGGACGAATATTTCATTGAATCTGGTATAATACTGAAGTTCCTTTATCTTGGTAGTGATGACCATGGTCCTGGCACCGGCAATGAAGATGACGGCGCTGACTGTCACCATGGCGTTGACGAAGTAATAGCTGAACACTTCCAGGATAGTGGAGCGCATGTTGGGCGTCACGATCCTGAAGATGGTCTTTGCCCAGGAGTCCCCCATGAGAAGGGCAGTTGTCTCCCAGGAACTGTTCAGCTTCTCCAGGGAATTCTTCATCATCAGATATGGTGTGGAGAAAAAATGCACCACATTGCACAGGATGATCAGGGCAAAGGTATTCTGCAGCGGTGTGCCTGTAAAAATAAGAAGAAACGCAATACCGATCACCATACCCGGAATGGTGTTAGTCACCAGTGCGATGCTCTCAATGATACCCTTCCATTTCCTGTTCAGCTGGCTTCTGGCTGTGGCAAGTGCCGCGCCGTAAGTGGTGATAAGTCCCGCAAGGGCTGTCAGCACTGCCATAAACAGTGAATTTTTGTAAACCCCCAGCAGGCTGCTGTCCCGGAACACTTCTGTCACATGTGACAGGGTGAAATCGGTTCGGTAGGGCCATTCTTCCACAAAGGGAACCACAATGATCACAGCAAACACGGAGAGGATCACAAGCAGGATCACGCTGCTGGTCACGCCGCAGAAGTAATCTCTCCTTCTGTTTTTTCTTATTTCTATGGTGGAAATTTTGTTGTATCGGACATTGTAGCGTTCCAGCCAGTGAAGCAGTGAAATACTCAGCACAGAGGGAAGGAGCATCATCATTGCCACCACGGCTCCATTCTGGAAGTTGGGTATACTGCCCAGCATCTCGTTATAGAGAACTGTTGCCACAACCTCAAATTTTCCGCCCACTGATGCAGGGATCCCGTAATCTGTGAAGCACAGGAAAAAGCACTGTACCATGGAGGCCGCAAGGGTGCCCAGAAGAGGGCGCACCACGGTTCCCATAAATGTGGCGAAGGGCTTATCTCCCATGACTCTGGACACCACCATGAATTTCTTGTCTATGTAGCTCATGGTGTTCAGAATAAGCAGGAAGGAAACGGGAAGGGTATAGATCACATACCCCAGAAGCAGACCGTTAAACCCATATATCTCAAAAATCTGGCGTCCGAAAAGTCTTGTCAGAAGTCCCTGTTTGCCAAAGGAATAAATGATGGCAAACCCGTAAGTAATTGTGGGAAGCAGCATGGGCAGCACAGCCAGGGTACGGATCAGTTTTTTGGTCCTCTTCTTCAGGTTTGTATAGTGGATGGCATAAGCCAGGAAAAAAGCCAGCAGAGTGGCCAGAAGCGCACTGCAGACCGAGATCCACAGACTGTTCAGAAGCGCCCTGCCGAATCCTTTTCCTGTCAGCACGGTTATGTAATTCTCCACGGACAACCCCGCTGCCCCTTCAAAGGACTTTCCGAGAAGTCTCAGTATGGGGACCGCAAGGAAGACCAGAAACAGGAGGACCACCAGCACATAGATTACTTTTATTTCCTTTTCGTTTCTTTTTATCATATGTTTACACCACCTGCAGGCTCACCTGCTTATCCTGACGGAACAGCATAAAAATATTGTTTTTCTTGATCTCAAGCTGGTTCAGGATAAACTCTTTTACAAAGAGATTCTGCGGGGAAGTGATGATCTCTTCCGGGCATCCGTACTGGGAAATGGTTCCCTTGTTTACGATCAGCACCTTGTCGGACAAAGTCAGCGCTTCCTCCGGATCGTGGGTGACGATGATGGTAGTCAGGTGAAATTCCCTGGCGATCTCTTTTATTTTCTCTTTGATGGATTCTTTTATGACTCCGTCAAGGGCACTCAGAGGCTCATCCAGAAGGAGTATCTTGGGCTTCATTACCATGGTCCGGGCAAGAGCCACGCGCTGTTTCTGACCCCCGGAGAGCTGTTCTATTTTTTTATCCAGGTGTTCTTCCAGTCCCAGAAGGTGAATGAATTCCTGTACTTCCTTATCGCTGGAAATATTCGGTTTGTTTCTGAGCCCATAGGTAATATTTTCATATACATTTAAATTGGGAAACAGGGCATAATCCTGAAATACAATGTTAAATCCGCGTTCCTCCATGGGTACATTTGTCATATCTCTGTCATTGAATACGATCTTTCCTTCATCTAAATCAGTAATACCAAGTATAAGATTCAAAAGTGTTGTTTTTCCGCATCCGGACGGTCCCAGGATAGAGACGATTTCTCCCTCCTCGATACAAAGATTGATATTCTGCAAAATGGTGACTCCGTCATAGGATTTTGTTACATTCTGAAGTTCTAACATGAAATGTATTCTCCTTTCCTTTCATGTACAGCAAAGCCGCTGACAAAGCTTATTAAACTGCATTTTCACCTTTTTATCCATCCCGTTTTCGTAAGTTCTTGGTTAAATGCCTGTAAAACGGCTGCCGGTGCCGCTGTTTTACGAAAACTCTCAGCGGATTTAACAATAGACGGATAGAACCCTTTGCTATATAGATGTAAGATTGGGATGTAAAATGAAAAAACAGGAGGGACCTTACTATATGAGAAAAATATCCGTCCTGGATGAAAGACGCATCTTGGAAGGGTCTGCCAGGACACCTTGGCCGGAAAGGGGACTAAGATCATCCTGCTTGGGGACCAGGCCAAATTGACCGGCCATTTCCGAACCTCTCCATTCAAATGGATAAAAAAATCATCCAGCTCAATATTGAACTGGATGAAGAGATTTGTTCCATTATGGACTATTATGAAATTTTCATGCAGCGTATGCTCATGTGTAAGCGGGCTTCCGAAATACTGGGCATAAAATTTAAGCTGATGGCAAATGGCAATAAAATCTGCTGATCCTTCATCATTACGGATACATTCCCACTACAGGAACATCCCTAATCCTTACATCATGGGCCGGCCTTCGTAACACTTCAGATGCTTGAACGGTTACTGTCAGCTCCTAAGCGGAGTCTCCAATATCTGCAAGCGCGTTGGCGAGCTGTGCGAAATCCGCCAGTGTCAGTGCCTCCCCCCGAATCCCTTCCCGGAAGCCGCAGGCTTCTATGGTACGCTGTATTTCCTCCTTGGTAAATGACAGTTCAGGGGAATTGTTCAGTCCGTTAGCCAGCGTTTTGCGCCTTTGGTTAAAGGAAGCACGAATCAGGCGGAACATAAGCTTTTCGTCCTTAACATCCACCGGAGGTTCTTTGTGGCGTGTCAGGCGTATAACTGCACTTCCCACTTTAGGTCTGGGCATAAAGCAGTTGGGCGGTACATTTGCCACAATATAGGGGTCAGCATAATACTGGACTGCCAGGGACAGGGCACCGTAGTCCTTGGTTCCCGGCCCTACCTGCATACGGTCCGCCACCTCTTTCTGCACCATTACCGTAATAGACGCAATGGGCACATAACCTTCAAACAATCCCATGATGATCGGCGTGGTAATATAATATGGCAGATTCGCTACAACTTTGATGGGTTTTCCTGCGTTGTGTTCCTCTGCCAGTTTTTTGATATCGACTTTCAGAATGTCTTCATTTAATATGGTCACATTCGGAAATTCCTGAAGCGTGTCTTCCAGAATGGGAATCAGCGTCTTGTCGATTTCAACCGCATATACCTTTCCCGCCGCCTGTGCCAGGTATTGGGTCATGGTTCCGATACCGGGGCCGATCTCCAGGACGAAGTCCTCCTTCGTGATATGTGCAGCATCTATTATTTTGTCGAGTACATGGGTGTCGATCAAAAAGTTCTGCCCGTATTTCTTTTGAAAAACAAAGTCATATTTCTGCAGGACTTCAATCGTCCCTTTTGGGTTTCCCAGATATGGGGCTGTCATCTTTTCATCTCCCGTCATAATTAAGGTTCCCCGGCAGGCATGTGCGCCTGCCGGGGATATTTTTATACATCAAAGTCTTTTTCGTAAAGCATAATGCGTCCGCTCTCATCCAAATGGCGCTTTGCCACTTTCTTGCCTGGGCGCCTTCCGCCTCTGGAGGCGCGTTTGATCGCGTTGTCCATCATCTCTTTTACCTGTCCCACAGATACGGGATCGTCTTCATCCTGGTTGTCGCCAATCAGGGTATACAGGGCCAGAACAGCCATGTCATCAATCTTATATCCCATCTCTTTGGAGTATGTCTTAGCAAAGGATACCAGCTCGTCATTGGTGAAGACCGGAATGACCACACGGGAATCGAATTTTTCCATAAAGTCAGGATATGTCTTTTCCAGACTCTGAATGCCGGGTTTTAAATCTTCCAGAATAACAGTCAGACGGTTTGTCCTGAACTCCATTGCCTTGGAGAGTTTTTCTATTACATCTTCCTTCAGGGATGAGGCATTCTCTACCACCAGAAATCCGCCTGCAAGCTTGTCTACCACATAGGCCGGGTCTTTTGCGTTCATCTTCTCTGCATCCAGATAGGCGATCTTGGCACCTTCCATGTGGCGTTCCTTACAGATGGCTTTTATAAGGCCTTCGGACAAGCGGGTTTTGCCTGCGCCTTCACGGCCTGTAATAACTATATTTCCGGATTTTGATGTCCTCTCACATGCCGATTCCTGGGCAATGTCAAGGGCTTCTGTGATCTGCTGGGTCAGCCCGGGTATGGGAGCAAAATAGGTGAAGAGACGTTTCTGTTCCTCCGGGGTAAGGTGATGTCTCAGAATGGACGCCGTGGCTGTTCCAGCCGGAGACAGGGACGCCTCTGCCGGCATGCGCTTATCCTCGGCAACCGTATGGATATATTCATTCTCTGACTCGTCAGGCTCAGACTGTACAGGACTTTCCGGTTCCATTACAGCTGATTCCAGTGCCTTCTGAAGGTCAATGGTCATTCCTCCAAGTCCTGCCCGTACCTCTTCCACAGGTATCTCAATGGTTCTGCCGTCCAGGTTGTCCGGTTCTGTGGTTATGGCAGCCTCTGCCATGATAGCTTCCATGGAAAGCTGCTGCAGAAGTTCCTCCTCTTCCGCTTCCCCGGAAATCGGCTGTGCAGATTCCTGATGCGCTTCCTCCGCCTGTGTGTATCTCTCCTCTGTCTCAGAAACAGACGGCAGGGCGCCGACTGTATATTCTTTGACGGATTCTTCAGCAGCTTCCGAAACCGGCTTTGGTTCCCGGTCATGCTGGTATATGGTCTGAGGTTCAATGCTGCCGGCTGAGGCTGTATCCGCATCATCACTTCTGACCGTGGCTGTTTCCGTCTCACTGACTTCATTCGCTGTAGCGGCCTGCACAGCAGATCCTCCCGGTGCATCCTCCGGCACAACAGCTCCTGCTTCCACCACTGACGGCATACCTTCTGATGCAGCGGCTCCCGCTTCCACCACTGACGGCGTACCTTCTGATGCAGCAGCTTTGTTCTCCGTATCTGACGGCGTACCTTCTGATGCAGCAGCTTTGTTCCCCCCATCTGACGGCGTACCTTCCGATGCAGCAGCTTTGTTCTCCGCCACTGACGGCGTACCTTCTGATGCAGCAGCTTTGTTCCCCCCATCTGTCGGCGTATTCTCTGCCGCAATTGTTTCCGCTGCGCTGATCGGCGTCACTCCACTGGAAACCTTGGCAACAGCCTGGGCCAGCTCTCCGGCTGTCTCAGCCAGGATGGCATCCAAATCCACCTCCGGAGCAGGTTCAGCGGCGGCCTGTACTGCCTGAGGCCTTGGCGCCTCAACCGGCCTTGCTGCCGGCTGCCTTATAGCTGCGGCTGCGATGCTTCCGGATGCGGGATTGTCCGGTTCCAGTTCCTTCACCACGTAATCCTCAGTGTCATCCTCCATGCTGTAGTCCCGGGTATCTTCAGCAGCGGGATCTGCTGTCTCCTCCGCCTGGGCTTGGGTCTCTTCCTCTTCCTTCGGTCCTCCGGAGAATACATCCCGGATGCCCTTCGCAATTTTATCCTGTAAAACCCCTGTAGTCTCAAAAATCGGTGAAAATACGGATACTTCCTCCGGTGCCTTTCCAGTTGCCCTGGAGCGGACTGACTCGATATGGGGCATTTCATCTGTAATTTGTTCCGACACGCCTGCGCCGACGGACTGACTGACAAGCTTTGACGCTGCCTGAGTGGCTGCGGTTATTGTGGCTGCTGCCGCTGCCGCTGCGCTCTCCGGTGACGGTTCCACATAACGGTTTCTGTACTTTTCCTCCTGGCTTGGGGAAAGCGGAGCATATTTCATTTTCAGCTCCATGGCTTTTATCACGTATTTGCCTTCACTGAACCAGAGAATCAAGTCATCGCATTCTTCCACACATTTGTCCTTCATGCCGGCCTTGGCATACAGCCTTGCCAGCTCATAGGACCAGCGCTCCGTATACTCACGTCCCTTGTACTCTTCCAGAATTGCCATCTGTTCCTGGATGGGTGAACGTCTTCCTCTGTAAATCTTGTACTTTAATATGTAGCGTGAGTTATCATTCGGGGAAATCTCTACAAACTGATTGTAATATTCCACTGCCTCATCAAAATCCCCCATTTTGACCGCCAGCTCAACCAGCCGGTATATTACTGTTTTTCCTATAGGTGCCCTCTGATGTGCCAGTATGAGCAGCCTGCGGCTGTCTTCATACCGTTTATTCGCCTCATAAATCTCGCCGACCATACAGAGTGTTCTTGCACTTCGCACCCTGCGCCAGTCAATCGTATCGACAATCTCCAGAGCCCCCTTATAGTCCTGCCTGTCAACCAGATCGTTGATCACGTCCAGTTTGGCACGGTATTCGTTCTTGTCCACTGTTTTCACCTCTGTTAGTATATTCTTCCATTTCGAGTAGTCTTCAGACATTATTACGGTAGGGTATATTTCTCCATAATTATTTTCAGTGTACCATAGACCAAAAAGGATGTCAAAAGAAATGATTGGCACGTAGTTTTGACAAATACACCAATTATTACATGTCAGATATATTTTAACATCAAATTCAGAAATCATTTTAATAATTTCTATTCTGTCGGTATTTTAAGCCAATAACGGCAAGTAGAAATCTGACATAAACAGAACCCTCTACTGTATCCACGTCGAACTGCTTACCCTTCCCGCATAAACGCACAGCCGGGTCTGGCCATAAGCTTCCCTGTACGGACGTTTAGGAGCGCTTAGAGAATCTTACGAGATCCACACGCTAGTAAGCACTTAGTGAAGAACCCTAAGGCGATGAACTTCGTGCGGGTTGCGTGTTAGCTCGGAAGTTCTCTGCTCCCGTCCGTACAGGGAAGCTTATGGCCAGACCCGGCGTCCGCATACACCAATACCAAAAGGGAGCCGTCCCATGAACCTCTCAATTCATCAGGACAGCTCCCTCACATCATCACCCTGCACTCACCAGGATAACACTATCTCTATTTATCAATCGTAACCTTATCCAGATGCCAGATCTCATCCACATACTGCTGTATCGTCCTGTCAGATGTAAACTTACCGGAGCATGCTGTATTCAGCAGTGCCTTCTCAGCCCATCCCGCTTCATCCTTATAAGCCTCTTCCACACGCTTCTGTGCTTCCGCATAAGCCTTAAAGTCAGCCAGAATAAAGTAAGTATCTGCCCTGTCACTGCTCTTTGTATTCAGCAGTGAATCATAGATATCACGGAACAGCTCAAAGTCACCATTGGAATACGTTCCGTTGATCAACTGCATCAGCACATTACGGATATCCGGGTCGTTGTTAAAATACTGCATAGGATCGTATCCGCCGTGGTTCTCAAAGTTGATAACTTCATCTGAGGACAGACCGAAGATAAATGCATTCTCCTGGCCTACTTCCTCCACGATCTCCACGTTGGCACCGTCCATAGTACCGATGGTAACCGCTCCGTTCAGCATAAACTTCATGTTTCCGGTTCCAGACGCCTCTTTACTTGCAGTAGAAATCTGCTCAGATACATCTGCTGCCGCAAAGATCATCTCCGCATTGGATACGCGGTAGTTCTCAATAAATACAACTTTCAATTTGCCATTGATGGATTTATCGTTGTTCACCACATCTGCAACTGCATTGATCAGCTTGATAGTCAGTTTTGCGCGCACATATCCTGCTGCGGCTTTTGCGCCGAAAATAAAGGTTCTGGGATAGAAATCCATTTCCGGATGCTCTTTGATCTGGTTGTACAGATACATAACATGCAGAATATTCATAAGCTGGCGTTTGTACTCATGCAGACGTTTTACCTGTACATCAAAGATGGAACGTGGGTCAACCTCAATGCCGTTGTTCTCCATGATGTATTTTGCAAGGCGCACTTTGTTCTGATATTTAATGTTCATGAACTCCTGCTGTGCCCTCTTATCATCTGCATATACTTTCAGCTTGGAAAGCTGTGCCAGGTCGGTGATCCAGCCGTCTCCGATATGGTCTGTCACCCAGTCTGCCAGCAGCGGGTTGCCATGGAGCAGGAAACGTCTCTGTGTGATACCGTTGGTCTTGTTGTTGAATTTATTGGGATACATCTCATAGAAATCCTTTAATTCCTGCTTTTTCAGGATTTCCGTATGGAGCCTTGCAACACCGTTCACAGAGTATCCGCCTGCGATAGCAAGGTGTGCCATCTTCACCTGTCCGTCATAGATGATGGCCATTTTGCGGACTTTTTCCTGATTTCCCGGATATTTGTTGTTGATTTCCTGGATAAATCTGCGGTTGATCTCCTCAATGATCTGATAAATACGGGGAAGCAGTTTGGAGAACAGCTCAATAGGCCACTTTTCCAATGCTTCTGCCATAATGGTGTGGTTGGTATAGGCACAGGTATGGGTTGTGATCTCCCATGCCTCCTCCCAGGTCATCCCTTCCTCGTCCAGAAGGATACGCATCAGCTCCGCCACAGTCATGGTCGGATGGGTATCATTTAACTGGAAGGTGACTTTCTTCGGCAGGTCATGCAGGTCATTGTGAGATTTTTTATATTTCTCAATGGCAGCCTGGATACTTGCGGAGATGAAGAAATACTGCTGTTTCAGACGCAGCTCTTTACCTGCATAGTGATTGTCATTGGGATAAAGGACATCACAGATGTTCTTTGCAAGGTTCTCCTGCTCAACTGCTTTTCTGTAATCGCCCTTGTCAAACAGGTCAAGCTGGAATTCGCTGATGGCCTGTGCATCCCAGATCCTCAGGGTATTGACGATCTTATTGTTGTAACCCACGATAGGCATATCGTAAGGAATAGCCAGTACGGACTGGTATCCCTCCTGTACGAAATTGTTTCTGCCTGTGGCAGGGTCATATACTACCTTTACATATCCTCCGAATTTTACTTCTTTGGCGTATTCCGGACGGCGAAGCTCGAATGGGTAGCCGTCTTTCAGCCAGTTATCCGGTACTTCCACCTGGAATCCGTTCTCTATCTTCTGTTTGAACAGACCATAATGGTAACGGATACCGCAGCCGTAAGCACAGTAGCCAAGGGTTGCCAGGGAATCCAGGAAACATGCTGCCAGTCTTCCCAGACCGCCGTTTCCAAGAGCCGGGTCCGGCTCCTGGTCCTCGATCACATTTAAATCAAAGCCCAGTTCCTCCAGAGCTTCTTTCACTTCATTGTATGCGCACAGATTGATCAGGTTGTTGCCCAGCGCACGGCCCATAAGAAACTCCATGGACAGGTAGTATACAATCTTCGGGTCATCCTTCTCATACTGTTTTTGTGTCAATAACCAGTTGTCAATGATAACGTCTTTGACCGCAAGGGAAACTGCCTGGAAAATCTGCTCCTGGCTTGCCTCCTCAATGGTCTTTCTGTAAAGCATCTTTACATTTTCCTTGACGCTTTTCTTAAATTCTTCTTTTTTAAAATTATTATCTAACATTTTCTCCTCCTCCGGAACTGACCGGCCGGGAAGATTCCTTATGAAATCTTCTCCACGCCTAATGTCACGCTTTCAGAATTGATCTTCCAATCCTTTGTATAGCCGCTTACTTCATTGTAGTTGACGTCTTCTGCCAGTACCTCTGCCTTGATGTCCGCCTCGTGAGCGCGGAAGATGCCCTCAATCACCTGGTTTCCTGTAAGGGAGATCCTGATTTTATCCATTACCTCGAAACCAGCCTCTTTACGCATGGTCTGGACTTTGCTGATGATCTCTCTCACAAAGCCCTCTTCAATTAATTCCGGAGTCAGGTTTGTATCGAGTACAACCGTGATGTCATTGTCTGATTCGGAAACATATCCTTCCATCTGCGCAGTGTCAATGAGTAAGTCACTTTCTAATAATACTATTTCCTGACCGTCTATGTCAAGTTTCAGCTCACCGCCGGCCTTCAGCTCATCCATGGCTGCATTGCCGTCAATGGCTGACAGGGCTGCCCTGATACTGTTCAGATGCTTGCCGTACTTAGGTCCCACGGTCTTTAACTGCGGCTTGAAGCTGTAGGATGTGAAATCCCTCACATCGTCTGTGAAGCTCATTTTCTTCACATTCAGCTCATCCTCTATGATCTCCTGATAGAAGCCAGAGAGCTGGAAGGCTGCCTTCACGAACATTTTACCGATTGGCTGGCGGTTCTTGATGTTTGCCGCATTTCTGCATGCACGGCCCATGACTACGATCTCCAGAAGATTTTCCATGTCCGCTTCCAGTTCTTCATCAATCCATGCCTTATTGGACTCCGGGAAATCACACAGATGGATACTTTCCGGTGCATCCTTATCAATGCTTCTCACAAGGTTCTGGTAAATATCCTCTGTCATAAACGGAATCATAGGCGCTGCAGCTTTCGCAACAGTCACAAGGGCTGTGTACAGGGTCATATAAGCATTTATCTTATCCTGCTCCATACCTTTTGCCCAGAAACGCTCACGGCTCCTTCTCACATACCAGTTACTCATCTCATCCACAAACTCCTGCAGCGCGCGGGCTGTTTCAGGGATGCGGTAGTTTGCCAGGTTGTCATCCACGGTTTTCACCAGGGTATTCAATTTTGACAGCAGCCATTTATCCATGACCGGAAGCTTGTCGTATTCCAGTTTGTATTTTGCAGCGTCGAAGTTGTCGATATTTGCATACAGCACAAAGAACGCGTAGGTGTTCCACAGTGTTCCCATGAATTTACGCTGTCCTTCCTGTACAGCCTTTCCGTGGAAACGGTTTGGCAGCCAGGGTGCGCTGTTTACATAGAAATACCAGCGGATGGCATCAGCCCCGTAAGTATCCAGAGCCTCAAACGGGTCTACGGCGTTGCCCTTTGATTTGCTCATCTTCTGTCCGTTCTCATCCTGCACATGGCCCAGAACGATAACGTTCTTAAAGGGAGCCTTGTTGAAGATCAGGGTGGAGATAGCCAGCAGGGAGTAGAACCATCCTCTTGTCTGGTCCACAGCCTCGGAGATGAAATCTGCCGGGAACTGCTGCTCAAACAGGTCTTTATTCTCAAATGGATAGTGATGCTGTGCAAAGGGCATGGAACCGGAGTCAAACCAGCAGTCGATCACCTCAGGCACACGGTGCATCTCTTTGCCGCATTTCGGGCAGCGGATGGTGACATTGTCAATGTATGGCCTGTGCAGCTCAATGTCATCCGGACAGTTGTCGGACATTGCCTTTAACTCTTCTTTGCTTCCGATGGAGTGCATATGTCCGCATTCACATTCCCACACATTCAGCGGGGTTCCCCAGTAGCGGTTACGGCTGATACCCCAGTCCTGTACATTCTCCAGCCAGTCTCCAAAACGGCCCTTGCCGATGCTCTCCGGAATCCAGTTGATGGTGTTATTGTTGCGGATCAAGTCCTCCTTCACGGCTGTCATGTTGATGAACCAGGACTCTCTCGCATAGTAGATAAGCGGAGTGTCACATCTCCAGCAGTGAGGATAGCTGTGTTCAAATACAGGCGCGTCTAAAAGCAGACCGCGTTTTTCCAGGTCCACAAGCACTTCTTTATCTGCTTTTTTGCAGAAGGTGCCTGCCCATGGGGTCTCCTTTGTCATCTCACCTTTTTCATCTACTAACTGTAAGAACGGCAGGTCGTATGCTCTTCCCACCTTGCTGTCATCTTCACCAAAGGCAGGTGCAATATGGACCACACCGGTACCGTCTGTCAGCGTTACATAAGTATCGCACGTTACATAATATGCTTTCTTCTTCAGTTCTACGAAAGGGAAGAGAGGTTCATACTCTTTGTACTCCAGATCTTTTCCTGTATAGTGCTCCAGGATTTGGTGATTTCCCTCGCCCAGAACTTTATCAAGAAGCGCCTCTGCCATGTAATATGTGTATTCACCGGATTTTACTTTTACATAAGTCTCGTTTGGATTCACACACAGTGCCACATTGGACGGAAGTGTCCATGGTGTTGTGGTCCATGCTAAAATATAGGCATCCTCGCCTTTTACTTTGAAGCGGGCGATCGCGGAGCGTTCTTTTACGTCCTTATATCCCTGGGCAACCTCATGGCTGGAGAGGGGGGTTCCACAGCGCGGGCAGTAAGGAACGATTTTATAGCCCTTGTACAAAAGACCCTTGTCCCAGATTTGTTTTAATGCCCACCATTCGGACTCAATAAAATCATCGTGGTAGGTGACATACGGATTGTCCATGTCTGCCCAGAATCCTACGGTACCTGAGAAATCCTCCCACATTCCTTTGTATTTCCAGACAGACTCTTTGCAGTGATTGATGAACGGCTCCAGGCCATACTCCTCAATCTGCTCCTTTCCGTCCAGTCCCAGCATTTTTTCCACTTCCAGCTCCACCGGAAGGCCGTGGGTATCCCACCCTGCTTTTCTCGGCACCATACAGCCTTTCATGGTGCGGTATCTGGGGATCATATCTTTGATAACACGTGTCAGAACATGGCCGATATGGGGCTTTCCATTGGCTGTGGGCGGGCCGTCATAGAAAGTGTAGGTCTCACCTTCTTTTCTGTGTTCCATGCTCTTTTTAAAAATTTCGTTGTCTTCCCAGAATTTCTCGATGTTTTTTTCTCTTTCCACAAAATTCATGTTCGTGGGGACTTTCTGATACATGTTTAATTCTCCTTTCTCTGTGCCTGGGGGATTTTTATATGAACCCTGCCCGGAGGGCTTTATTGTTGGATCGGGATGTCCCTGGACTTCCCGGTACAATAATAAAAGGCCTCCGCCCTGCAACAGGACGAAAGCCTCAGCTATCGTTTAACCACCTCTCACACATACTATCATACGCGTTCCTTTTAACGGGGGAAATCCGGCATCCCTTACTTATATTTCAGGCAGCGGCTCCGGAGTGATATTCTTCTGCTGATACTCATACCGGGCTTGCACCTTCCCCGGCTCGCTGTGGTTTTCTCATGCAGAACACTGTCTCCATCATCGTCTTTGTCGTTATCAAATTTCATTATAAATAGATAGGGAAGAAAATGTCAAGGGATATGGGAGAATTTCTAACATTTTGTCTTTCCGTCATCTCCGCCAATGGCTATTATTTCAAATCCTCCGGATCAGCATTATAAATAATCTCTGTTGCATCAATATCCATTCGTTCTGCATTATTGGTCAACGTTGCCCATTCCTCTTCGCTGCCGCCATAATAAATTTTTTTAACATCGTGTAAATATGTATAGAAACCATTATTCTCATCTGTAGTTTTCAGCGATTTTGGAAGATATAGATATTCTGCTCCACAGCTATTGAATGTATTCTTAGGCATAGTAACAATCCTACCACTGCACTGCCTGTTTCCGAAACAACAGATAAGCGGTCACAGTGAAAATAACCCCTGCCCCCACCAGCATACTGATCTGTACCGGAAGCTGGAAACCCGCGAACCATTGTCCCCATGCATTCCCTATGCGGTCCAGGATATTTCTGTCCCTGCTGTCTGTGGCACCCGGTATGGTCCAGCAGCCGAGAAGCCAGGCTGCCAGGATAATGATCTTTCCTCTTCTGAACTGTCTGACTACCGCAGCCCCCAGTACTCCACATCCGGTCAACACTGCAGACAGGCCCACGACCCAGGGCAGTGTGAATTTTGTCAGCACGGGGATGCTCTCCTTTATTTTTTCCGGGAACAGAATGGCGTACACCCCTGTCTCCACCCTAATGAGCACAAACAGCCCAGCCACCAGCAGCAAAGTCATCATAAAGTAAGTGATCACCGCTGACGGCACATAATACCGTCTTGTCTTTCCCATACTGACTGCCACATCAAATCCCATACACATGCCGAATATATTTCCAAACAACACCATGAACAGCACTCCTAACGTGGCTATCATGCTGCCTATCAGAAAATAACTTTTCTCATGACCAAAAATCTGTATACAGATCATAATCGCCATACCCAGTACACACAATCCAATCTCCGTGGCAAGATAAACACTTATGTCACAAAGCTCCAGTTTTACCTGGCCTTTTATTGATTTCCACATAATTCTCCTCCTCTACCGGACCTCAAGACCTGCAAGCAGGCGCCTTGAAATGAAAATATCCAATACCCATACCACTGCCGCGGCTATGGCTGCGTATAAAAGAATGTTGGCAAACTCAAAATTAAAAGAAATGCTTTTCTTGAGATCCATGGCTACAAATACCCCAAGAGCCCCACCGCCTGCCGCGAAAAACATTACCATGATCATCATGCCTATCTTGTGAAACCGCAGATAAATAAGTCCCACAACCTCCCCCAGAGACACAACGAGTATCATAGCACAGAATGCGATCGCCACCAGTTCCAGTCTCACATCCCCATTCATAAACTGCCAGCCGCCAATCTGGAACAGCAGTATAGTGATGACAGCCATAAGCACGGCAATTATAAACTTCATGGTCTGCATTCCTATCAATACATCTATACGCCTGCAGTTCAGGCACATGGCGGCAGGTATATAGCTTGAATAGACACTGGAGGAAGTTACTGACCCGATAAAGATACTGACAAAGATCATTTTGGCAGGCAGATCAGAAACCACCTGGCCACCCGATGAATCAGAAAGCCCCATGTGGATCTGCCCTCCGGTCAGCAGTGTGATCCCCAGCACTACCACAATGGACATTCCTATAACCTGTAACGCTGATTCAATGAACATTCTCCATTTTTTCATTGCTACACCTCCCCGCCGCACATTGCCACAAATATTTTCTGGAGATTCATAGGCTGTACCGTAACATTCTCCGTGCTCTCCAGCCTCTGTCCCGGCTCCAGCTTTACAGTCACACTTTTACTCCTTCCGATGCTCTCCTCCCTGTATTTGACAAGCCCTGCTGTTGCCCCATCCACATCCTCCCCTTTCCCGCTGACATGCACACAGCTTTCCAGAAGTTCCTGGGTGTTTTCCTTCAGAAGCATCCTGCCGTTGTGCAGGATAATAACCTCCTCAAACAAGTCTGCTGCCTCCTCGATAATGTGGGTGGATATGACAAAGGTACGCCCTGTCTCTGTATACTCCTCCAGCAGGATTCTGTAAAACTGCTCTCTCGCCACCACATCAAGTCCTGCCACGGGTTCATCCAGCAGAGTAAATTCCGCCTTGCTGGCAAGCGCCACAATTATGGTGATCATAGAGGTCATGCCCTTTGAGAGCTTGGAAATTCTTTTTTTCCTGTCCAAATGGAAAATGTCCAGCAGATGTTCCGCCATCTCCTTATCCCAATGAGGCATATATGTCTCTGCCATTTTGAGATAATCTTTTATCTTCAGCCCGCCGATCCCGCCGGCATTCACATTTGCATTTATCTCCCTTGAAAAGCAAAGATGAGAAAGGGAGGACTCATTCTCCCAGACCGGCTGTCCGGCCAATGTGACCGTTCCGTGTGTGGCCGGATTCTGAGCCGTCAGAATAGATAAAAGTGTTGTCTTGCCCGCGCCGTTTCTTCCGATCAGTCCATATATCTTCCCTTTCTCCAGGGTAAGGCTTACGTTATCCAATGCCTTTTTATCTTTATACCGTTTTACCAGATTCTCACATTTTAAAACCATCTCACTCATTTTACTTCCTCCCCTTTTCCAGCTGCTATCATATCTATCAGCTCCTCCTTGGTAATTCCCAGGCTTGCTGCTTCTGTCAGAAGGCTCCTGATATAGTCATCAAAAAACCTGTTTTTTCTTTTCTTTACAATACTCTGCTTTGCTCCCGCTGCAACAAACATTCCAATCCCCCTTTTCTTGTACAAAGTACCTTCATCCACCAGAAGATTCACACCCTTAGCCGCCGTTGCCGGGTTAATGGCGTAGAGCTTTGCCAGCTCGTTGGTACTGGGCACCCGCTCCTCTTCCAGCAGGATGTCACGGATAATGTCATTTTCTATCATCTCCTTGATCTGTAAATATATGGACTTTTCCTGACTCAGTAATTCCTGCAAGTATCCCACTCCTCTCTTTCAAGAATATGTATCGTGCATTGGTCATATGGTTCATTACTTGTGTAATTAACCATAACACTAATACACTATTTTGTCAATAGCTTTGTTTGGGAAAAGGGCTTGTAACCGGGGAAAAAATCTCTTATAATGATTAAAGCCTTTAAGAAATGAGGATTTTATTGTGAAAAGACCCAGATTATGGATAAACGCCCTGGTCCTGTCCTCCTGCCTGCTCCTTGGCAGCGGCCGGACCACCATATACGGAGCACAGCAGAACACAGCGCAGGCTCCTGCCGGCCCAAATGCGGCTGAAACGCCAAAGGACCCAAACGCCCCGCCTGACAGCTACAACTGGGAAGTCCAGTCCGATGCCACTCCCGGTTGGCCCACAGGCCCTCAGGTAGCGGCGGAAACTGCCATCCTCATGGATGCAGAGACAGGTGAGATACTCTATGCCAAAGGTATTGATGAAAAACGCTATCCGGCCAGTACCACAAAAATCATGACCGCCCTGGTGGCAATCGAAAACAGCGCCCTTACAGATCAGGTCACCTTCTCAGCCGAAGCTGTAAACGGCATTGAACCCGGCAGCACACATATCGGCGTCAAACCGGGTGAAATACTTACAATGGAACAAAGTCTGTACGCCATCCTTCTGGCTTCTGCCAATGAAGTCTCCTCCGGTGTGGCAGAATTCGTGGGCGGCAGTATCCCTGACTTTGTAAATATGATGAATGCCAGGGCTGAGGAGCTGGGCTGCAAAAATACCCATTTTGTCAACGCCAACGGCCTCCACGACCCGGAACATTACACCACAGCCAGGGACCTCGCCAACATTGCCAGGGAAGCGTTCAAGAATGAAACCTTCCGCAGTATCATTGGCGAAGAATACTACATTGAACCCAAGACAAACATCACAGATGAAGAACGCTGGCTGAACAACCATCACAAAATGCTGGTAACAGGGGATCTGCATTATGACGGCTGCCTGGGAGGGAAGACCGGATATACCAGTGATGCGGGAAATACCCTGGTGACCTATGCCCAGAGAAACGGCATGTACCTTATCTCCGTTGTTCTGGCCGACAATGCCGTCTATCAATACCCGGACACTGCAGCACTGCTCGACTATGGCTTCTCCAATTTTCACAAGGCGGTTCTTGCCCAGAAGGGGGAAGTCCAGTGCCTGAAGCCTCTGCCCATTGAACGCTATCTATATAACCTGACAAAATCCAAAATGATGACGCGCTTTACAGATACCGTGACGGTAGACCTGCCCGCAGACCTGCCTGTTGAGGATCTGACCAGGAAGACCAGCTTAGATAAGAAGAACCAGACCACAGAGTACTATCTGGGGGAACAGCTCCTGGCTGTCAGCCATGCGGAAGTCTGTCCAACCCTTACACTGTCGGAATTTCTGGAAACAGCCAAAAGTTCCCCTGCCAATACAGCCAGGGCGGCAGCTCAAAGCAGCGCCTCTGCCGGCCGAACGCCTAAGACCTCATCCTCTTCCCTGGGCGATTTTTTTCAGGAACTCAAATATAATTTCCAGAACATGCCCAAATGGAAATATCCGGCGCTTATTTTCCTGGTAACTGCGGTGATCTTCTATATTGTGCTTCTAATCATAAAAATCAAGAGACACCGGAGAAAGAGAAGCAAAAAGAATAAAAAATGATGAGTGATGTGAAGACAGGCACCCACATTCTACTGGGCAAAGGCCCGGAGATGCCGGACAATGACCAATAGCAAAACCCCATCGGAAGGCCGCCGATTCCCGGCAGCTTTCCGATGGGGTTTTTCCTTCTAATAATAATCCTGATGTCTCTTTGCGCGTCTCTTTTTTCTCAGCACATCCCGTTTCTGTCTTACTTCCTCTGCCTCTTCCTCGCTGATCTTCTTTACGGTCTTGACCACATAATAGTTCCCCTCATCTGTCCTTTTTAGTCTTGCCTTGCCGCGGAAGTAACCGTGTTCAGGGCAGAAGGCCAGGCACATGTGGGTCTTGGGATTAAGGGAAAACCAGCGAATCTTCTTCTTGGCGGTTTTTCCGCAGAAAAAGCAACGTGTACTCACCACTTCACGGTCTTTCATGGTCTCCTCTTTTGTAGGAAATTCCCTGGAGATGTATTTAGAATAGTCATCAAATACCGTGTGGATCTCCTCGCTTTTTGACTTGGGATTCTGATAGCAGTCAATAGAAAAGAACTTTCTCACTGTGTCCATGGGCAGACGTGCGAATATCCCGGCGGTGTAGACAGCATCGTTCAGGGCCCTGTGGAAGTTTTCTCCTTTGCTAAGCTCCATATAGTCAATGGCGTATTCCAGGGAACGGCTGGTCTTGTCACCCTCACATGCAATGCCGAACAGCTTCTGCACATCATAATAGCGGAGAGGACCTTCCAAAAGGTAAGTCAGCCTGTAGTATTTCATATTACGCTGCAGCTCCACCAGATCGGAGGGGCCCCAGGTACAGAACATCACATCTTCTCCACACCAGTTCAGGAACCTGCGGACCGCCTTTGAGAATGGTACCCCGTTTTCCAGTGTCTGTTTATCAATATGTAGTATTTCTTTTGTGCGGTAGTGCAGCCTGTGGTACACAGAAGGCTTGACAATCTCATGAAACTGGTCCGTCATATTTCTGTTCTCATCCAGCTTCACCGCTCCTATCTCGATAATCTCAAAGGGCAGCCGTTTATTCTCCCTGTCCTTTCCGTAGGGGCACTGATTCCATTCCAAATCAAATACAATATAGTTCATAATTAAGTCCTGCAGCTCTCTTTTATATTTGTTCCTGTCTCTTGGAAAGCGTTACCGTCCACTCAGTGTCCGGTAACCGGAAAGCATCTTTTTTGATTTTACCATTATTCTCTGTAAGGTGCAACATGGCATTCTCAATCATATTATACAAAAATTTTTAGATTATCTAAAATATTTTGTATTTTTCCATTGACTATAGTCCGCCCATTTGCTAATATTATAGTAATCTAACATATCGTGTTTCATAAAATGTTTCCAGGGACAGCAATTTGACCACAAGAGTGGGGCGGACAGATAACAGGAAGGAAATTTCAAACACTCCGGGCCATGATGTTTCGGAAAATCAAATGGGGGTAATTACATAATGAAAGGAATGGAAATCGGTAAAGGAAGTATCTTTGAACTGGAAGGCATTCCCGCGTTCCGGCAGGTACTGCCGCTGGCACTGCAGCATGTAGTCGCCATGATCGTTGGCTGTGTTACACCGGCCATTATTGTTTCAGGTGCTGTTAGCGGAGGAGGTATGTCTCAGGGAGACAAGGTCATCCTTATCCAGGCAGCTCTTTTTGTGTCCGCAATTTCCACACTGCTCCAGCTTTTTCCTCTGGGCACCAAAAGCGGATTCCACATCGGTTCCTCCCTGCCGGTCATCATGGGCGTCAGCTTTGCCTATGTGCCCAGTATGCAGGCCATTGCCGAGGGGTATGGTGTTGCGACCATACTTGGATCTCAGATCGCGGGCGGCTGTGTAGCTATTGTTGTGGGACTGCTTGTCCGGAAGATCAGGGTGTTCTTTCCACCTCTGATCACCGGGACTGTTGTGTTTACCATCGGCCTGTCCCTGTATCCCACTGCCATCAACTATATGGCAGGCGGTACCAGCAGCGAGACCTACGGTTCCTGGCAGAACTGGGCAGTAGCCATATTTACTCTTGTGGTCGTAACTGTACTGAACCACTTTGGAAAAGGCATTGTGAAGCTGGCTTCTATCCTGATCGGTATGGTTGCCGGATACGTGGTCTCCGCCTTTTTCGGCATGGTCAGTTTCAGCAGCGTGGCATCCGCCAGCGTGTTCCAGCTCCCGCAGGTTATGCATTTCGGCATTAATTTTGAGGTGTCATCCTGTGTAGCCATCGGCCTTCTCTTTGCCATCAACTCCGTCCAGGCCATCGGTGACTTCACGGCAACGACTGTGGGCGGGCTTGGCAGACAACCCAGTGACAAAGAGCTGCAGGGCGGCATTGTGGGATACGGGATTATGAATATTATCAGTGCCGTGTTCGGCGGACTTCCCACAGCTACCTACAGCCAGAATGTAGGTATTGTGGCAACCACGAAGGTGGTGAACCGTTGTGTTCTGGGGCTGGCAGCCATTATCCTGGGTGTGGCGGGACTGATTCCCAAGTTTTCCGCACTGCTCACCACCATTCCCCAGTGCGTTCTGGGCGGCGCTACTGTATCTGTGTTTGCCTCCATTGCAATGACAGGTATGAAGCTCATCACCTCTGAGGATATGAACTACAGGAACACTTCCATTGTAGGCCTGGCAGCTGCACTTGGAATGGGAATTTCCCAGGCAGCTGCAGCCCTTGCCACCTTCCCAAGCTGGGTAACCATGATTTTCGGCAAATCTCCGGTTGTGCTGGCGACCCTGATCGCTATACTGCTGAATATCATCCTGCCCAAAGAAGAATAAGTAAAACCGGCCCCTGTTGTTATATACCGGACAGCTATATTCGCTGTTCCGCGTATAACAACAGGGGCCGGTTTATTTATTCTGCTGCCTGTGGTTCCCGGTTTTCCTCTATTTGAGGAAGCGGGGTATGGAGGATCCTCATAAACTCTTCTCCTGTTATGGTCTCATTCTCAAACAGGTGTTTTGCCAGCTCATGCAGTTTTCCCATATTCTCCTGCAGGATCTTATATGCCTTCTCATGCTGTTCTCTCACCAGTTCCACCACCCTTTTATCAATGAGGGTCTGGGTTTCAAAGGAACATGCCAGGGAGGTATCACCACCAAGATACTGGTTTGTCACATTTTCCATGGCTACCATATCAAACTCGTCGCTCATACCAAACCGGGTGATCATGCCTCTTGCCAATTTGGTCGCCTGCTCGATATCATTGGACGCACCCGTTGTAACGGAATGGAAAATCAATTCCTCCGCCGCACGCCCGCCTGTAAACGTAGCGATCTTATTTTCCAGTTCCTCTTTTGACATAAGGAAATGTTCCCCATCCTCCACCTGCATAGTGTATCCCAAGGCTCCCGAAGTTCTGGGTATGATGGTGATCTTATGGACAGGTGCGGAATCTGTCTGCATGGCAGCTACCAGCGCATGGCCAATCTCATGGTAGGAAACGATCAGTTTCTCTTTCTCGGAAAGCACACGGTTCTTCTTCTGGTATCCTGCAATGACCACCTCAATGCTCTCCTCCATATCTGCCTGTGTGGCAAACTTTCTTCTGTCACGAACAGCCCTCAATGCCGCTTCATTTACAATATTAGCCAGTTCCGCTCCCGATGCGCCGGATGCAGCCTTGGCAATTTCACGGAAATCCACGTTGTCGGATATTTTGATTTTTTTGGCATGGACTTTCAGGATCTCCTCACGCCCCTGCAGATCAGGAAGTTCCACAGGGATACGCCTGTCAAAACGACCCGGACGGAGCAGAGCCGCATCCAGGGAATCGGGACGGTTCGTTGCCGCCAGGATCACGACACCTTTGGAACCGTCAAATCCGTCCATCTCGGTCAGAAGCTGGTTCAGTGTCTGCTCACGCTCATCGTTGCCGCTGATGTTGCCGTCACGCTTCTTACCAATGGTATCAATCTCATCAATAAATACGATACAGGGTGCTTTTTCATTGGCCTGCTTAAACAGATCACGTACTTTGGCAGCACCCATACCAACGAACATCTCCACAAATTCAGAGCCCGATATGGAGAAAAAGGGAACGTTGGCCTCGCCTGCCACGGCTTTTGCCAGAAGCGTCTTACCTGTTCCCGGAGGGCCTACCAGAAGGGCGCCTTTCGGCATGGATGCACCGATTTCCCGGTACCTTTCAGGGTTATGGAGATAGTCCACGATCTCTGTCAGCAGATCCTTTGCCTCGTCCTCCCCGGCTACGTCTGAGAACATAATGCCATTGGTAGATTTTACATAGACCTTGGCATTGCTCTTTCCAAAACTCATGGCCCCGGCTCCCCCGCCCATGCCTGACATCATCTTCTTACTCAGCCAGTTACCGATGAATAAGAAAATAGCAATGGGGATGATCCAGGACAGCAGGAAGGTGAGGATTGGGGACTGCCTTGTGGGAATCTCCTTGGCGAATTTCACATCCGCTTTATCCAGCCGTTCAACCTCCTGCAGATCATTAATTCTTCCCGTCTTGTAAACCTGTGTCTTATCGCCGTCTTTCACGGTATAATAAATGGTGTCATCATCCAGTTTTACCTCATCTATCTTGCCGCCGTCCAAATCATTTAAAAATTCATCATATCTGACTTCCTTGATACTCCGCTCCGCGATCGAGGGCACAAGCAGGGTATTCAGCAGAATCAGAACGACTATGACAATGGCATAGTAGAACATAATTGGTTTTTTAGGTTTTTTGTCTTTCACTTCCATCTGTTTTTCCTCCATGATTTCCTGATCCATTGGGAAATCTATGGTTTAAGTATGCCACTTTTTTGTGAATTATTCAATGAATTGGCTATGTTTATTCTATAAAAAATATATGAAGTGCTGCTGTTCACCGTTTCCACACAGCACAGTCCCTTGTTCCGCCCTCCTATTTATCGTCACCGGTCAGCCGCAGCACAGCCTGTATTTCATCCACGTCCATGTCCAGAAAGGCAGCCAGTTCATCCACACTGTATTTGACCTCCTCGTCTTCCAGAAGTTCTTTGATCTTTGTCTCCAGATCACGTACTTTCTCCACAAGGATATCATCCCCCTGCTTCCGGTCCGTCTGCTCTTCCAGCATGAGCAGAATGGCATTTCTGATCTCCCCGCAGAGGAATGCGTGGATGTCCTGGGCCTCATGAAGCATTTCAATGGCACTCAGCAGACCGATATTTCCCTCTGCTATCATATCACCGATAAAGACTTCCCTGTGTTTCAGCTCTCTTGCCGTTGTTACTACCTGAGACATATACAGCTCTGCCAGACGTTTTTTTGCCGCATCCTCATGGTTCAATACCCCTTTATAAAGGCTTTCCCTCTCCCCGGGCTTCTCTTTGGGTATATCAGAAAGTATGCTCTCGTAATCCTCCAGATATTCCAGTTCTTCCTGGGATAACGCAGCTTTTTCTTCTTTTTCCCCACTGTCCTCATTCCCGCCTGGATCAATTTCTCCTTGTTCCGAAGGTGCGTCTGCTGTCTGCCTCTTCTTTCCCTCCACCTGGATTCCCTGAACAGCCAGGTATTCATATACTTTCTGTATCTGACCTTCTGTGAGCCCGTTTCCGGCAAAAAGTTCTTCCACTGTATCTGCGTGTATCTTTTTTCCGTTTCTTACAGCCAGCTCCAGTGTTTCTTTGAGCTTTTCCTGAAATTCCCTGATCTCCATAACTGTCTCCTTTTCTTTCCGTCCACATGCCGCGTTCAGAATACAAACGCGGAATGACTGCAGCGGCTGTGCTGCTGTTTTATCCTATTACCCGGATAGTCTTAAAGACAGTATAAGCGATTAAAAATAAGTTGTAAAGTTCTACTCTGCAGGATCACAGTTTTTCACTCAAAAGCCGGTTCACCGTCTGTGGGTCTGCCTTTCCTTTCATCTCTTTCATAACCTGGCCTACAAGAAAACCTAGAACCTTTGTTTTCCCGGTTTGGTATTCCTCCACTGTCTTGGGATTCCCGGCCAGCACTTTATCCACCACACGCTCCAGCGCGCCTGTGTCTGTGACAGACTTCAGACCGTTTTCTTCTATATAAGAAACCGGGTCTATATCTTTGTCAAACATGATCTCAAACACCTTTTTTGCCGTCCGGTTGTTCACCTCCCCCTTTTCACAGACTGCGATCAGGCCCGCCAGATGCCCGGGTGTGAAGCGGATCTCTTCTGTTTCCATTCCTCTGTCTTTTAATAGCCTCAGGGTCTCACCGATAAACCAATTGGCTGCCTTTTTAGGCCCGCCGGCAATCTTTTTCTCTTCCAGAAGGCTGACTGTCTGTTCAAACAAATCTGCCAGGTATCTGGACTGTGTTAAAAGCCAGGCGTCATAGGCAGACAAACCCAATTCTTTCTCATAGCGCCCTGCCTTTTCCTCCTGAAGCTCGGGCTGCCGCTCTTTTATCCGTTTTGTCCACGCCTCACTGATCACAACAGGAGGCAGATCAGGGTCAGGAAAATACCTGTAATCCTTGGCATCCTCTTTTGAACGCATAGCATAAGAATATTCCTTATTGTCATCCCATCTTCTTGTCTCCTGCTGCACGCATTTCCCCTCTTCCAAAAGCTCAATCTGGCGTTCACGCTCCCCTTCAATAGCTCTGGCAATGGCCTTAAAGGAGTTTAAGTTCTTCATCTCCGTTCTGGTGCCCAGTTCACTGCTCCCGGCCTCCCGCACAGACAGATTCACATCCGCCCGCATAGATCCCTCCTGAAGTTTACAGTCCGAGACACCAAGGTACTGGCAGATCAAGCGCAGTTTTTCCAGATAAGCAATAACCTCCTCAGAACTCCTCATATCCGGTTCAGATACGATCTCCACCAACGGTACACCGCTTCTGTTGTAGTCCACAAGGGAACAGTCTTCCCAGGCATCATGGATCAGCTTTCCGGCATCCTCCTCCATGTGCATCTCATGGATCCTGATCTTTTTCTTCACGGATGCCGTCTCAATTTCCAGAAATCCGCCGTAACAGATGGGGAGATATAACTGGGAGATCTGGTAGTTCTGTGGATTGTCCGGGTAAAAATAATTCTTACGGTCGAATTTACAGGTGCGGTTTACCCGGCAGTTGGCAGCCAGCCCAAGGGCCAGGGCATACTCTACCACCTGTTTGTTCAGGACAGGCAGGGACCCGGGCATTCCGGTACATACCGGACAAGTATGGGTATTGGGCGCCCCACCGAATTTTGCAGAGCACCCGCAGAATATTTTTGCAGCCGTAGCAAGCTCCACATGCACCTCCAGGCCAATGACTGTCTCATATTGCTTTCCCATTATTTTACCCCCTTTCCGTGTGCTTTGGGAAACTCTCCCCTGATCTGTTCATAGGCATATGCGGCCTGTATGATTTTTTTCTCCTGAAAACAATCCCCGATAAACTGCAGTCCCACAGGCATGCCACTGCTGTCCCTGCCGCAGGGAACACTTATGGCAGGAAGGCCTGCCAGATTAACCCCTGCTGTATAAATGTCACTCAGATACATGTTCAGCGGTTCCGAAAGGCTGCTCCCAACCTTTGGCGCGGTAGAAGGAGCCGCAGGCGCAAGCAGCATATCATACTTAACAAAAGCCTGGTCAAACGCTTTCTTTATCATTGCCTTTACTTTCAGGGCTTTCAGGTAATACGCATCATAGTAGCCGGAACTCAGCACAAAAGAACCAAGCAGGATCCGGCGCTTCACCTCTTCCCCGAAGCCCTCAGCCCTGGTTCTTTTATACATGTGGTGAAGTCCCTCAAACACCTCTGTCCTGTAACCATATTTTACGCCATCGAAACGGGCCAGGTTGGAGCTTGCCTCCGCTGAGGCGATAATATAATAAGCAGGGATCACATAATCCACCAGGCCCAGGGAGAAGAATTCCACAATGGCACCGTTTCTTGTCATCAGGTGCACCGCATCCACAAGCGCCCTCTTCACATCCTTCTCCAGACCTTCCGCCAGATATTCCCTGGGAATCCCAATCTTCATTCCACGCAAATCCTTTTTCAAATATCCGGTAAACTGCAGATCCTTCCGCATCACGGAAGTGCTGTCTTTTGGGTCATACCCTGCCACAGTCTCCAGCAGTGCCGCACAGTCGGACACATCCTTTCCCACCGGTCCAATCTGGTCCAGGGATGAGGCATATGCTATAAGGCCATATCTGGATACGGTTCCGTAGGTGGGCTTTATTCCCACCACACCGCAGTAAGCGGCCGGCTGACGGATAGAACCGCCTGTATCACTTCCTAATGCGGCGAACACTTCATCCGCTGCCACCGCCGCGCAGGAGCCTCCTGACGAACCGCCCGGCACTTTGTCTGTATCCCAGGGATTTCTGGTAATGCCATAGGCTGAGGTCTCTGAGGTGCTGCCCATGGCAAATTCATCCATGTTGGTTTTGCCAATGACGATCATTCCCGCATCTTCCATTCTGCGTACAGCCTCCGCATCGTATGGCGGAACAAAATTTTCCAGAATCCTGGACGCGCAGGTGGTCTTTCTGTCCCTGGTACAAATATTGTCTTTTACCGCCACAGGAACACCGGCGAGAGGGCCTGTATATTTTCCTGTTTTTATACCGCTCTCTACCTCTTTCACCCTGTCATATATTTTCTTTTCATCTGTCTCCAGAAAGGCGTGGAGTGTGCTGTCCACCTTTCCGATCTGGTCCAGAGATGCTTTCACCGCTTCCCTGACGCCTGCCTCTCTGCTCTTAATGGCCCGGCCCAGAGTGAGGGCTGTCATTTCTTTGATCTCCATATCCCTAACCTCCATCTTCAACCGCTGTCACTGCACTGTTTTCGGTACCTGGTACTGGCCGTCCTTGCTCCTGGGCGCATTTTTTATCATGGCCTCACGGTCGTTCCCGTTTGTTACAATATCCTCCCGGAAAACATTTTCCACCGGAAAGGTGTGGGAAAGCGGTTGGATTCCCTCTGTGTCCAGCTCATTTAATTTATCTACATAATCCAGCATCTCCTGCATTTTTTCCCTGGCGGCTTCCCGCTCCTGGGGTTTGAGGGCCAGTTTTGCCAAAATTTCCACATTTTCCATAACGGTATCATCTATGATCTGTTTTGCCATAACAATATTCTCCTTTTCTCTACGGTTCCAGCCGGTTCATATCTCTTGGGAAAAGACAGGCTTCCCTCACGTTATCTTCACCTAAAAGCTGCATGGTAAGCCTCTCCAGGCCAATACCCAGGCCCCCATGGGGTGGCATACCGTACTTGAAGGTATCCAGATACTGCTCCATCCCCTCCCGGCTCATGCCTCTTCTCTCCAATTTCCCGGTCAGCATATTGTAGTCATGGATACGCTGTCCCCCGGTTGTCACCTCCAGACCTTTAAACAGCAGATCAAAGCTCAGGGTAAACCGTTCATCCTCCGGGTCATCCATTGCATAAAAGGGCCTTTTTTTGGAGGGATAATGTGTGACGAACACAAAATCCGAATCATATTCCTCTTTGAAGTACCGACCGATCAGTTCCTCCTCCTCCGGCTCCAGATCAAACGGATTTTTAATTTTCCTGCGGTATTTTTCAGACACCAGCTCTTTTGCTTCGGTAAAACGGACACAGAGAATTTTATCGGTTCCCGGCAGCCTGATCCCCAGAATCTTCAGCTCTTTGGCGTATTCTTTTTTCAGCAGCTCCATTGTATACCGGAGAAACCCTGTCTCCATGGCACAGATATCCATAAAGCTGTCAATATACCCCATTTCAAGATCCAGGCTGGTATATTCGTTCAGATGCCGCCTTGTGTTATGCTTCTCCGCACGGAACACAGGGCCCGTCTCAAACACCCTGTCAAATACCCCCACCATTATCTGTTTATAAAACTGTGGGCTCTGCTCCAGAATGGCGGGCTTGTGGAAATAACTGAATTTAAAAAGGCTGGAACCGCCCTCCGCCCCTTTTGATCCTATTTTCGGAGTATGTACTTCCGTAAATCCCTGGCTGTATAAAAATTCACGAAAGGCCCTGCACACACCCTCCTGAATCTTAAAACGGGCCCTTTCCTTTATATTCCGCAGAGATATGGGGCGCAGGTTCAGTTTAGTCTCCAGAGATGTGTTCAGCTTCCATTTGTCTATGGCAAGCGGAAGAGGCGCGGCGGGAGATGACAGGATCTCAACCTTTGAAAGCCGCAGTTCCTTTCCATGCGGCGCTCTTTCCTCCTCATGAATGGTACCTGAGACACGGACACAGTCTCCTTCCTTCAAATGGCAAATGGAAAGATCTGTCTTCCCCTCCTCCCATACCGCCTGCAGCAGACCGTCTCTTTTTCTCAGGATCACAAAGGCGATCTCTCCCATATTTCTGATACTGTGAACAGTTCCCTCCACCAGGATTTCCCGGTCTGATTCTTTAACTTCCAGTATCTGCGGAAGCTCCAGTGTTTCCTTTTTTAAAATACCTGCTGCAAATTCCATATCACAGTTCTCCTTTTTCTATAAATTAAAAAAGTCCCGGGGATATCCAGAAAAATCCAGATACCTGGGGACAGGATATTATTGATCACATCTTTGTGATCCGTTCGATCGCTTTCACTGTATTTTCATAGGTTCCGAAGGCTGACAGTCTAAAATAGCCTTCTCCGTGTGCTCCAAAACCGCTGCCGGGTGTTCCCACCACATTTGCTTTGCTGAGAAGTTCATCAAAGAACTCCCAGGAACTTAACCGGCCGGGTGTTTTCAGCCACACATACGGGGCATTGATGCCGCCGGATACGGAGTATCCTGCATTTTTCAAGCCTTCGCAAATCACCTTCGCGTTTTTCATATAATAGTCCACCTGGGCTCTCAACTGCTCTTTTCCTTCCGGGGAGTAAACAGCTTCCCCGGCCCGTTGTACAATATACGGCGCGCCATTATACTTGGTCCCATGCCTTCTGGACCAGAGGTCATGCAGGGATACACTGCCGCATTTCAGATCTTTTGGCACTACTGTGTAGCCAAGACGGACTCCGGTGAACCCGGCATTTTTTGAAAAACTGTGAAGTTCGATGGCACAATGTCTCGCACCTTTGCATTCATACACGCTGTGAGGTACGTCTTTTTCTGTTATATATGCTTCATATGCTGCATCGTAAATGATCACCGCGCCCACGCGGTTGGCATAATCCACCCATTCCTGCAGCTCTGCTCTTGTGATCCCTGCTCCTGTGGGATTATTCGGGAAACACAGATAAATAATATTCGGAGTTTCCTTTGGAAGTTCAGGGACAAAATGATTGTCCTCCACACAGGGCATGTAGATCATACCGTCATAATTCTGTGCGTCCGGATTATAATTACCTGTTCTGCCTGCCATGACATTCGTGTCTACATACACAGGATATACCGGGTCGCAGACAGCGATCTTATTATCCGGTCCGAAAATTTCCTGGATATTTCCGGAGTCACATTTTGCTCCATCTGATACAAAAATCTCATCTGCTTCAATATCACAGCCACGATTTCGGTAATCATTGTCCGCAATGGCATTTCTCAGAAAATCGTAACCTTTATCCGGAGCGTAGCCATGGAATGTCTCCGCATTTGCCATATCATCCACTGCGCTGTGAAGTGCCTTTATAATAGCCGGTGCCAAAGGCTGTGTGACATCACCGATCCCCAGCCGGATCATGTCTGCATTAGGGTTTTGATGCTGATAGTCAGCCACTTTTTTTGCTATATTGGAAAACAGGTAGCTGCCCTGAAGTTTCAGATAATTATTGTTGATCGTAAACATATCACATTTCTCCTTTATGACGATTTGGTACAGGCTTTGCTGCCGTTCCTCTTTATACTTCATCGTAGATAAGCGTCAGTATCATCTGCGCTGTCTCTACCATGCCGGTAGCACTGTCCATGCTGCATTTTTGTATATAACGGTATGCCTCTTCCTCTGTGAGATGGTTTCTGTCCATCAGAAGGAGCTTCGCGTTTGTAATATAGTTCTGGTCCCGCTCACACCGCGGTTTTGGCTTTTTCTTTACTTTTTTTTGTCTGCGCTCAATCTGGTAAAGCTGCATTTCCACAGTGTTTACCAGTTCATAAATACGGATAGGCATGGTGACTGCCATGATCCCTGATCCTGCCGAGCTGACCACATTTGCAGAACCGATAAGCAGCATTTCAAAAAATCCGGGCAGACATTCTGCCAACTCCCGGTAATACATGTCGGGCAGCTTATAACCGCTGATCACCAGTCCTGCGGGATGTTTGTTCACTTCGATCAAAGCCTGGGCGGCAGTTGTACATGCTACGGTATTTTCAAATCCATGCTGTATGAGGATTTTCCGTATTTTCTTTGCATCTTCCGGTTTCGGTAACACGATAATGATGATGCTCATGCACTGCCTCCTGTTCCTTTATACACGGTACAGATATTGTTCGATCTCCCACTCAGAAACCTGTTCCATGTAACTCTCCCACTCTTTTTTCTTCGCTTTCACATAGCACTTTGTAAAAGTATCGCCCAACACGGCTCTCATGAGAGGGTCCCTGTTAAATTCCTCCAGTGCCTCGCTGAGATTTTCCGGCAGGGTATCAATGCCTGCGTTCTCCTTCTCCTCCCTGGAGAGTTTCCGGATATTTTCTTTCAGCTCTTTTGGAGCCTGCAGGTTCTTTTCGATCCCATCCAGACCTGCCGCCAGACACAGTGCAAATACCAGATATGGATTGGAGGAAGAATCCGGGCTTCTCAGCTCCAGCCTTGCTCCTTCGTCCCGCTGGGTCTGTACCCGTACCAATGCGGTGCGCTGCTTGGATGACCAGGTAATGTCTGAGGGTGCTTCAAAACCGGGGGCTAATCTTTTATAGGAATTAACAAGCGGGTTACACAGGGCGGTCATACCTTTGATATGCGCAAAAATGCCTGCCAGGAAGGAATATCCCCCGCGGCTCAGTCCCAGGTCATCAGACGGGTCTGAAAAGATGTTCTTTCCGTCTTTCATCAGGTACATGTTCACATGCATACCGGAACCGTTGACGCCTGCTTTTGGTTTGGGCATGAAGGTGGCGTGAAGGCCGTGGCGCTTTGCTATGGTTCTCACAGCCACCTTGAAGGTCATTACTTTATCGGCGGTCTCCGGGGCATCGGAGAACCGGAAATCAATTTCATGCTGTCCGGGGGCTATTTCGTGGTGGGAGGATTCAATTTCATATCCCATCTCCTCAAGAGTCAGCACCATGTCTCGTCTGGCATTCTCACCCAGATCCACAGGACTTAGATCCATGTATCCCGCCTTTTCATGTGTTGTGGTTGTGGGCATACCGTTATCGTCTGTGTGGAAAAGGAAAAACTCGCATTCCGGGTTCACCATAAGGGAATATCCCATCTCCGCGGCTTTCGCTGCAACACGGTTCAAAATGAATCGGGGGCTTTCTTTATAGGGTGTACCGTCTTCCTGATAAATATCACAGATAAACCGGGCCACTTTTCCCTGCTGGGGGCGCCAGGGAAGGATTGTAAAGGTGGACAGGTCGGGATGCAGATACATATCTGCCTCCTCGTTCCGGATAAAACCTCCGATGGAGGACGCGTCTATGACGCAGCGGTTATCCATGGCTTTTTCTAACTTGCTGGATGGGATCGCAATATTTTTTAATGTCCCGAACATATCGGTGAACTGCAGGCGGATGAATTCTACGTCCTCTTCCTCTGCCATGCGCAGGATTGCTTCCCTGGTGTAGTTTTGCATTGTATTATCTCCTCTCTTGATGGATGATAGGAATGGAACCGGATACGGGTGCTTAGGAGGCGGGCGATGGGTCCGGTTTTGGTAAAATTGTCTGGTTTGTGATCTTTGGATAAAAAATGGGCGTGCTTATCCAGAGTACCCTCCGAATAAGAACGCCCTTGTTCTTTCATTTATGGTTGGTATTATAGCAAGGGAAGTTAGAATTGTCAATATAAGGATTTAATCTTCTCTCCCCCAGATAATCCAGCATCTGACTTCCTGACCAGACAGCCGCGGCAGGGTTCGCCACATTTTTCCCCGCAACATCCGGTGCTGAACCGTGAACGAGAGGACTCCAGGAGGCGCCAAATGCTTCAGGTTCTATTCCCGTGTCCGGATCGCGGGCCCATCTTTTATCCTGTCATTGACAATTTTTATCCAGGACTCTGGTTGGATGCCGGGGTTTTTCACTTCTTCATCATATCCTTTATAAGCATAATATTCCCCGCCCCATATACATAGATCACCATGCTTCACATTAGTTTTAATATCATCGTCACTTGAATACTCATGGATCGTCCCTGTCAATTCAAACTCTAAATTATTACCGTTGGCTATGTAATCCGCAGGTGTCTTATAATTCCAATTGTTCAGGTCTCTTTCTCCTACCATGACATAATACTTATCAACATCACCATATGAATACTTGAAAATATTACCCGGCTTAAGAACTATTATTTTATTTTCATTATCTGCAAAATCTTCCGCTGTCGGCCAATAATCATTTTTCACTACAATATCTGTATCCGGATAAGTTTGGCTATTTTCTGGTGGGTCTGGTGTTGGCGTCTCACCACCCGATTCAGCTTTCCCAGGACCTTTAATTTTCTCAAAATCATCTTTATCCTGGAAGTTATAACACTCCACATATCTTGTAGTCGAATAACTGCCAAACTTTTTGTGGTCTATCTCTAAATGAATTCTAATTACATTTTCGGGATATATTATACCATCGGGATCCGCTAATGAAAATTCCAACTTAGTAATTTTATAATCAAGATACATTTTTTTATCAAAAGTCCAGTCTATCGGCTCATAAACTAATTTCTTATTACTATCATTCAAAACAGATTCAACCCGGTAATAATGAATAACCAATTGCTTATCACCACCTGTATCTGGCTTTGTATTTGTTATGTAGATGTGACTCCCACTTCCATTATACAAATCTATCTTGGACATATCGTCCTCGATCTGCAATGTATATTTTGTATTTAATTCCTCATTTTCAATGTTCACTCGTTCGATATTCACCTGAGCTGCAGATATAGTTCCGGCTATTTTATCCATAAGTGTATCCGATACCTGCCTGCCATAATTAATGCTTTGGATTTTATAATAAACGTTCATAGCAGAGGAAATAACTTGGGTGGAAAGCAATATAAATAAACTGATAAGCGCAAATGTCACTATCAATTCAATTAATGTAACCCCCTTTTTACTATTGAAGGTCTTTTTTAATTTTAGTACCGTATATTTATTATATCTTTCTTTATGTCTGCCGCGGTTCATATCAATCCCCTATGAATACTTTTTATTTCCCAGTTGACGCTTCTGGCACTTCAAACGTGTACATTACAAACCCTGTACCCCAATCGTTTACGTTATATTTTAATCCGGATTCTCTGCTCAAGTTGAGTTCTACATAAGATGCACCATTTAGTACAGTTGCCTGCTCCTTGTCAATCTCCAAATATAAGTCCATAGAAGAGGTTTTCATATTGTTTAAATTTTCATATTTATAATATTGTTCATTAAACTTTTCTGTATTAGCCAACACCTTCCGAGAAGAATTTAACATATGCACTGAAACTGATACCACCTTTGAAAACATTGCAGTGATCAATACAACAACTAAAAATGCAACTAAAGTCTCTATCATTGTCGTTCCGCTCTTTCTGTTCTTCATCATTTCATCACACCTTCTACTCCCGCTCACTTAATTCCCAGCTCCATATCTCACCTTCATCAATTGTATTTCCGTCCGGATCAATATTCTTTTTTTCAAATTCCTGCCCACCGGAAAGTGCATCATAATCATCCTCATCTTCCTTTGGTAATTCTTTACTGTCTGTGACATTAAGTTCAAAATAGGAGGTAATTGTTGTTTTGGCTTTTCCCTTTTCACTTGTAACAGATACTACCAGTTGAGTTCCATTCTTATCACTGACCTCATCTTCACTTATCCAATACATTAATACAGACATCCCATCTGTCAGTTCCTTGTTTAAATTAGCTGTAAATCCTACGTTAAAATGCCGATAAGCATACTCCGCCATATGCCCTCTCTCATCATTGTTAAAATATTTCCAACTATTTTGCCATACATTAAATCTTAAATAAAACCACAAAGGGTATTTTTCTGCCGCTCCGCTCTTGTAGGCCTCTGTTGACGGGATTGTAATTTCATATTCTAATTCCTTGCTCAGAGATTGGGCCAGTTCGCGGCATTGGGCGGAATCCTGCTGTCTTCTGGCTGTAGAATACAGAGAAAAAGACACCAGCAGCAAGGCCAGGCTAAGCATCATAAGTACCGCCATTATGGCTATGGCAATAATAAGCCCAGAACCATTTTTATTATTTCTTAACGACCTCTTTTTCATAGCTGGTGTCCTTTCCTAATAAGCTTATATTGGCAATATAGATACAGAAGAGTCAAAAACAGCCTCTATCTGTTCATGATTAAACGTAAACAAAACATTTGGGAACGGAGTTGTAACCGTAAATTCCATTCCATTCTCTGTCGCTGTTGCTGTTAAGTTTATATCAGTTGATAGTTCATAAGATGATTCATTTATTGTCACCTGTGAGACAAGCGTTATAAGTCTGGCAGGTTCTCCCTTACGGATATACTCCTGTCCACCATCCCCTGTCTGATAACACCAGGATCCACTCGAATCCCTCCATATCTTTATTGATGCAGGACCGGTTCCAATCTCTATTTCATATCCCTCTAACTTAGCATCGGTCTCCTGATCATACGTCCAGCATAGTTTTGTTGCCTGGATAGAAACCATCCCACGGTCTTCAAAACCACTGCTCTCCGTTACATATGCATCCATACTGCTGTCCTGTTGTTCCACTTCCGGACGCGGTATTGTTAAGTCAGGCAATATTGCAGGCTGTGTCCATTCACTCCATCTGCCCAGCCCTTGTTCTGATACAATTTCTGCAGCCCGCACAGAAATATATTTCCCTGCATATTGGGCATATATGTCCTCCCGGAGAGGCAGAAGTATACTTACAGGATCAATACCTGCACCATAAGCACTTATATACCTCTTATCAAGAACTGAACCATCTTCAGGGTTCGTGATCTCTATCTGATAAACCCTTCTGTTTTTTCCCGTATCCGTAATTTGGTATGCGATATCCCTGTAGGAAGAAACTTCGCATAACAAATCTATCATTGGTTCCGGCGCATAATCCGTTAATGTGGTGGTGTCTGTAAGCCAGAGATCCGGCTCCTGTTTATAACGGAACCAAAGTGATATCGGTGAGTTTTCATACCTTGTAAGATTTCCATCATCCTCAGACCCTGAAACTACAGCCTGTACGGATACCTGTGATGTAAATAAATTCTTATCATATACAGATCCATTGATTTTTTCAGCATCTAAAAGGACAAATGTAAATACCGGAATATTCTCCTCTGTGCTTTCTTCCCATTCTATAAAGGAACGAACCTCAATAGGCTCTGTGGCATCCGAAGATTCCCATGCATTTTCTGTAAATGGAAGTTCCGCAAAATCCCCTTTATAAATGGTAGTCCAATACACAGCCGTATCATCTTGCCAGCAGGCCGGGGCTTCATTTTGAATATTCCCTATCCCAACATCCTGTGCCGATGAGTTACAGTACACATGATATCCTCCATCACCTGACGGCTCCAGGTAAATCCAATCTACTCCATATGCGGTATAATGAACATCCTGATCAATATCAGTATCAGAAGCAGCCCTTATTCTTTGTATACGATATCCATCTGCAAAAAGGCGCCCCTCAAACTTTAACGATTTGTGTTCCACGGGAATATGTGTCACAAGATTATCCAGTGTCCATCCTCCGTGATTATCATAATATATTGTTTTTATCCCTTCAGACTGCTGTGTTTCTTCCACCTGAACCCTTGGTATATGAATCCATTTGTAATTTACAGTTTTTTCTGTGGCATCATCCTCATCAGACCACCAGGAACTAATATTACTTTCCGATATACTCCTGAGTGCTATTTTCAGCCATTTCCCTGCATACTCAGTATTAATTCCTTTTAATACATATGAAGAACTGCTGAAATTTCCATTCATAACTGTCTGTGACTCTTTCGTGACCAGCGTTTTGATCAATCCGCTGCCTGAATTCCAGTAATCCGAAGTACTGTCTCCCTGAGGTGCATCTCCTGGTGTTTTTGCGGATGTATCTGCTATATCCTCCTCAACAGGTTCCTCATATACAGCCATTGCAATCTGATATTTTCCTTGATAGAGATTTTCATGCTCATCCTCTAAAGATAAAGAAATCCCTTCTTCGGTAAATTGGTTCTTCGTCATATATGTATCTGTTTTTCCATCCTCATGTTTTTTATATTGAGGCGTAGATTCTATCCCGGAAACGTCAGGCACTATAAGACGGCTGGGCAATGTCATTTCTCTCACTACACCATCAGGACCATTTCGATAAACAGTATTGCCAAGCGCTGACAATGCACGGACAGAAATTTCCAATAATTCGCCCCTCTCATAATCATTTAAATCCAGCATTCTGGTTATAGTATTTTTTTCCTTATCTCCTTCTTCCATATTGAATGTCCATATCTCTGTAAGATTTTTTGATATGGTAAGTTCAGGTGTTTGCGTCCAGCCCAATTCCATTCTTTTTTCTACTGTCCCACCGTTTTTATTTTCCTTCCACACATAAACCGCGTTTTGGTTTCCAGCCTCCTCTGTTACATCTCCGCCTTTGCTTTCATATGACTGCTTATACTTTTCAAGGTCTTTATCAAAGTCATCTTTTTTATCATACTTTGATGTAGCTTCATTATCCCTACTTGAGCGGTTGACCGTTATCTCATATCCACCTATATGCCCGCGTTCTGCAGTAGGTACCTGATTCCAGGTAATATCATAACTAAGAGAGTTTTTCTCTACCTCACTATCATTTTTATGAAGAAGGACTGTGGGCCTTGATACTTGTGAAAGTTTCAAATGTATATCAAATGATTGTTCGCTTCTGGAAGGAAATTTCAGAGTCTTATTATTTCCGTCAGTGGCACCCACGTGTGCTACTGATAATACAATATTTGGATAATTCCACACCTCCTCGTTGTCCTGGAATGTATAAGTCCAGTAGGCGTTCCCTTCTGCATGATAACTGTCCGGTGTTTCACTATTTACAGTGACTGCCTTTAACAGTACCTTTGTTCCATCATTCGTAACACCCCGCAACTGCAGATCATATATTGCATTTTTATCTGCTTTTCCTTCATCCCATACAAAATTATATGATTTCCCATCGCTCCTAAGAGGATATATTTTACTTATAACAGGGGATGGCTGGATAGCTCTGTCATATGCCGGATTTGCTGCCGTTACCTTGCTCTTATCATCTGAAACAACGTAATTACGGCTCTTAACCTGCCTGCTGTAATCATTGTTGGCAAGAATAGCACTATAGATCACTTCATATGTCCCATCACTATTACGCCTTATAACATATCCTGCTTTTAAAGAAATCTTTGTATTATCTGAACCTGTTGTAAAAATAGGACTATTCTGTCTTTCTTTGTCCAGAAGATCACCGTTTTTCATATAAGATATCAATTCGGTCTCAGTTATTCCATTTTTCACCGGGTGGCCATACCAACAGACATATGACTGGTTCTGCCAGGGATATGTACGCACCGTTATATTTTTATAGTCCAATAAATCTTCCGGTAGATTATTCAGATTACTCGTCATAGTTCCTGAATTCTGTGTTACATGGGAGACGCCTGCTGCAACTGCAATATCGCAAGTTAATACTTGGTTCTCTGCCATATCATTAAATCTGTAATCCTTTACTACTAATTCGGAATTCATATATAATTCTGTCACATTATTTGCTTTTGTCATATTTATCTGGTTGTATAAATTTCCGGTCCTATCTCCATAGAATTCCGAAAAAACAGATGTCACATAATTATTATTTTTCAGCGCGTTTACTCCATAAAACGCACATTGCAAAGTTACACGACCGGATTCAGAATAATCACCTGCAGCCACCGCATATGCAGTTATTATCTGATTTTCATTTATATTTTGCAGAGATGTATTTGCTACAGATTTTCCATTAGCAGTGTTAATTGAAAAACTATTTCCATTAGATAAACTTATATTTATCTTTGTAGCTTTGCTTCCTGAATAATCCTCCTTATTATCCAGAACAGCCACAAAACTCTGGGCATTACACCCACCGTTTTGTCCGTATGCAGCCAGCTCTATATGTATTTTAGGCTCTGGTAATGGTTCTTTTACAGACGTCTCCGCCTTCACCCAGGCAGATGCCCCTGGCTGACGCCTGCCACTGTCCGGTCCGTATATTTCTTTTTTATAATCCTCTTCATTATATTTTCCACTGACCGTTCTTACATATGCCTCCATCTTATATCCATAATATTCAACAGGAATCTGCATACCGTAAAACTCAATACCATAAGAAATATCCATAGGATCTTCAAAATTGCTGAAAACTTCCCGGTCATTATCCTTTGTATCAATCACCCTGTATACCAATTGATCCTTATCATAAGTGCTGTTTTTGTGTCCCCATTTCACTACTAAAACACCTGACTTATTCTGCATTGTCAGACCTGTCGGTGAATCCGGTGAATCTAATGCTGCAGTCTTACCTCTATAATACTCAACAATTTTAGGGTCTATTTCCTCGTAAATAAGCTGACGTGGACCTTTTTCTTCCTCAATAAAAGTAAACTTGGAAGCGTCATTAAAGCTATTTTGAGGGTTATTCACTAATCCTGTCAGTTGAAATTTTTTATTAGAATTGTAAATAGTATATAACCCCGATTGGGCATTTACAGTTAATTTAACTCCAGCGGATGATCTCCCAGAGAAATAATAAGATTCTTCAATGGTGCCACCGCTTTTTGCCAAACCACCCTTATTTGTGATACTAAAGGCATCCTGTATTCTCTTGTAACTTGTCTGGGGTACAATACCATAAAAACCGGAATCAGAACTATTACCATAGTTTCTGCAGCGATAAAAATATGTATTTGCACTGTTTATTACCGCCCCTATTCCTCCTGCTGTGCTGCCTTTTATACAGCCTTCATTAACACAGTCAGAATATTTAATAGTAATTGTCTTTAATGGATTGGTATGTCCCGTAATTCCTCCTGCTTGGTCAACACTTGTAATATCACCGAAATTTTTACATGCTGTAAATATAGAGATTGGCATATCCATGGTTATATCATTTGCATAAAATGAGGCAACTAAACCTGCCGCTATAGATGTACCACCCACTTTACCGGCCTCTATATCCCCATAGTTTACGCACTTCTCAAAAGATGCCCCTTTATATTTTACACGCCCAATAGCGCCCCCAACGAGAATCCCTTTTACATCACCGTAATTCTCATAATAAGCTATTTTCATGGCTCCATTCTCGTTGTTTTCCATTCGGCCTATTAAGCCGCCACCAGTGACATTTGAACTGTTTTTATTAACACTGACATCCGCATAATTAGCCACATAACTTATGTCTCTGCCAGAGGAACTGTATCCCATAATACCACCGGTTCCTGCATCATTAGTATAGTACGTGGATTCTACAGACCATTTCTTTCCTGTAGACAGCAATTCCTCTCTGCTTCCGGTAACCACGGCGCCTTTTACATTATTGCCGACAATACCACCGGTATGGCCTGCACGATTAATCACTTTTACTTCTTTCTGAGACATGCTAGCGTTATCGCAATCCATGATCTTACCATAATTCCATCCCACCAGGCCGCCTACATATCCCATAGCCACGTTGCCATTTTGAAATCCCGATTCAATTGTGGTGTTCTTTGCCAAACCTATATAAGAATAACTAATATTACCGTTCTCATTATTCTTGCCGGTTATCCCTCCCATGTTTACCAAATTGTCTGCAGAACCATTGGCCTTTAACATCCCATCATAACTGCATTTTAAAATACTCGATTCATTCACTCCGGCTATACCGCCATACCCCGTATCCGTACTGCCCATATTACCGGTTATATCTGCAGCCACAGTGCATTTTTCAATAAAACCATAGTTAGCCCCTGTAATACCTCCCATATTAGCATAGGTGGCATTGTTACCGGCAAATCCTATCATAACATCTGCCAATTCCGCACCACTGATTTGGCTTTCCGTGTTGTTGATCCCTGCTACTCCCCCTAAATTACTTTTAGAAGTATAGGAATACACGTTTGCATTTTGAACTGCGTTACTGCCTAACCTGATTTCCCCGCTGTTGATTCCTGCTATTCCGCCTATATTGCTGGAACCGCTGTTATCCATATTCTCAACGGTAATATCACGTATTGTACAGTTTTCAATTAAACCTTTTTTATTATTTCTCCCTACCAACCCACCGATATTTTCATTTCCACTGAATGTGATCCTGCCTTCTACTTTACTCCCCGTAATCTTTCCATTGTTTTCCGCGGCAATGCCTCCGCAGTCTCCATTAGATGCTGTTACAATCTGGGTATCAGTACAATTTTTTATACTACTATTATTAAATGAAACGATACCACCTGCTACACCTGACTTTGTAGACGATATGATGCCGTTATTCCAGCATTCCTCTATGACCCCTGATGATTCACCACCGATTCCACCTACGGTTCCGTTAACAGCAGTAACCGACGCATTATTTGTAAGCCCTTGCATGGGGTGATCCATATTACTACCTGCAAATCCTCCTACAACTTTGTTGCCATTTACACTGCCGGATAGAGCAAAACTATAGTCATTATTCAGGTTTCCATGGTTTTTACCCGTAACGCCGCCAATATAATCACCTGATGAACTGACACTGGCAATAGCCAGATCATTGATCTTTACATCCTCAGGCCTTCTCTCATTAAGCAAGATAACACCACTATCATAATTATAACCAGCCACACCACCTACATAATCCCCAGTGGCAACTACATTGGCCTGGAACAGGTATGGTGTCTTAATGGTGCCATAATTTTCTGATACAATCCCACCTACATAATCTTTACCTGTAATCGTCTTATCCGTAAATCTACAATCCTCCACAGTTCCCTTATTTAATCCTGCAATGCCTCCAACATAACTACGATCAGCACTTCCAATACTGGATACACTGCACTTCTTAATTAAGCCCTCATTAACCTCACAGATACCTCCCAGATATGTTCCCTGCGCTGTCACATCCCCCACATCCTGATTACTACAGTTATCCACTATCACATACTTTTCGACCTTACCAATAACCCCTCCAGCATAAGAAAATGAAAATTCTTCCTCTACAGATTCGTTGCCTTCAGGCCTCTTCTCAGAGTTTGTAATCCCTTTTCTTGCTGTCACCGGTGTCTTATTTACAACATTAGCGATCGTAAGCCTGGTATCCGGAGTATTATACCCTACTACACCTCCCACATAGATATCCGCATTTAGACTTCCAAATTTGATCAATTGATCGGAGTTATCCTCCAAACCTTCTATCGTAAGGCGGTTCTCCGTTTCTTCGCCTGATACATCGGATATTTCTTGTACAACCTCTTCTAAAATATTCCCAGACGCTTCCATCTCCTCTATAATCTCTTTTGCTAAGGCTCCAGTCTTATCCCTATCTTTTTCCTCATCTGCATTGCCCTGTAAAAGCTGATTATAACCTATAAACCCACCTGTAAAAGCGGTTGCGTCTACATTCCCCAAAAAATTGTCTGAATTAAATTCAGCCCGGATGTTTTCATTTGATGCTACAATATTTCCTCCTATTATGCCACTGACACAATAATTACCTGTAACTACATTCGGGTTCGATACTAATACCTGATCCTCCAACAACGCTTTAGATGCATTCAGCCCCACGTATCCGCCTACAAAAGTACCCGACCCTTTAATATATCCTCCTGCAAGTGTATAGTCTTCCACTCTTGCTTCCACATCATTATATCCTACAATTCCGCCCACATAATTGTTTCCTGCAATATAACTGACTAGCGGAATTGTTTTCCTGAAATAGTCCTGACCCGGTTCTGCTGCCCTGATACTTCCATTATTATAACCTGCAATTCCACCTGCATAGTCGCCATGCAGGGTCTGTGCATCCGTGATCTTCCTTGCTGTATTATCTGAGGTTACCTCACTGCTGCAATTCTCAATGATGCCTGTGTTGACACCTGTGATACCCCCCACATAATCTCCACTGGCGGCAATAATTCCTTTATTTATCCAATTTGATATTTTTTTACTTTCATCTCTCTCAAGATCGGGGATTTGAATGCCGGCGTTTTCGCCTAAGCTGCCGCTGTTACATCCACTTATTCCACCCACATAGCTGTTACCAATTACATTTGCTTCGTTTACATTTTCTTTTCCATCCAGCGATACAGCCTTGCTTTCATTATATCCAACGATTCCACCCACAAACTGAAATCCAAAGATAAATCCTTCTCTGTTTTTTTCCTGTTCCGTATTGCAGTTTTCTATCAGGCTGTTTCTGTTATATCCCGCAATCCCTCCAACGTACACTCCGTTTAATTTTGCAGTAAGAATCTCTTCATTACCCTTTTGAAGCAAATTCTCTATTTCTAAAGATGTATATTGGGGCGAACTGGTACAATTCTTTATTTGCAGCTGCTTCTCATCGTCAGTCTTATTATCGCATAGTCCTGTGATCCCCCCGATATACTTAGCTGTAGCCGCATTAGTCTGACCTTTTTCATTAAACGGCACAGCTTCCACAATTCCATAATTGGTGCAGTTTTTGACCAAAATGCTGTTAGTTTCATCTGCCTGAAAACGACCTGCAATACCACCGGCGTACGTGACTCCTGTCACAGCTGCACGGTTGACAAGCGCCTTAAGTTCTGCTGGACCAGCATTGCTTTTTGTTATCTGTTCTCCTGTGATTCCACCAACATTAGATACACCTGACACAATGCTTGGACTTTTCTCCTCTTCACTATTATTGACTGTAAGCTCTGATAACTGCCCTGCATTTTTTCCAGAAAAAGTCCCTACTGAATTTGTGCCATTCACTGTAATTTGATCCAATATAAGCTTATGTATTGCCCCGTTATTTTGAATAAATAAACCGACAGGCCCATTTTTTACATTTTGGATCGTTCCTGCAATATCTGTTGTACCATAAGAACCCACTTTACTATTAGAACTTTCCAGCAGCGTCATACCGCTTATAGAGTATGCTTTATCCCCTTTACTTTCTAAGGTTGATGTAGACTTTAATTGTATAATGGAAGGGAACGCCGTATTTGCCTCCTTTATGGGAGAAACAGATGATAATTTTCCTTCTTTTTTCTCTTTCTTATAAACCCGGTCTGTATCATACAGATTTCCTTCTGATATAAATTTTTTCCAGTCAATATTATTGGCAAGCTGATATACATTATGTATCACTTGCATTTCTTTTTTTTCCTCTGTTTTATCTTCCAGATAACGAATATTATATAAATGTCTTATACTTGTTAAGGAATATGTATATGTACTGCTGTCGTCATTATTTTCTGTGTCTTTATAAGAAGCAAAATACGTGTTTGTACTATTGCTCTGCTTCTTTGCTGTCGGTTTATAGTAAGCACCTGAACCTTTAACCGTACAGAAAATGTCTTCCGTATTTACACCAAAACGATGAAAGCTGTAGGAATTCTTAAATGTCTCATAGACATCAGACGTACCCTTAGGATCTTCCGCGTTAATTAAATCAATTGCATAATTATAACATGCACTGGACGCACTCAAGTCCACTGCATCTAAAATCACTCTTACAGTCTCATTTTCCTCCAGCCAGGCCAAAACAGGGAATTCCCTGGATTCCAGCCGCTTCCCGGTATTATTGTATTTACTCACTTTACATATGACCGGTTCCCTGCTCTCAGCATCTTTTCTCTGCAGCTTTGTTCCGTCCAGCTGGATGACCAGCTTTTTATCTTTAGTATCCTTATGGCATATTGTAATTTCATATGTCATTGCTGTAAGAGCTTCTTTTACCTTGCTGAGCCTGAAGGACAGGTTCAAAGTATCCCCGTTATTTAACTTAACATCAGTCAGTGATGGCTTCTGCGCTTTTGTACTAGTAGCTTTTGACAATGTGTCAACACCATAATACCCCACTAGATTCTTTTTACGGACACTATATTCCCGGTTAGTAATATCAACGGTTCCCTTTTTATTTACATTGCCATATTCAAACTTTTCATTTTTATTACTATACAGAACAGAAAAGACCTGTCCGTCTTCCGGAGTGAATTCCACACAAACAGCCGCATTCAGTATAGAAGAATCATATACATATGGTAAAAGCAGATCGTATAATGCAATAATTTCAACATCTGGTTTATCTCCATTGCCAGTCTTGTACTCCTGATATTGTCTGAATGTCTGAGCATCGCCTTTAAGATAACAGATCTCACCTCTGTATTTCTCTTTGTCAGTTTTTCCCTGGCTGGCTGGCCATAAGGAATCAAGGCTATATTTCCCGCCCTCGTCATTCACTAATTCATTCACCTTTACCTGATTTCTATAGTCTTCATTTTCATATAGAACTTGCTGCAGCACGCCAAGCTGCCCATTCTCACTATATTCCGTCAAATGATTCTGCGCTGCACTAAACAACGTCTTCGCATACTCATTCTGCTCCTTAAACTGCGACCACCGGATCCACGTCATCACGCCAAACACTGCCCCTCCAGCCAGTATCAGCACAATACAAATGACCACAATAAGTTCAACCAGCGTATATCCACCCTGGTTTCTGTTCCTGTCTGTTCTATTTTTGTGAATTTTCCTGTACAATACCCCTTTTTCCATCTGATCCACTCATTCCTTATTCAAGCCCACATCTGGTATCCCTGCAGAAACGTTTGTTAATACAAATACGCACACTGCTTCTGCCAGTCAACTACCGGACTGCCCGCACCGGCCACCGGCCGGACATGATCCTAGAAATACTGTTCCAAATCCCTTTTATCATTAGTATACTGGACCGCCGTCTCCTTTGTTATATACCCTTCCCGCACAAGTCTCATCAGATCCATATTCAGCGTATGCATACCCGAAGCACCGCCTGACTGCATCATACTACTCATCTGATGGCTCTTATTCTCACGGATCAGATTCGTGATCGCATCAGTACCTAGAAGAATCTCTGTTCCTGGGATCCTTCCTCTGCCATCCGGCACAGGCATCAGACACTGGGTGATAACACCCTTTAAAACTCCTGCCAGCTGTGTTCTTGCCTGATTCTGGCTTTCTGAAGGACACGCGTCAATCACACGCTCAATCGTCTGTGCCGCACCTGTGGTATGGAGCGTTGACAGCACCAGATGTCCTGTCTCAGCCGCAGTCAGCGCAGCCATGATGGTCTCATAGTCACGCATCTCTCCCACCAAGATAATGTCCGGGTCTTCACGCAGTGCACTTCGCAGCGCAGATGCAAAATCAATCACATCTCTTCCTGTCTCTCTCTGGTGTATCAGAGCCATTTTACTCTCATACGTGTACTCAACCGGATCTTCTATGGTTATGATATGCTCTGCCCTTGTCTGGTTAATGTGTTCGATCATTGCTGCCAATGTGGTTGACTTACCGCTTCCCGTAGGCCCTGTGACCAGGATCAGCCCTCTGGGTTCCTCAGCCAGTTTGTACAGAAGCTGGGGCATATGCAGTTCCTCCAAAGTGGGGATATGATTATTCAGCAGACGTATAGTAGCTGCAATCTTCCCCTGCTGCCGGAACACATTCACCCTCTGCCTGTTGTGGTCCGGAGTTTCCAGCGCAAAGTCAATATCATATCCCTCTGCCAGACGTTCCTTCTGTCTCTCATCCAAAAGGCCATACAGCATAAGCTCTGTCTCATGGTCATCCGGCTGTGCAAGTGTCTGTTCCAGCTTTCCATGAACACGCATCATAAGCGGCATTCCCGCAGAAATATGAAGGTCAGAAGCATTCTCCTCCCTTCCCATCATTATTAATTGATTCAGATCATACATTACTTTGCCCTCCATTTTCATTTCTGCCGAAATCCTGTTCTGCATTTAACAGTCTGCATATACACTGACCAAACAACCGCACTGTTTCCGCCTGTCTATTTGTAATACGCTACCTTTTTCAGTTCTTCCACACTTGTGACCCCCTCCTGAACCATACTCAGTCCGGCATCCTTCAGTGTCTTCATATTTTGCTTCTCAACAGCATAATCCTGTATGGCCTCCGCAGAAGCCCCCTCCATGATCATCTTACGGACAGTCCTGTCTATCAGCAGCACTTCATGGATCGCGATCCTTCCTCTATATCCCGTATAGTTACACTGTGGACATCCCTTAGGATGCATGATTTTCTTGATATCCGGCCCCACGACCTGTCTCTCCTCCGCAGTGGGAGCGGTCTCCTCCCCGCAGTCAGGACATATTTTCCTCATAAGTCTCTGCGCGATGATCCCTACCAGCGAGTTAGCAACCATATAAGGCTGCAGCCCCATATCCTCCAGTCTGATGATCGAAGACGACGCATCATTCGTATGAAGCGTGGAAAACACCAGATGACCGGTAATTGCCGAACGGACTGAAATGGATGCAGTCTCCACATCCCTGGTTTCACCTACCATGATAATATCGGGGTCCTGACGCAGCAACGCCCGCAGACCAATCTCAAAAGTCAGTCCAGACTGATTGTTTACCTGCATCTGGTTGATTTTAGGCAGGTTCTTTTCCACCGGGTCCTCTATGGTGGAAATATTCACTGCACGTTTAGACAGCCCTGTAAGTATCATATACAGTGTGGTGGTTTTTCCGGAGCCTGTAGGTCCTGTAAAATAAATGATCCCATTTGGAGACCCCAGCATACTCTTCAATTTCTTGTAATCACCCTCGTGCATACCAAAAGTTTCCGGATAATCTATGTTGGAGTTATTGGCAAGCAGTCTGAGCACGGCCTTTTCCCCAAACACTGTGGGAATCACAGACACTCGGATATTCACATATTCTCCTGCCACCCTCATTCTGAAATGCCCGTCCTGGGGAACTCTCCGCTCTGCAATATCCATGTTGCCTAAAATCTTGATCCTCGCGATCAAAGACGCATGCAGGTTTTTCTGCAGTGTCACAAATTCTACGATCACACCGTCAATACGCATACGGACTGTAGTCTTATCCTCAAATGGTTCGATATGGATATCTGACGCATTTGTATTATATGCCCTGTCGATCAAACGGCTGAGCAGGTTGATAATGGGAGTGTCATCATCTCCCTCCTCGTCTATATTAAACTCATCCGTAAGGGCCAGATCCTCGAACTGTTCATTTGCCACACTTGCAGCTTTTCTGGCTTCCACCTCACTGTAGTAATAACCAATGGCATTTTTCAGGCTGCTTCGGCCGCTTAGGCAGATTTCAAGCTGCATACCCGTGAGCTGTCGGATATCCTCAATAGCATAGAAATTAAGCGGGTCATACAGAACAATGGTCAGTACACCTTCCGCCTGTTTTACAGCCAGCATCTCATATTTTTCCGCTAGCTGCCTGGGAATCTTCTGTACAGCTTCCACATCCACCTCAATTGTGGAAATATCAATGATCCGCACCTGAAGAAGTGTGGACAGTGCCTCCAAAAGCTGCTCCTCTGAAATAAATCCCATATCCGTCAAGGCAGCTCCCAGACGTACCCCTTTATGCTCTTTCTGATAAGCCAGGGCTGCGCTTATCTGTTCTTCCGTGACATATCCGTATTCTTTCAAAACGTCTCCGATACGAACATTTCTGATATTATTGTCCATGATAACTCCTACTGCTCCTCTGCCTCACTGTTTCCTTCTGTCCCGGTTTCTGTCTCCATATTTTCAAGAGCTTCCCCTAAAAGCCGCTCCTGCACATACATCTCAACATCCTGATACATATATATTTCAACTGACATACTCAATGTGTATTCACTGCTGCCTTCCTTCTGGTTCTTCTGCCATGAAAAATCAGTCACCCTCTGTCTGGGCTTCTGACTGACGGTGACATCCAGCATGGCCTGCAGATTTTCCCTGGAGCCAGTCATGTTCATAGTAAGACTGGCTGTATACATACCGTCAAAGGGTGTCTCCTCACTGTTTTCCTGCTCCGCGCCAAATATAATATCTCCGTAGTTCAGAATCGTGGTATACGCTGTAAAGTCAGGCATTTTAATGTCCATATCTGAAACCTGTATGCCGCAGTTTACTGCTGTGTTGGTCATCATACGGTCAATCTCCACACTTTTCATCACAGGGTAATACTTTTCCTGCATGGCAGCCAGTTCCGTTTCCGCCTTTTCCATTCTGTTTTTCATCCCGGGCAGTGCTGTCACTTTCATTTCTTTCTCCTGCTTTTCCACCTCTGCCTCCGCGATCTCTTCCCCCAGCTTCTGCGTATTTTCCATCAGAGGCATCAGAATCCCTGCGATCAGGCCGAACATAATAAGAAAAACGGCCAATACCAGCAATATTTTTTTGTCTCTCTCCGTTACTTTCAGTGTCATTCCTCTGCTACCTCCTGCTGTACCGGGGCCATCGTGCAGTTCACTTTCACACTCCAGTCTCCGTCCTGGTTCTGTGAGTATCCGGTGTAATCCACAGACGCAAAGATCTCCTTTTCCATAAGCAGCGCAATAAACTGGTTGATCTGCTCCACATCCCCTGCACTGGTATTAAAGCTCAGTATTCCCGTTGTGGAATCATAGGAGCTGATCTGCGCAGATACCAGTCCTTCTGCGCAGGCTACGATGGTATACTCCACTGTGCTGTCCACAAGAGGATATTCCTCCAGTTCCACGCCAAGGGATTCCATGCCTGTGTGGATGGCTGATATAGCTGACATTCTTTCCTGGGCCGCATCATATTCCTGACACGCTTCAAGGACAGAAGCACTTTGATTAAAATCCTCCAATGCTTTCAATTCATTGGTCAGCATAATTTTTCTCACCAGCAGCACAAGAGATACCAGAACTAACACGCCTATAATTACCCCCACCGGAACTGTGATCTTTCTTCTGGCTTTTCTTCTCTCTATCTGTTCCGGTGTATATTTAATCTGAGCCGCCACATTTGTTTTCGGATCTGTCTTCAGCATTCCGCCAATAGCCAGTGCAAAATTGGCAAAGCTGATATATGGGTCATTTGTCTTGGCGTATGTAAAATATTTGCTGCTTTCCAGTTTATCCACACCCAGATCCGCATTGATCTGGGCTATGCTGTCCTCATAAACAATGTAGTCCTCATCTGACAACCCCGCAACATACACATCCGTTATCTTCTGCGGTATATTCTGCGCCTTTGCAAACTGGATCAGATTACTGACAGCCCTGGCTGTCTCCACCGCATATCCGGGTGTCCCCGGCTCTGAGAAGAGTCTCTTTTTGTTAAAGGTCTCATACCTGCCTTCAACTAAGAGCGCATTGGTCAGGTTCATCTCATCCACAAACTGGACAATACAGGTTTTTCCTTTGAGCTGCTCCATCTTATCCAAAAGCCGTATCATGGACCCATTGGCACATTCAATTCCGGACAGCTTCACACCCAGCTTCGCAAACAACTCAACAAACTGTATGGCATAATCCCTGGGTGCTGCCATGGCAAATACCTTCCGTATCTTTGCCTTTTTATCCTCCCCATGTAACTGAAAATAGCCGTAAACCGGACTGGATATTCTCCCCACATCCGTAAATTCACGGCTCAGGTATTCCATCATTTTCTTTTCATTCAATACCGGTACCTGCACAACCTTCGCCGTAAACTGGTTGCTGTCCAGCACCAGATAGACATCTTTTTTGGGCAGGTTCTGCACCTCCCACTGTTCCCGCAGCAGTTCAAGCAGGCTTTCCTCATCCACAATAGCCCCGTTCACCAGACATCCTGTGGTGTCAATTGTATAGTACATCCCCCGGACACTCACTTTTCCGGAGGAATAATCACCTGTCACTATCCTTATGTATTTATTCGATAAATATACGGTCAGCATGTTGTTTCCCCTTTCTAAGACATTCCTGCAATGGAATCATAAGAACCATAAAGTGCACTGAATACAGATACCATAACAAATGCCACGATCACGCCCATAACCAAAAGCATGATCGGCTCAACATAAGAAACCATTTTTGCAATTGCCATATCTGCATCATATTCCATAAAATCTGCAGTTGAGGACAACATGGTATCCAGACTTCCCGTCTCCTCCCCCACCCGTATGGAGTCGGACAGTTTTCTTACAAATCCATCTACCAAATCCAGGCCGTCACTCAGATTATTACCTGCTCTTACAAAGGGGATCACCTGATCAAACTGGGCATCTATATAATCATTTCCGATTGTCTTCCTTGCGATCTGCAGCGCTGAGACAATGGGGATACCCGCGGAATACAGAGAACTCAATGTCCTTGCAAACCTCGATGTACAGATTGTCTTCTGCAGCTTTCCAAACAGAGGTACTTTCAGTTTAAACCTGTGCCACTGCAGGCGCACCTTCGGAATAAACAGCAGTGCTCTGACACCTACAATGAGAAGTATCACCACTACCAGCACTATGATCCAGTGGTTCTGCAGGAGATCACTGAACCCCATGAGAATCCTGGTAGACAGGGGCAGCTCTTCCATCTGGGCGAACAGCTCTTCAAACTGGGGAAGCACAAATTTAGTAAGTATCAGTACAACTGCTACCACCATAATCCCCAATATCTTAGGATATGTCATAGAACTGGATATTTTTGAGTTCAGTTTGTGGCTCTTCTCATAATGTTCTGCCATCTGCATAGATACTTTATCCAAATTACCGCTGGTCTCTGCTGAGCGGTACATATAAATCATCAAAGGCGGAAACGCCCCGTTCTGTGCCTCCATGGCATCTGAGAGCGCAATACCCTGCCGAATCTGTCTGAGTAAATCCTCATAGATTCCCCGCTGTTTCTGGCTGACCGCCTCACCGCTGGCTATAATATTCAGGGCTCTGACAAGCGTAACGCCGGAAGCGATCAGTGTACCCAGCTGCCTTGAAAAATCCGCCAGAACTTTAGGCTTGAACTGCTTTACGCCTTTTGCATTCTTCATTTCTTTGGCATTCAGTAAAAAAGCGTCCTGTTCATGCAGTTTCTGCTGCAGCTCCGTGTCATCAGCTACGTTCATGATGCCCTTTATTACTTTACCATCCAGTGTCCTTGCCTTATATTTAAACTGTGCCATAAAAAGGCCTCCCAATATGTAGTTGAAAAGTACAGTATCCCCATACCTTTAGCCGTTATATTTTCAAAAATCCCAAATACCATGAAATAATCTGTTCTCCCCATAAAAGGCCGATTACCATCCCCATACAGAGAAAGGGTCCAAACGCGAAATGGTCCTTCCTGCTTTTCTTCTTCCCAAGCAGCAGTCCGATCCCCCATATTCCTCCCAGTAAAATAGCAAGGAACGCGGAAACCAGTGTGATTTTCCATCCCAAAAATGCTCCGCATGCGCCCATCAGCTTAATATCCCCGCCGCCGAATGCCCCCGGTACTGCCAGTGTCAGAAGAAGCATGGGGATACTCACGCAGACAACCCCCATGAGCCTGGAGACAAGGGATATTTCCGGCATTGTAAAACATGCTGCCACAGCCAATATGTATATGGCGATCCAGCTCCCGTCCTCAATTTCCATGGTGTCTATGTCCATAAACGACACTACTGTCAGAATACAGAAAAACAGGAACACGGTCAATGCCACAGCCGGATTTTCCTTATAATACCAAGCGCAGAACAGCGCGGCTCCGCCGCCAAAAAGTTCTATGAGTGTATCCCTGACACCAATTTTCTTTTTACAGTAACGGCACTTTCCACCCAGGAAAACGTAACTGAACAGCGGAATCAAATCCAAAGCCCCCAATTGATGACTGCAGGATGGGCAGAGAGAATGTCCTCTCACAAAATCCATTTTTCTGGGAACACGGTAGATGATCACGTTCAGAAAAGAAAAAATACACGTTCCCGAAAAAAATATCAATACAGCAATGAATGCCTGATAACTATTATATACGTCCATATCAGCCTCTTTGTTCCGAATTATTTTTTTAGAAGGACGAACTTCTCTTGGTGATACACGAATATTCATCCTCTTAAAAAGACAATTCCGAATTAAATTTCACGTTTGCCCCCGGAAATGACAAAAAGGGATTTCACCTGGCTCATACCAAACGAAATCCCCTCCTGTTATTAGTTTTTATAATGCCGGGTCTTCCGGTAAATTGTCCATATTCCGGAATCCTTATCATCTGCTTCGTAGATTACTAAGTATTTTCCCTCCTGATATGTCATGCTCAGCACACGGCATTTGGCTTTATCCCAAGATACAAGATGAATTTCACCTTCCACACCGGAATAACTCTTCACTTCCTCTTCCGCCTCCTCCGCCATTCCACTTTCACGTGAACTGTCCAGAAGCGGTTCATCTAAACCATTGTACTGTATAGAGAGCAGTTCTGTGTTCAGGAGCACATTTTTGGCACTTCGCAGTGCAGACCGCATTTGTATGGATTGATCCCAATACCATAGCGCTGGTGCAAGAACAGCTATGCTGATTAGGAGCGTTAGCAGGGAGATTTTTAGTAGTCTGCGGAATTTTGTTTTGCGGGTGAGAGTTTCATAATCTGTTTGCATTTTTAATTATGAAACCTCCTTATGTTCATTCAATTAATCCATACAAGTTCCAGACCAGCCTACATCTTTCGTCCAAATTGCATTAAATTTCCCATTAAAGTATGAAAAATATGTAACTTCTCCATCAGTAACCGTATAATTTGCTTCATTTTTATTTTTAGGAACTACTTGTGTAGCGCCTGCTGCAACACTTGTAACTGTTGCACCTGCGGCTGTTGTCGGCAAAGTGACTGTTATATTCTCTGTTGAATATAAATCAGCAATCTGTGCCTGTAAGTCTACTAAAATAGTACCTGCATCTGCCTTACAATTGGCCTTTTGTGATTTTTCAACATATTTCAGAACATTAGGTACCATTACCGCTGACAGCACCAAAATAATAACAATAACAACAATCAATTCCACCAGAGTAAAACCTTTTTTATTTTTCCGGTTTTCCCTTAATTTTTTCACCATATGTGAATTCCTCCATTAACTTTATTTTCCATCCACATACCTGCACCTGAATGTGGATGATACATGCGGATAAAATAGCAAACCTGCATTTACTCTTCGTATAATCATATTGCAAGCCACTGCTTGTATGCCGCATTTACCCGAACTCTTGCATTGATTTATTATATAATTTTTGACTACTTTTGTCAACAAAACCATTAACAATCAAATTAATTCTTTCTTAATTTTTGCAAATTTGTAATATTCACTTTAATATTTATCTTATCGTCTCTTTTGTATGTCATAAAGGTTAATTGAATTTAATTAAATATCCAAAGCCTTTTTTCACAACCAATTTTTCTCCTACTTTTCCCCCTCCTTTATCATCTCCAGCAGTGCCCTCTGTGCATTCTTTGAATAATACAGAACCTCATACTCATTCCCTTTTTCGCTTACCCGCATCTCTGCTGTAATCCTATTTTCTTTCCCTTTTCTCCCCCGATTCCCTATGTTTCGGGATATCCTTCATCCAGCAGCTTTTACTGCACTGCCTTATTGGTAAGACGCTTCACAGCGCTTTCATCACGCAGTTCATTTATCTGAGAGACCAGTTCACTCAGCGTCATCTTATCGGCAGACAAAAACCTCTGTTCCTTATCCTCTGTCAAACACTATCCCCGTCATCCGGCACATTATCCCTGATACAGGCCACAAAGCGCTCCCCGTACTTTTCATATTTAAATTCTCCCACCCCTGTAACCGACAACATTGCGTTTCTGGTTCTCGGCTTTAATATACACATATGGGTCAAGGTCTTGTCGGAGAAAACAATATAAGGCGGGACCTTCTCCTCCCTTGCAATTTCTGTCCGAAGCCCCCGCAGCACTTCAAAGAGCTGTTCCTCTTCCTCCGTAAATTCCGCTCCTGCAAACCCGGCGGCAGGCCCTTTCCTGCTCTTCTTCTTTTTCTTCTCACCGGATGTATGTTCCTGCTCTTTTGCCATTTTCATAGTGATCTGTACCCCGTCAGCCAGCACCTCCTCCGATTTAACGGTCAGCTTTACAACTGCGTACTCATCATTGGTAACGGTAAGATACTCATTTAATAGCAGATAATTGATAACCTGTCTCAGCCTATAGGTGGGCACTTTTGCCAGCTCCCCATAATTGGGATTCTCATTCATCCTGTAATTTCTTATCTTCGCCGTATTTGCCCCGTGTACCGTGTCTATAATAACCGTAGTTCCATATCTCTGTCTGCTGCTTTTCACACACCCGATCAGGGCCTTTGCAATCTCTGTCACATCCACAGTCTCAAACTGGCTCAGACAGTTAGAACAATTCCCGCAGTAATTCTCCCCATATTCTCCGAAATACCGCAGTATGTAATCCCGCAGGCATTCATTCGTAAAACAATAATACGTCATCTTACGAAGTCTCTCCCTGTCCCGCTCTGCCACCATCTCCTGTGTCACCTGGTCAAGCTCCTGGTTATCCTGGCTGTTGTCAATGAACAGTTGGTTTGTCACCACATCCTGCCCCCCATAGAGCAAAATACACTCCGACGGCTCCCCGTCACGTCCTGCACGGCCAGCCTCCTGGTAATAACTCTCCATGTTTTTCGGCATATTATAATGCACCACAAATCTTACGTTTGACTTGTCAATTCCCATGCCAAACGCATTTGTGGCCACGATGATCTGATACCTGTCATATATAAAATCATCCTGATTCCGCTTCCTCTCCCCGTCACCAAGCCCTGCATGATAACGGGTCACGGAAAACCCATCCTCCCGCAGCCTTCCGCATACTTCCTCCACACCTTTCCTGGTCAGACAGTATACAATGCCGCATTCACCGGGATGCATTTCCAGATAATTTTTCAGCACTTCATATTTATTCTTTGGAGCCTGCACTCCAAAATATAGGTTCGGCCTGTCAAACCCTGTTGTCAATACCTCCGGATCCTCCAGGAGCAGAATATCCATAATATCATCCCGCACCTCTTTGGTGGCCGTAGCCGTAAATGCGCTCACTACGGGCCGTTTCGGCAGTTTTTTAATAAACTCCACAATCTTCAGATAACTGGGCCTGAAATCCTGTCCCCACTGGGAAACACAATGTGCCTCATCCACCGCCACCATCACAATATTTGCATGAAGGGCAAAATCCAAAAACTCCTCTGTCACCAGCCGCTCCGGCGCCACATAGATAATGGGGTATCTCCCCTGTCTCGCATAATCCAGCGCTTTATAATATTGCCCCACTGTCAGCGAACTGTTCAGAAACGCCGCATGGATCCCCGCCTGATTCAAAGAACCCACCTGGTCCTTCATCAGGGAAATGAGAGGCGAGATCACCAGGGTGATCCCATCCATAAGCATGGCAGGCACCTGGTAACAAAGGGATTTTCCCGCTCCTGTGGGCATGATCCCTAGCACATCCCTCCCCGACAGAATGCTGTCTATCAGCAGTTCCTGCCCATCCCGGAAGGTATCATAGCCAAAGTATTTTTTCAGTATTTGATATTTATCCATACTGCCTCCTTCTTTTAACTGTATACTATATCTAAAAGTATAGAACCATTTATTTTCCTTCGTTGTCTGCCCGCAAACCATATCATTTACACCATAAAAATGCAAGCAAAATCCATTGATCTCATTTACATTCCCCTGCAATTTAGTATAATAAAGATATAAACTTTGCACGAAACCATTTATACACATTCTACTGCCAAATGGACAGGGTTTTCCACAAAAAGCAGAAAAAATGTGGGAAAGGGGTCTTTATGACCAACGAAACATGCCCCACTTCCGGTTAAACGTGTCTTCTTCCCGCTCCACAAAGGGATGGACGGCTTCATGAGTCCCCGGCAGTATGAAAAACTATACTGGAAACCACTGAAAAAGATCATGCTTGCCCTCATAGATATGGGAGTCACCCCCTTTATCTACACAGAAGGAAAATACAACAGCCGTCTGGAACAGCTTGCGGACGTACCAGCCGGAAAAGTTATCTATCATTTTGAGAGTGTGGATATGGCCCAGGCCAAGAAAACCCTTGGAAATACTGCCTGTATATCCGGAAATCTGCCCATCTATCTGCTGGAATACGGAACAAAACAGCAGGTCATAGATGCCTGCAAATCACTCATAGATACCTGTGCCCCGGGCGGCGGATATATCTTTGATACAAATGGAAGTATTGATAATGCGAAACGCGAAAACATAGAAGCGATGTATGACACCGTACTTAACTACGGCAGAAAATAAACTGAAACATCTGGTGTCCTGGGAGACTGCTGCCTCCCAGGATTCTGCATAGAGATATAGAATTTATTAGTAACATGCAATAGATTCTGTCTGAGGCAGAAATTTGGCATAATTACTTTTACTGCATTTAATCGTTTGATTTGAATATGCATGTTTCTTCTGATCTCCTAATATCCACAATCAGACCTGGACAATTGTTATTGACTTAATAATTGATCCCCATTTAGCTTTTCCCCCATACTTTCTCCCTCCTGGATAAACGTTTTCCTTTTTAATGATTGCTTTAAAAATGTGGGAATTTTTATTTTCAGAACGAAAATAATTCTATGCAGAAAATGCATTAAATAATGAATATATCATACCACAAACCAGACAAACATGCAACGAAAAAATACCATACCAGACATGTTTTTATGCCTGGTACAGCGTTTTCAAAGTTTACATTTTTACAAATTAGAATACCCCATCAAAGATGCATCCACCTCCTCAGCCGCCTTCCGCCCTTCCCGGATCGCCCAGACAACCAATGACTGTCCCCTGTGCATATCCCCAGCCGCGAAGATACCGGGTATACTGGTCTCATATCCCTCCGGTTTGGTGGCTACATTCGTTCTCTCATTCACAGACACCTTAAACGAATCCGTCACATATTTCTGACTTCCCAGAAATCCTGCCGCAATGAGCACAAGCTGGGCATCAATCACCTCTTCGCTCCCTTTTACAGGAACCATATTCATGCGCCCTGTCTTTTCATCCCGTTTACTCTCCAGTTTTACGGTCTTTGCTTTCTGCACATTCCCCTTTTCATCCTTGATGAACTCCGTCACTGTAGTCTGATAAATCCTGGGATCATGCCCGAACACTGCAATTGCCTCCTCCTGTCCGTAATCTGTCTTGCAGACACGGGGCCACTGAGGCCAGGGGTTACTGTCAGCCCTTGTATCGGGAGCTTTCGGCATCATTTCAAGCTGCGTTACCGATTTTGCCCCCAATCGGAGGGCTGTTCCCACACAGTCATTTCCCGTGTCACCACCCCCGATCACCAGCACATGTTTTCCCTTGGCAGATACAAACTTATGATCCTTTAGACCCGGATCCAGCAGACTCCTGGTCACAGAAGCAAGAAAATCAACAGCAAAATAAATATGATGAGCATCCCTCCCCGGGACTTTGATATCCCTGGGGTTGGAAGCCCCGCAGCAGAGTACGATCCGGTCAAACCCCTTCTGTAACTCAGCCGCCTTTATATCTTTTCCAACATCCACACCTGTTTTAAAAACAACGCCCTCTTCCTCCATAAGTCCCACTCTTCTGTCGATCACTGCCTTATCCAGTTTCATATTAGGTATGCCGTAACGCAGCAGCCCTCCGATTCTGTCATTCCTTTCAAACACAGTGACCTGATGCCCTCTTCTGTTGAGCTGCTGCGCCGCTGCCATGCCGGAAGGGCCGCTGCCTATAACAGCCACCTTCTTTCCTGTCCTCACCTTTGGAACCTGTGGTTTTACCCATCCTCTCTCAAAAGCAGTCTCAATAATGGCAAGTTCATTTTCCTTGGTTCCCACAGGCTCCCCGTTTAAGTTACAGGTACATGCAGCTTCGCAGAGTGCAGGGCACACCCTTGCTGTAAATTCCGGAAAACTGTGTGTTTTGGAGAGACGCAGATATGCCTGTTCCCAGTTTCCCGTGTATACCAGATCATTTGTCTCCGGTACCAGATTATGCAGCGGGCACCCCGAAACCATGCCCCCCAGCACATCCCCTGACTGGCAGAACGGGACGCCGCACTCCATGCAGCGTGCTCCCTGTTTCCGCTGTTCTTCTATGGGCAGATATTTTTTAAACTCTCTGAAATGCTTGATCCTTTCTTTTGGTTCCTCCATTTGGGCACTTACTCTGTTGTATTCTAAAAATCCTGTCGGCTTTCCCATCTCCTACTCTGCCCCTTTCTGATTAAAATTCTCATTAAACGCTTCTAACTGTGCCTGCTCCGGCGACATTCCCTGCTCCTCCAGCCTTGCAGCAAGAGTGGTCATCCTCTTATAGTCATCCGGAATGATCTTCTTGAACTTGGGCAGATAATCCTGAAATCCTGCAAGCACTTCCTGTCCCTTCCGGGAACCGGTGGCTTCCACATGGGCTTCGATCATATGATGCAATTCCTGGATATCAAGCTTTGTCTCCACCTTCTCTATAGATATCATTTCCTTATTCAGATTCTTATACAGATCATTCTTTTCATCCAGCACATAAGCGATACCACCGCTCATTCCTGCTGCAAAGTTCTTGCCTGTTTTCCCAAGCACAACCACACGGCCTCCGGTCATATATTCACAGCCGTGCTCCCCCACACCTTCCACTACGGCACAGGCCCCGGAGTTGCGGACAGCAAAGCGCTCGCCTGCCACACCTCCGATATAGGCTGTTCCGCTGGTTGCTCCATATAGAGCCACATTTCCCGTGATGATATTTTCATCCGCCTTGTAATTTCTCTTCTTTGGCGGATATACTACGATCTTTCCTCCTGAAAGGCCTTTGCCCATGTAGTCATTACAGTCTCCGCACAGAGACAGGGTAAGTCCCCTGGGTATAAATGCCCCGAAGCTCTGTCCCCCGGCGCCGGTACAGGAAACCGAGATCGTATCCTCCGGCAGTCCGTCCTTATGCTGCCTTGTGATCTCCGCACCCAGCATGGTTCCAAATGCCCTGTCTGTGTTGGTCACCAAAACCTCCACACCGGCTTTCCCGCCTTCCTCCACTGCTTTTTTCAGCTTCTTCAGCAGTACCTTTTCATCCTTTGTTTCTTCCAGTCTGAAATCATATACCTGGGCCGGGTCAAATGTAACCTTTGTATTTTTTCCTGCATATGGATTATTCAGAACTGCCTGCAGGTCAATCTGAGAGGCTTTAAGGTTCTCAGCATTTTCCTTCACTTTCAGCAAGTCCGTGCGCCCCACCATCTCGTCCAGTGTACGGATGCCCAGCTTTGCCATGTATTCCCGCAGTTCTTGTGCAATAAACCGCATAAAATTAACCACATACTCCGGTTTTCCCTTAAACCGTTTTCTAAGCTCCGGATTCTGGGTAGCCACTCCCACAGGGCATGTATCCAAGTTGCAGACGCGCATCATAACACATCCCATAGTCACCAGGGGTGCTGTTGCAAATCCAAATTCTTCAGCGCCCAGCAGCGCAGCCACTGCCACGTCACGTCCGCTCATTAATTTTCCGTCCGTCTCGATCATAACACGGCTGCGCAGTCCATTCATGAGAAGCGTCTGGTGCGTCTCAGCCAAACCCAGCTCCCAGGGAAGCCCCGCATTGTGGATGGAACTTTGAGGCGCCGCTCCCGTACCGCCGTCATACCCGGAAATGAGGATAACCTGCGCACCGGCCTTTGCCACACCCGCTGCCACGGTACCCACTCCTGCTTCAGATACCAGTTTCACGGAAATCCTGGCATATTTATTGGCATTTTTCAGGTCATAGATCAGCTCTGCCAAATCCTCAATAGAATAAATATCATGATGAGGCGGCGGTGAGATCAGGCTTACACCAGGCGTTGAATGTCTGGTCTTTGCGATCCACGGATAGACCTTTTTGGCCGGCAGATGCCCTCCTTCCCCGGGTTTTGCGCCCTGGGCCATCTTAATCTGGATCTCTTTCGCGCTGACCAGGTAACGGCTGGTCACACCAAAACGCCCGGAGGCCACCTGCTTGATGGCAGAGCAGCGGTCCACGGCATTTCCCGCACTGTCCAGACGCTCATCGCTTTCTCCGCCCTCACCTGTATTGGATTTGCCGTGCAGTATATTCATAGCAACGGCAAGTGTCTCGTGGGCTTCCCGGGATATGGAACCATAGGACATAGCGCCAGTTTTAAAGCGCTTTACGATCTCATCGACACTCTCTACTTCTTCGATGGGGATACCTTCTTTCGGATATTCAAAATCCATCAGGCTGCGCAGATAACCGCTTTGCTCCCTGTCCACCAGTTCTGTATATTGTTTAAACATGCGGTAGTCCCCTCTTTTTGTGGACTCCTGCAGCATATGGATAGTCCGGGGGTCATAGCGGTGTTTCTCCCCCTCACGCCTCATTTTGTGGATTCCCATACTCTCCAGTTCCAGGCTGCTGGGCAGTCCGAGAGGGTCAAATGCTTTAGAATGCCGCACGTCTACGTCATCTGCTATATCTTCTAAGGAAATGCCGCCCACACGGCTTACCGTTCCCGCAAAGTATTTATTGATCACTTCCTCTGAAACACCGATCGCTTCAAATATCTTGGAACCCTGATAGGACTGTATGGTGGAAATTCCCATTTTTGACGCGATCTTTACGATTCCGTGCAGAATGGCATTGTTGTAGTCATCCACCGCCGCATAGTAATCCTTATCCAGCAGTTTGTTGTGGATCAGTTCTTTTATAGTATCCTGGGCAAGATAAGGATTTACCCCACATGCCCCATATCCCAGAAGCGCTGCAAAATGATGCACCTCCCTGGGTTCTCCGGATTCCAGGATAATGGCAAGAGAAGTTCTTTTCTTTGTCTTCACCAGGTACTGATGCACTGCAGACACTGCCAGAAGCGACGGGATAGGCATATGGTTTTCATCAATCCCCCTGTCACTGAGCACCAGAATATTGGCGCCGTCCTTGTAAGCTTTATCCACTTCCACAAACAGCCTGTCAATAGCTCTGTCCAGACGTGTACTCTTGTAATAAGTTATGGGAACCACAACAGCCTTAAAGCCATCCACATTTATATTTTTGATCTTCAGCATATCTGTGTTGGTCAAAATGGGATTGTTCACTTTCAACACCTGGCAGTTTTCCGGCCGTTCCCTCAGCAGGTTACCGTCTTTCCCTACATACACCGTTGTACTGGTCACAATCTCCTCCCGGATGGCATCAATGGGGGGATTTGTAACCTGCGCAAACAACTGCTTAAAATAATTAAACAGGGGCAGATGCTTTTCAGAAAGCACTGCAAGGGGTGTATCTGTCCCCATTGCCGCAATTCCCTCAGAACCGTTCAGTGCCATACTGTAAATAGAATTTCTGTACTCTTCATAGGTATACCCAAAAGCTTTCTGCATCCTGGTAAGGGCTTCCCCCACATATTCCTCCACGCGGATATTGGGAATCTTCAAGTCATGCAGCTCCACCAGATTACTGTCCAGCCACTCACCGTACGGCTGTTTTCCCGCATAAATTTCCTTTAACTCATCATCGTTGAAAATCTGTCCTTTAACAGTATCCACAAGCAGGATCTTTCCGGGATGCAGACGCTCCTTCAGCACGATCTCCTCCTCCGGCACAGACATAACCCCCACCTCTGAGGACAAGATCACATCTCCGTTTTTTGTAATATAATATCTGGACGGGCGCAGCCCGTTCCGGTCAAGCACAGCCCCCATCACATCGCCGTCGGAAAAAAGAATGGAGGCGGGGCCGTCCCACGGTTCCATCATGGTCGCATAATACTGATAAAAATCCCTTCTCTCCTGGGAAAGTGTACTATTATTTGCCCAAGGTTCAGGAATTGTCACCATGACTGCCAGAGGCAGATCCATGCCGTTCATCACCAGGAATTCCAGCGTATTGTCCAGCATAGCGGAGTCTGAGCCTCTGGTGTCCACCACAGGAAGCACCTTGTGAAGCTGATCCTTCAGATGATCGGAGGCCATCGTCTCCTCCCTTGCCTGCATCTTGTCCGCATTTCCCCGGATCGTGTTGATCTCCCCGTTATGTACAATAAAACGGTTGGGATGTGCGCGCTCCCAGCTTGGGTTTGTATTGGTACTGAAACGGGAATGCACCATGGCTATGGCAGATTCATAATCCCCGTCCTGCAGATCCATAAAAAATGTGCGGAGCTGGTTTACCAAAAACATCCCTTTATACACAATGGTCCGGCTGGACATGGACGCCACATATGTATTGTCATTACTCTGCTCGAATACACGGCGGGCAATATACAGCCTTCTGTCAAAGGAAAGCCCCTTTTCCACGTTCTCAGGTTTTTTAATGAACGCCTGCACAATATTTGGCATACATCTCAACGCCTTATCCCCCAGTACCTCTGAACATACAGGAACCTTACGGAATCCCAGAAATTCCAGGCCTTCCTTCTCCACAATGATTTCAAACATCTTCTTCGCCTGGTTGCATTTCAGTTCGTCCTGCGGAAAAAACAGCATGGCAATACCATATTCACGTTCTCCTCCAATATGGATGTCCGCTTTTTTGCAGGCTTTAGCAAAAAATCTATGCGAGATCTGAAGCAGGATGCCAACACCGTCACCGGTCTTTCCCTCCGCATCCTTACCCGCCCTGTGTTCCAGGTTTTCCACGATTTTCAGAGCATTCTCCACAGTTTTATGGCTCCTGATACCTTTACTGTTTACAACGGCTCCAATACCGCAGTTGTCATGTTCAAACTGCTGTCGGTACAATCCCTCATTTTTTCTCATAGTCAAAAACCTCTCTCTTTCTTATACTTAACAGCCGCGCTTACCAGACCTGCGAACAGAGGATGTGCATGGTTCGGTCTGGATTTTAATTCCGGATGGCCCTGTGTTCCCATAAAAAAAGGATGGCCTGTCAATTCAATCATCTCCACAATTCTGCCGTCAGGTGAAACACCTGCCAGCGTCATCCCTTTCTCCTCAAGCCTTTCTCTGTAGTCATTATTTACCTCATAGCGGTGTCTGTGGCGCTCTGTAATCTCTTCTTTTCCGTATAATGCATAGGATTTACTTCCCTTTTTCAGCCTGCACGGATAGGAACCCAGTCTCAAGGTACCGCCCAAATCTTCCACTCCATTCTGCTCCGGCATCAGGGCAATGACCGGATGCAGCGTATGAGGATCCAGTTCCATGCTGTTGGCATCATGATAGTCCAGCACATTGCGGGCAAACTCAATAATTGCTGCCTGCATTCCAAGGCAGATACCCAAAAAAGGGATTTGGTTTTCCCTGGCATACTTCACTGCCAGGATTTTCCCTTCCGTCCCCCTGGTTCCAAAACCGCCTGGAACCAGAATTCCGTCCAGCCCGCCAAGCAGTTCCCCGCAGCTGCTTTCTGTGATAAACTCAGAATCCACCCAGCGCACCTTCACACTGGCATGGGCGGCAATCCCGCCATGCTTTAATGCCTCCGCCACACTCAAATAGGCATCATGAAGCTGTATATATTTACCTACGACAGCGATCTCAACCTCTGTATTCGGATTCCGCAGATCCGCCACCATGGATTTCCAATCCTCCAGGTCCGGTTCCGGGCACGGCAGGCGGAGACAATCACACACCACCTGAGCCAGATTTTCCTTTTCCATTGCCAAGGGTGCTTCATATAGATATTCCACATCCAGATTTTGAAGTACATGACTCTCCGGTACATTGCAAAACAGTGCAATTTTATCCTTTAATTCCTGAGACAAGGGGTATTCCGACCTGCATACCAGAATATCCGGCTGCAGCCCCATACCCTGAAGTTCTTTCACACTTGCCTGGGTAGGCTTTGTCTTCAATTCACCGGAAGCCTTCAGGTATGGAATCAAAGTCACATGAATTAATACGGCATTCTCATGCCCCACATCATGCTGAAACTGCCGGATCGCCTCCAGAAACGGCTGGCTCTCAATATCGCCTGCAGTCCCTCCCACTTCGATAATGGCGATCCGTTCCTCATCCGGTTCCTTGGCCCGGTAAAAACATGCCTTTATCTCATTGGTAATATGAGGGATCACCTGCACTGTTCCGCCGCCATAATCTCCATGACGCTCTTTGTGCAGAACAGACCAGTATATTTTACCTGTAGTCACATTAGAGTTCCTGTCCAGGCTCTCATCAATAAATCTCTCATAATGCCCCAAATCCAAATCCGTTTCTGTCCCATCATCGGTCACGAACACTTCTCCGTGCTGAATCGGATTCATGGTTCCGGGGTCTACGTTAATATAAGGATCAAACTTCTGCATAGTTACTTTGTACCCTCTGGCTTTCAGAAGACGTCCAAGGGACGCCGCAGTGATTCCTTTTCCCAGTCCCGACACTACGCCGCCTGTAACAAATACATATTTTACTGCCATCACATTTTCCTCCTGCGTTACCTGGCTATGAAAAACTTACAGCATTTTCCACATACCAAAAAGGCGTCGGCAACCCCAATATAAGGTTAGCCGACGCCATTGTCGTTGTTTTACTCTATATGCTTTTGTCCTCTGCACACTTCAAAAGAAGCACTGCAAAAAATTATGGAATTACTATATCTCATTTCCGCGCATTTGTAAATCCCCTAATTTATTTTTTTGTTCAAAGGGCTTTCTAAATTCCAAAACTTGCTCCCTGGCATAGCATACATAAAATTTCCTATATTCCAAACTTGTCAAAAAGTTTCTTCTGATATTCCCAATCTGTTACTGCCCTCCGGATTTCTTTATAAGCCTCCTCCTGGCATGGTTGCTGTAACAATACTTCAATCAATTGGTTTACTCGTACTTCTCCACGTTTTATTCCTTGTTCTATTCCTTGTAATATTCCACGTTCTTCCCTTTCTTCCATCATTTCCTCAATGGCCGTACACATATCCACCTCTCCCTTCTCATTTTCTTTCAGCTCTTTCAAGGCTGGAACATTCAGGAATTTTGACACCAGCCAGCCTTTTTTTGCATCCAGATGCATGAATTCATCCTTTCTGGTCTCCAGAAATTCCTTCATCCCTTCTTTATCTTTCAGCAGCGGGAGCAATTCAAAGACCTCCCGAAGCCCCGTCCTGAAATTACTGCTCTCCACTGTACTTGCGCACACCAGGTTGATCCGGTAATCCTGGATACACTCCATCCACGGTTTCAGTTCCGGCGGGATATCCAGCATATCATGAAGACTCAGCGGTCCATCCCAGCTCTGCTCCTCCCCATAATAAAAAACGATCGTGATTCCCGGCAGCAGCCTGTCTTCCCTCTTCATCCCGGAAAGATATTCCGACCCTTTCTTTAATTTTCCTTCCCCCTTTCTCTCCCTCACAATATGCTCAACCTGCCCCGTATAATCAATGGCATCGTAAAGCATACAGCGGACAGGCATGGCATAATGTACCGTCCTCTGTCCCTCTGCCGCCAGTATAACGGCCAGGCAGCTATCTCCTATCACAGACAGCTTCTGCACATCCCGGATTCTCCGGAGTATCACCCGCCTTCCGCCCTCTCTTCCTGCGCGCACCACCTTTTTCTCATTTTCTTGTTCCAGCATATCCGGCCTGATCACCTGCTTTCCGCCGAACAAGGCGCCGTTAAATAAATCCGCAAAAATCTCGTTATCTGACAGCCCCTCATAGACTTCCTCATCCACTGCTGTCAGTACAATTCCTTTCATAGACCTCCTTCCCGGATAAAAAAGCAAAGATTGAGATATCAGAGCACAGCACACTTAGCAATTGATTTGGCAATTGTATTCTATACCATAAATATAATATAAAAAGCATCTTATATCAACTATTACTTTGCTAGCCATCCCAAAGCTCTGTCATTCCCGCTATTTCATCCGTCCATATTCAATTTTATACTTTCCGGAACTTTCGGCAGATCTGCCGCAGATTAAATGAATTGCTTTCCAGATAAACCGATTATACCCTCCTCCCCCCAACCTGTCAATCCCGCAAAATTCCACAAAAACAAACCACATTCTACCAACCTTTTTCTGCCCGTCTGGGAACACCGAAAAAAAACAAGGCCCCTGCCCCCTCCCGAAACATTTTTCAAAAAACCTATTGACATTTCTCCATTTCCGTGCAATACTACAGTCCATAAAGCAAAGGCGCTTTGGATGACTCCATCCAAGGTGCCTTTTTTGTTTTATTTTTATCAGCCCAATCAAAAACCCCAAATAAATTTTGAAAGGAGTGCTGTGAATATGTCTAAAGATATTCCTACACTATATGGTAGCCTGGTCTTCAGTGACAAAGTGATGCGCAACAAACTCCCGAAGGACGTATATAAAGCCCTTCACAAGACAATCCAAAACGGAACCCACCTGGAACTGGATGTTGCCAATTCCGTAGCTGTAGCCATGAAAGAATGGGCCGTAGAGAACGGAGCCACACATTTCACCCATTGGTTCCAGCCCATGACCGGCTACACCGCAGAGAAACACGACAGCTTCATCTCACCCAACGGCAGCGGTGAGATCATCATGGAATTCTCCGGCAAAGAACTGGTAAAAGGAGAACCTGATGCATCCAGCTTTCCATCCGGCGGTCTGCGTGCCACCTTTGAAGCGAGAGGTTATACGAACTGGGATCCTACATCACCGGCATTTATCAAGGACAATACCCTTTACATACCAACAGCCTTCTGCTCCTTCAGCGGAGAAGCATTGGATAAAAAAACACCGCTCCTTCGTTCTATGGAAACACTGAATAAAGAAGCAGTTAAAATGCTTCATCTTCTGGGCAGCAAAGAGGTTTCAAGCGTGTCCACCACCGTTGGCCCGGAACAGGAATACTTCCTTGTCCCAAAAGAGCTCTACGAAAAAAGACGCGACCTTATCTTCACAGGCAGAACCCTGTTCGGAGCACCTGCCCCCAAAGGCCAGGAAATGGAAGACCACTACTTTGGTGCTCTGAAGCCCAGAATCGCAGCCTATATGCACGACCTGGATGAAGAACTCTGGAAACTGGGTATTCCGGCCAAGACAAAACACAACGAGGTGGCGCCTGCCCAGCACGAGCTGGCCCCCATCTTCGATTCCACCAATGTAGCGGTTGACCACAACCAGCTCACCATGGAAATCATGAAGAAGACAGCGGAAAAACACGGCCTTGTCTGCCTCCTCCACGAAAAACCCTTTGACGGTATTAATGGAAGCGGCAAGCACAACAACTGGTCCATGTGCACCAACACCGGCACCAACCTGCTGGAACCGGGCAAAACACCTGCTGAGAACACACAGTTCCTGGTATTCCTCATGGCGGTTATCAAAGCGGTGGATGACTACGCAGACCTAATGAGAGTATCCGCTGCCAGCGCCGGCAATGACCACCGTCTGGGCGGTAACGAGGCGCCCCCGGCAATTGTTTCCATCTTCATCGGCGACGAGCTGGAAAGCGTGCTGAAATCCATTGAGGAGGACGCCTACTTTGGAAAGGCACATCCGGTACAGCTGGAAACGGGCGCACACGTACTGCCTCACTTTACCAAGGACACAACCGACAGAAACCGTACTTCACCCTTTGCCTTTACCGGCAATAAGTTTGAATTCCGTATGCTGGGTTCCGCTGCATCTGTGGCTAACCCTAACATGGTGCTGAACACTGCTGTTGCGGAAGCATTAGCACAGTTCTATAATGAATTGAAAGACACTGCACCGGAGGAAATGGAACATGCGGTCCATGAATTGATCAAACGCGCTATCAAAAAACATAAAAAAGTCATCTTCAACGGCAACGGATACACAGAAGAATGGGTAAAAGAGGCGGCAGCAAGAGGCCTTTATAATCTGGCCTCCACACCCGAAGCCCTGCCCCGTTTTATTGCAGAGAAGAATCTGGATCTATTTATCAAACACGACGTGTTTACAAAGGAGGAAATCTACTCCCGCTATGAGATCCTTCTGGAAACCTACTCCAAAACAGTTGCCATAGAGTCCAAAACCTTGCAGGAAATGCTTATAAAGGATTTCCTCCCGGCAGTCAACAGCTACGCGGCTTCCGCTGCGAAACAGGCTGCTGACAAAAAAGCCCTGATCCCCGGACTTTCCACTGATTCCGAGGAGGCCCTGGTATGCCGTCTGACTGAAATATCAAATACTATCACCGCCGGTACAGCCGCACTGAAGAGTGCAACCTCCGAAGCGGAATCCGTTACAGATATGCAGAAACAGGCTGAATTATTCCTTACAAAAGTGCTTCCCCTCATGGAAGAACTGAAAACTGCAGCTAACGAAGCAGAGACAAAAATTCCTGATGAACTGCTTCCTTATCCAACCTATGACCAGTTATTGTTCTATATCTGAGGAAGATGACTCCATGGAATCACAGTCTGCTATGAAAATAAAAGAGGCCTGCGGGGTATACGGCATCTTTCATCCCAACGGGGAAGATGCTGCGTCATCCATCTACTATGGACTCTGTTCTTTACAGCACCGGGGTCAGGAATCCTGCGGTATTGCCGTGTGCGATACCAAAGGCCCCAAAGGCAATATGAACGCATACAAAGGAATGGGGCTGGTCGGTGAGGTCTTCAAGGCTGAAATACTTGAGGGGCTTCACGGAAATCTAGGCATCGGCCACGTTCGTTATTCCACTACAGGGGCTACCACCCTTTCAAACGCGCAGCCTCTGGTTCTGAATTATATAAAGGGAACACTTGCTCTGGCCCATAACGGGAACCTGGTGAACACTCAAGACCTTAGGTGTGAGCTGGAACAGACCGGAGCAATATTCCATACAACCACGGATTCGGAAGTGATCGCTTACTGCATCGCCAGGGAGAGAGTAAACACACACAATGTAGAAGAAGCCATTCTGCATACGGCAAAAAAGATACGCGGAGCCTATGGTCTGGTCATTGCCAGCCCGCGCAAACTGATCGGCGTCCGGGACCCTCTTGGCCTGAAACCTCTCTGCCTTGGAAAACGTGGCTCATCTTATATTATTGCTTCCGAGAGCTGCGCCCTCTCAGCAACCGGCGCAGAATTCATCCGTGATATCCGCCCTGGTGAAATCATCACCATAACAGCGGATGGCATCACCTCCAACTGCCAGCTATGCCACAAGACACATGCTCACTGCATTTTTGAGTACATCTATTTCGCGCGGCTGGACAGTACCCTGGACGGCGTCAACATCTACGATGCCCGCATCCGCGCAGGTGCCGCCCTTGCGGCATCCTATCCTGCGGATGCAGATCTTGTGACCGGTGTTCCCGACTCTGGGATCCCGGCAGCAAAAGGCTATTCGGAAGCGTCAGGGATTCCATTTGCGTTAGCCTTTTATAAAAACAGCTATGTGGGAAGAACTTTTATCAAACCGACACAAAAGGAACGTGAATCAAGCGTAAGGCTTAAACTAAACGTTTTAGAATCTGTTGTCCGCGGAAAACGAATCATACTTGTTGACGACTCCATCGTCCGCGGTACAACCATGGCGAACCTCATCCGTATGCTGAAAAATGCCGGAGCTAAAAGCGTTCATGTCCGTGTCAGTTCTCCACCGTTTCTGTATCCTTGTTACTTTGGAACGGATATTCCATCCAACAAACAGTTAATTGCTTCTTCCCACACGGCTGACGAGATCTGTGCCATGATTGGCGCTGACTCCCTGGGCTATATGAGACTGGAGGATCTGCCGTCCATGGCAGATCACCTTCCTCTCTGCAAAGCCTGTTTTGACAGCCAATATCCCATGGATCTCACAGGCTGCACAGAGGATAACAAACAATAGGCTGCACACATTGCAGACTTTCTATTGTCACAACAGTAATTTTTCTTTATGCAAAGGTGCGTATTTTTTGAGTCTCCCATAGCTCTCAAGTACGCGCCCTTTTTGTTTGCAATAAGCATTAAGAAAGTATGAGGAGTTTCAGCTTGAAAAAGGAAGGAGAGATTTTATGAGTGATTTTTCATCTGTTAACACAATCTGGGTGCTTTTAGGCGCCGCAATGGTCTTCTTTATGCAGGCAGGTTTTGCCATGGTGGAGACTGGTTTTACCCGGGCAAAAAATGCCGGCAATATTATTATGAAAAACCTGATGGATTTCTGTATCGGAACACCTGCCTTCTGGCTGGTTGGTTTTGGAGTCATGTTTGGTGCAGGCAACGGCTTCTTTGGTTCCGTGGCTGGTATTGCCTCCGAATCCAATTATGGTGCGGGGATGCTTCCCGACGGTGTCCCGTTCTGGGCTTTTCTGATTTTCCAGACCGTTTTCTGCGCAACTTCTGCAACCATAGTCTCAGGTGCTATGGCAGAAAGAACAAAGTATTCCTCTTACTGTATTTACAGCCTTCTCATCAGCCTTGTGGTATATCCCATATCGGGCCATTGGATCTGGGGCGGCGGCTGGTTAGCTGAAATGGGATTCCATGATTTCGCAGGTTCTTGTGCTGTCCATATGGTAGGCGGCGTCGCTGCCCTTGTAGGTGCCAAGATCCTTGGCCCCCGTATGGGAAAATATTCCAAATGCGGTAAATCAAGAGCTATTCCCGGACACAACCTGACAGTAGGTGCCTTAGGTGTATTTATCCTCTGGTTTGCCTGGTTTGGATTCAACGGCTGTTCCACGGTTTCCATGGAAGGGAATGCCATTGTATCTGCAGCTAAAATATTTGTCACAACCAATCTGGCTGCCGCGGTGGCCACAATCACTGTTATGTGTATCACTTGGATACTGTATAAAAAACCGGATGTTTCCATGTCCCTGAATGGCGCCCTTGCAGGACTTGTAGCCATCACAGCCGGATGTGATACCGTTTCTACAGTATCTGCTGCCATCATAGGTATCCTGGCAGGGTTTGTAGTGGTATTTGGAATTGAGTTTATTGACAAGACCTGCAAGATTGATGACCCAGTAGGTGCAGTGGGAGTACACGGCATGTGCGGCGCACTGGGAACCCTCTGCGTAGGCCTTTTCTCAGACGGTGCAGGTACAGAGGCCAAAGGTCTTTTTACCGGCGGCGGCTTCCAGCAGTTAGGTGTTCAATTTATCGGTTTTATTGCAACCGCCGCCTGGGTCGTGGTAACTATGATCATCATATTCCAGGCGATCAAACATACCGTTGGCCTCCGGGTTTCCCCTGACGAGGAAATAGCCGGACTGGATGTAAGAGAACACGGCCTTGCAAGCAGCTACGCCGATTTTGTCACACAGGATTCCATGAGTACGGTTCCCCATGTAATGGGAACCGCAAAGAACTATACTCCTGCTGCAGAAGGCGCATCCGCCACGCAGGCTCCGGCTGAGGCCTGCAGGAATATACTAAAAGAAGGCACCACGGTCCACAAGCTAACCAAAGTTGTGATTATCACACGGCGCAGCAAGCTGGAAGATTTTATGCACGCCATGAATGAAATCGGCGTTACGGGAATCACCATCACAAATGTACTCGGCTGCGGAATCCAGAAAGGTTCAACCACTTATTACCGAGGTGTTGAAATGGATATGAACCTGCTTCCCAAAGTCAAGATTGAAATTGTGGTCAGCCTTGTTCCCGTACAGAAGGTTATTGACACAGCAAAAGCAATACTTCATACCGGACAGATCGGTGACGGCAAAGTATTTGTATACGACATAGAAAATGTAGTAAAAATCCGTACCGGAGAAGAAGGTTTCCTTGCCCTGCAGGATACTTCCTCCGAAGAATAAACATAAACCACGATATAAAAAAGAGGCCCTGCCGGACGGTATATCCGGCGGGGCCTCCTTATATTACTTATTTTCTGTTATCTCTGGTTCATTTTCTTTCTCTTTGCAGAAATCACAACTGCCAGCACAGCACCAGCGGAGAGAACTGCCAGCATCAGATAACCTGCCATATTCATAGTATCTCCTGTCTTCGGAACTGTCTTAGTGAGAGTCTTAAATGTAACAGAGATCTTGTGGTTGGCATTTACATTTTCAAATGTGTACTTGTTGTTTTTCACTGAAACGGCCTTGCCGTCCACTGTCACCTGGGAGATCTGATATCCCTTGTTTGGAGTAAATGTAAATACTGCATCATTTCCTTCCATTACCTTTACGCTGCCGGAAGGAGAAATCTTACCATTGGAACCTGCGGAAGCTGTAATCGTATATTGTTCCTTTACACTGAACGGTACCGTGATCGTCTTTTTCTCAGCGGTCATAGCTGTCCAGCCTTTTTCTGAATACTCCTGCAGGCTGAAAACAACTTCAAGTTCCATCTTGCCTGCCTTATTCAGTGTAAGTTTTGCAGTGTACGGGGCTTTCTTCCAGGTGCCTTTTGCGGAGCTTCCCCATTTCCAGCTCTCGGGAACCCATCTGGTATCCTGTACTTCCGGTTTCTGATTATCTGTACCTTTTCCATTGGCTGCAATGTTTACAACAGCATTCTTATCATAGACACCATTTACCTCAATACCTGTCACACCGGATCCTTCAAACGCGATTATGGTTTTTGCGGAAGAGCTGCCGCTTACTTTACTTTCCATTGCCTCGTCGGGGTTATACTTAACTCTCGTAACAAAAGAGTATCTTGTATTTGCCTTCAATCCGCTGAAAACTTCACTGTCCTGCCATTTACCCGGATTTCCGTTCTCAAGCATTGCATATTCCTGTCCGTTTACAGCCCTGAGTGTAATGCTGTTCTCTGTCCTTCCAATGCATACCGGGGCTTCAGGAGCTGCTGCCGCTGCCTTTTTGGTTGTAACTTTCAAAACGTCACTGATAGGGCCTTCCATCTGCTCCTTCTCATCAAAATTGACACGTGTGACAAATCTGTATTCCTTGCCTGCTGTCAATCCCTTGAATTCACCTTCGCTGTTCCAGCTGATCTTACCGTTATCCAGATATACACCGTAATCCAGACCTGCTGTTGATGTATCAAGCTTGATCATGGTGTCTGTCTTCTCTGCCAGCTTAGGCGCTGCTTTCGGTTTCTCTGCCGCTGCTTTTAAGGTGTGAATCTCTGTCGGCTGGCTCCAGTCACTGTCCGTATATGAAGGTTGTGCTTTATCATTTCCTTTTACCATGATATAAGCCAGGTAATCCGTATCCGGTGTCAGACCTGAAAATTCTCCGGTATCACTGGTCAATTCTGCTGCCTTCGCATTATTATCCTTTAACACCATCTTATAACTGTAAGTATACGAACCAGCATCGCCATCGGGCTTCAGTACAACACTTGTGTCAGTCACTTTGTCATACAGAGGCGGCTTTGGTGTCTGGGCCTTCTGCGGGGTGTTTTTGTCATTCATCTGATTTTCTGAATCGTTGTTCTTCCCTGCATTGGTTTTAGATTCATCGGTTTTGGATTCATCGCTCTTAGTATCTTCACCCTTCGGTTCATCTTTCTTAGCCTCATCTGTCTTTTGGCTGTTATTATCGTCCGTTACCGCGTCTCCTGCCGTGTTCTTATCGACACCCTGTGTACCTTCGGTCTTATCCGTGGTATCTTCCGTACCTGACGGGGTACTTACCTCTGTGTTCTCTTCCTGTTTCTTGCTGTCATCCGGCTTCTGGGGTTCTTCCGGCACATCTGCCTTATTACCTTCTGCCCCAGCCTCTGTCTGATCTGTCTCCTGAGGTTTTTGCTGCTCTGCGTTCATGCCTTCATCCTGAGGTTTATCTGCCTTTGGGGGCTCCTCAGCTTTGGGACTTTCTGTATTTACTCCTTCCTGTTTTGGAGTCTCCGCCTGCACTGCTGCAACATCTGTTTTTATCTTCAGTATATCGGTATCCTGTACCGTTTCCGCATCTTTCGTCTTCTGGGCAAATACATACTCCGTGTCTGCTTTCAGTCCTGTAAATGATACTGTCTTTGCCGTCTTATCATATTGTTTATCATCCGCCCATTTCCATGTGCTTCCATCTTCCTGAATGCCATACACATATCCGTCTTTTGTCTTCAGGATCACACTGTCCGCTGTTTTCTTGGACAGTTCCGGTTTTACTGCTGTCTCTGTGCTCTTGCCCGCCCCCTCCTCGGCAGCGGAAACAAATACCGTTCCCATGGAAAATACCATTATAAAAGTAAGAAACATAGCCAGCATTCTTTTCACTTTGCGCTTCATAATCTTTCACCTCTTTCATTCTTTATTTGCTTGTGAATAACCATTCCCTTTCTGTACTACTATTATAGCAAATCGTTGTTGCAATGAATAGTCTATTAACAAACATTAAGAAAACTTTGTCGATATTTCCCAAATATGGAGTGTAATAACTGGCAGTTATTTTTATAATGGTAACAGTTCAGGCGGATGTACTGTTACCATTTATCTTCAGAATAAGCCAGAAAAAAAAGAGCTGGTGTCTTGACATTTTCCTTTAGGTAGTATAGAATTATAGGGTCGCAAGAAGATATTATGTTTCTGTAGCTCAGCTGGATAGAGCGACCGCCTCCTAAGCGGTAGGTCGGGTGTTCGAATCACCTCAGGAACGTTGAAAAAGGTGTTGAAAACCCAGGTTTTCAACACCTTTTTCAATTATATCTCATATTTTTAGTCTAATCCCACCCTATTCACTACACGGTCAGCCTCCTTATCATTCCCCTCCAGGCAGCGAAGCACATTTTCAGCAGGAATTTTATAAAGCAGATATTCCGTTGTTGTTGAGTGAAAGCGCTGTGCGGTGTGATGATCACATTTTCCCTGCCCGCCAAAGGACATGTATTCATATCCGGCGTCTCCGAGGAGAGCACATACCATATGGCGGTAATTCCCATATCATACGCCGAACACAATGGATTATACCATGCCATTAAGACGGGAGATCCTGCATTGCTGATGCTATTTTCCTAATTCTCATTCATCAAATAAAACCTTCACTGCCCCCATTCCGCAGTTGATATCAAAGAAGTTCTCCGCGTTGTTGTTCACCTTATAAGTGCCTCCCATGCCTCCCAACCGGTTTTCTCCGACTCTGACATCACCCATACCTACCTTGACTCTGTAGCCATATTCGGAAGGTGCCACAAGGCTGGCTGCAATCTCACCCATGCCGCAGTCCAGTTTGCATCTGCCCCGCATCTGTCCTTCCAGCATCACTTTTCCCATACCGCATTTGATCTTGGCGTCACCACTATAATAATCAGCCAGCACGATCTCACCGGCTCCCAGGTCCAGGCTGCTGGAATCTGTCAGTATTCCTCTGCCCACCAATTTGCCTGCACCCAGTTTTATTTTCACATCCTTGAAATGATATCCTCTGGGTATAATGATGATTATTTTTCGTTCTGAAAAAATATTTGTAAGGTTGCTCAGTAAAAACAGGTCCTTATATCCTCTGTCTTTTATCTTCCAGACCCCGTCCCTTACCTCCTCTCTGCAGTCACCGTTTGGATAACAGGATAGGTCAAGCGCGAACTCATCACCCTCACGGATAATGGCGTCCGCCATGCCGATGTCAATATGCAGGGAATGGATCATCACATTATTCTCCCGGAAAACCTTTCTGATTTCAAGGGTGCCGTTTTTCCAGTTTTCCTCCCATTTCCTTCTGTTGGATGAATCCTGGTGCATTCCGCTCTCCCCAGCTCTGTCTGCTTCCCGATTTACATTCTCCTGTGTTCTTTGGCCCTCTGTATCAGATGGTCCGGCCTGAGTCCCCTGTCCGGTCTGGCTCTGCCAGTCGGCGGACTCCTCTGCTTTTGCCTGGTCCTCTGCCTTAGCCTGAGCCGCCTCTCCAGTCTGTGACTCAGCTTTTACCTGTTCCTCTGTTTTACTCTGAACCTGCGCTCCGCCTGCATCTGCTGCGCCTGCCTGGACGCCCGCTTTACCCAAACCCCCGGCTCCACCTGCATCTGCTGCGCTTGTCTGGCTGGCTGCTTTCACATAACCATTGGCTCCGCCTGTCTCTTCTTCTCCCGTCCTGCTGTCTTCTTCTGGTTCGTTCTGCCATTCAACGCCAACCTGCCATTCCGGTCCAACCCGGTTCTGCGTTTCTTTAGAAGATTCCGTTCTCCCCTCTGCAGCCGTCTGCCCCGGGAACCCCTTTTCCCGGTCTGCTTCCGCATTCTGGTTCGGAGTCACATCACATCCGGTGAGCTGACCGCCTCCCAGCAACATATCTGTACTGACATTAAATATATCTGCCAGGGGAACCAGCATCATAATATCCGGACAGGAGAGACCGCTTTCCCATTTACTCACCGCCTGTGCTGAAATTCCCAGCTTCTCTGCAAGCTGCGCCTGTGTCAGTCCTTTTAACTTTCTTAAAAATGAAATCCTGTCTCCAAATAATTCCGGAAGACGGATATTTGCTGTTTTCATAGTTGTATTCTCATCCATACTTTTCACCCATTCAGCTTTCCTGTTTCAGAAATTTATAAGTAACTTTATGCTATCGTTCACTACCCATCGCTTTCCCACACTGTGATCATAAGTCTCACAATTGTATGAAGATTATCTGATAAAACGGCGCGTCGTCTTTTTTAAGATACTAACAGCATATCCGTAATCTAAGCACATTTACAAGCAACCGTCGGTTGATTTTTAATCTTTTTTCAAAATTCAACCATTAGTTGACCGCCTCTGCCACTCATTATAACAAAGTCTCTGTCTTACGGAAAGAAAAAAGCAATATATATGCAGCCCACATACTTCCATCTGTATAAAGAACCATATGAAATGGCAGGCGGACTTATACAATCCGCCTGCCATAATCTTTTCCTGATGATCTTTCAACCTGCCGTACACAATTCTTCTATAAACTGCTCCGGGGATATACTTCCCCCGCCCAGCTCCTCAGAGCTTTTCATAAACCTCTCGGCTCTGCGCCTGTCCAGATAAAATTCCCAATACTGCATCCTGGTTTCTGCCGTATCCGCAATCTCCCGTATCTGCCAATAAATCTCTTCCTCAGGCTTTTGCGCACGGCCGGTATCCCACACCGGAATCCCTGCCCCCCTCTCGTATAACCTGACGGCAAAATTCTGTAGAATTTCCTCCAAAGCCTGTACGGTCTCCCTGGGATAAGCTGCTGCCTTGTTCACAGCAAAAGCGTCGCTGATCCCTCCAAGAATCTGCCCGGCATTCTGCAGTCCGGGAAACGGCACTGCAGATAACTTTCCATAGAGGGGACTGTTCTCCTGCATAATATTCCCGGCAAGATCACTTTTTGCCAGATACATGGGAATCTTGCTAAGATAAAAATCATTTTCCACATCCTGAGTACTTCTCGGAAACCATGGATCTCCAAAAGCCCCCATATCCCTGAGCTGGCAGAACTTGCCCACACCATCTGCAAAAGCGGCGATCTCCTCCCCGGTCCCCTCCTGCTGCAGCACTCTTGCGCATACGTCATCTCCAGCCGCCCCTATACATATGCTTTCCAGGTAAAGCCTGAAACCTGTATCCGTGTCACCTGAACAGGCAAAGGGCGTGATACCTCTGGAAATAAATTCCCGGCACACCTCCAGCAGGCCATCCCAGTCTGATGGAACCCGGCATCCATATGATTCAAACATTTCCATGTTTATAAACAGGACAGCTATATTTTCTGAAAACCCAAGGCCGTAAATCCCGCCCTCATAAGTCAGACCTCTTACAGCATCCTCATGGAGCCTGCTGTCAATATCCTCTGACAGATACTCATTCATCTTTAGTAGTTTGCCTGAACTGGCTGCCCCCTGGAGATAACGGTCTCCAAAACAAAAATAAATATCCGGAGTATCATTGGATGCAATGGCGGACGGCAGTTTTTCCCTATACAACTCCATCTCTGTTCCTTCTGCCCAAACCTGTACCTCATCATGGGTGCTGTTATACGCTTCCACAGCCTCAAGAAAAGATTTCTTATACGCCTCCCCCTCATTTTCCCATGGATACCACAGCCGCAGATTTATCACGTTCTTCTCCTCACGGCTTCTCTTTTCCTCAAACCTTGGAAAGAACCGTAAGCAGAGTAGTATGATCGCTGCCAATAGAAACAAAAACCCCAATAAAATAATTTTCTGCCGTTTTTCCACCTGCTATCACCCATGCTGTCCTTTAATAAACTCAGATTTTCAGTATCTCCTCAATACATTTTGCTGCGGCTGTTCCCAAGTTCCTGTGTCCCTCCCCGGTCAGATGGATACAGTCTTTTACTGAAACCTCTGCAGTCTTGCCGGCATCCAGCAAACAGACGCCGTCCATATCTTTCAAAGCTGCCTCATAAGCAGCATAAAGAGCCTTGCTTTTCTTCACAGATTCCTCATCATACATACCGTAAAAATCAGATTCCGCAATTTCGTCCCGCACCGGTGCCGGGACGATCACCAATACTTCCGGTCTTTTGCCCACCCAGTAGGTATCCGGATTCCGCACCATTCTCACAAGGTTCGCCATACCTGCTGCGATCTCCTTTACGCTGGGGGTAAAAATGTGCCGGACATCGTTTGTCCCCAGCATAAGGACCACCAGATCCAAAGGCTGATGGCTCTGCAGGCTGCAGCCCAGAAATTTTCTCCCGTTTCTGTCCGGAGATGTTGGGTCGTCAAACATAATAGTGCGCCCGCAGAGTCCCTCCTCGATTATCTTTGCTCTTCCCAGCAGGCATTTCTGCAAAACCCCGGTCCATCTCACATCATCTCCATACCGGAAGTTTTCCCCCTCCGGTTTAGGATTATGCCCCCAGGTATTAGAATCACCATAACACAATATCCGTTTCATATTGCTTAAATTCCTCCCAATCGTAGCTTTTCTTCTGACTTCTGCGGTTCATCCAGTGGTATAACAGTTTTGTCGTACTATAGTGATACTTCACCAGCGGCTGTATATTATACGTTACTCCGTAGTACCTATAGTGCCCTGTCAGTTTGCGGTTTAGTCTCGGCATCAATACTTTCAATGGGCTTGAACGGTTGTACTTCAACCACTCTTTCCCGCCTGGTTTTCTCCGCAATAGAATGTAAATCCTAAGAAATCAAAGGTCTCGGTCTTTCCCTCTCCTCTGCGCTTCCTTCTTTCTTCCGCATATCTTCCGAACTCCAAAAGCCGGCTGTATTGCTCCTTCGTCACCTCATGGATCCCTACTGCTTTCCTGCCATTTAATTCCTTATGGCAGGAGAGCAATAGCTCTTCTTATCCTCCCGTCCCTGAGTACAGTAAATGTATCCTCAGAAAGAGTGTTATTATGTGCAGGCCTTCCCTCCGCCGTCATTACCGGTTTCTTTGGTACTATGCCCGCATCCGGCTGCCTGCGGTGGCCCTCAGACCCCGCCAGAGCCGCGGCACACTCGTGATATCTCGTGCCGCGATGCTGCCTTCCACATGGATAAACTGCGTCGTCCTCTGAGACTTTGTGAAGTTTCGGGGCTCTATAGCATTGCAGCCCTGCTCCCTTGCTGTCTACGCTTAGCCCTGTCTGTTACCAGACAGCACTCAAGACTTGCTAACGGCGGCTCGCTGCGCTTTGCCGTGCGGGTGTTCCACCCCCTAGACTATCCGCCCTTTTCTGGGCGCACCTATCCTTTCACAGCTCCCAATGTCATTCCTTCTATAAATTTATCACTTGCAAAAATAAATGCAAGAAGCAGAGGAATAAAACTTATCATAGATGCTGCCATTATGGTTCCTGTCAGAGTTCCGTTTAAGTCCTTCATGGATGCAATTCCCAGGGGAAGTGTTTTCATCATGGTTTCATTTACTGTGATCAGCGGCCATGTCAGACTTCCCCACTGCTGGGTAAAGTTAAAGATCCCCAGAAGACTTAACTGGGGCACTGTTATGGGAAGTACAATCTTAAAAAAAGTCCCGTAATTGCTGCATCCGTCTATTTTCGCTGCTTCTAAGAGCGAATCCGGAATATCCTTCATAAACTGTGTCATCATATAAACACCAAAAGCACTGGCCACACCGGGAAAGATCAGGGACTTATATGTATTCACCCATCCCAGTTTAGAAACGATCAGAAAAAGAGGGATCAAGGTAGTCACGCTGGGAATGATCTGGGTGGCGACCACTACGTTAAACAAAACCTTAGAGCCCGGAAACCGTCTTTTCGCAAAGGCGTATCCTGCCATGGATGCCACCAGAACCACAAGCACCGTATTACTTCCCGCCACAAAAATACTGTTCATCATCCACCGCAGATACGCCCCTCCCTGCATTTTCAAAACTTCTGTATAATTATCCAGAGAACCGCCGCGGGGCCAGAATTTCGGCGGATAACTGATAATCGCGTTAGTGTCCAGCATGGAAGATACAATGAGCTGCCAGAAAGGAAAGGCAATGATAACTACCAGCAGAAATAACATAAATGCCTTTAGAAAGAAAAAAAAGCTTTTCTTCACCCTATATTTGTTCATACGTTTTCCCCCCTTCTCTTTGTCTGTTCCTTTTCCCTCAGAAGCAGGTTTTCCAGTCCGTATATAAGCAGGATCACAAGAAGGAATACCAGTGAGGCTGCTGCCCCGAATCCGACCCTGTAATATTTAAAGCTGTACTGGTATATTTCATATATTACAGTCTGGGTGGCGCCAAGAGGTCCTCCGTTTGTCAGCATATATACGGATTCAAATATCTGAAACTGCCAGATCGTGTTCATAGTGACACATAAAATAATGGCGTTTCTGATAAGGGGCAGGACCACATAAATTGTCTCCTGGACCACATTTGCCCCGTCAATCCTGGAGGACTCCAGACAGTCCGCCGGAAGGGAACGCATTGCGGACATATAAACAAAGATAAAAAAGGTGCCGCCCTTCCAAAGCTCCAGTATCATAACTGCCATTTTCGCGCTGAATCTGCCGTTGAGCCAACTGATGGGCTTCATGCCCAATACCTGGAAAAGCAGGTTCAGAGGCCCGTTATTCGATAAAATATAGGAGATCAGAACACTGGCAACAACCATAGAAATCAGCATGGGAAGAAAATAGATCACTTCGCACACATGGCTGAACCGTGTTTTTTTCTTGATCAAAAGTGCAAAAAAGATTCCCAGGAACTGACTTACCGGAACTTCAATGAGCATATAGATGAACGTATTCTTAAACGCGTTCTGGAAGTCCGGTGTCTGCAGCACATCCTTAAAGTTCTTCAGCCCCACCCAGTCAAATTGCGCCTGCAGGAAATTTCCGTCATGCAGGCTGAGATAAAAAACGTATCCTATAGGTATCACGGTAAAAACAATAAAGAATACCGCAAACGGCAGCAAAAAGCTATAGGATACCGCATATTCTTTGAGTCTTTTCTTATTCATAAATACACCATCCTCCTAAATGACCAAAGGACTTTTGCAATGCAGATACATCCCCACTGCAAAAGCCCCTTTTTTATCCGGCCTTTCACGGACTGCTTTACAGCCCTTACCGCTTATTCTCCGCTGATCGCCTTCATAGAGTCATACATGGACTGGACGGCGTCTGCAGGTGATTTCTCACCCCTCGCAACATTTTCATACATGATCTTCAGGTTCTGAAGCATTGCATTGGCATAATCAGAAGCGGGGCTTACCTGTAATTTCTTGATTCCCTCCGCTGCTACAGCCATGATCTCATCCCCCTCATACATCATGTCATTGGTGGCAAGCTGCGGGGAGAAGAACCCCACTTCAGAAAGATATATTTTCTCAACTTCCGGTCTGGTGATAAACTCAACAAACTTCCATGCCTCATCCGGATATTTTGTCTGGCTGGAGATTGACAGCATTCCTATATTGGCAAAATTCCACTTGGCGTGTTCCTCATCACCGGCCGGACCCTGCGGAAGAGCAAATGCGCCAAGATTAATGTCCGACGCCTCCTTGATGATGTTGGTATAGTGGATCTGCTGCGGGAACATGGCTACCTCTCCGTTATAGAAATATGCCCGCTCCTCATCCCTGTTAGTATATTTTTCAAGAGGCAGAACCACCTGGTCCTCATGGTAAAGCTGGTCAAAGAAAGTTAATCCCTCTACTCCCTGGTCATTATTAAATCCGATATTTGTCAGGTTTTTATTCCACATATCCGCTCCGGCCTGAATAATATAACTAAGCGGCTGCCAGTAATCATCCATCTCAAACATCATGCCCCACTGGTCAGTCTCACCATTGCCGTCCTTATCCTGCGTAAGCTTTTTAGCTGTCTCTCTCAGTTCCTCCCAGGTCGTGGGCACCTGGGTGATGCCTGCCTCCTCAAACATATCTTTGTTATAAAACATGACAGAATTCAATGCCACAAAGGGTATGCCCATCAATTTTCCATCCTGGGAACAATACTCCAGGGCTGATTCCGGATAACCGGCCAATTTCTCATCCTCCGCATAATCATCCAAGGAAAGAAGATATCCATTCTTGGCATACAGCGGGAACTGTTCTGTCTGAAAACTGATGTCCGGGCCGCTTCCTGCTGAAAATGCTGCTGTCTCTTTCTCAACCACGGAATCCCATGCCACATTCAGAAACTCTACCTCAATATGGGGATTTTCTTTGTTGAAGTCCTCGATCATGCCTGCCCATATGTCATCCTCACGGTCTGAATGGGGAGATTTCCAAAACGTCAGTTTCACTTTTTCCCCTGACTCCTTGTCTGAGGACTCTGTACTCTTATCCTCTTTGCTCTCTGACGGTGTGTTTCCCCCTGCACCCCCGCCGCAGCCTGCCAGCAGACCTATTGCCATACTTGCACATAAAAACATAGCCGTTTTTCTTCTCATTCTCTTTTCCTCCCTTATACTTACTATAGCTTTCTATTCCTTTTCTCTTGCTACAGTTATAGTATAGAGGATACCCCCCATCACTTTGAACACAGTATTTTTACATCAATCCTCACATATTTTACTTTTTTTATAATCATTAACTGATATTCCCATATATTTCCGAAAACACCGGCCAAAATAGTCCGGATTCGGAATCCCCACCTTCTCCGCGATCTCATACACCTTCCAATTGCCTGACTTGAGATAATCACAGGCGTGTTTGATCCGGATCTTATTTAAATATTCCACAAACGGTACCCCCGTCTTTTTTCTGAATGTACGGCTCAGATAACTGGAATTTAAATAATACTTCTCCGCCACCTTGGAAAGCGACAGGCTGCTCTGCGCGTAATTCTCCTCCATGTAATCCCGTATCTGGTCAATGACATCCTTTGCGCCCTCCTCCACGGTCTCGATCTGCCTGCCCACCCGGAGAAGCGCATCCTTCACCTCCTGACGCTTTAAAGGCTTCAGGATAAAATCCACTGCACCGGCGCGAAGGGCCTTCTGCGCATATTTGAAATCATCATACGCGGTGACAATGATCACCTTTACTGCAGGATACTTTTCCATTATCTCCTCCGCCAGGGCGATCCCATCCATGATAGGCATTTTAATATCCGTAACTACCAGGTCCGGCATCTCCTCCTGCATACGAAACAGCGCCTCCCTGCCGTTTTGTGCCTCACCCACGATCTTCATATGAAACTCTTCCCAGTTCACAATGATCCTGAGCAGATTTCTGGTACCCACTTCATCCTCCACAAGCATTACTTTGATCATGTCCCTCATCTCCTTCATAGCAAACCGGCACCCGCAGCACAATGGTCGTCCCTCTTCCCTTTTTACTATTGATGGTATAATCAATATCTGATCCGTAAAAGATCCGCATTCGCTCTATGGTACCCCTCAGGCCAAAACTTTTTTCGTTTGTGCTTATATTCTCTCTGTTCAGTTCCCTTATTTTGTCTTTCTCCATGCCTACACCGTCATCCTCAACCGTAAATTTCAGGTACCCGCCTTCCTCCACCCCCTCCACATACACCACACCTGGAGTTTCCTTATGGCGTATTCCATGGTTTACAGAATTTTCCACCAGGGGCTGCAGCACCATCTTTAAAATAAATGTCCCCTGTATCTCCGGTTCTACATTAAGCACATAATGCAGGGAGTCCCCATACCTTAGCTTCTGCAGTTCCAGATAGTCTTTTACCATCTCTGCCTCCTCCTTCACAGAGATCATTTCTCTTCCCTTACTCAGCAGTATCCTGTAATAACTGCCAAAAGCCTCAAGAGCATCATATACCTCCTCATTTTTTCCGCTCAGTGCAAGATAGCTCATGGCGTCAATGGTATTATAGAGAAAATGCGGTTTCATCTGTTCCTGCAGTGCATTCAGCTCTGCCTTTCTCTTTATTTTTTCCTCCTCATAGACTTTCCCGATCAGGGCGTCGATCTCATCCACCATCTTGTTATAAGTGCTTTCCAGGATCTCCATCTCTCCAAAAGACCGGTGCCAGTTTTCATGAACCCTGATTTTTTCAAACTTTCTTCCGCTCATGCGGTTCATCGAGCCTGCCATCTCCTCCAGAGGGTCTGCCACATAACGCTTCATGATAAAGTAACCGGTGCCGCAAAACAAAGCCAGAAATATCATAGCCATAGCAAAGATGATCCCGCCGATCCCTGACTGCTCCAATCCATTTTCTATCTGCACCCCTGCCAGCACCTTCCAGCTTATATAGTCTATATCCTGCTGCGCCAGATACAATCTGCTGCTGTTCTTATGGCTTTTCAGTGACTCTTTTACCTTAGGCAGGGGCATCTCTGCCTGTGATGTGACAATCTTTCCCGTATCGTCCAGAACATATATAACAGGCACGCTTTTTTCATCCAGACCGCTGTAGCTGTCCGTAAAAGCATTTAAATCCATATTTATCATCAAAATCCCCACAGGCCTGTAATCGGTAGGATTGTTGATCACCCGGATAAGGGACACTGTGGTCTCCGCCCTGCTCTGTGTCAGGACCCGGTCCGCATTTAATATTAAGCAGTAGGACCCCGCCAGTTCCCTGACCTCCTCATACCAGTTTGTCTTTCTGATCTCTTCCGTGCGCAGTGTTCTCACATGGTTTTTATCAATACTGCAGCCGTGGCTTTCCATATCCCACATATAAATACCATTGATATGCGTCTCTGTATCCACAAGTGAGGTAAACTGATGCAGGCTTTCCTTCTGCATTTTTTCATCCTTCATCTCCAGCGCCTTCGTAATGTCGCTGCTGGACAATATGATCCTGGAATAATACGCCGTGTTATCTATGAGGGTTGAAATATTTTTGCTGACTGTATTCAAGGTCTGAGCTGAAAGCGCCCTGGCGGAATCCATGGCATTTTTGTCACTGACCCGGTAAAATATAAAAAATATAATACTCCATGATACCAAAAGCAATGCCATATACAAAAATGCCAGCTTTACAGAGATTCTTGCCTTTCCAAGAACTTTCCCCTTCTCTCTTTTCATCGTCTCCTCCAATCAGTGCTCCTATCCTTTTATGAATCAGAAATGACAGGTACCATAAACGATACCTGTCATTCAGCAAAGACTACTTGTCTTTTGCCAGCTCATATCTGATTTCCTTCATGTTACTTTCAAATTTTCTGAAGGAACCCTTTCCATTCATTTTCGCATTGAAAAGCGCAATATCAGCCTTTCTGTAAAGTTCATCAAACTCCCTGCCCTGTTCCGGTATCATAACATAACCTGCTGACACAGAAAATACAATCTCGTGCTCCCCGTCACTTCGGACCGTTATCATACTTTTCACCACTTTTTGAAGCCTTACGTGTACATCCTTATCCTTGATGCGCTTACAAAATATAAGGAATTCATCGCCTCCTATACGGCACAAGATATCATCACTTCTGAAAAATCCTTTCAGTTTCCCGGCATTCCGGGAAATCATCTCATCTCCGTATGCATGGCCGAACACATCATTGGCCAGTTTAAAGTTGTCCAGGTCAAACATAATGATGGCTGCGGATTCTTCCCTGTCCTCCATTTCTGCCAGGTATCTCTTGATCCGCGGTATTGCTGTCTGGCGGTTAAACAGCCCTGTCAGGGCATCCACCTGGGCAATCTTAATAAGACGCAGCTCCTGGTTCTTCTGTTCTGTTACATCCAGGTAGTACCCCACTGCTTTTATGGGAATGCCCTCAATATCACAGATGGATTCACCTGCCGCCTTGATCCACATGACTTCCCCATCTGCCTTTATCAGCGGAAACACACACTCCACACCTGTGTCAGATGCAGTGCTGCACAGTTCTTTGATGGCATTTATGAAATAATCCCTGTATTCTTCCGGAACACGTGCTTTATCCAGAAAACAGTACGGAAAATTTCTGATCAGACGGGAGGTGTCCTTCCGGGTGAATCGTTTGTTCTGCCATATCACCAAACATCCGGGTAAGACTGCCTGTGGGCAGCGCAGGAGTCCTCATTGTAGCTGACAATCCTGTAATCACCATCTATAATATATATCTTACTGTTTTCATTTCCCGATAGCTTCTCCATAAGACCTCCAACGCGTCTCCTGCACCGTTAATATCTCCATTATAGTGCTGAATGCACATAAACGTCAATGTGTTTGATTCCTATTTATGCAATTCCACCAATCACTGCGGGTCATATTGTTCTCAGTCATACACAGCACGGGCCTGAAAGTATTTACAAAAAAGGTACCGGACATCGTCCGATACCTTTCACTCTTTCTGTTTTAGAAATGAATGCTTCCCTGGAGCCAGATAACACCTTTAAAACGGCGTCCCACCTCAGGCTCCCCCATCAAATCATTGGTGCTGATACACACATCAATCTCTAAATCATTGCAGGAAATTCTAAGCTCATATACTTCTTCATTTGTCATAACGTTTCTTACTCTGGAACAGTCCAGGATTTCACCCATGACATTATACAGATCACATTCCATCCCGTAGGGCATAAAGTATGTATCTACAATAGAGTACACATCTTCATTGGGGATTCTCCCAGAAATCATGGAATAAATATCAATATCCTCCATGGTCAGATTTTCCATGGCATCCTCATCCCCATTCCGGGCTGCCGCTATCATGCGGTTGCGGTTAATGGTATTTTCTTTATCTTCTTTTTCCTGCTTCTCATCCTTTGTGACAGGGAGAAGAATCTTTCCCTCCTTAGCCAGGGCCGCAAGGGTTATGGCATAGGAGCCTCTGGAGTAATTCCCATGGCTTCTCTCTGTGAGGTATTCCCCTGCATTCTGCAGATAAAATATAATGGTAACTCCAATTCTCACGTCATCACAGGCACCTGCGTAAGATTCTTTTCCTGCATGTTTTTCGATTACCACATCCTCCTGGGTAGTAATCCCGGTGCCGCGGAAATACGGAAAATAATATTCCATTTGAAATTCATTATTCTCATCATATTCTCCGCAGACCGTTATCCCAAAATCACAGCCATAGGTTTTAGAGATTTCCGCAAACAGATGATTTTTTCTGTCTTCTACCACTGTCTTCTCATCATAATGTAAAATTACATCATTAAGAATCCGGTCCACCTCTTTTTTTCCGTTTATCCCGGAAAACCCAATGGATTTCAAATAACTGTGCAAATAAATACCTCCGTCTGGTTAAGGTTTACATAATTTTGTTTACATAATATTTATTTAATCTCTGTCATCCCGCCCATATAAGGTCTCAGAGCTTCCGGAATCCTTACAGAACCATCTGCCTGGAGATTATTTTCCAAAAATGCGATAAGCATTCTGGGTGGAGCGACAACTGTATTATTCAAGGTATGCGCCAAATACTTGCCATCTTTCCCATTTATACGGATTTTTAATCTTCTGGCCTGGGCATCCCCCAAATTGGAGCAGCTTCCCACCTCAAAATATTTTTTCTGTCTCGGGGACCACGCCTCCACATCTACGGATTTCACCTTCAGATCAGCTAAATCTCCGGAGCAGCATTCCAGTGTACGCACTGGTATATCCAGGGAACGGAATAAATCTACGGTATTCTGCCATAATTTTTCAAACCACGCTTTGCTCTCCTCTGGTTTGCAGACAACGATCATCTCCTGCTTCTCAAACTGGTGGATTCGGTACACACCGCGCTCTTCCAGTCCGTGTGCTCCTTTTTCTTTTCTGAAGCATGGGGAATAACTGGTCAGAGTCTTTGGCAGTTCTTCCTCCGGTATGATGGTGTCTATAAATTTACCGATCATAGAATGCTCACTGGTTCCTATCAGATAGAGGTCTTCACCCTCAATTTTATACATCATGGCATCCATCTCTGCAAAACTCATAACACCTGTGACCACATCGCTGCGAATCATAAATGGGGGGACACAGTAGGTAAAGCCTCTGTTGATCATAAAATCCCTGGCATAAGATATAACAGCAGAGTGCAGCCTTGCAATATCGCCCATTAAATAATAAAATCCATTTCCAGCCACTTTTCTGGCGCTGTCCAGATCAAGACCGCTGAAGCTCTCCATGATCTCCGCGTGATATGGAATCTCGAAATCAGGGACCACCGGTTCGCCGTACTTCCGGACCTCAACATTTTCCGTATCATCTTTCCCAATGGGCACAGTGGGGTCAATAATATTGGGAATGGTCATCATAATGGTTTTGATTTTTTCTTCTACTTCTCTCTCCTCATTGGAAAGACGCTCTACAGTCTCAGCATTGGCTGTGACTTTCTTTTTTACTTCCTCTGCTTCCTCTTTCTTTCCTTCCTTCATCAGGCCGCCAATCATTTTGGAAATTCTATTTCTTTCAGCTCTTAAAGCCTCAACTTCCTTTTTGATATCACGGTTTCTTTTGTCCAGTTCTACCACTTCGTCCACCAGTTGTAATTTATTGTCCTGGAACTTATTTTTAATATTTTGTTTTACAAGATCCGGGTTTTCTCTTAAAAATTTAATGTCTAACATCTCAGTTCTCCTTTTGGTCTCACAAGTTTGTTTACATAAGATAAATTGTAACGGGTCCTATCCTCATAGTTACAATTATGCTCTTTATTAATCTTCTAATTCAGTTTCCTGCAAAATACCGAAGTTTACAGCCTGTCTCAATGCCTCTACCTCTTCATCACTCAATACTACATAGGATTCCCCATTTACTATCTCTTTAATATAGAGAAAGCAATTTTCTCTGCTATGTATGGCATTCAACAGAAAACCAGTATTATTTTTATCAAGCATGGCAAGTACAAAACTAAGTTTTCCTCCCATATCCTCAAAGGCATCATATTTTACAATGCCGTATTTGTTCAGGGACTTGTCCATGACTTTCCATATTTTCTCAATTTCCTCCCCGTTATTATCTGTGGAGCGTACCAGTTTTTCAATTAAATCAAATTTTCTTTTAAACAGCCGTTCAAGGGATTGTCCATCCTTTCCCTTCATGAACAGCGAATATTTTCTGTTTAGCCGGTTCAGTCCCAATGAAAGGTTAAATACACAGATCAGCAGTATGATCACTACTATCAGCAGTAAAACCATCAATATTCCGGAGTGAGACTGAAGACTTTCTAATAAACTACTCATCTGTTGTTCACAACTCCCTTATTTTTCTAATCGTATAACTGTTCATTCTTGCAGTTACCTGATTGTTTCCAGTAGTTCCACAATACGTTCCAGTTCATCCTTGGAGTAATATTCTATTTCTATTTTCCCCTTATCATTGTTCTTCCGGTGTATTGCTACCTTTGAACCAATAATTTGTTTTATTTTTTCCTCCAGGTTCTGATAAACCAGATTCTGCGCTTCGTCCACAGGCTTTTCCGGTTTTTCCGGCACGGGATTCAGGATTTCTTTTACCAGTTTTTCCGTTTCCCTGACACTTAATTTTTCATCGAATACTTTGGTTGCTGCTACAACCTGAATTTCGGCATCCTCTATTGCCAGAAGCGCCCTGGCATGTCCTGTTGTGATCATCTCGTCAATGAGCATCTGCTGCACACGCTCGTCCAGCTTTAAAAGACGCATGGAATTGGTCACTGCAGTACGGCTTTTAGATACTCTCTCTGCAATGGCATCCTGTTTCAGATGAAATTCCTCCATGAGACGCTTGTAGGCCACTGCCTCCTCGATCGGGTTTAAATCCTCCCTCTGGATATTCTCAATAAGCGAGATTTCTACTGCCTCTTGATCTGAAAACTCTTTGATGATAACAGGAACTTCTTTGACGCCTGCCAATTTTGATGCTCTCCATCTACGTTCACCGGCAATAATTTCATAGTAATCGCCTTTTTTCTGTACAAGAAGAGGCTGTAAAATTCCAAACTGTTTTATTGACTCTGCCAGCTCCAACAAAGCATCTTCTCCGAACTGTTTCCTGGGCTGTTCCCTGTTTGGTTCTATCATTGACATTTTAATGAGCTGTACAGATCTTTCATCCTTTATGTCAACTTCCTTTGTATTCTCAGCAGGTGCCGGGGCAGGGCTTTTCTTTTTGACCTTAGCACTGGTATCCGGAATCATGGAATCAAGTCCTTTTCCAAGTCCACCTTTTCTTACTGCCATTCTTCATCCCCCTTATGTAAAACTTCCTCTGCAAGAAGCTTGTAGCTCTCTGCTCCTACAGATCTTTTATCGTACATTGTAATTGGCAGTCCATAACTGGGTGCCTCAGCAAGCCGCACATTTCTCGGTATGATTGTTTTATAGATTGATTGGTTCAGATTGCTTTTTACATTTTCTACCACCTGCAGGGAAAGATTTGTCCTTGCATCATACATGGTAAACACTACGCCTTCAATAACAAGTGAAGGATTTAAACGTTCCTGCACTAACTCTATGGTATGGATGAGCTGTGTAAGTCCTTCCAGAGCATAGTACTCGCACTGAATGGGCACTAGAACGGAATCTGCGGTTGTCATTGCATTGATCGTCAAAATGTTAAGTGATGGAGGGCAATCCATAATGATGAAATCATACTTGTCTTTTATGCTGTCAATATGTTTTTTTAATAAAAATTCTCTGTCTTCTACTCCTACCAGTTCAATCTCTGCTCCGGCCAGGTTTACATTGGACGGGATGATTGATAGGTTTTCAAATACGTTTTCAATCAGGCAGTCAGATAAATCGCAGTCCCCAAGAAGCAGTTCGTATAATGTGGCGTCTAAGTTTTCTTTTTCTACGCCAACACCGCTTGTGGTGTTTCCCTGAGGGTCGATATCTATAATGAGGACTTTTTGGCTCATTTCTGCCAGGCAGACGGAAAGATTAATGGCTGTTGTGGATTTGCCTACGCCGCCTTTTTGGTTTGCTATAGCTATAATTCTTCCCAATTATACTCTCCTCTTTTCATCTGTGTGGAAAAGTTTTTGATATTTTTTGATTGTGATATACGTGTTTATTATAGCATTAATTCAGGAGTATTTCTACAAGAATGTTTCACGTGAAACATTTTTTTATTGGGAATTTATTGGTTATATTGTATATGGATAAAATAGAAGGGCGGACGGTGAAGAAGGAGGTGGAGGGCGTGGGGAATGTTTCACGTGAAACATTTAGCAAAAAATTTATGTTTCAGTTTGAGGATACCAATCTATGTTTCATTTTTATTATTAGATATAGGTTTTTTTATGAGGTTTTATTCGTAATTGTAAAAATGTTGAGTAGTTACTTTAGTTATGGACAATTAGTAGATTTTTTGCTTAGTAGGCCGACCATGTAATTTTTTTCATACTTCTGGGAATACATTTTAAAAAGCTATTGATGAGTAACTGATGTGTTATTGATAGATTATTGATTATAGCTGTCAGGGTTATGAAGAGTTGCTATTATTTTAAACTTGTATAATTGCCTTTAATGTTTTATAATATTAGTATATTATTTCTAGGGAGGTGGACCGTTTTATGAAGAAATCCAGGCATAAAATAATCACGGCTAGTATACTTTTTTCTATTGCTACGGGTATTATTTATGTGATTAATCGCCTTATATTTGGAACGGCTGTATTGAAGGAAATGTTGAAGTCCACAGCTAACAATTATTATAATTGGAGATTCGGGAAGATATATTATAAGAAAATCGGTTCCGGATCACCGGTTTTGTTGGTGCATGATTTGACTGTCTATAGCTCAGCTTATGAATGGAATCGGATAGTGGATAAGTTGGCTGAAAACCATACGGTTTATACGATTGATCTTCTGGGATGCGGGCGATCAGATAAACAGAGAATAACTTATACAAATTATTTGTATGTGCAGCTTATATCTGACTTTATAAAGAATGTCATTCATGAGCGGACAGATGTGATAGCTAGTGGATATTCCGGTTCTTTTGCTTTGATGGCTTGTCATAATGAGACGGATTTGTTTGGCAAAATCGTGATGATCAATCCACCGTCTTTGAATGCTTTGAATAAGATTCCTGATAAAAAGAGTAAATTGTATAAGTTTTTACTGGAAGTACCTGTGTTTGGAACATTAGTTTATAATATGATCACTTGTCAGAGTAATATTCAATTGTTATTTACTGAGCAGTATTTGTATAATCCTTTTAATATGACAGCAGAGTGGCTGGACACTTACTATGAAGCTGCTCATAAGGGTATGAGTAGTTCCAGGTACTTGTTGTCCAGTATGATTGGCAGGTATACCAACAATAATATTAACCATGCTTTGAGAGCCATTGACCAGAGTATTTTTATTATTGAGGGGGAGGCTGAAAGAGAAGGTAAGGATGTTATCAGCCAGTATACCGAATGTAATCCTGCTATTGAAGCAATCAGCCTAAAAGGTGCGAAACATCTGCCACATATGGAAACGCCGGATAAACTTATGGAACAATTAAGTATATTTCTTGATTAAATGTTTCACGTGAAACATAAAAGGGAGAACTGTGATATAGATATCGCAGTTCTCCCTTTTATTTATAATAATAGAAAACTGATAAAGTTTAATTTCTATTATTTTATGGATAAGTTACTGTACTTGATTTATTGATGTTGATCATGATTCTTTATTTTGTTTTTCTAAAAACGCGTCAAAAGCTTCTGTCAGCTCTTTTACTTTCATTTTATTTACCAGAGATGCATTTCCTTTGCTGTCTTTTACAAGATAAAAACTAGAATCATATGCGTAATACTCAACTGCAACATCAACACCATTTTCTTTGAAGAAGTGAACTTTCATTTCGGGTGTGCTTTCTGTGTCCGGCACTGTGTCTAACCACTCTTGGCATTCCATGCTGCTAATCAAACTGTAGAACTGAGAGAAATCCTCTAATTCTATTTCGTTTCCATTCATATAATAGGTTGTAACCGTAGTGGTTTCTTTGTCTTCTGAATCGGTATCCTCCTTATCATCTTTATTGTTATCTTTGCTATCTTCTTTACCGTCATCTTCTACCGGCTGTTCTTCTGTTTTTTTAGTAAATTCATAAGTATTTTCGTCTTTTTCTATAGTAACTTTATCTAAATCAGCAAATATATAATCTGAGACATAGGTACTTAGAAATTGATTTACCTGCGCATTTAAAAAGGCTTCAACAGTAGAAGAACTTAATGTGTAAACGCCTGACTGGCTTTGAAGTTTTGCATAATAACTGCCATCATCTTTTTGACTTCCTATTAACAATGTTTCCTGTTTATCAACTGTTATTTTTTCTTCTGTATCCGTATCATTTTCCGAATCACTGTTTAAGTCAGTGTTGGCACTATCCTCTCCCGTTTCATTGTCAAAGTCTGTATCAGTGCTATTTTTTTCAGCATCGTCAGAAGATTTAGTCTCTGTAACTTGATAATTTATATTCATGACTGTTGGATCATCCAGCCCATACTGGCTTAAATCATCGGTGTTTTGAGTTATAAATTCTGACCAGGACATACTTGTTATTGGATTGGTAAACTCAGAAACCTGGGAACTTCCCGCATCTTTCTTCGTTCCATCCCAATTTGTTACAGCCCATCCCGTACTGGAACTGCTGTCTTTAGTCACAGTGAATGTCTGGCTATCTTTCTCAATAGATACACCTGTGATATTTGATATAGTTGGAAAAGCCTCTTTTTCTGCTAAATCACTAATATTGAACTGCAAAGCTGTGACAATAGTAGATGACACCATATAAACTTTTTTATTATCTTCATTTACCGTCATATAGCTGCTGCTTGTTACGGAGTTTGTATCTCCAAACTGAAGCGTTTGCTCATTTCCATCTTTATCTTTGAGATTCACAGTGACCGCAGGGCTGTCTAAACCGTATTCGGCTATATCTTCTGGTTCTTTCAGGATTCTGTCAGCCGCTATTTTTTCAAATTTGTTTATGATCTCTTCAAATGCCGACTGATCCAGAGGAAAGTTATTATCTGCATCATACTTCCAGATGTCGTCTGTTTTTGTAAATGTATAATCTGCGTCGCCAGTTTTAAATATTGCTTGGCTGAGATCATTTACATCAGTTTCAAACGCTGTCTCTGTTGATTTCTCCGTATCCTTACTATCCTCTTTGCTGCTGTTATGAAGAACTATATAAAACACCAGCAGCAATGCCAATACTACTATGCCTGCAATTAGTGCTGTATTTTTTTTCTTCATTTACTGTTTTCTCCTCTTCATCCAGATTCCACCGCCTAAGATCACTAGAAATGCAGGTACTATTGCCATAACAAATATGCTCCAGAAGCTGGCATCCGCTGCAGGTATGGTCAAAGTAGTGGTATCTAAGCTCTTGCTCGGAATAGAAATTGCGCTTCCCTCTTCGTTTGCGCACATCCAGTTGACGGAGGCGGAAACCAGTTCAAAGTTTGCACCTGATACCATTGCGTCCATACTATCATTAAAGAGTGCCTCTGAGGAATAGTATACAATCTGGGTTTGTTTATCATCATCCAAATCCTCGCTGATCGCTACACCAACATTAAAAGGCCCATCAATGTCTCCACTTTCTTTCTCCATGGTTTGCATATTTTCCACATTTACTTTGCTGTATGCACTGTCTGATGTGGTTAAAATGTTTTGTATGGTCAAACTATCTCTATAATTGTCCACCGTCTCAATTCCCTGGGCCAAAGGCATGAGAATATAACGGCTTCCGGAAGAAAGATTAGAGGTGATCTCATTACTTTCTATATTCGGAAGTAAATATGACGGGTTTTGAGAGATATAGTGATTAGTATCGGATTCCAGTATGATACCATCCACGGTTTTCACGCCGTAATTTTCCAAAACTGAGGCAAAATTCGGCATCTCATCCCCTGTATAATTGGATACAATCAATGCTTTGCCACCATTTTCAAGATAGGATATGATTTTTTGTGCCTCGTCCTCTGAAATATCTTTTGCCGGCGCAAATATAAACAGACAGTCCGCATCTTCTGGAACGGTATCCATTGTAAGCAGATTCAAAGATTGGATATCAATATTTGCTTTTTGTATCATATCCTTTAAAGAATCACTCATTGATGACTCATCATGACCTTCTAAGGTATACATTACAGGCATATTATCTGATGTTACATAATTGATCGCGCTGGTGAGCTGTCCTTCCCCATCAAAGCCGGTCACCTCACTGGAATATGTCTGATAATTTACAGATGTTTCATACATAGAGTTGTAATCCACCACTTTGTTTTTATCACCGGAAACCACAATTACACTGTTGTTGTTTACCCCCTCTGTGGTGTACTGGGAAGTAAATTTAGGATTGACAGCGGGGTCTTTTTTTTCTACTTTTACATGGTCACTGCTTTCCTCGTAGCGCTCCAGCAGTTTTTCTATATCGCTGCTCTCAGAACCGCTCTGTGCTATATAATATAGGGTGACATCCTTATCCAGATTCTTTAACAGCTTTTTTGTCTGATCGCCGATACTGTACATTTTCTGTGTACTTAAATCTATTTCCCTGAATTTTGAGGGTAGTTCCTGGATCAACAAATTCACTACTACTAAAATTGCCACGAAAACCGCAACAACTCCCATACTGTACGTTCCATGCCTCAGATTTTTCTTGTTTTTTCGTCTGTTTTCTTTACTATTACTAATAATCTTCTTAATATCAATTTTTTTCTTACTAATATTACTTTTTGATTCTTTCATATCTGCATTTTCTCCTTTCATCGACCTCCAAAATCAGCTCCAACGCCGTTTTTGTATGGATTGAATTGTCAGAAATACAAAAATGCATATTATGGAAAGCATATATACGATTCCTGTCACATCCAGTATACCGCCTACAAAGTTATCAAAATGATTTGCAATTGCAAATAAATCCAATAGCTTTTGAATAGCGCCCTCAAAAAGTGATGATTTTACAAAATACAGGACCAGCGTGATCCCTACCAGAATAACACCTACTACTCCAGTGAGAACCGCATCCCTTGTCATCTGATATACAATAAATGCAATCACAAGTGCAATCACCACAAATGCCAGCATGGAGCTCACCGCGGTCTGTGAAAAGAAGGACTCAATGCCATTCATTACATAGCTGCAGAAAAGAACACCAAAAGTCAAAACCGCTGCGATCACCTGGCTCTCTGTAACAGAGGACAGGAAAAGCCCTACTGCAATATTGGCACAGCCAAGGAAGAAAAAACCAATAACAGCCGTGTAGGCCATAGGGTAAGACACCGTACCGTATTTACCCATGATAAGAGGATAACAAGCGGCGATGATAACAGGGATAACATAGATCGTTATCATACCCAGATACTTTCCCAGCACGATTTTCCAAACCGCTACCGGAGAAGTAAACAAAAGCTGGTCGGTCTTATTTTTCTTTTCTTCCGCCAGTATTTTCATGGTCAGAACCGGTGTGATGATCAGAAATATAAACGTGGCTGAACTTAAAGTAGCTCCAAAATCAGGTGTTGCATAGTTTAAGTTATATGCAGTGAAATAAATTCCTAATATTAATAATATAAATGCCATGAACACATAACCAACCATGGACGTAAGATAACTCTTCACTTCTTTTTTATAGATTGCCAGCATCTTCTTTTTCCTCCCCGCTATCCGTCAGTTTTAAGAATACCTCTTCAAGTGTCATATTCGTTGACTGCATCTTTAAGATAGGATACTTTACTTCTGCCAAAGCAAAGAAGATATTTTCCCTCACATCCTGGTCCCCTGCTATTTTGACAGTAAAGTCACAGGCACCATTTACCACAGATTCATGATAAATAAGCTCTTCAATATTATCTACAACATCCAATGCCTTTCTGATGTCCTCCTCAGGTCCCTTTACCGTAAGTTCCAGAGAGTTTGCACCCGTCATAACTTTACTTAGATTTTCCGGTGAATCACTGGCAACCAGTCTGCCATGATCAATGATCAGCACATAGTCACATACAGCGCTAACCTCTGATAGGATATGAGAACTGAGGATCACGGTATGTTTTTCACCCAAACTTTTGATCAAATCCCTGATCTCAATGATCTGCTTAGGGTCAAGACCCACGGTAGGTTCATCCAAAATTATAATTTCCGGATATCCCAAAAGAGCCTGCGCCAGACCAACTCTCTGCTTGTACCCCTTTGACAGGTTTTTTATCAGCCTGTTTTTCATTTCATCCAGCTTTGTAGTTGACATAACTTCTGCTATGTTCTTTCCTATCTCTGCTATTGGAATGGATTTCAGCTCCGCAACGAATTTCAGGTACTCCATAACCGTCATATCCTGATATAAAGGCGGCAGTTCAGGCAGATAACCAATACACTTTTTAGCCTTTTCCGGTTCCTCCAGAATATTGTGCCCGTCAATCAGAATATCTCCCTCTGTGGACGCAATATAACCTGTGATCATGTTCATGGTAGTGGATTTTCCCGCTCCATTCGGCCCCAGAAATCCATAAATCTTACCTTTCTCCACAGTAAAATCCAGATGGTCTACAGCCACATGATTTCCGTACTTCTTCACCAGATTCCTAACTTCGATCAAAATGTTCCCTCCTTTAATTTTTTGCTTCCATATTCTTATAATAACAATTCAGCACCTTCACAATTACCTGCAAAACTCCATAGGAGTTCACTTTCTGCCATGGTATCATGCTTGCTGCGGGATATTTTTACTTTCTTACAGACAGCATAGTAAATGCACCGGCTTACTGAATCGTTACTTATGACTTTCTAATTTTAATTATTAATTGTGATAAAAATTAGGTAAGACTGTGATTTTTCTGTGAAACATTACCAGACCTTTTTCATCCAAATACCATAATCTCACACATTTATACAAAATTCCATAATTTCCGTCCCTCCGGCAAGTTTCCTATAACACCCCATTCTCTTCTCATTTACCCGGATCCGCCACTACAGGATGCCATCCTCCCTCATTGACATTTCCCCCAAATTATCGTATGCTCAAAAAAAACAAAGCTATCCCCAAGGAAAGGTACACCATGGACTTTTACAAAAGAGTAGAATATGTATGTAAACAAATCCCCCGGGGCAGAGCCGCCACCTACGGACAGATTGCCCTATTATGCGGCATGCCCTCCCATTCCCGCCAGGTAGGTTATGCCCTCAACAAAAAAATCAAATCCCCGGACATACCTGCCCACCGCATAGTCAACCACAAAGGTTACCTCTCAGGTTCAGCCTCCTTCACATACCCAGACACCCAGGAATCCCTCCTAAAAAAAGAAGGCATCCCTGTAACCCCAGAGCACACCATTGACCTAAAAAAATACGCCTGGCGCCACACCCTGGACGACGCCATACGCTTCCGCACCTACTTTGCCGCCCACAACCTTTAAACCTGCACGACCTCATACCAATAGAGACAAACATGACAAGAAAAAAAGCCGACGGAATCCTTTACAAAACCGGACTTTACAAAGAGCTGGGAACCTACGGTGGGCCCCACCCGATCGGCAGCTACCGCATGGACATGATGGTCTGCAACAACCTGGACATCCTCATGGACGAACTCTGGAACTTTGACCTCTGGTTCTTCGACCGGGAAACCATCACCAAAGCCCAGGCCTACTGCGACTCCATAACCACCCGCTGCCACCAAAATCCCTCCCTAAAAACCGCAATCACAACAATAAAAAAAGACCTCCTAACCAAAGGTCTCTACCACTACGATAAATACACCAGCATGGACGTCTATCACGCCGTCCTAACCGAAAACATCACCACCACCCAAGCCTTCCTAGAAACCAACCCCCTAACCACCCACTAACACATCCCCCCTAACTACCCAACACCTCCCCGCAGCAATCCCTCTCCCCATACCCGCCTCCACCCACCCGCAGCACCACACAACCTCCCGCAGCCACAGCCCCCAGGGGCGTAAGGAAGACCCGCCCCCTTTTACACATCCAGCAACTGCCTTTTCAAATACCTCCCCACCACATTAGCAAAATTACTAATATCCCGTATATAAGCAAAATCCTTCCCAAATATCTTCTTCTCCGCCTGCAGATCCTCTTCCTCCCCCGCAAAAACTCCAAGCACCGCAATCCTCTTATTCCTCAGTTTCCGGACCTCCGTAGCGGTATCCCTCACGGCAAACTCCGTGCAATAGGCCTCTTTCTTCCTATCCCGCAGACTTCCCGCGATCACATCATTTGGACGTCCGTCACTGAGCACGATCAATATCTTATTCTCTTCCTTGCGTTTCTCCAGACTATCTGCTGCCGCCCGCACAGCCAGCCCGTCCCGGTTATTGGCAGACCCGTAAAACTCAAAGATCCTCTCATTTGCAGCCCTGTCATCCTCATAATCCCTGAACCGCTGCATGATGGTAAAATCCCCAAACGTACAAAACCCCATAACCCTCTGGGGAATCCTGACAATACTCAGTGCCTCACTGATAATATACCCCTGGAGCGCCACAAGAGCCTGTCTGCCCTGCTGGGAGCCGCTGGCATCAATTAACACCTCCACCACAAAATCCGTGTTATCCCGTATGATCTCCCGCTCAAACAGCCTTCTGTTGTCTGTACGCCCCAGATTCCACAGCTTTCGCGCACAAATATTGCCATACTCACTGGACACTGCTTCCTTTTCATTCCTGGTTAGAAGCGCCCGCTTCAGTGTATTTGCCAACATTTGTACATTTTGTCTGGTCACCATCTGGTTCAGATCCAGCACTTTAAGATTTTCATCCCTGACCTTTTTTACATACTCCGCTTTAGCGCTCTCCTGCACCCACCCATGCAGAAGACCGTCTGTGAAATGCAGCCGGCTGTCCTCATGATTTCCTCTGCATAGCTGGCTGTTCTGATGCTTCTGTTCCTGTGCGGCAAGATAACTCTTTCCATAATTACGTTCCACATACTCTTCCATCCGGGAGGACGATTCCTCATCCAGCACGATCACATTTGCCTTGTGCCGGCTCACCAAATCTTCCTCCTCCATGAGTTCATCCGTAAAAAGATTTACCTTATGTTCATCATGGCTCTCCTCAGATTCCTCCTCCAGATATTCTTTATCCGTATACTCTTTATTCTCTTCCCCGGAATCCATAAGCTCCTGGCTAAGCCCTTTAAACTTTTTCGTAAATCCCTTTGCGTATGCCCTTTCATATACCGCGCTGAGGCAATCCGTGATCTGTGAAGTACACTCTGCATCTTCCAGTGTACCTATAAGGCCGATCAATCCCTGATTCCTCTCATCCGCCTCTGTCCCATCCAGCATAAACCGCAGATAGCAAGCCTCCACATAGCCCCAATCCGTATGTGTAAGCCTCATGCTGTCCATTTCCAGCGTATCCCTCATGGCTCTTCTCCGTATGGAGACCACACCGCGCCGCTCTTTTTCCAGCTTCTTATATACAGCACAGTCTATACACAGCCTTCCCAACGCCAGAAGTACAGACGGCTCCCATCCCGCATACACTCTTTTTGTTATGTAAGCCTCATACTCTTCCACGTTGAAATACCGGGCAAATCCCCCTTCCCGGACAGCATCATAAAAGGCAATGTATTTTGATTTCTGCCAGGCCTCCTGGTCCACCTCAATATCCAGTTCATAGTCCTGGCTGACCGTCCACATCAGGTTCCTGATTCTGTTCTGGATATCCAGACGGTTTGCCTCTGCTTCCCATCTATCTTCATTTTCCATAAAGTACATCTCCTTTAATGAAGCAGCCAAACACTTCGGCCAGGCTAAAATACATCGCTGCGGGTCCACTCCTCAGGTATCCGGGTCATGACAATATCAGCGATCAGTTCTCTCTCAAATGCGTCAAAACATTTATCTGTAATTCCCATATCAATGGCATCAACCGGGTTAAGGCCGCCCTTTATCAGCTTCAGCGCCCCAATCAGCCCGCGCATATCCACCGCTTTTGTTGATATCTCTCCATTTTTCGCCTTGAGCTGCAAATCCAGGAAAAGCCCGGTAAACTGTTCAAGTGCCGCGTCCTTTAGATCAGAAAATGCGCTTCTCAATATTCCCATGAGTCTGTCCTCTGTCATAGAGGGCATATTGATCACCATAAACCTGGAGACCAAGGCCTCATTCAGTTCCTTTGTCCCTGCATACCCATAATTCATAGTGGCGATAAAACGTGTGGCCGGGTCAAGGTCAATCTTGTCATATCCCGGCACGTCGATCACCCTCCTGTAATCCAGCGTTGCGTGAAGGACTGACACCGCATCATTTTTTGCCATATTAATTTCATCCAGTATCCCAAAACCTCCATACCTGGCACACTGGTAAATAGGACCTTTTCTCAGCTTTACCTCATTGCCCACAAAGGTATCCGTACCGATCAAAGTGCTGCTGTCCGTATTCACATGAAAGGAAACATTATAGAGAGGCCTGCCGAAAAACCATGCCAGATTTTCAGCCAGTACATTTTTTCCTGTAGCCTTGTCACCGCAGAGAAGCACATTTTCTCCCTCCAAAATGGCGGTCACAGCCTTCTCCAGGATCTCCTCCCCAAAGAAAGGCATGGAAGGCTCTGTGATCCTGTTTTTCACCTTGTCCGCAACAGGATATTCCTTCTTAAACAGTTCTACTCTCTTTTTCAGGCTTTCTTTTAATTCCATTCTGCTCACCTCACAAAATAGGCTCCTTCGCCGGGGTACCCGCTTTCCGCGGATATCTTTTCGGTGTAGGCTTTGCCTTCTGAATCACCACAAGGGAACGCTCCATATCTGTACCCGGAAGGAGAAATTCTTCTGTCTTCTCCACCTTTCCCCCAAGTACGGAAACTGCCTTTTTCCCTTCCAAAAGTTCCTCTTGCATTTTGCCTGACTTATAAGCCACAAAGAAACCGCCCTGCTTCACGTAAGGCATACAATACTCACTGATGGTACATAGCCTGGCAACAGCCCTGGTCACACTCAGATCATACTGCTCCCTGTGCTCCTGCCTTCTTGCTCCATCCTCCGCACGTCCATGAACCGTGTGTATGCCTTCAAGTCCCAGTTCACCTATGACAGCATCCAGAAATTTAAGACGTTTGTTCAGAGAATCCAGGAGTGTTACCTGAAGATGGGGAAACATGATCTTGAGGGGAATTCCGGGAAATCCCGCCCCTGTTCCCACATCTATACAGGATTTTATATTCTCCATATCCAGCGCTTTTACAATGGAAATGCTGTCCACAAAATGTTTGGTCAAAACCTCCTGGAATTCCGTGATCCCTGTCAGGTTCATGACTTTATTCCATTCCACCAGCATCTCATAATAGCGCACAAACTGCTGCTTCTGCCCTTCTGTAAGCGTAAGGCCAAATTCCTGTGATCCATTCTCCAAAATATCTAAACAATACGTCTCCTGTACCTGATTTGTCACTTCACTCATACATCCACCTCCTTATGCACTCCGCCTTTCCTGTAAGATTCCATATATACAAGAAGTACCGATATATCTGCCGGGGACACGCCGGCGATTCTGGATGCCTGCCCAACCGATACCGGACGGTATTCCTTTAACTTCTGTTTTGCCTCGATCCTCAGCCCGTTTACCCCGTCATAGTCCAAATCCTTTGGAAGACGTTTTGTCTCCAGTTTTTTAAACTGCTCCACCTGCTTTAACTGCCTGCGGATATATCCGTCGTACTTAATATTGATATTTACCTGCTCCGCCACATCCTGGGGAAGCTGCGGCCTTTTTTTATCCAGAGGAGCAAGGACCCGGTAGGAAAGTTCCGGACGGCGTATCAGCTCTGCCAGAGAAGAACCATTTTTCAACAGCGTACTGCCGTAAGATTCCAGAAGCTCCTGCACTTCTTTGGATGCACCCACAAAGGTATTTTCCACACGTGCAGCTTCCTCCTCTATCTTCTGTTTCTTCCAGAGTACATATTCATACTCCTTTTTGCTCACCAGTCCCACCTTATATCCTTTTTCCCTGAGGCGGAGGTCTGCATTATCCTGCCTTAAAAGCAGCCTGTACTCGGCACGGCTTGTCATCATCCTGTATGGCTCATGGTTTTCCTTTGTCACCAGATCATCAATGAGAACACCTATATAGGATTCAGAGCGGTCCAGGATCAGCATATCCCGGCCCAGCACTTCCATAGCTGCATTGATTCCTGCCACAAGCCCCTGGGCTGCTGCCTCCTCATAGCCGGAACTGCCGTTGAACTGCCCGCCTGAGAAAAGCCCTTTTATCTCCTTGAATTCCAGGGTTGGATAAAGCTGCCTTGCGTTGATACAGTCGTACTCAATGGCATAGGCATTTCTCACAATCTTCGCCTGTTCCAGTCCCGGTACCGAGCGATACATCTCATACTGTACATCCTCGGGCAGGGAACTGGACATTCCGCCCACGTACATCTCATTGGTATAAAGTCCTTCCGGTTCCAGAAATACCTGGTGCCTGTTCTTGTCCGCAAACTTTACCACCTTATCCTCAATTGAAGGACAATACCTGGGTCCTGTACCCTCGATCATACCGGAATACAGAGGCGAACGGTCCAGGTTGTTCTTAATGATCTCATGTGTCTTTTCATTGGTGTAAGTAAGCCAGCAGGATGCCTGTTCAATCTGTACATCCTCAGGGTTTGTGGAGAAAGAAAAGGGAACCACTCTCTCATCCCCGAACTGTTCCTCCATTTTTGAAAAATCAATGCTTCTCTTATCAATTCTGGCAGGTGTCCCTGTCTTAAACCGATACATCTCAACTCCCAGCTTTTTCAGGGAATCTGTCAGGTGATTGGCGGCCTGAAGGCCATTAGGCCCTGTATAGCTGCTCACATCACCGTAAATGCATCTGGCTTTCAGATATGTTCCTGTACAGAGCACCACTGCCTTTGTCAGATAAGTGGCACCTGAATAAGTTTTAACGCCCTTGATCTTATGTTCCTCAGCAAGGATTTCCGTTACCTCAGCCTGCTTTACGGTCAGATGTTCCGTATTTTCCAGTACCCTTCGCATACGTCTGGTGTACTCCTGCTTATCCGCCTGGGCACGCAGAGAATGGACAGCCGGTCCCTTGGATACATTGAGCATCTTTGACTGGATAAATGTCTTGTCAATATTTTTTCCCATCTCACCCCCAAGGGCATCAATCTCTCTCACCAGATGACCTTTGGAACTTCCGCCTATGTTTGGGTTGCAGGGCATCAGCGCAATGCTGTCCACACTCACGGTAAACATAATAGTATCCAGACCAAGCCTTGCACAGGCCAGCGCTGCCTCACAGCCGGCATGGCCGGCGCCAACTATGGCTACATCATAATTCTCAACCAGATTATTCATTCTAATGGCATCCTTTCCCGTAACTATTCATCAGGTCTGTGCATTTACTGTACTGAATAGTTACTTTTTCTCAAAATCTATTCACATGAACCTCTTGTATTTAACCCGTTATCCACATTTATTTTCGATCTCCTCTATTTTTGTGGATAACACCTCCGGATTTCTATTTTCCTGTGCAGAACTTTGAAAATATTTCATTCACCAGGTCTTCTCCAACAAACTCCCCTATAATGCTGCCCAGACTCTCATAAGCATTCATAAGGTCAATAGAAAAGAAATCCTCAGGCATCTGCATAGCAATACTGTTTTCCACCAGTTCAAGACTTTTCTTTGCGTCCTCCAAAGCCGTCTTGTGACGGATATTTGTAATATACACCTCATCGTTAAAAGACAGCTCCCCTTCAAAGAACATCTCTTTGATCTTCTGCTCCAGCACATCAATACCCTGCTTCTCCTTGGCGGAGACCGGTATCACTGGATGGTTCATCCGCTTCCTAAGACTTTCCTCTGAGACTACAGTCTCTAAGTCCGTCTTATTCAGAAGGATCACAGCCTTTTTATCCTCCAGCATAGAGATGATCTCCTCGTCATTCTCGTCCAGCGGTATAGAAGAATCCACCACGTAAAGGATCAGATCCGCATCTTTTGCATACTCTTTTGCTCTCCCCACACCAATCTGCTCCACCCGGTCTTCTGTATCCCTGATCCCGGCGGTATCTATCATGCGGAGAGAAATTCCGTGCAGTACAATGGCCTCCTCCAGAATATCTCTGGTGGTTCCTGCAATATCCGTCACAATGGCCCTCTCTTCTCCCACCAGAAGGTTCATAAGGGAGGATTTCCCTGCATTGGGCTTGCCCAAAATAACGGTCTTGATCCCTTCCTTCATCATTTTTCCTTCCCCGGCAGTTTCCAGAAGCCTTTCAATTCTGGACTTCTGTACCGCCACTTCTTTTTCCAGGGTTTCCCCATACCCGTCTATACTGATATGCTCCGGGTCATCCAGCGCAGACTCTATATAAGCGATCTGATAAATGATACGCTCTCTGATTTCTTTGATCACTTTCTGTACAGAACCCTTCAACTGGTTCAGAGAACTTTTCAGTGCATACTCATTTTTAGCATTAATGACATCAATTACCGCCTCCGCCTGGGACAGGTCAATTCTTCCGTTTAAGAATGCCCTCTTAGTATATTCCCCTGGCTCTGCCGGGCGGGCACCGTATTTGATCACAGTCTCCAACACCCTCTTCATAGCCAGAATGCCGCCATGGCAGTCTATTTCTACGGTATCTTCGCCCGTATAACTTTTCGGACCGTCCATGAGCATGACCAGCACCTCGTCAATCTCCTCCTCCCCATCATAGATAAATCCGTAATGGATGGTGTGGGACGGCTCCTTCTCAATCTGTTTTCTGCCCCCTTTGGAGCGGTAAACCTTCTTTACGATTTTACGGCTTTCGGGACCGCTCATGCGGATGATTCCGATTCCCGACGCGGTCATAGCCGTGGCAATTGCTGCGATTGTATCAGCCATTTTTCTCAACTCCTCTGATTCTATCTCAACTTTAACACAGGTAACGTAAACTTATAGTCAAAAAAAATATTCCAGGCAAAAGCGCAGAGAAAAATATTCTCCATTATTCACGCTTTCACCTAGAATAATCATAATTCCTTATATATATTATTTTTTCAGCTTTACAACCACATGGCGGTAAGGTTCATTTCCCTCACTGTAAGTCTCCACATAACGGTTGCCCTGTAATGCAGAATGGATGATCCTTCTCTCATAGGGATTCATAGGCTCCAGAGATACAGGTTTTCTGGTCTTTCTGACTTTGTAGGCAATGCTCTTTGCCAGATTTTCCAGAGTCTCTTTTCTCCTGTTTCTGTAATCCTCAGTATCCAGCTTCACACGGATATATCCCTGTCTTCCCTTGTTCACAACAAGGCTTGTGAGATACTGCAGAGAGTCCAGCGTCTGTCCTCTCTTGCCGATAAGAATGCCCATATCCTCGCCTAAAAATTCAATTTCCAGGTTACCTTCCGCACTCTTATACTCCATCTTGATTTCAACTTCAAGCTCCATGGCTTTGAACACGCCATTTAAGAACTTTTCCGCATCTGCTTTTACGGCTGTGATTTCTTCTTCTGTTCTCTCAACGACCTTCCGCTCTTCGTGCTGCGGTTTTACATCCTCTTTGTGAGCCTCTGTTCTTCTTACTTCCTTTTTCGGTTCCCTCTTAGGCTCTCTTTTCGGCTCGTTCTTAAACTCTTTTTTTACTTCTTTTCTCTCTTCTTTTACCGGAACAGCCTCTTCAATTACTGGTTCTTCTGGTAAGGATACTTCTTTTCTGCGTACATTAATTCTGGCCGGTTTGGCTCCGAACCCCAAAAATCCTGAACTGCCTTCAAATAAAACCTGAATCTCCAGATTTTCACTGGAAGTCTCAAAATCCAGACAAGCTTTTGTGATCGCTTCGTCTACAGTTTTTGCAGAAAATTCTTTGAATTCCATACTTCTTCCCCCTTACCGCTACTTCTTCTTGGATTTGTTTTTCTGATCAAATTGAGCAACCATATTTGCCTTTGAAGCCAGGCTTCCCGGTTTTGCGTTCTGTGAATTCTTGTAGTATTCCGTAGATTTCTGCACTGCGGCATTTCTGTCTTCAGCAGAGATCTTCTTTGGTTCCTCGATGTTTTTTACATTCATCTTTGCCTGCTGTGTGATCTTCTGCGGCGGAAGTCCTGCTTTTGCACGCTTCTTAGCCATCTTCTCCTGGTTCTTCTTGATAAAGTCATCCATATTCATATTGTCCAGATGTCTGTTGATGACAAGCTGCTGAACACAACGGATCACAGAACCGGCAATCCAGTAGATACCAATACCTACAGGGAAGGAAAAACAGATAAAAGCGGAAAACAGCGGCATGAAGGTATTCATCCCCTTCATTGTGGCATTCATCTGGCTGTTTGTATCGTCTGTTGCTGCTGTTGGCATTAATTTTAAGTTCAGCATCTGAGTCAGCCAGGATAACAATGGGATCATGATCGCCGCAAGGATCAAAAGATAAGTGTGGTCACTCCATCCTGTCTTGATCAAAGAAAGTGGTGTATCCGCAATATTCAGGCCAAGAAAATTCTGCATAGGATGAATCTTATTGGCAGTATCACTTAACGTCTGCGCAAAGCCGCTGAACTTGTCCACTTCTCCAAGGTCTGCCCACTGTGACGGAGACAGACTGTATAAAAAGTCGATGACATGGTTATCATTGATTCCCTTGCCGTTTGTAGGCCAACTGTAACTTCTGATACCATGATCTTTAATAAAATCGCTGATAATACCTACATATCCGTCAACATTTGTAATTTTTACAACTGCTGTATCGAACATGTTTCTGATTCCTCCAATGTATCCCGGCATCTTTATGATAACCTGATACAGAGCAAAGAATATAGGCATCTGAATGACCATCTGCAGACAACTTCCTGTGGGAGATACGCCGTATTTCTCATATACAGCCATGGTCTCTTCCTGCATTTTCGCCTGTGAGGCCTGATCTTTTTTTGCTTTATATTTCTTACTGATCTTCTGTAATTCCGGGGACATGACAGCATTCATCTTAGAGAACTTCTGCTGCTTGATCTGCAGCGGCGTCATGAACATATAAATGATAATTGTAAATAAAATAATACAGAGGCCAAGATTTGTGACCCCGATACTGTAAATGCCGTTCATCAGCCAGCCCATTACCTCAGCCACCCATTTTACAATCGGCATTGTACTCTTTGTTAGCAACGCAACCAAAATATTTTCCTCCTTATAGCCGGTTTGTCACCTTCATCTCTCAAGCATACCGCCTTTGTAACAAAAGGGCGGTGCATAATTATCTCCTAACAAGATAAAACAATACTTATGGTACCGGATCGTATCCGCCTTTTGAAAATGGATTACATCTTAAAATTCTCCAGCAAGCCAATAAACTACCTTTTACTGCACCATATTTCTCAATTGCTTCTAATCCATACTGAGAACACGTGGGTATATAGGGACAACGGGTTCTCTTTAACGGGGATAAATATTTCTGATAAAGCCGAATCATCTTAATCAATACTGTTTTCATTCTCTTCACTTCTTATGGTCTTTGTGAACTTACCTAAATGCAAAAGCGCACTCTCCATGGAATGGAATCCCTGATCCTTTCCATTTACCCTGACTACTACAACAATATCATATCCGCACTTGAATTTTTCTTCGTTCAATCGGTAGCTTTCTCTGAGAAGCCTGGTCAAATGATGTCTTACGACACTGTTTCCTACCTTTTTACTTACGGATATACCAATTCTGTTCTTGTCCAACTGATTCTTTAACACATACATAACTAAGTACCGATTTGCAAATGATGTTCCCTTTTTATAAACCAGCTGAAAATCTCTGTTTTTCTTTAACGATTCCGAATATTTCATAAACCATCCTTTAATGAAAGAAGAGGTTACTATTCAATCAGGTCAGCGCATTCACTGCGCTGACCGTATATAAGAGTTACGGCATCAGGTATCGGCCCCATCGCCAAGCGATTTTAATGGGCAAATACCCGTAATTATTCAGGTAACTGAATAATTACAAGAAGAGAAGAAAAGACCACATATCTGCGGTCTTAAGCTGATAATCTTTTTCTTCCTTTTAATCTTCTTGCAGCTAAAACTTTTCTTCCGGCCTTAGTGCTCATTCTTGCTCTGAATCCATGAACTTTGGATCTGCTTCTCTTTTTTGGCTGAAATGTCATTTTCATATTCCAGGCACCTCCTTTAAACCAAATATCTATCTATTATTCAGATAGTATTCCTATAATTATGCATGATAGAAAACATCATTTCAATTATATTCGGAAACCCTTGATTCGTCAAGATATATTTTATTTTTTTCTTTAAATATATTTATCACGGAAATAGGCTGAAATCCGAGTATTCACCTGTTTTCCACATTCCGGTTTTCCGTTCTGTGGAAAGATTTCCCGGGACGCTTCTGCTAAAATGATTATCCCCACAGTTATTCACACGATTCTAGTTTACGTAATGTTATCCACAAATTGTGGATAACTTGTGGATAACTTTTCCGTTTTCCCCACACTTTTTTGCCCTTTTCGACAAAAAAACCTTAATTTATCACGATTTTCGCCATGTGGAAGATGTAAATGGAGTTATACACATTTCTCACATCTTCCTTTTTCCACAATGTTTTTAACTTTGTAATCCTCATTTTCCACACAGTATTATCCACATTATTAACATAACCTTGTGGATTTCTGTTTAGAATTATTTTTTCATTGCTAAAAATTCTATTTTATTATAATATATAGATAATAATACGTTTTTTGCAATAGAAAGTCCGCAGGCGCGTACTTTCTATTGTTGTGTGCTTTGAAACAAGGGAAAAAAGAACGTCTTTTTCAACATGATCATCAATCCCTCTCCATATTGCACAAGTCTGGAAAGGAAACGCGAAAACAAACGGGAGAATTCAAAATGCATTTAATACAGGAAAAATGGACAGACATATTAAATATGATAAAAACGGAGCATCAGTTATCTGATGTCTCTTTTAATACCTGGCTGAAATCCCTGACAGTCCACAAAGTGGAAGGGGATACCGTTACCATCATAGTCCCCACAGGCCAGATTGGCATTAATTATATTGCCAACAAATATCTTCTTCCATTAAAAGTGGCAATTGCTGAAACTGCGGGAGAAGACTACGAAATTGCTTTGATCTTACCGGATGACGTGCCGCCGGAAACGGCGGATACCCCCGTATCATCCGCTGCCGTGAATGAAAGTATTGAAAAAGCCAACTTAAACCCTAAGTATACCTTTGACACCTTTGTAGTCGGAAGCAATAACAAACTGGCACACGCAGCTTCCGTTGCAGTGGCGGAATCTCCCGGTGAGGTGTATAACCCTCTCTTTATATATGGAGGAGTTGGTCTGGGAAAAACCCATCTTATGCATTCCATCGCACATTTTGTGCTTCAGAAAAGACCGCAGTCCAAGGTACTGTATGTGACCAGTGAATATTTTACCAATGAACTGATTGAATCAATCCGTAACGGCAATAATACAACTATGTCCAAGTTTCGTGAGAAATACCGGAATATAGATGTACTTTTGATCGACGATATACAGTTTATTATAGGAAAGGAATCCACCCAGGAAGAATTTTTCCACACCTTCAATGCTCTCCACGGAGCGAAAAAACAAATCATCATCTCCTCGGATAAGCCCCCCAAAGATATGGAAATCCTGGAGGACCGGCTTCGTTCCCGATTTGAATGGGGATTGATCGTGGACATCTCCTCACCTGATTTTGAAACCCGAATGGCGATCCTTAGAAAAAAGGAGGAGCTGGACGGCTATCAGATTGATGATCAGGTCATTGAATATATTGCACAGAACGTAAAGTCAAATATCCGTGAGCTGGAGGGTTCCCTGAATAAGATCATGGCATATGCAAATCTGGAGAACCGGGAGATCAACCTGGCTCTGGCGGAAAAAGTATTGAAAGACATCATATCGCCAAACCAGAAAAGGACCATAACACCGGAACTCATTATTAATATAGTAGCAGAACACTTTGATCTCACTCCCTCTGACCTGACCGGAAACAAGAGGAGTTCCAAAATTGCATATCCAAGACAGATTGTTATGTACCTGTGCCGCCAGATGACAGAAACCACCCTGAAAATTATCGGTGACAGCCTGGGTGGACGAGACCATACGACCATCATGAGCGGCATAAATAAAATAGAGCGGGAAGTTGAGGAGAACGACGACACAAGAGAAATCATTGATATATTGAAGAAAAAAATCAATCCTGCCAAGTGATCCTCAAGCTATGCACACACACTTTCCTGCAGTATTTGATTATCCACAACCTTAGGTGAATATAAAGTGACTTACATGTGGATAAGTGTTGATAACGTGAACCCCGTTTTTTACCCATGATTCTATCAACAGCTTATTCACTTTAACTTCAGCTTTAACCCACAAAGTTATCCATACTATGAAAGCCGCAATTCCTGCGGGTTTCGAGGGTTATTCACAAATTCACATCCCCTAAGGCTACGACTGCGGATTCCTTAATATTATTTTATAGATAAAGCCACTTTTGCAAAGAAAGGAAGTTATACACATCATGAAATTAATTTGTCCTAAATCAGAATTATTAAAAAGTGTAAATATTGTCATGAAAGCCGTACCGGGAAAAACAACAATGCCCATTCTGGAATGTATTCTTATTGATGCATCAGCCAATGAAATCAGATTTACATCCAATGACATGGAACTGGGAATTGAAACCATTGTTGACGGTACTATAGAAGAAAAGGGTATTATCGCTCTGGATGCTAAGATTTTTTCTGAGATCGTAAGAAAGCTTCCGGATAATAATGTTACCATAACAACAGATGAGAAACTAAACACTCTGATTACCTGCGAAAAAGCAAAATTCAATATTCCGGGAAAGTCCGGTGAGGATTTTTCTTATCTTCCGTTCATTGAAAAAAATGACTGTGTACGGATTTCACAGTTTACTTTAAAAGAAATTATCCGTCAGACTATTTTTTCCATAGCAGCAAACGAAAACAATAAGCTGATGACAGGTGAACTTTTTCAGATTGAAAACAATATGCTGCGTGTGGTTTCCCTTGACGGACACCGTATTTCCATCAGAAAAATTGCGCTGAAAGAAGAGTGCGCAGATAAGAAAGTGGTTGTTCCCGGTAAGACACTGAATGAAATCAGTAAAATTTTATCCGGTGAAATGGAAGATATGGTAGAAATCTATCTTGCGGAAAACCATATCTTGTTTGAATTTGATAATACCAAGGTAGTATCCCGTCTGATCGAGGGCGATTACTTTAAGATTGACCAGATGTTATCCAGTGACTACGAAACAAAAGTCAAGATTAATAAACGTGAATTTTTAGATTGTATTGACAGAGCAACCCTTCTTGTAAAAGAGGGAGATAAAAAACCCATTATCATTCATATTGAGGATGGCTCCATGGAACTGCGGATTGATTCTCAGATTGGTTCTATGAAAGAGGACATTGACATTGAAAAAGAGGGAAAAGATATTCTCATTGGTTTCAATCCCAAATTTCTGATTGATGCGCTGAAGGTGATTGATGATGAGGAAGTCTGTATTTATCTGATGAATCCCAAAGCGCCCTGCTTTATCCGGGATGAGGAGGAGCAGTATATTTATCTGATCCTTCCTGTAAACTTTAATGCTGTCAGCAGATAAAAACGGGTTTGAAAGCCGTTAGGAGAGAAAGAATGGAAATCATAAAATTAAAAGATGAGTTTATTAAGTTGGGCCAGGCCCTGAAAGCCGCAAATCTTGTGGAGGACGGGGTGGAAGCCAAATATGTGATACAGGACGGTCTTGTAAAAGTCAATGGTGAGACCGATACCAGACGAGGCCGCAAACTTTACGATGGGGATCTGGTGGCTTATGACGGTCAGGAGATCAAAATAGTAAAATGAATTTACTATTACCGTTTCTGTCACGTGAAGTTTTCAGCGCCCCCCAACAACAGGTGTTTACATGTATATTGAGTCTATAGAACTGAAGAATTACAGGAATTACAATCTTTTATCCCTGCAGTTTGACAAGGGAACAAATATTCTCTATGGGGATAACGCCCAGGGAAAGACCAACATCTTGGAGGCTGTATATCTGTGTGGCACCACAAAATCACACAGAGGCAGTAAGGACAGAGAGATGATCCGGTTTGAACAGGATGAATCCCATATCAGGATGTTTGTGAATAAGGACGGCATATCCCACAAGATTGATATGCATCTGAAAAAAAATAAAGCTAAGGGCATAGCCATTGACGGTATCCCCATCCGAAGGGCCAGTGAGCTGTTCGGAATTGTCAACATTGTATTTTTCTCGCCGGAGGATCTGAATATTATTAAAAACGGTCCTGGTGAGAGGAGAAGGTTTATTGATTCCGAGTTATGTCAACTTAATAAGGTGTATTTATCTGATCTATCCAGTTACAACCATGTCCTGAACCAGAGAAACAAGTTGTTAAAGGATATTGGATCTAGCAGCGGCCTGGCGGCCACACTGGATGTGTGGGATGAACAATTGGTACGTTACGGAAAATCCATCATTGAAAGCCGTCATGAATTTGTCCGCGATATAAATGATATTATCGGAGAGATACATAGCAGCATAACAGGCGGAAAAGAAAAAATAGAACTGGTTTACGAACCGAATGTAAGGAGCGATGAGTTCTATGAACAGTTGGGAAGAAACCGGGAAAAGGATTTCAAATTCAGGAATACATCATCCGGACCCCACAGGGATGATTTATGTGTTAGAATAAATGAGATTGATATTCGCAAGTTTGGTTCACAGGGACAGCAGCGCACAGCTGCCCTATCCCTGAAGTTATCGGAAATCTATCTGGTGGAGAAAAAGATAAAGGATGTTCCAATCCTTCTTCTGGATGATGTTTTGTCGGAACTGGACGCCAACAGGCAGAATTATCTGCTGGACAGTATCCGGGATGTGCAGACTATGATAACTTGTACAGGTTTGGATGATTTTGTAAACAAAAGATTTGAAATCAATAAATTGTTTAAAGTGGTGGAGGGGACAGTTGCCCCCTGAGACGACCAGCGGAAAACCGGTGAGCATTGCCGGTAAACAGGAGGAAATGCATGAGCACAGAATTTAAAACAGAGTATGGAGCAGATCAGATTCAGATACTTGAGGGATTAGAGGCTGTTAGGAAAAGGCCCGGTATGTATATCGGCAGCACCTCCGCCAGAGGTCTGCACCACCTGGTATATGAAATTGTAGATAATGCGGTAGATGAGGCCCTGGCCGGATACTGCGATACTATAGAAGTATTTATAAATGAAGACAATTCCATTACTGTTACTGACAACGGACGTGGTATTCCCGTAGGTATCAACCATAAAGCAGGGATCCCGGCCGTGGAGGTAGTTTTTACCATCCTCCATGCAGGCGGCAAGTTCGGCGGCGGGGGATATAAGGTTTCCGGCGGTCTTCACGGCGTTGGCGCATCTGTTGTAAATGCCCTCTCCACATGGCTGGAGGTAACCATTTATCACGAAGGAAAGGTCTACCGTCAGCGCTATGAGCGGGGTAAAACCATATATAAACTGAAGGTCATCGGTGACTGTGACCCGGATAAGACAGGAACCATGGTCACCTTCCTTCCGGATGCGGAAATCTTTGAGGAGACTATATTTGATTTCAGTACCCTGAAACACAGATTTCGTGAAATGGCATTTTTGACAAGAGGACTGAAGATCATTGCTGTAGATAAGCGGGATGAAGAGCCAAAGGAAGTGATCTTCCATTACGAGGGCGGTATCAAGGAGTTTGTTCAGTATTTGAACAGAAGTAATTCCTCCCTCTATGAAGATATTCTCTACTTTGAGGGGACAAAAGACGGTGTGGTTGTGGAAGTAGCTATGCAGCACAATGATTCCTATACAGAAAATACCTATGGTTTTGTAAATAATATCACGACGCCGGAGGGCGGCACGCATATTGTGGGATTTAGAAATGCCCTTACCAAAACCTTTAATGAATATGCCAGAAAAAATAAAATCTTAAAAGAAAGCGAGTCAAATCTTTCCGGTGAGGATATCCGTGAAGGTCTGACTGCTATTATCAGTGTTAAGATTGAGGACCCCCAGTTTGAGGGACAGACAAAACAGAAACTTGGAAACAGTGAGGCCAGGGGGGCTGTTGACAATGTTGTGAGCAGCCAGCTTGAAATCTATCTGGAGCAGAACCCTTCTGTTGCCAAAACAATCATAGAAAAATCCGTACTTTCCCAGCGTGCCAGGGATGCAGCCAGAAAGGCCAGAGAACTGACAAGGAGGAAGTCTGCGTTAGAAGGAATGTCACTTCCGGGAAAACTGGCAGATTGTATGGACAAAGACCCCTCAAAATGTGAGATCTACATCGTAGAGGGAGATTCTGCCGGGGGCTCTGCGAAAACCGCAAGAAGCCGTGCGACACAGGCGATCCTTCCGCTGAGAGGTAAAATCCTTAATGTGGAGAAGGCAAGACTGGACAAAATATACGCCAATGCCGAGATCAAAGCTATGATCACAGCTTTCGGAACCGGTATTCACGAGGATTTTGATATCAGCAAGCTTCGTTATGGAAAAATCATCATCATGACAGATGCCGATGTGGACGGCGCTCATATTGCAACTCTTCTGCTGACGTTTTTATACAGATTTATGCCGGAGCTGATCAAACAGGGCCATGTATATCTGGCTCAGCCGCCTCTCTTTAAAATTGAGAAAAATAAGAAAGTTTTTTATGCCTATTCTGAGAAAGAACAGGATTTGATATTAAATGAAATCGGACGTGACGGCAATAACAGGATCCAGCGTTACAAAGGTCTGGGAGAGATGGATGCAGAACAGCTTTGGGAGACAACCATGGATCCGGAACGCAGGATACTTCTGAGAGTTACCATGGATGAAGAGGCATCTTCTGAAATTGATCTTACATTTACAACCCTTATGGGAGATAAAGTGGAGCCTAGACGTGAATTCATAGAAGAAAATGCAAAATATGTTAAGAATCTGGATATATAAGCGGCCGACGGAAGCGGAGTTAAGGAGAAGCTAAATGGAAGATAATATTTTTGATAAAGTCCAGGAAGTGGACTTACAGAAAAAAATGGAGGAGTCCTACATTGAGTATGCCATGAGTGTTATTGCATCCAGGGCATTGCCGGATGTCAGGGACGGTATGAAGCCGGTACAGCGAAGAATACTGTACTCCATGATAGAATTAAACAACGGCCCCGACAAACCTCACAGAAAATGTGCACGTATCGTAGGTGATACAATGGGTAAGTATCACCCTCATGGTGACAGTTCTATCTACGGAGCTTTGGTCAACATGGCACAAGAATGGTCAACCAGGTATCCTCTGGTGGATGGGCATGGAAACTTTGGTTCTGTGGATGGTGACGGTGCTGCTGCCATGCGTTATACAGAGGCCCGCCTGAGTAAAATTTCCATGGAAATGTTGGCGGATATTAATAAAAATACAGTTGATTTTGCTCCAAACTTTGATGAAACGGAAAAAGAACCCCTGGTTCTCCCCTCCAGATACCCAAACCTGCTGGTAAACGGTACATCAGGTATTGCAGTAGGTATGGCAACTAATATACCGCCCCATAATCTGAGGGAGGTTATTTCTGCTGTTGTAAGAATTATTGACAACATCATTGAAGAGGACAGGGAAACCGAGCTGGAGGAGATTCTGTCCATCATAAAAGGACCTGATTTCCCAACCGGAGCCATGATCCTTGGCACAAGGGGGATTGAGGAGGCTTACCGTACAGGCCGCGGAAAAGTTAAAGTGCGGGCAATTACAGACATAGAGACACTGCCCAGCGGCAAGAGCCAGATCATTGTTACAGAGCTGCCTTATATGGTCAATAAAGCACGTCTGATAGAGAAGATGGCAGAACTTGTAAGGGATAAGAAAATTGATGGAATCACGGCTATCAATGACCATTCCAACAGGGAAGGTATGCGTATCTGTATTGAACTGAGAAGAGATGCCAATGCCAATGTCATCCTGAACCAGCTGTACAAGCATACCCAGCTTCAGGATACATTCGGGGTTATTATGCTGGCACTGGTGAATAATCAGCCGAAGGTCATGAACCTTCTGGAAATGCTCAAATATTATCTGCGCCATCAGGAAGATGTTGTGACCAGAAGGACACAGTATGACCTGAACAAAGCACAGGAACGTGCACATATCTTGGAGGGTTTGTTAAAAGCCCTGGAACATATAGATGAGGTGATCCGTATTATCCGTGCGTCTAAGACAACACAGCAGGCAAAGGATTCTCTTATGGAGGCATTTGGCTTCTCTGAGGCCCAGGCCCAGGCTATTGTAGATATGAGGCTGCGTGCACTGACCGGTTTGGAGAGAGACCGGCTTCAGGGCGAGTATAATGAACTGGTGAAAAGGATCCGGGAGTTAATGGCTATTCTTGCGGACAGAAACCTTCTGCTCCGCGTTATTCGTGAGGAAATCCTGGGTATTTCCGATAAATACGGGGATGACAGAAGAACCTCCATCGGTTATGATGAATTTGATATTTCCATGGAAGACCTGATTCCAAAGGAAAATACAGTCATTGCCATGACAAAGTTAGGTTACATCAAACGTATGACCGTTGATAATTTCCGCAGCCAGAACAGGGGTGGAAAGGGAATCAAGGGTATGAGTACCATTGATGACGATTACATTGAGGAGCTTTTGATGACAACCACACATCATTTCCTCATGTTCTTTACTAATATGGGACGGGTTTACCGTATGAAGGCTTATGAGATTCCGGAGGCCAGCAGAACAGCAAGGGGAACTGCGATCATAAATCTGCTTTCCCTGCAGCCGGATGAGAAAATATCCGCGGTGATTCCTATTAATGAATTTAAACAGGGAAATTATCTGTTTATGGCAACGAAAAACGGCCTTGTGAAAAAAACGCCAATTGAGGATTACAGCAATGTGCGGAAAACAGGTCTTGCAGCTATTGCCCTGAGAGAGGATGATGAGCTGATCGAAGTCAAATTTACTGATAATAAGAAAGATATTATTCTTATCACTAAATTCGGCCAGTGTATCCGTTTCCACGAAACAGATGTTAGGAAGACCGGACGTGTATCTATGGGGGTACGTGGTATTAATCTGCTTGAAGAGGATGAAGTTATTGGTATGCAGCTCAACTGCCAGGGAGATTATCTGCTGATAGTCTCTGAACATGGTATGGGCAAGAGAACTTCTATAGGAGAATTTACCTGCCAAAACAGAGGCGGTAAAGGTGTTAAATGCTATAAGATCACAGAGAAGACAGGAAACGTGATCGGGGTAAAGGCGGTCAATGAGGAAAATGATATTCTTCTGATCACAACAGAGGGAATTGTCATCCGCCTGGAGTGCAGTGCAATTTCCATTCTGGGCAGAATAACATCCGGAGTAAAGCTTATGGACCTGAACGAGGGAGTGACGGTAGCCAGCATTGCGAAGGTAAGAGAGAAGGAAGAAAGTGAAGGTGAGGAATCCGCAGAGGCAGATTCCCAGACAGAAGAGAACCAAGGAGAGTAAAATGCGTAGATTAAAAGGGCTTCTATGTTGCGCTTTGGTGATAATGCTTATATTTTCTTTGAGCGGATGCGGCGTTAAGGTAAGCACAAAATCACCGGAGAGTGTTACAAAATCTATTGTAAATGCATATCAGAAAGGGGATACCGAGGCAGCAAAGAAATGCCTCGGCCAGGACCCTGACAAAAAATGTGCGGATGAGATCACGCAGGAAATAAAGTATAATATGAAACAGTTTAAGGCCTATGGTGCATCAGAGGTAAACTTCACCAAGTGCGAATCCCTGGGGAATTTTAATGGCTATGAACTGGTTTATGCTATTTACAATCTGGTGAAGAAGGATAAGGATGACAAAAA